>CAWFYD010000004.1:0-302988 GCA_963819945.1 uncultured Acidimicrobiia bacterium
ACAGCCTCGGACACATATCCAGCGGGTGTGGCCGTGACCCGCACCTTCGCCTCTTCGGGCAGGTACTCGAGCCGAAGACCGAGCGTGTCTTTGTGGACCCCGACGCTCGCTGGCGACCCGGATGTTGCGGCGAACCTCGCGCGACGCACCCTGATGAAGAGGCACGGTCTGTGGTGAATCCAGGTCGAACTCTCATTGGATGGGCGGGCAAGGAGTTCACCTGGAGTGATGGCCTGGGCACTCCTCGATGGTTCGCTTGACGAGCGGACAATTCGCGCCAAGGGTGCGCCGCAACGAGTCGCTCATGGATGGGCGTGGCAGGCAGGGTGTGGAGTGAGATTCCGGCAGGGGGAACCTTCATGAAGTTCGGTTTGGCGCGTCTAAACACGGTCAGGTCGTGTGCCACAGCTTGCGCGGTGGTCTTGGTGATGACCGCAGTCGGACCCGCTGTCCCGGCATCCGCGGCCGATCCGGTCGGGGTTGTATCCAGTTTCCCCGGAACTGAGGCGAACCCGATACTGGAACCGATTGGGATCGCCGCGGGTCCGGACGGGAACTTGTGGTTCACCAACAGAAGCAACAATTCGATTGGCCGGATGACGACTGCGGGTGTGGTCTCCACGTTCACGGACGCGACCATTAGTGATCCGTACGGGATCGCGGCGGGTCCGGACGGGAACTTGTGGTTTACCAACCTCTCCAACGCCTCGATTGGGCGGATCACCACGACGGGGGTGGTCACCAACTTCACGGACGCGACCATTAGTGGCCCGGTTGGGATCACGGCGGGTCCGGACGGGAGCTTGTGGTTCACCAACCAGGGCGATAACTCGATTGGGCGAATCACCACGGCGGGCGTGGTCTCCAACTTCACCGACCCGAACTCGATGATCAACCAACCCTGGGGCATCGCCAGGGGTCCTGATGGAAACTTGTGGTTCACCAACTACGGCAACTGGATGATTGGGCGGATCACGCCCGCGGGGGTGGTCTCGAGCTTCGCTGGTCCTACCGGGTCGATCGTCGAGCCGATTTCGATCGCGGCGGGTCCGGATGGGAACTTGTGGTTCACCAACCAGGCCATCGCCTCGATTGGGCGGGTTACGCCTGCCGGCGTGTTTTCAAGTTTTCCACTGCCGACACCGACCTTCGGTGCCTCGTATGGGATCGCGGCGGGTCCGGACGGGAACTTGTGGTTCAGCAACTTCCCGAATAACTCGATTGGGCGGATCACGCCCGCAGGGGCGATCAGCAACTTCCCAGACCCGAACGGAACCATCGGCAATCCATCTGGTATCGCGCAGGGGCCGGACGGGAACATGTGGTTTGCGAACCAGGGCAACAACTCGATTGGGCGCATCGGAACTGGCGGAGCACCGGTCCCGCGTACGTTGACGGTGACCAAGGCCGGGTCCGGGACCGGGACGGTGACGAGTGCTCCGGCGGGGATCAGCTGCGGTGCTGCTTGCAGCGCGACGTTCAATAGCGGGACCGTGGTGACGTTGACTGCTGCGGCCGCGGCGGGTTCGTCGTTTACCGGTTGGACGGGTGCGTGCACGGGGACCGGGTCGTGTGTCGTGACCTTGACTGCGGCGACGACGGTGACCGCGACGTTCAGTCCGACGCCGCCTCCACCGCGGACGTTGACGGTGACCAAGGCCGGGTCCGGGACCGGGACGGTGACGAGTAGTCCGGCGGGGGTCAGCTGCGGTACGACGTGTGCGGCGGACTTCGCGAACGGCACGGCAGTGACGTTGAGCGCGGTCGCGGCGGCGGGTTCGTCGTTCACCGGTTGGACCGGGTGCGTGCACGGGGACCGGGTCGTGTGTGGTGACCTTGACTGCGGACACGACGGTGACCGCGACGTTCAGTCCGACGCCGCCTCCACCGCGCACGTTGACGGTGACCAAGGCCGGGTCCGGGACCGGGACGGTGACGAGTAGTCCGGCGGGGGTCAGCTGCGGTGCGACGTTGCAGCGCGGACTTCGCGAACGGCACGGTGGTGACGTTGAGCGCGGCCGCGGCGGCGGGTTCGTCGTTTACCGGTTGGACGGGTGCGTGCACGGGGACCGGGTCGTGTGTCGTGACCTTGACTGCGGACGACGACGGTGACCGCGACGTTCAGTCCGACGCCGCCTCCACCGCGCACGTTGACGGTGACCAAGGCCGGGTCCGGGACCGGGACGGTGACGAGTAGTCCGGCGGGGGTCAGCTGCGGTACGAC
The DNA here is from genome assembly GCA_963819945.1 of uncultured Acidimicrobiia bacterium. Classification (GTDB taxonomy): domain Bacteria; phylum Actinomycetota; class Acidimicrobiia; order IMCC26256; family JAENVU01; genus Chersky-806. The sequence continues at coordinate 2,225 of CAWFYD010000004.1, forward strand.
GTGTGCGGCGGACTTCGCGAACGGCACGGCAGTGACGTTGAGCGCGGTCGCGGCGGCGGGTTCGTCGTTCACCGGTTGGACGGGTGCGTGCACGGGGACCGGGTCGTGTGTCGTGACCTTGACTGCGGACGACGACGGTGACCGCGACGTTCAGTCCGACGGACGTGAACCGGGCGCCGGTGGCGGATCCCCTCTCGGTGTCGACGCCGAAGAGCTCGGCGGTGCCCATCACGTTGAGTGGATCTGATCCTGATGGTGACCCGTTGACGTACGTGATCGTCTCGGGTCCGTCACATGGGACCGTGACCGGGACCGCACCGAACGTGACCTATACCCCGACCAAGAACTATCAAGGCTCCGACTCGTTCAGCTTCAAGGTCAACGATGGGAACCTCGACTCCGCGCCGGCCATCGTGTCGATCACGGTGACGGCTCCGGGTAAGCCACCAAGGTGTCATTTCCATGGGCGGCGCAGTGGTGGCGAGGCTTGGCATGTCTCGAAGGTGCATCACTGGCTGACGTTCTCCACGCGTCGAGAAGGTGTCGACGCGATCGTCGTCTCGGTGAACGGCAAGTTCTTCGGTGTGCCCCACCTCGCCCCGGGTCAAAGCCGGCGGATCGACGTTGATGCGGCGTTGAAGCCAACCGGGATCAACAAGGTGACCATGTTCGCGATCGGCTCCGGCAGGCACACGAACGCCAGAGTGGCGTTCAGCAGACGCGATCGCTAAGCGGGGACCGAGCGCGCGGTACGCCGATCCGTTCTCACCTCGAGTTCCAGCTCGGGCGAGACCGCGTGTATTGAGCTTCGGACACGGCGCTGGCGAACGGTGTTTCTGCACATGCGAGTTGAACCTGATCGACCGTCTTCGTTGCCGTTCTCGCAAAGGTGCTCAAAGCCGTCGCCGAGCTGCTGCCGGAGCTGCGCAAGATCTCCGGCTCCTCAGTGGAGGGCGTCAAGCGACGTGGACCCACTTCGCCACTGACGGGTCCCGTCGCCGCTCCGCACGAAGAGCATGTACCAGCCCGTCGGCGTGAGGTTGTGGTTCGTCGGGATCGTCAGCGTGGCGCCGGTGGCGACCGCCCGAGACGGTCCGAGGTCGACGCTGCGCTGATCGGAGTCCGACGAGTGCGTGACCGAGGAGGGGCGGATCAGCACGGCGGAGCCGATCGCCGCGTCGGTGCTCACCGTGAACCCGGTGCCCCAGGTGACGTCGGTCGGCGTCGACGTGATGGCCGGTCGTGGCTTGGTCATGTAGCTGGGGGAGTAGATCTCCAGGTTCATCTCGAACTGCCGTCGTCCGGGTTTCCGCCGAAGGTGAGCACGCGTCCGTCGGGAAGCAGCAACGCGCCCGAGTGGTACGTCCGTCCGACCGTCGCGTCGGGAGCCTTCGCCCAGGTCATCGTCTTCGGGTCGAGGATCTGCGTCGACTTCACGAACGTGCTGGTCGGGTTCATCCGGTAGCCGGTTGCGCCGCCGGTCTCGCAGCACTCGACCATCGGGCAGGATCACTGCGCTCACGTACATCTTCGCGGCATCCATCGGCGGCCCGGCGGTGTACGTCGGGTTCGACTTGTTGAGGTCGATCACTGCCGTCGACGCGGTTCCGAGGACGCCGGTCGTCTCCTGACCACCGCCGATGACCATGACCTTCTGTGCCTGGGCCGGCGGGAGCAGCACGCTCGCCGCCTGGTCACGTCGGTTGACGTCGAGCGCGCCGTTGCTGTCCATCCAGCTGACCGTGTTCGTGTCGACGTCCCACCGGTACGGCGGGGTGTTCGGACGCGTCGGGGAAGACGTGCACGCCGGAGTAGAACAGGCGGCCGTCGGCCAGCAGGTGCATCGATGGGTACATCGGTGAGTACACGCCGATCCCGCTGGGCCAGGTGCCGATCGGCTGGTTCGGCGACCAGGTGGCGTCAAGGGGCTGTAGGTCTGGAACGTGTTCGAGTGCCTGCCCCGGTCGTCGAAGCCGGCGAGGGTGACGAGCCGTCCGTCGGCCCGTGCGACGACGGTCGGATACCAGCGGCCGATGGCCATCGAGGGAGCGTCCCGGTACTTCTCGGTCACCGGGTCGAAGATCCGCACCCGCTTCTCGCCCTTGTAGGCAGGCCGGTCGCGGCGTTCGGGTACGCAGTGGTGCCGCCGGCCACGAGCAGGCGACCGTCGGGGAGGAAGGCGTGGCCGGAGCAGAACAAGTCGTACGGCGTCTGGATGTCAGAGCGCAGCGAGCCGGTCGACGGGTCGTAGATCGCGGTCTTGAAGGTTCCGGCCGCGAACTGGTTCGGGTCGTTGCCGGAGCCGGCGATGAGGAGGACCTTCCCGGTGTGCATCAGCGCGGCGTGGATGGCTCGAACCGGCGCCGGAGTGGGGTTCGTGGTCCAGGTGCCCTCACCACATGCGGCTGCGACGAGCACGACGCACGCGACGGCTCCGACCAACCGCAAGTAGCGCCCCATCCCGCCCCTCCGTCTCGCTGCTTCCGCCCGAACTGCGGCCGCGTCGCGATCCCGGTCGTCAAGGTACCGCGCTCGCAACGGCCGAGCGGTCGGTGAGGGCTAGCGGGTCTTAGTGAGACTTCGGTGGCGCTGGTCGACGCGGCGACGCACGTTCAGATGGTCAGGGGAATCGCAGATACTGATCGGTCGTTGCCGTGCCGATGAATGCACAGGACTTCGACTTACCGGGCTTGCCAGGCTTTGTGCCATTTGGGGGAGCCAACAACTAGAGGACGGGTCCGACTGTCCCCGGAGCGCCGGCGTGGATGTGCGCCGCGGTCGCGGGAACGTCGAGGTTCTTCACCTTCTTGATCACAACGCACACTCGGATGTCGTGCAGGTCCCTCCCTGCCCAGACGAAGACCGCGTTGCGTCGTCGACGGTAGAGCGGCGCCCAAGTCTGGACAAGGGACCCGAGGGTGCGAAGTGGCGACTCGGGCTAGGAAGTGGGCTCAACGCGCAGGGTTGTGAAGGTCGCGAAGGGGAGACCGCTGGGAGTGACTCGGCGAAACCTCTTCGCGGTATTTCTTGACTTCTGGCCAAGCGAGACGAGAGTGGCCGGCGAGTACCCCGACCCGAACCGCAGCGGTGTGGTTCCCGCGGGCGACGCTGCCCGGGCAGGGCGGTTGGGAGCAGGTCGTGGAACCGGACTCGAGCGTGCCCGTGACCGTTCCTCACGTGCTGTCCACCGCGAGATGGGACCCCACTCGATGAGCGCCGAGACGGTCTCAGAGCGTCTGCGCCACTCGGCCCACCTCAGGACCCTCTTACCGGATTTCAGCAGGGAGAAATCATGGATCGCATGAACCGTCCACGCGCGTCGCGCCCACTCACCGTCGTCTTCGCGCTGCTCATAGCCTGCGCGGGCGTACCCGTGGCGTTCGCGGGGACCGCCTCGGCGGCGTGCTCCAGTCTCGGTCCATTGGACCACTGGATCGGCGGGTACACCTACAACACTGGCACCTCGTCCTTCTTCAGCGAAGGAGACCTCGCGAGCGATGGTGCGGGGCACGTCACGGGCCAGATGACGTCGCTGAACGGGGGCCCGGTCAGTCCGAACACGATCACAGGGACGTTGACCTGCAGTGGCACCGCCATTGGCACGGTCACCGGGGTCACCACCACGCCGATCATCTTCAGTGCCGTCGTCGCCGCGAACAACAACGAGATCGTGGGCGGAACCTGGAGCAGCGGAACTCTTGGTGGGACTTTCAGCAGCGCGCGGGTCCTGCGCGTGGTGCAAGCCACCAACGCGACAGACCTGACGACTGACCCCGACAGCTTGGGTGCCACACCCGCCCAGCCGTTGCAGGTCGGTGTGACCTCGCCGACGGCGGGTGACCTCTCGGTGCAACTCGGTACCTCGGCCAACCCGGCGCTCGCGGGATACCAGCTGCTCAGCCAGGTGGTCCACATCCAAGCTCCAAACGCCACTCCCGAGGCACCGCTGACGTTCCAGTTCGTGTTGGATAGCTCGGCGCTGCTTGGTGCACCGGCCGGCGAAGTGCAGGTCTTCCGCAACGGCGCGCTCCTCGCGAACTGCTCGCCGACTGCGGGTATTGCAGCGATCCCGAACCCGTGTGTGGCGAGTCGGGTGACGCGGGCCGGTGGTGACGTACAGGTAACGGTCCGTACTGCCGCCGCGAGCATCTGGTCGTTCGGCGTCAACGCGAGTCGGGGTGGGCTGCGGATCTGGACCGCCGCGATTCCGACAGCCCGGCTCGGACAGAAGTACTACGTGCCGCTCACTGGACTCGGCGGCACCGCACCGTACAAGTGGAAGAAGCTCACCAAGCTCCCCAAGGGGCTCAAGATGAAGTCCAAGACCGGCGTGATCAGCGGGACACCAAAGCAATCCGGAACATTCCTGCTCCCGATCCAGATCAAGGACAAGACCAAGCAGATCGTCGCCAGGACCTTCACGCTGACCATCCATTAGCTGCTCCCGCGAGAAGGTGGAGTGTCGGCAGGCTCAGTTCGCGCTCCATGAGCGAAGGCGCGAGTCAGCCTTCGGCGGCCAGGATGGTCCAGTCGCCGGGAACGCCTTTGAGCGTGTGTTGGCCGCGGTCGGTGAACGTGATGCCGGATCCGGCGACGAGGTCACGCACGGTCGAGGTCGTCAGCACTTCGCCGGCTTGTGCGAGCGCGCACACTCGGGCACCGATGTGTACGGCGATGCCGGCGACGTCGTCGCCGCGTACCTCGCACTCGCCGACGTGCACGCCCGCACGTACTTGGATCCCGAGCCGTCCGGCGTCACCGGTGATTGCTTGCGCGCACTGCACGGCGCGGGCCGGACCGTCGAACGTGGCGAGAAAGCCGTCACCGGTGGTGTTGACCTCCCGGCCGCGGAACCGTCCGAGCTGAGTGCGGACCACCGTGTCGTGACGGTCGAGCCGCTCGCGCCAGGCCTGGTCGCCGAGCGCGGCGAGGTGCTCGGTCGAACCGACGATGTCCGTGAAGAGCACCGTCGCCAGGACGCGATCCGACAGCGCGACTGGGCGGGTGCCGGTCAAGAACTCCTCGACTTGGTCGGTGTGGGCTTCGAAGTCCACACCCGCGTAGATGTCGATCCCCGGGGTCGGGGAGAAGCGCGCGTTCGGGATGTGCTCCGCAAGGAACGCCGCATGTTCCGGAATGGTCAGCCCGCCCAGCCTGACCTCGCAACTGGCCTGGCACGTGACCAAGGTTGGGGCTTGGATGAGCGGTAGGACCGCGCTGACATCGCTGTCTGACACAGCCATCGTCTCGGCGATTGCAGCTCGACTCCCATTCACCTGCTGAACCTGGGCAAGGATGCGCGGGAACTCCGCATCGGTCAGACGGCTCGGGGCGAGCCATTGCAGTCCCCACGGGTGGTCGAGATCACCCCACTGCGATCGGATCTGCTCGCTGCGTCTCGAACGCGAGACTTCGAGCTCCTCGGGTGACCCGACGAGACCTGCCGTGGCTCGAGCCCAGCCGCTTTGCAAGACGAGCGAGCTCACCCGGTCGGGGTGCATCGCGGCGAACAGCATCGCCACCATGCACCCATCTGCCGAGCCCGACAGCGCAGGGCGTTCCGATCCGACTGCATCCATCACCGCCAACACATCGGCGACCTGTTGCTCCAACGGTGGTGCGCCACCCGCGGTCAGCGGATCCGACATTCCCAAGCCGCGTCGGTCGAGCTGGATCACCCGAGCGAATCGCGCCTGCCTCGCCAACCAACGCTCCACGAAGGGATCGATGATGCACGTGAGGATGCCGGCGAGGTTTCCGGGCACCAGGACAACGTCGAGTGGTCCCTCTCCCCGCACGCTGTACGCGATCGAAACGCCCTGCGCATCTGCATAGCGCACCTCAGGAAAGACGCCAGCCCCGCGTCCCGACATCTCACTTGGCACGATCAGACCCTACGGGACGACGACCGTCGAGGCCGAGCGCATCTCCCAGACTCATAGACCGAGCGTGCACCCGGACGGCTTGCGCGTCCGAATGTGGCCGGGCCGGAGGACGCCAGGGCGGGTCCGGAAAGGGCAGTGGTCCTGGCGACACCGGACGGAACCGGACTCGTGCGGACTCGCCGCGATCAGCAGCCCGCGGTCGCCGCATCGATGACGTAGGGCTCGACGTCGATACCGGTGACGGAGCCGGCACCGTGCTCGACGGCGAGCACCAGTGCGGCTCCGCCCGTGCCGCACCCGATGTCGAGGACGTCGGTTCCTGCGACGGCAACACCGGCGACGATCCGCCCGACCTCGGCCGGACCACCGGGGGACATGAATCCCTCACCCCAGATCGTCTCGAGCTGGTTGACGCCCTCCGCGTCGTAGGAGCCCCTCTCGACGTCACGGTCATCCATCGGTCGGAAGGATATCCATGGCGGCCCGATCGCGATCCAGGTCGAATTTGGCACAGAGCGAACTACCGTTGCCTGGTGCGCCGGGTGTTCCTCTTCTCCGACATCGTTGGGTCGACGAGGTTGTGGGCTGAGGATCCCGTCAGCATGCAGGCCGACCTCGCGGCGCATGACGACCTCATGCGCTCGGTGTTCTCGGCGCACGACGGGGTGGTGTTCGCGAACGCGGGTGACTCGTTCGGCGTCGCGTTCGCATCGCCCTCGGTGGCGGTGGCTGCGGCGATCGAGATCCAGCGCTTGATCGCGAGCCGCACTTGGGCGGTCGACGGCGGCCTCGCGTGTGCGCATCGGCATCCACACCGGTTCGGCGCACGAGCGCAACCAGAACTTCTACGGGCCGACGTTGAACGAGACCGCCCGGATCATGTCGGTCGGTCACGGCGGACAGGTCATCGTGTCGGCAGCGGTGAACGCCCTGCTCGAGCTGCCCACCAAGCCGCTGGGCGAGCACCACCTGCGCGATCTGGCCGGCCGTTGGCCGCTGTTCCAGGTTGACGTCCCCGGCTCCGACAACCGGCACCCGCCGCTCAACTCGTTGGGTGACCACCGCTCGACGCTGCCCGTACAGGGGACCGGGCTGATCGGACGCGACGAGGTGATCGACGACGTCCGGAAGGCATTGCGGACCCATCGCCTGGTGACGCTGATCGGTCCCGGCGGCGCAGGGAAGACCCGGGTCGCCATCGAGGCGGCGGGTCGATCGATCGGTGACTTCCCGGGCGGCGCGTACTTCGTGGACCTCACGACGCTCACGGACTCGGCATCGGTGCACCCGGCCTTCGTGGACGGGCTCGCTCGCGCAGTGCCGCCCGACCGCACCCCCGCTCAGCATGTCGTCGCGTCGTTGGGCGGCGCGCCGGCGATCGTGGTGGTGGACAACTGCGAGCACGTGCTGGACGCCATCGCCATGTTCCTGGTGGATCTGCTCGCCGCTGCTCCTGGTGTGCGCGTGCTCGCCACGTCGAGGGTGCCGCTCGACCTGAGCGAGGAGCACACCCTTGCGCTCCCCCCGCTCGGAGCCGAGACGGGCGATTCGTCGGCGGTGGAGCTCTTCGTAGAGCGGGCGTTGGCGGCCGACCCCGCGTTCGAGTTCGACGTCGCGGCGCTGGAGACCGTCGCTCGGATCACGCAGCGGCTCGACGGCATGCCCCTCGCCATCGAGCTTGCTGCGGCTCGCATCCGGACCCTTACGCCGGCGCAGATCCTGGCGAACCTCGACGATCGGTTCCGGCTGCTCGTGCGGGCGCGGCGCAGCGACGGACGGCAGGGGAGTCTCGAAGCGACCATCGCCTGGTCCTACGAGTTGTTGGAGCCCGAGGAACAGCGTGCATTCCGGTCGCTCGCCGTCTGCGGTGGGGCGGTGACGCTGTCGACCGTGTCGGCGTTGCTCGGTTGCGATGACCTGGCTGCCGCCGACCTGCTGGAGTCGTTGATCCACAAGTCGCTGGTCCACGTGTCGGTGAGCGGTCCGACCGAGCGGGGCTACCGGCTGCTCGAATCGATGCGGGCGTTCGGGACGGCCCGGCTCGACGAGCTCGGCGATCTCGAGGCGGCGCATCTCGCGCTGGAAGCCGCCCTCGTGCCACCGCACGACGAGATCACGCGTGACTACCTGGCGTTCAGCGACGTGTACTGCGACTGGAACGAGCGCACGGTGATCGAGGCCGCCACCCGCCGAGCCGCGGCCGCGCGCGCCGACGCCGATGGGCGCTACGAATCGGCGGCGATCCTGTACGTGACCGCCACGTCGCCGGAGGAGCCGGGGGCCCACCAGCGGATGCTCGCCCGGGTGCAGGAGCTCCGGGCCCACGCGGACGGGCTGAGCCCTGGCGCACGGACCGCGCTGTGGGCCGCGCAGGTGTGGCTGCAGACGTTCACCTTCCAGATGGTCGAGATGATGACCACGGCGATCGATGCGCTGGCGGCGATGCCGGCCGACGATCCGAGCCGCCGGCTGTTCGAGGCCTACCGGCTCCTCGCGCTGACCCCGATCGATCCCGATGCAGTCATCGCCGATACCGACGAGCTCGTTCCGTACGTCCTGGAGCAGGTCACCGGTTCCTACGACTACTCGCTCGCCTTCATCTTCCTCGCCCGCTCGATCGCGCTGCTCGCGGTGCAGCGGGTCGAGGAGGCCCGGGAGGCGGCCCGTTCGGCGGTGCGGTGGGTCGCGCCCGGTACGGGCGGCTACCACTCCGCGCTCTCGCACCTGCTCTGGATGGAGTACACCGAAGAGCTCGGGCACGGCCCCGAGTTCGAGCTGGTGAAGGACTTCTCGCCGACCGACTTCGGGCTCCAGCAGGTCCGGATCGCGGTGGCGATCTCCTCGGACGCGACCGTCGAGGAACGCGCGGCCAGGCTGGCCGCGCTGGCCCGTTCTCGGCCGCTCGGTGGTCTGATCTACGAGGAATCGCTCTTCTCGGTGCCGTTCGCGTGGCTCGCGATCGAGGAGGGCGACTTCGAGCGGGCGGCGCGGTTGCTCGACGCGTTCGCCACGATCGATCCCGGCTCTGGGACGGCAGGTGTGCGCGCCCTCGATCACGTGGCGAGGGTCACGACCGGTGAGCCGCTCACTCCCGACGCCGTGCTCCTGCACGTCTTCGGCCCGACGGCGCCGGACCGACTCCGTAAGACCATCCCCGCCGTGCTCGACGACGAGCTCGCCTACTGGGACGCACGACTTGCCGCCGCGCCCGACCGCTGCACGGCGTAGCGAGGCGGGACTCCAAGAAGGGCCGGCCTTCTCTGTGGTGGGTGTCGGTGATGCCGGACTCCCCGTCGGCCGGACAGCCGTACGTCGCTGCGACTCGACGTGGCGCGCGACGCAGAGCAGTATGCGCCACTTCGACCAGGAGGAGCAAGTGCAAGATCTCAAGGGCAAGGTCGCCGTGGTCACCGGGGCGGGCAGCGGCATCGGCCTGGCCCTCGCCGCGCGGCTTGCATCGGAAGGGATGCGGGTCGCGCTGGCTGACGTCAACGAGGTCGCGCTTGCCCGCGCCGAAGAGTCCCTGATTGCGGCTGGTGCACCACTCGGTTCCACACTCACGCAACGGTGCGACGTGCGGCTCGAAGGCGAAGTCGACGAGTTCGCCGACCGCGTCTTCGCGACATGGGGTCAAGTCGATCTGTTGTGCAACAACGCCGGGGTCTTTGTCGGTGGGTTCATGTGGGAGCGTTCGGCGGCGGACCTCGAGTTCGTCTTGGGCGTGAACCTCTGGGGCATCCTGCACGGGATCCGAGCGTTCGTGCCGCGCATGCTCGCTCAAGACCGTGAGGGTCACATCGTGAACACGTGCTCGGTCGCCGGCTTGCTCGCGAGCCCGGTCTCCGGCCCGTACGGGATCTCGAAGTTCGCCGCGCTCGCCGCGACCGAGAGCCTCGCGCTCGATCTCGCCATCGTCGGCTCGAAGCTCGGCGTCACGGCGCTGTGCCCCGGCATGGTCCGAACCAACCTCGACGCTCAGTCCCTCGAGACCCGCCCGGCGGAGCTCGCCACCACCATGACCGACGATGCGGCGTTCGCCAATGAGGCGCTGAGCCAATACCTGGCCGAGGGCATCGACGCCGCCCAGGTTGCCGATCAGGTCGTCGATGCCGTCCGGGCCGAGCGATTCATGGTGCTCACACACCCGCACCACGTCGACGCGCTCCGGCACACGAACCGCGCAGCTGGCCGACGGTCGGCTCCCCGACCCCGGCGACTACCGCTAAGTGCTCGAACCATCCAAGTTCTTGGTCTCGCCGCGGTGCATCAGGCGACACGGGTTCGCTCGTTGAACCGCGAGCCTGAGATGGGTGGTACGGGCCCCTCAGCCCGCCGTTGACCCGGTAGGTCAGTCCCAGAGGTGCCTCGTGTCGTCTTCGAGTCGAGACGAAAGCTCGACCGACGGATCCCACCTGAGACACGATCTCGCCGAACGTCGACGGTGGCAATGCGTGCCGTCCGCGAAGCGGGCCGCAAGGGCTGCGCCACCGAAGGGCCGCGCGTGCACCTACGTCGGCTGGCGGCCGAAGGCCGATGTCGGCGAGCCTTTGGTCGTGGCAGCAGCCGACGGGGTGATCGGGCGCGACGCCGAGCTGGCGATCGTGACGGCCGCGGTCCGCGAGCTCGGGCTCGGGACGGGCTTCGATGCTCGTCATCGAGGGCGAGGCCGGCATCGGCAAGACCCGGCTCGTGCAGAGCATCGTCGACGACGCCCGGGCCGCCGATCTCCGTGTTTCACGGTCACGCCCATCCGTTCGAGCGCACCCGGCCCTTCGGCGTCGTCGCGGCCGCGCTCGGGCTGCACCGACGCGCTCCGGACCCCGCCAGGCGGCGATCGGTGCCCGGCTGGCCGGCACGGGCGCGCCCGCCGAATCTGCCGGCGACCTCCGGTTCCAGATCATCGAGGAGATCGTCGACCTGCGTGGAGACGTCGTGCACGGAGCAACCGGTGCTGCTCGTCGCCGAGGACGTCCACTGGGCGGACACCGCGAGCCTGTCGGCGATCTCGTCGGTGGCCCGACAGCTGCCGTTGTCGCCCGTGCTCGTCGTGGTGACCGCTCGCCCCTCGCCGCTCTCGACCGAGGCCGCGCGGCTCCTCGATGATCTGTCGGCGGCGGGCGCGCGCACGCTTGCGACTCGAGCCGCTGGCACCCGGCGACGTCGCCGCGCTCGCCGGTCACATGCTCGGCGCACCTCCCGGGCCCGAGCTGACCGCGCTCCTTGGCGAAGGCCGGCGGGAATCCGCTCTGGGCCGTGGCGATGCTCGGCGCGCTCGACGACGACGGACTGCTGCGAGCGAACCGGCCAGCGCGTGGAGGCGACGACCTCGGACCTCCCGGCCTCGCTCCACGCGCTGGTCGTCCGCCGCCTGCGGCACCTGCCGAACCGACCCGGGAGCTGCTGCAGATCACGGCGGTGCTCGGCGACGACGTGTCGCTCCGCGACGTCGCGGCCGTGGCGCGCCGGTCGCCGACCGAGGTGGTCGCGCAACTCGGCGAAGCGTTCGACGCGCAGCTGCTCGACGAGACGGACGACCGGGTCGTGTTCCGCCACCAGGTCGTGCACGACGCGATCTATCAGCAACGTCCCCGCTCCGAGCCGCCGGCTCCTGCACCGTGAGGCTGCCGACGCGTTGACCGCCGCCGGTGCGGACCGTCTCGACGTCGCCGGACACCTGATGCTCGGCGCCGAGCGCGGTGACGAGCAGGCGATCGCGGCGCTGCGGGACTGCCGCGCGTGAGGCCGCGACCCGTTCACCGGATCGTCGCCGTCGAGCTGGTGCGGCGCGCGGAGGCACTGCTGCCCGGCGGTCACGACGACGCCGACCTGGTGTCGCTGGAGGTGGTCGAGGCGCTGCTCCGCGCCGGCAAGGTGGCGGAGGCGTCGGCACGGGCGGAAGCGGTGCTCGCGCGGCAGCACGGCGCCGAGGTCGACATGCCGCTGCGGCTCGCGCTCCTCGGCGCGTTGGCGCTCGAGAACCGGGCGACCGAGGTCATCGCCGTCGCGGAGAGCGGGCCTCGCCGGACCCGACCGCTCCGACCGCCGACAGGTGCTGATGCTCGCCCAGCAGAGCTGGGCGCTCACGTACTCCGGCGAGCACGCCGCCGGCGAAGCGGCCGCCCGCCGGGCCCTCGCCATCGCCGAGTCGGCGGACGATCCTGCGATGCACCGTGTGGGCCCTGACCGCGCTGTTGGTGGCCGAGGGGCGGCACGGCCGCTTCGGCGACGCGCTGCGCACGCACGCCGCGCGACGGCGCTGGCCGAGACCGCACCCGCCGACGCGATCGCTGCCGCTGCAGCCCAAGCTCTTCCTCGGTCTGGCGTTCTTCGACTGCGATCTCGTCGACGAGGCACGCGCGCGCGTACCGGGAGACCCTCGACGACGAGTTCGGCTCCGGGTGGTGGCTCTCGGACACGCTGATGGCCGACGCGCAGGCGTCGTTCGGCATCGGCGAGTGGGACGACGCGGTGCCGCGTCTCGATCGCCGGCGGCGCAGGCAGCGCGAGGAGAAGGAACACGCGCTGCTGGCGTCGCAGTCGCTCGCCTACCGGGCGATCATCGCGACCGCGACCGGTGACCTGCAGGCCGCGAAAGAACTGCGTCGACGGAGATCGCCGAGCCGCGTCGAAGGCGAACCGCTGAGTCTACAACGCGGGCGTCGTCGCGTTCGCGATCGCGCTGCTCGCAGCTCGCGGAAGGCGACCAGCAGGGCGCGTTCGACGTGCTGCTGCGGTGCTGGCGGCTCGACGCCGCAACCGGCAACCGGTACTACCACCGCTGCCTCGCCCCGGACCTCGTGCGCCTGGCACCTGGCGCTCGGGCATCGAGACGTCGCCGCACGAGGTCGCGGACGTCGTCGCCGGAGCGCGACCTCGCGCCGGAGGTACCGACGGTGCAAAGCGTGGCGCTGCGCTGCCGGGCGCTGGTCGACCGGCGAGTCGAAGCGATGATCGAGGCGGTCGCGCTCGCCCGCCGGGTGCCCGCATGGTGGTCGAGCACACCGGCGCTTGCGAGGACGCGGCGACCTTGCTCGCCGCGGCCGGGCATCGGGACGAAGCCGCCGCGATGCTCGCCGAGGCGCTGGGCCGCCACGAGCGGCCGGCGCCGACGGCTGGGCCGCGCCGGGTGCGGGCGCAGCTGCGGACGCTCGGCGTCCGTCCGGGCCAGCGCGGGTCGCGGAACCGGCCGGCGACGGTTGGGAGAGCCTGACCGCCACCGAGCGGGCCGTGTCGCTGCTCGTCGCCGAAGGGCTGACGAACGGCGCCGTCGCCCGCCGGCTCTACATCTCGCCCCACACCGTCAACACCCATCTGCGGCACGTGTTCGCCAAGCTCGGCGTCTCGAACCGCGTGGCACTCGCCCGCGAGGTACATCGCTCGATCGAGTGATGTCTTCGCCGCGGCGACGTCGGCGCAGACGACTCGGACGCGTCGTATGCAGTCCGTCGCGTTCTCCCTGCCCGCTGCTCCCCGGCCAGACCGACGCCGAATCGGACCGCGCTCGGCGTCGTGCTGGACAGGGTGCGCGCAGGGAAGCGTTCCAGGACGCCCGCCGCCGCGCCGGCATCGTCCGGGAGGCGGTCTGGATCCAGCCGCGCCCGGGGCGGGACGTCGGCGTCGTCTATGTGGAGGCCGACGATCTCGCCGCCGCGTTCACGATGCTGGAGACCTCGGCCGAGCCGTTCGACCGCTGGTTCCGCGACCACGTCCGCCGGGTGCACGGCGTCGCGTTGGAGGACAGCTCTCATTCCACCCGAACTCGTGCTCGATTTCGACATCAACCGAATCTGAACCGAGGAGGAGACACGCGACATGTGGGCACAACTCATCAAGATGCGCCTGAAGCCGGGCTCGGACACCACGGAGCTGATCGAGCGAGATCCGGGCCGCCGAGCAGCCAGGGTCCGGGCTGGTCCGTTCAGCTGATCATGCACGACCAGGCGGACCCGAGCTGCATCTACACGCTGGTGGTGTTCGAGAGCGAGGAGCAGGCACGCGCCCGCGAACAGGACCCGCGTCGCCAGGAGCAGCTGCAGACGGCCCGGGCGATCATGGCCGACGATCTTCGACGGCCCGCCGGAGTTCACCGACCTGATCGTCGTCGACGAGTGGACGGGCGCGACCGCATGAGCGAGCACCCGAACGTCGCGGTCGTCCGGTCGGCGTACGAAGCGGTGGGACGAGGCGACATCGCCGCCTTCGCCGCCGCGCTCGACGAGGACGTCATCTGGTACGAGTCGACACCCGGGTTCGAAGGTGAGTACCACGGGCCGGACGAGGCGCGTGGCGATGCTCGGGCGCGTGTTCGGGAGACCGGCATGGAGCTGAAGGACCTCTCGATCCGTCACATCCTCGCCGACGACGACCACGCGGTCGTGCTGCTCGACGTGACCATGGCGCTCGGCGACCGCGACCACACCGGCGAGTACGTCGACGTCTACCGGCTGCGCGACGGCAAGGTGACCGAGCACCGGCACCTTCCGTCGACCCGAAGGCCGAAGAGGAGTTCTTCGCGGTTGACACGCGCTCGAGCGGACCGGCGACGCCGGACCAGAGACGACGGACGAACGAATGGCAGTCATCATGAACACCGAGGTCCCCGGCGCCGACGCCAGCTTCATGGACGGGATGCGCGCGGCCGGCGTGGTCGACGCGATCGCGAAGGCGCCCGGATTCGTGAGCCACGTCAGCGGCGCATCGGGCAGCTGGGTATCGCGTGATCGAGGTCTGGGAATCGCGAGGCACACCAAACCTGGTTCGACGAACACATCGCGCCGAACCTTCCGCCCGGCATGGACGACCGACGTGGGAGTACATGGACCTGTCGTGCATCGCCGTGCCGGAGTGAACGCGGGATCGTGAACTGATCACCGGCGAAAGTGTGCTCGCCTTTCGGCCGCAAGATCTGAACATGTACCATCTCGATCACGCCACCGAACGGACGACCATGGACCACGCGACGACGATGCGACAGACCTACGAACTGCTCAACGACGGCGACATCGACGGGTTCGGCGAACTGCTCGCCGAGGGCTTCGTCGAGCAGAGGAGCTCCCGGACCTCGCGCCGACGAAGGAAGGGATCCTGGAGTTCTTCCGTATGTACCGGGCGGCGTTTCCCGATCTCACATGGAGGCCGTCGATGATCATCGCCAGCGGCGACAAGGCCGTCGCCACGGGTCACCGCCATCCGGGACCCAGAAGCGGGGAGTTCATGGGCATGCCGCCGTCCGGAAAGGTCGATCGAGGTGCAGCTCATCGACATCATGCGATTCGACGACGCCGGCATGGTGTGCGAGCACTGGGGTGTCATGGACATGCTGTCGATGCTCCAGCAGCTCGGCGCAGTTCCCGACGGCCTACCCGGGTAAGCGGGCGGCACCGGCGTCGCGAACGCACGCGGAAGTACGGTTCGGAATCCCTGCCCCATCCGCTCGGCGAGGATGGGCTACTCGGTGGCGATGGCGGTGTAGAGCTCCATCGCTGCGGCCACCCCCTTCAGTTCGAACGAGCCTCGTTCGACGAACTTGACCCCCGGGGCAGTGGATCGCTGCATCACAGGCATGGACACGAAGACCTCACTGGCCGACGCCACGGCGTTGATCCGAGCGGCAATGTGGACCGTGACACCAAGCAGATCGCGACCCCTGCGTTCGACGTCGCCCATATGGATGCCGCATCGCACTTCGAGCCCGATCGCACGTGCTCCCTGGCAGACGGCCAGCGCGGCAGCGACGGCATCGTCCGGCTCGCCGAAGCTCACGAGGAAGCCGTCACCCGTCGTGCTGATCTCCTGACCGCCGAAACGCCGGAGCTCGCGTCGCACCATCACATCGTGGTCATCGAGCAGCCTCCGCCATACACGGTCGCCCAACGAGCCGGCGAGCTCGGTGGATCACGCGATGTCGGTGAACAGGACGGTCATGACCGTCTGGGTCGATTCTGCGGCACCGCGAGTGCCGGTGACGAAGTACTGGATCTCGTCAACGACCGCCTCGCCACCGCCGATCCACCAGAGATCGTCCGCCCCGGGAAGCTCGACGAAGACAGCTCCGGGGATGTGCTCGGCGAGGTATCGACCGTGGGCCGGCGGAATCATCCGATCCCCGACCCGGTGCAGGACCAGCGTCGGCACGCCAATCGAGGGCAGATGGTGGCGAACGTCGGCGTCGAGGAACAGCTCGGACATCGCGGCTGCCACCGAGGGGCTGGCACCCCGGTGGCCGGCCTCTTCCACCAGGCTGCGGAACTGCGGATTATCCGCCTCGGTGGGCGCCACCAGCGGGAAGAAGTCGAACTCCTGCTCGTCACCGTCGTGTTCAACACTCCCGCCCATCAGCTGCTCGACGTCTCGGGGCGCATACCGAAGTGATAGTCAGCTGCCTGCCGGAGGCGGGCCGAGGCGTTGATCAACACGAGAGCGCTGAGACGGTCCGGATGCGTCGTCGCCAGCGAGATCGCGATCTGACCGCCCTCTCCGGGGCCGAGGAGCACTGGTCGGGCAGCGCCGGCGGCGTCCATGACCGCGAAGCACGTCATCGATCGCCTGCGTGACGGTCGGTGGAGACGCCGCCGAGACCGGGTCAGACAAAGCCGCCGGCGACCGATCGACACCGCGCCCGCCTGCTCAGCGACACGGGTCGCGGCGGTGAGAGTTCCAGACCGCCACCACGCCGATGGTGAAGATGGCGATCAGGGCGATCGTCGCCTCGACGACATCCGAGGCGGTCCATGCGACCACGGCGACGGCGACGGCTACTGCTGCGCTGCCGACGATCGCTTTCGTCCAAGGGCGCGGTGGCGTTTCAGGTGGACGGGTCGATCCCATGAGTCCTCCTCGCTCGTGTGTACAAGGGGCCGAAGGACCGTTCCCGTCCGTGTGGTGATCCCGTGACGATGCCATTGCGAGACGTTGACGATCTCTGGGACGCTCGGCCTTCAGGGCCGCGCGTTCCTCCGATGCGAGCCTTTCGGAGGCGGAGAGGAGTCGTCGCGGCACGAGGATCGGCGTCAGTGCTCCATACAGCGCGCCGAGGCACATGTCGCGGAGCTCGACGCGTGAGGTCGGTTCGTTCACGAGCCAGTCGACGCAGAGCACGCGAACGAAGACGAGCCAGCTCATCAACGCCGCGGAGACCGCCTCCGGGCGATCGGTTTCGATTGCGTCGAGGAGACGCGCCCGGATCACTGCCAGCTCGTCGGAGATGATCGCCTGGATGGTGGGGTCTCCCGCCAGCACCCGATTCGCCGCGAGCACGGTGTTGCGATTGGCGACGAAGTAGTCGATGTGCGCGTCGAGGCCCGCCGAGACCTGCTCCGCGAGCGGGCGTTCATCATTCAGCTCGGTTGCCGCAATGAGCTGCGCTGCCGCCTGCTCGTAGACCGCGCCGAACAGGTCTCGCTTGCACGGGAAGTGGCCGTAGAGCAGCGCGCGTGAGACGCCGGCGCGTTCGGCGATGTCTTCCATCAGGACATCGTCATATGCCTTGGCGGCGAACAGCTGCGTACCGATGTCGATCAGGTCGCGGCGACGTTGGTCGCGCGTCAGTCGGCGGCGGGGTTTCATCCACCGCGACAGTAGTTGACGTGTGTCTACTTAGGGCTCTACGCTCCCGCTCCAAGTAGACAGACGTCCAGTAAGACGGAAGTCGAGCACCGAGGGTGTCGAGCATGGCCAAGACGCTGAAGTGGCTCCTCCTGATGATGGGGATCTCGTGCGTCGTGATCGGCGCCGCCCACTTCGTCTTCGGCATCGCGTCCGTCCCGGCCGAGGGGGCGGCGAGCGCCACGGTCGACAGTCGCGGAGCGCTTCTACGGCGCGATCTTCGCCGGGTACGGGATCGCGTGGATCTGGGCGGCTCGGCAATCGCCGATCTCGTCAACCGTCGTGCGGTGGCTCGCGGGGATCTTTCTGCTCGGCGGCGTCGGTCGCCTGGTGTCGCTCGCAGTTCACGGCAGTCCGAACTGGTTCCAGATCGTCTTGACGGTGTTCGAGTTCGTCCTGCCGCTTCCGTTCTTCCTCCTGGCGACCGCCGACGAGAAGGCAGTCACCACGCGCGGCGGGCGCGCCGGGGTCGACGCGCATCCAAACTGAGGTCAGCTTCCGGAACCGGTACAGGCGGGCGGTGCCTTCAGCCGCCAGGCGCCTGGGAGGCTCACGACGTGCCGCTTGCGTCCGGTTTCGTTCCCACGATGCAGCGCGCCACGCCCGGAACCCGGACCGTGCCGTCCTTCTCGAATGCGCTCACCTTTGCCATGGCGGTGGCCCGAATCCGTTCCCGCGCCGGTTCGTCGATCTGCTGCAGCGCCGCGACTGCGAGCGAGACGTGCTCGCTGATCATCTCCCAATACTGCGTCGGGCGACTCGCGTCACGAGCTCGACGGTGACGTCCCACTCGGCGACGTCGCGCAGCCCCGCGCCCTCGTACAGGGCACTGACGTATCCCGGGGCAGCGCACCGGAACATGTTCGGCCCGTCCGGGTCGGGTGGCGCCAGCACCGTCTCGGTCGCGATTGCCTGCATGGCGATCGATGTCCACGGGTTTTCGTCGGGCTTGACCCATACGGACGAGCAGAGCCGTCCGCCCGGCTTGAGCACGCGCGTGAACTCGGCCGTCGCCTTGGCTACGTCGGGAAAGAACATGTACCCGAAGCGCACGGAGACGCTATCGAATGTGGCGTCGTCGAACGGCAGATCATCGGCGCTGCACACCTTCGTCTCGATGTTGGTGATCCCTTGCGCCTTGGCTCGTCGCGCGGCGATATCCAGCATCTCCGCGACGAGGTCGGTCAGCACGACGCGTCCCTGCGGCGACAGTCTCGCGATGCTCAGACCAGGCTCACCCGTGCCCGCGGCGATGTCGAGATGCTGCTGATCGGAAGCGATGTCGAGACGCTCGATCATCGCGGCGCCGACCGGACCGAGCTGATCCGTGATGACCGCGTCCCACTTCTCCCAACCCGCCGAGAGCCCGGCCCAGGTTGCTCGCTGACTGTCTCGGATCTCGTTGCCGCTCGGCATCTGCCCTCCGCCACCGATCCACAGAACACGAAGGCACTTCTTCGTTGGGGGGCATGATGCCCGGTCGGCGCGTGCCGCTCCAACCCCGCCAGGACCTGATCCGCCCGGTCTGCGTCCGAGCGCGACTACGAGCGAACGAGGATCACGGTCTTGCCGCTCGCGGTGCCGGCCTCGAGCCCGCGAATCGCCGACGCAGTGTCTTCGAGGGTGAAGCGCTGGCCGATCGACGGCACGACGTCACCGGTCTCGATGAACTCGGCGAGCCGCTCCATCGAGGAATGGTGCTCCTTGCTGACGAACATCGTGAGACGCTGCTGAACGAATGGCGACAGGAGCATCGCCCGCAGCTGTCGCCCGATGCCGCCCGTCCAGCGGCCGCCGTTCTCCCCGCCCACGATCACGAGGGTGCCCTTCCGGGTCAACGCACTGCGGAGACGGGAGATGGTGCTGCGACCGCCAATATCGAGGATCACGTCGTACCGGCGCCCGCGGTCGGCGAAGTTCTCCCGGGTGTAGTCGACGACGTCGTCGGCTCCGAGGGCGCGGACCAGTTCGACCTTGGCGGTGCCGGCGACGCCGGTGACCTCGGCACCGAGCGCTTTGGCCAACTGCACCGCGAAGCTGCCGACCCCGCCGGAGGCTCCGATGACGAGCACGCGTTGCTCGGGCTGGAGCCGGGCTACGTCAGTCAGCGCCTGGAGCGCGGCGATGCCGGAGACCGCCGAGACGGCTGCCTGCTCGAAGGTGGCACGATCCGGCATTCGCGCGAGCTTGT
Organism: uncultured Acidimicrobiia bacterium; assembly: GCA_963819945.1. Classification (GTDB taxonomy): domain Bacteria; phylum Actinomycetota; class Acidimicrobiia; order IMCC26256; family JAENVU01; genus Chersky-806. The sequence continues at coordinate 21,905 of CAWFYD010000004.1, forward strand.
CCTCGCTCGCGGCGCAGTACTCGGCGAAGGATCCTGAAGCGATGCCGAAGACTTCGTCGCCGGCGCGCGAACCGGCTGACCGACGTTCCCACGGCGGCCACGCGGCCCGCGACATCCAGCCCGGGGATCGGCTGCTTCGGCCGCCTCAGACCGAAGCCGGCCACGCGGACCAGGTACGGCAGGCCGGTCATGAGGTGCCAGGTACCCCGGTCGACACCGGCGGCGTGCACCTCGACGAGGACCTCGTCGGGGCCGATGGTCGGGCACTCGACGGTTTGGAGCTCGAGGCTGTCGGCCGGGCCGTACGACCGCTGCACAACGGCACGCATCGTCGACCGGCCGGGCGACGGCGACGACGCCGGTTCCGAGTCCCGAGGTGCCGATTCGGATTGGTTCGATCGTGGTGGGGTTGCCATCGTCATGAAGTGCGTCCTCCCGTGTGCGTGAGGCCGTGTGAGCCCGGTCGAGGGACCTCACGGAAGCTGCTGCGTGCCTACCCGGACGGACCAGGAGAAGACCGACCCCAATTATCGAAGATGCGCGTGACGATCGCTCGCGAATCAGATTGCGACCGGAAGACGGGCCGCGGGCGACCATTGGGGGCGTGCCAGAAGCCACTCGCCGTCTCCAACCCGCGTCGTGGCGTCGCGGTCAACCCGAGACCGCAAAGAGATGCCAGGAGCCGGGAACGCCTTTCAGCTCGTGGTCGCCTCGGTCTTCGAACTCGATGCCAGAACCGGCGACGAGGTCAACGACCGTTCGGGACGCGAGGACCTCACCGGCCGCGGCGAGCCCGGAGACCCGCGCCGCAATGTGTACTCCGATGCCGGCGACGTCCTGATCGCGTAGCTCGATCTCGGCGGTATGCGCGCCGGAGCGCACGTCGAGCCCGGACTCCCGCATCGTGTTTCTGATCATGATCAAGGCGCCGATGGCGCGCGCCGGTCCGTCGAACACTGCGAGCACGCCGTCACCGGTGTTCTTCACTTGTCGACCTCTGAAGCGTGCGAGAGAACGACGTACGACATCGTCGTGGTGGTCGAGAAGCTCCTTCCAACCACGGTCTCCGAGCGTCACGGCGTGTTGCGTCGAGTTCACGATGTCGGTGAACGCCACGGTCGCAAGCGTCCGGTCGACGTTCTGCGTATGACGGGCACCGGTGAGGAATTCCTCGGTCTGGTCGGCGAGCTCGTCGATCGAGCTCGAGAAGAAGAGATGGTCACTGCCGGCCAGCTCGACATACTTGGCGCTGGGCAGATGCTCGGCCAGGAACCGGCCGTGCGCCGCGCGCACGTACTGGTTGCCCGCTTGATGAGCGACCAGCACCGGCTGGTGCACGGCTCCGAGCACATCTCGTACGTCGAGCGCGAACGCGGCCTGCTGCATCTGGATCGCGGGCCCCAATCCAACGGAGTGCCTGCCAGAAGTGTGCCCACCACTGCCGGAACGCGGGATCGCCGGCTCGACTTGGCGCCACGAGCTCAGGAACTACCCCGGTCGGAAAGTCCTGCCGAAACGCTGTCAACCGACGAGAGTTGAATCTCCTCTGGAATGCCTAACGGGTAGTCAGGCGCTCGGCTCAGGCGCGCGAAGGTGTTGTACAACACCAGGCTCGAGACGCGAGACGAATGCGTTGCGGCCGCGAGGAGCGCGACCGGACCGCCTGCGTCGATGCCGATGAGGTGTGCTTGCGCACTCCCGGCCGCGTCGAGCACCGAGATGAGATCGTCGACCCACTCCTCGGCAGTTGGGATCGCGCGCCGTGCGACCGGATCCGAGAGTCCACACCCTCGCTTGTCGAACAGGATGAGTCGGCCGAGCGAACCGAGCCGATGGAAGAAGCGCGCCGCGAACTGGTCGTCCCAGACGAGCTCCACGTTCGACCACGACGTCGGCATGAGTGCCATGTCCAAAGGACCGTCGCCGACGACCTGATACGCGAGAAAGGAACCATCGGCCGTCTCCACGTATTGCGTCGTCGGAAAGTCGGCCACGTGCGGATCACAGCACACGTCGGCGTAAACAACAAAAGGCGTCGCGTGCGACGCGCTCGAGGACCGCTCCGAGCTGTGCGTGCGGTCACGCGCAGCGGCAGGGCACGGTTTGGTCGAGAACCTGCCAGCGGAACTCCACGGGTGGTGACGCTTCACCGCAGCCGGTGCAGCTGATGCGCCACGCCGAACCGACCCGCGCGATCTGGAGCGCAACTTCGCCGGTGGAGAGCCGCGTCGGTTCGACTTTGGGCTTCCTCACGGCCGGCAAGCTCGTGATCTCGGGTTCGAGATACATCGTTTCCGAGCTGGGCTCGGGCAGGGCGCGTTCGAGACGCGTCAGCTCCGCCTCGTCGCTCGCGCCGAACGCCCCGCGCGAGGCGAAGGCCAACAATGCGTACTGCGTTTCGACATCTAATGGTTCGGTTGGACGCTGATAGCTCTCGAGGTGCTCCGGCGTGCGCACGACGGGGGGACCCGGTTCGGCGATGAACTCGGCGAGCTGATCGAAACGAGCGCTGTCGAACACGCCCGTGGCCTCCGAGATCCGCTCGATCTCGTCGAGGAAGCCATCGCGCTCGACGCGGTGTGCTGGATCTTCGAGCGTGTCCTTGGCGAACATGATCACCAAGGTGGCGGCGATCCCCGCCCGTTTCCGCCGGAGGATGCGGCCCATGCGCTGGATCATTTGGCGTCGGGTGCGGCTCGCGCTCATCACCACGCCGAGGTTCGCGTCGGGTACGTCGATGCCTTCGTCGAGGACACGGGGCGCGGCGACCGCATCGAGCTTCCGATCGCGGAGGTCGTCGAGGATCTCGCGCCGCCGGGCGCGCCCGGTGGAGCCGGTGATCAGATCGACCGCGACGAGGGGGTCGAGCCGGTTGATCGCGTGGTTCGCCGCGCGCACGGTCTCGGTGAAGACCAGCGCGCCTTCCGCAGCCCTGATTGCGGGAGCGAGGTGGCCGAGGAGCTCGTACTTGCCGATGCTCTGAGCCACGATCTGGCGCCGCTTCGAGAACGCGTCGAGGTATTCGCGTGCGGCGCGGCCATCGACACCGGCGTCATGTTCGGCAAGGTGCGCGACCGCGGCGATGAAATCACCGAACGGCTCGAGTGGCATGTCGCGGACCTGGCGGAGATGGCTGCGCGAGCTCACGAGGCGTTGCTCGAACGCGGCGTAGTCGGCGCGCTCCTGATCCGAGAGCGCGACACCTACGAACGCCACCCGCGGACGGGCGCACACGCCGTCCGCGATTCCTTGCTCGAAGCCGTAGCGATAACAGATGCCGCCGAAATAGGGGAGTAGGAGATCGGTGACCGCGTCGTCGCTGCGCTCCAACGTCGCGGTGAGGCCGAGGCGTTCTTCGTATTGCGGGAGCATCGCCCGCCGAAGCGTCTTCCCGCCGAGGCCGTGGCACTCATCGGCAATCAGCAGCCCGCCCCCGAGGCCGGGTGCCGGCTGGTACGCCGCCGCCGAGTGGCGAGTCGCGACGAGTACGTCGCAATCGGTCGGTCCGTCGCGACCGCTATCGCCCAGCCGTCCGATGCGGGCAGAGGGGAGGGCCAGCGTGAGCCGGCCGTGCCACTGCTCCATGAGAACGCGCGACGGAACGAGAACCAGGACGAAGCGGCCCCGGCGCAGCGCGTCCGCGGCCGCGGCGATCGCGACATCGGTCTTGCCGGAACCGGTGACGGCTTCGATGACGCCTTGGCGTCCGCAGCGCAACCAGCTCACGAGCGCGTCGAGCTGCCAGCGGTAGAGCTCACGATCAGCCGGGTGTGCACCTGTCGACATGAGGGAACAACGCTACCGGGACGATTGCCATGCTGCGTACCGAGCGCACGGTGCGCGACCGATGCCTGCGGCCAGACGGTGCGCGTCGGGGACGGGAACGCCGCGATACTTGGCCGATGGAGCTGTCTTCGGTGACCGTGCGCGTGTTGGGCGCGGTCGAGCTGGTCGATGCTTCGGGCGAGGTTCGTGAAGTGCCGGGTCGTCGATTGCAGACCTTGCTCGCCCGCCTCGTGTCGCAGCCGGGGCAGGTCGTCTCCGTGGATGCGCTCGTTGACGCCGTGTGGCCGGACGGGCTCCCTGATGTCCCCGGATGCGGCATTGCAGACCCAGGTGTTCCGGCTGCGGAAGCGGCTGCGGCTTTCCCGGCGCTCCCACCGTCGCGACGCGTGGCCCGGGCTACGCGCTCGAGCTGGGCTCTGCGACCGTCGACGCGATCGAGTTCGAACGGGGGGTTCGAGCCGCGATCGGCGCCGAACCGTCGGTCGCCCGCTCGCTCTTGCACGACGCGCTGTCCCTGTGGCGGGGTACGCCGTACGCCGGATTCGAGGATGTCGAGCCGCTGCGGGCGGAGCAGGTCCGGTTGGAGGAGCTCCATCTGCAAGCGATCGAGGCGCACGCCGAAGCGCTGCTGGCGTGCGACGAGCCGAACCACGCCATCACGGAGCTGGACGCGTTCGTGTTGGAGCACCCGCTGCGCGCCGAGGCTCAAGCCACCCTGATGCGCGCCCTCGCCGCCACCGGGCGCGATGCCGAGGCGCTTCGCGTGTTCCAGGCGTACCGAGACCATCTGGTCGAAGAGCTGGGTCTCGAGCCCTCACCACGACTCCGACGATTGGAAGCGTCGATCGTGCGCGGTGACGTGAACCCGGGCCCCGAGTCGGCTGCATTGGCCGGCGAACCCGCTGACCGCGGCTGTCCATCGACGGCTTGTCGCGGCAACGCCTGACCGGAAACGGGGATCGATCTCGCCTGGGGTGAGCTCGGAGCCGGGTCCCCGGTGGTCGTGGTCCCGGCGTGGATCTCCAACCTCGAGGTGATCGCCGAGGGCGGCGATCCTCGGTCGTCGCTGATCGAGCACCTCGCGCGAAATCACCGTGCGATCACCTACGACCGGCGCGGCACGGGCTTGTCGGGCGGCACGGTTCGCGATTTCAGTGTCGAGGCCGCCGCCGACGAGCTCGAGGCCGTGCTGGAACATCTCGGTGAGCCGGCGGCGCTCTTCGCGATGTCGGGGGCGGGGCCGATCGCGCTGGCGTGCGCGGCCCGCAGACCCGATCGGGTGTCACACCTCGTGCTGTTCGGGACGTACGCGAGCGGGCCCAAGACGTTCGGCGACGTCGGTCGACCGATCCTGGACCTGTTGCGTCAGCGCCCGAACATCGCGACCGAACTGTTGGCCGGTCTGTACCGCCCAGGAGCGTCGAGGTCCGCGACGCAGCAATTCGCGCGCATCCTGCGGGAGAGCGCGCCGATCGAGGTGGCGGCGGGCTACCTCGAAGCGATCTACACCACCGATGTCACTGATCTCGTCGAGGAGATTCGAGCGCCGGCACTGGTGTTGCACTACCGCGGTGATCGTGTGATCCCGTTCGCGGGTGGGGAGGCCCTCGCCGCCGCGTTGCCGTCGGCCCGTATGGTCGCGAAGGACGGCGCCTGGCATCTGCCTGATGCCCGCGACGTCGGCGACATCATCGGCGCCGTCGAGGAGCTGTTGAGCTCGTAGCTCTGGTTCCACGGCGTTCCGGGTCGGCGATCCGGACCGCGAGCGTCCACGCGAGCGCGACGCGAGCGGACTTCGCGATGGTGTGTCGGACCAGCCGTCGGAAGACCCGTGGAGCGATGAAATGACCGAGACCGCGCATCTCGCGCACTCCGAGCCCGTGCGTCGCCCTCACCCAATACGCGCCTGGGCCAACGCCAAGTTCTTCGAGCTGATGGACGGGTACCTCCATCGACGCCTCGGTGCCCGCAAGAAGGCCCTCTTCGCAGACTCTGCCTCCGACCGTCGTGGAGCTGGGTTCGGGAGCGGGTGCTTCGATGCGCTACCTCGCGCCCGGCAGCCGCCTCATCGCCATCGAACCGAACCCGCACACGCACGACGCACTGCGCCGCAACGCCGCACGCTACGGGATCGACCTCGAGATTCGCGAGGAAGGTGCTGAGTCGACCGGTCTCGCCAGCGCGAGCGTCGACGCGGTGATCTGCACACTCGTGCTGTGCACGGTGGAGGACCAGGCAGCTGCGCTCGCGGAGGTGCACCGCATCCTGCGTCCCGGAGGACGCTTCGTCTTCATCGAGCACGTTGGGTCGGGTCCGGGTCCGCTCCGAGCGATGCAACGGCTGTTGCGTCGCCCATGGCGATATGTCTTCGACGGTTGCTGCCTCGACCGCGACACCGCCGCCGCGATCGCGGCTACCGGATTCGCGGACGTGCGGATGGAGAAGTACCGACTCGGTGGCCTGTTCGTGCCCGTGTGGCCGCAGATCAGTGGCGTCGCCGTCGCATGAGCACCGAACTGCACCCGCGGACCAACTTGGGAGGAACGCCATGAGATCGGAGACGGACGGATCGCCGGCGGTGACCGGCGCGCCGCAGTACGTCACAGATGGTGTCGGTCGGAATGGCCGCGCTCACCCCGGACGCGACGCTTTCGGCGTCGACACGTGCGATCGCCGCGGCCGGCATCGATCATGTCGTGTGCGGCGACCACGTCAGCTTCATCGTCGGTGCGGGCTTCGACGGGCTCATCGGCGCGACCCACGAGCTCGCAACCGAACCCTCGCTTCGAGCCTTCGTGGCGGTGTATCTGCTGCCCCTCCGTCATCCCGTGCTGGTGGCCCGTCAGCTGTCCTCCGTGTCCGAGCGCTACCCGGGACGGCTGACATTCGGCGTCGGTATCGGTGGCGAGGACCCCCACGAGCTCGAGATCTGCGGGATCGATCCCCGTACTCGCGGCCGCCGCATGGACGAATCCCTGGCCATCCTCCGTGCGTTGCTCGCCGGAGCACCCGTCACTCACCACGGCGAGTTCTTCGACCTCGCCGAAGCCCTGATCCTGCCCGCGCCGCAACCACCCATCCCGATCATCGTCGGAGGTCGCTCCGACGCCGCGCTGCGCCGCGCCGGCCGCCTCGGCGACGGCTGGATCGGCATCTGGAACTCCGCGCGACGGTTCGAGCAAGCGAGCGCCATGATCGACGACGCCGCCGCGGCGGCCGGCCGACAGAACGTCGAATGGCAGCACGCAATGCAGGTCTGGTGCGGCATCGGAAGCGATCCTGCCGACCGGACGCGCGGCACTCGCTCCGACGATGGAAGGCCTGTACAACATCCCGTTCGAACGATTCGAGCGCTACAGCCCGTGCGGTGCCCCCGAGACCATCGCCGAGTTCCTGGCGCCGTACGTCTTGGCCGGGTGCCGCACGTTCAACCTGCTGGCGTGTGCCGAGAACATGGACACGGCGGTGGCCGGCGTCTCCGAGATCCGCCGCCTCCTCAACGACGTCACTTCACCTCGCAGCTGACCCGAGGTGAAATTCTGCGCCTCGTGCCTCCCGGCGAAGGCGGTCTTCAGGTATTCGTGGGAAATTCCCGGTGCGATGTCGAGAACTCGAATCTGCTCCGTCCCAGGGTGTACCCCGACCGGCACCGAAGGAGAACACCATGGCCAAGTACCTGTTGCTCAAGCACTACCGAGGCGCGCCGGCGCCCGTCAACGATGTCCCGATGGACCGGTGGAAGCCCGACGAGGTCGAGGCCCACATCCAGTTCATGAACGACTTCGCAGCTCGGCTCGAGAGCAGCGGCGAGTTCATCGACGGACAGGCGCTGTCGCCCGACGGCGTGTGGGTCCGCTACGACGGCGAGGGGCGCCCGCCGGTGACCGACGGCCCGTTCGCCGAGACGAAGGACCTGATCGCGGGATGGATGGTGATCGACGTCGACAGCTACGAGCGAGCCATCGAGCTCGCCGGTGAGCTGTCGGCCGCACCCGGGGCCGACGGCGAACCGATCCACGAATGGCTGGAGGTCCGGCCCTTCCTGACCGCGCCGCCCACCGTCACCGAGTGACCGTGGACGACGTCGAGCTCCGCGAGCTCGTCCCGCGGGTCCTGAGCGTCCTCGTCCGTCGCGGTGCAGACTTCGCGACGGCCGAGGACGCGGTGCAGGAGGCGCTCATCCGGGCGCTCTCCGCGTGGGAGAGCGAGGTGCCCGCCGACCCGACGGGGTGGCTCATCACGGTCGCTTGGAGAGCCTTCCTCGACCTGACGCGGTCAGACGCCGCGCGCCGCGACCGAGAGGTCCGCTTCGACACCGAACCGCCGGCCGGCGCGATCCCGAGCGCCGACGACACGCTGCGCCTCTACTTCCTGTGCGCACACCCCGACCTGACGCCGTCGTCGGCGGTCGCGTTGACCCTCCGGGCCGTGGGTGGCCTCACCACCCGCCAGATCGCGCGGGCCTACCTCGTGCCCGAGCCCACCATGGCGCAGCGCATCAGCCGCGCCAAGCGCACGGTCAGCCGGGCCGGCGTCGAACGTCCCGGCGACGTGCGCACGGTGATGCGGGTGCTGTACCTCGTCTTCAACGAGGGCTATTCCGGCGACGTCGATCTCGCGGCCGAGGCGATCCGACTGACCCGGCAGCTGGCTGCCTTGGTGGACGAACCCGAGGTCCACGGGTTGCTCGCCCTCATGCTGCTCCACCACGCCCGCCGCCGCAGCCGCACCCGACCGGACGGAAGCATCGTGCCGCTCGCCGATCAGGACCGCAGCCAGTGGGACACCGGGCTCATCGCCGAGGGAATCGACATCGCACAGGCTGCGCTCGCGCGCGATCAGCTCGGCGAATACCAGGCGCAAGCGGCGATCGCCGCGCTCCATGCCGACGCGCCGCGTGTCGAGGAGACCGACTGGGTCCAGATCGTCGAGTGGTACGACGAGCTGCTCCGGTTCGCCGACACTCCGATCGTCCGGCTCAACCGTGCGGTCGCAGTCGGCGAGGCCGACGGCGCGCCCGCAGGGCTGGCGGCACTGGCCGAGGTCGACGACCACGTCCCGCGGCGCGAAGCGGTCGCCGCGTACCTCCACGAGAAGAACGGCGATCTCGAACTCGCGGCCGGCCTCTATGCCGACGCAGCTCGCAACGCACCCAACCTCGCCGAACGCGACCATCAGACGCGCCAAGCAGCGCGACTCAACCAGCACCTGCAACCCCGATGACGTCGCCCGCTGGTGAGTCAGCGCTGTTTGTCGAATCCGACCTGGGTGTGCTCTCCGCGGACCCGTGGCTCAGGCGCTCACCTGGTTGGTGACCTCGGCCGTCCTCTCCTGCGGCGGGGGTGGACCGTTCTCGAGCGCCGCGACGACCGGGCCGAGCTTCTGCTGGAATGCGTCGTTCGATTCCTTCGTGTCCCAGAGCGCAACGACGAGGAAGCCGCCCTTGGTGGGCCCAGCGAAGTGGTGGAGCTGACCGGGGGGCAGCGTGCCGTCGGCGGGATGGACGGCGGCGATGATCGCGTCGTACTGCTCCTGGGTGCCGCCCTCGAAGAAGTGCGTGATCAGGTACGTCATGAGTTGGGCCTCCGGTTGTGCGACTGGGTGGCCTGTTGATCGCAGGCGGTCGTGCTCCTGCCCATTGTTGGCCTATCGGCGCGTCATCGGCGCGTCACGGGCGCGACCGTCGGTCGGCCGTCCGCCGCTTGCTCAAGTTGCCGGATTCGGGGCCCATGGACGATGCGGTCGCACCCTCGGCGACCGACTCGCGTCGGCGATGTTCATCGAGACGTGTTGAGTCCATGCCACATCGAAGGTGTCGTCGGGTACCGGAAGCGCGAGGGCGTCGCCCTGGTGGATCTCCACTCGGTCCGAGAGGCCGACCCGCCGGGTCAGGTCGATGGCCACGTCACAGAGCTCCTGGGTGAGGTCCACCCCGACGACGTGACAGCACCCGATCTCGCGCCAGGAAGCGCCGTTCGACTCGACGTTGCCCGCTATGGAACTCCCGTCTTGAACATCGGTGAGACACCGATCCTGGCAGTGCTGCCCGACCCGTGCTGCCGGCAGACGACTCCGGTCAGATCGCGCTCGGGCCATCGTGTCCCTCATCCGGTCAAGGACTTGCGCCTAGAGTCCCGCATCACTGCACGACGCGGCGGAGGACGATGTGGCTCCCGGACCTACGGATCTGAACGAGGAGTTCGTACGGTCGTTGCCCGATGACGGCCCCGTGGTGATGGTCAACCTGGTGCGGTTCCGGGAGCGGTCGCTCGACGGATCGGGATCGGGGTGGGACGCCTACACGCGGTACAGCGAGTCGGACATGCCGCTCCTGAAGCGGGTCGGCGGCACGGTCCTGTGGGCCGGTCACGTCGAGGGCGCGGCGCTCGGTGATCTCGGCGGGAGTCGCTGGGACTGGGTGGTCGTCGTGCGGTATCCATCACGAGCGGCCTTCCTCTCCATGATGACGTCACCCGAATACGCCCTCGCCAACCGCGATCGCGAGAACGGGGTGGAAGATCACGTCATCTTGGCGGCGAATCAGTCCTACTCGAAGTTCATGCCAGCGTGACGACGGGATTTCGGGCGTTAATCTGACGCCATGGTCGAGCCGGGCCGGGTAGAGACCGACTACCTCGTCGTGGGTGCGGGCGCGATGGGCGTCGCGTTCGTCGACAGCCTGATCGAACACTCCGACTCCGAGGTCGTCGTCGTCGAGCGACGCCATCGAGCGGGCGGTCACTGGCTGGACTCGTATCCCTTCGTCCAGCTTCATCAGCCGTCCTCGACCTACGGCGTCAACTCGACCGTCCTCGGACAGGATCGCATCGAGCCCGACGGGAGCGAGGCCGGGTTCTACGAGCGCGCCAGTGGCACCGAGATCTGCGGCTACTACGACGAGATCATGCGCCACCGCCTGCTCGCCTCGGGTCGGGTCCGGTTCTTCCCGATGTGCGATTACCTCGGCGATCGGCGCTTCCAATCGCTCGTCAGCGGCGACGTCACCGACGTGACGGTGAGGCGACGAGTCGTCGACGCGACGTACATGGCAACGCGCGTGCCGGCACGCGAACCGCCGCCATTCGCCGTCGCGGACGGCGTGCAATGTGTCCCGGTGGGCGAGCTGACGAAGGTCTCGCACGTGCCCGCCGGCTACGTCATCGTCGGCGGGGGAAAGACCGCGCTCGACGCGTTCTGCTGGCTCCTCGACCGCGGTACGCCGGCCGACCAGATCACGTGGATCCGCCCTCGAGACGCGTGGCTGTTGAACCGCAAGTTCTTCCAGCCCGGCGAAGGTGTCATGGAGACGTTCGAGGGGATCGTGCTCGAGCTCGAAGCCATCGCGCGACGGCGACTCGGTCGAGGAGATCTACGAGCGACTCGAAGCGAGCGAGGTCATGTTCCGCGTCGACCGTTCGGTCGTCCCGACGATGATGAAGGGTGCGACGCTGAGTGCCGGCGAGCTCGCCCAGCTGCGACGCATCGACAACGTCGTGCGCCTCGGCCACGTGGAGCGCATCGACCTCGACGAGATCGTGCTCGAGCGGGGCACCATTGCGACGAGCCCGGAGCATCTGCACGTGCACTGCGCGACACCCGGGCTGAGTGACCGTCCGCCGGTGCCGATCTTCACCGACGACACCATCACGCTCCAGGTGCTGTCACGCATCAGCTTGTGCATGTCTTCGGCGTTCATCGGCTTGGTCGAAGGGAGCGACCGGACGACCGCAGAGAAGAATCGCCTGTGTCGTCCGAACCCGTGGCCGCAGACCCCATTCGATTTCCTGCGGGCGATCCTGTTGGGGATCAAGACCGAGCTGGGATGGCAGGACGCCGATCTCCGCGAGTGGGTCGAGGCGTCGCGTCTGAACCTCGTCGGTGGACTCGCTCGTCACGCCGACCAGAACGCCGTCCAAGCGCTGCAGGGCCGGTTCCTCGCCGCGCTGTTCCCGGCGTTGGACAACTTCGAACAGCTGTCCGCGCAAGCATCCGAGGCCGAGCGCGCGCGGATCTTCGAGCCGGAAGAGAGCGTTCCGAGCTCGTAGCCGCTCGTCGGAGTCCGGCAACGCCGCCCCTCCGTCGCTTAGAGGTCACACTTCGAAGCCGGCGCCCCTCGCCAAGGCCCGGCGGGTCTCCGCGACCAGCGCTCGGACGATCGCTGCCGGCCGGCTCGACCCGTTCGATGAGGCCCGTGCTCTGACCGCCGACGACGAGGAGCTGTTCGCGGTCGCCCGCGGCATCTGCCTCGTCGAGCTCCACGCCGCGCCGCGGTCGGATCAGTCGAGACGTCGGCCGTCTGGCCCTCCCAACGTTCGATGTACTCGGTGCGCAGGACCCGCATGCGCGTCCCGTAGCCGACGGTTCCCGGGTTCGGGTTCATCGCGTTGATGAAGTCGCTCTGTATCCAGTCTTCGGACGGCGCGGAGACGAGCGCCTTCTTCCAGCGCTCTCCGACCGGGGATTCGACCGATGCGAGGAAGCGACTGCCAAGGTTGACGCCGGCGGCGCCGAGCACCATCGCTGCCGCGATGCCGCGCCCGTCGGCGATTCCACCCGCCGCGACAACCGGGACGGGACGTACCGCGTCGACGACTTGTGGCACGAGGCACAAGGTGCCGACCGTTCCCGCGTATCCGCCGGCTTCGCCACCTTGCGCGACGATGATGTCGGCACCGTGCTCTGCGGCCTGCTGCGCCTGCTGCACCGTCGTGACCTGCTGCATGGCGATGCTGCCGGAATCCTGGACCCGGCGCATGAGATCTCCCGCGTCGTCAAGCGCAAATGACACGACGGCAGGGGAGTGTTCGAGTGTCGCTTCGAAGGCATCGGCGTCGAGGTCCGGCACGACGTGATTGACGGCGAAGGGCCGATCCGTCAGCTCGCGCAGCTCGGCGAGGTCCCGGCGAAGCTGTTCCGGCGGACGGTTCCAGGCGCCGATGCTCCCGAGCGCGCCGGCCGCCGAAACCGCCGCCGCCAGCGCCGGCGAGGTGAAGATGCTCATCCCCGCCTGGATGAGCGGCACCTCGATGCCCACCAGTTCACACAACGGCGACTGCGCCATGACGACTCTCCGTTCGAGAGGGCGCGATCAGACTAGGACGGGAGCGTGCGGCGGCATGCAGAGGTACGTCTACGACATCTTCGGGCCGAGTGTGAACCTCGCCGCGGGGATGGAATCCCTGGCCGAGCCAATGACCTCCGCGGTGAACGAAAATACCTACGAGATCATCAAGATCGACGAGCACTTGACGGATCTCGGCGACGTCGAGGTCAATGGATTGGACAGCCAGTGGATCTGCTCGCTTGACGGCGAGCCGCATCGGCGCTGACTCGGTACGGCTGGTCAGCGGGCGGAGGAGCGTGGTGGTGAGCCGCTCGATGTCGTCCTCGTGGTTGTACAGATGGATCGCCAGGCGCAGATTGCCGTCGCGGGCCGAACCGATGATGCCCTGGCGCTTCAGTCCCGCCAACAGCTCGGTGGGTTCGTTGTCGCCCAGCGGCACCGAGACGATGCTGCTGCGATTGGCCTCGGGGAGGTCGATCGGCGTCCACCCGATCTCGGCCAGCGACGCCCTCAGCAATTCGCTGAGCTCGCGGTTGCGGGCGTAGATGGCGTCGACGCCGAAGGTGTCGAACACGGAGAGGGCGGCTTCGTTCCCGACTGCTGCCAGCCAGCTGATCGAGTTGTCGAAGCGCGATGCGGTCGGTGACAGGTCCATGCCGGGTCCGAAGAAGCTCTCGAACGGGACCCGGCCGGCCTTCCAACCTGCGTTGATCGGGGTCAGCCGATCCTGGATGGCGGGGGAGAGGTAGCAGTACCCGAGACCACGACCGGCGTGGAGCAGGAACTTGTGATCGGCAGTCGCCAACACGTCGACATGTTCGAGCTCGTCGGCCACCGGCAACGCGCCGACGAGCTGCGAGCCGTCGACGAACACGATGGCACCGACCGATCGCGCGATCTCACTGATCGCCCGGATGTCCGACCGGTGCCCGGTTGCCGTCTGCACTCCGCTGAACGCGACCAACACGGTCTCGTCGTCGACGAGCTTCGCAATGTCGTCGGGCTCGAGACCGCCATTTCGAAACGGCGCCTGCCGGACCTCGTACCCCTTCTGCGCCAGCATTCGCCACGGGTAGTGGTTCGAGCTGTACTCGCGTTCGCCGATCACCACGTTGTGTCCCGGGCCTGCCGGAGGGAGCTGCGCCGCCACCAGACCCGCAGCCGCGGACACCGACGCGATCAAGGCGATGTCCGAGCGATCAGCACCCATCAGGGCCGCCACCAAGGTCCTGCGCTCTCGCCTGCGGCCTCGCCACGAGCAAAGTCCAGACCGCTCTCCGACCAATCGTCGATGTAGCCCTTCAACGCGGCGACCAGTGCTCGGCTCGCCAAACCAACGGCAGCCGTGTTGAAGTACGCCACCTTCTCGGTCGCGGGGAACAGGTTGCGGGCGTTGCGCACGTCACCGGCTGAACCCGGTTCCGCCTGACTGCTCATGCCCGAACGCTAACTGCCGACCCCGGTTCGGACCGTTCCCGCGTTCCTGAAGCGAATCCGGGGGCTCCCCGGTGTGCGGCCTGCCGATCTGCCGTATCGCGCGGCCGGCTCCCGTCTGATCGGTCATCCTGCCCCTTGTGTCCGGTCCGGCCGGCTCGCAGGGGTCAGATCACTCTCCGGTGGCTCCGAGCGAGATTGCAGCGCGCCGGCGGGGTGAGTAGACCAGGGGCGCTCGCTCTTCGCGGTCATGTCGTCGAGCTGGGGGGCTCGTCATGCGCAAGCTCGCGTTGGTGTTCGTGCTCATGCTCGTGACGAGCGCGTGTGACTGGCCACAGTTCCTGTCCAACCCTGCGCATACGAGCTCGAGTGCCGATCGCTCGATCAGCCGCGAGGCGGTGGGGTCCGGTGCTGTCTCATTGCGCTGGAGTGGAGCTCTCGCCGGTACCGCGCTCACACCAGCGGTGGTCTCGGAGGGCGTCGCGTACGTCGGTGCAACCTCGGGCTCGAATTCGAACGAGTCCGCGTTGTATGCGTTCGACGCGTCGGGCGCGTCAGGGTGCTCCGGGTCCCCGCGGACCTGCTCACCCCTCTGGACCACCACCGCGCTCCCGAGCGGCTCGATGTTGCCACCGTCGATCGCGGATGGCGTCGCGTTGGTCGCGCTCCCGGGGCTCCCCCTCCGGGCATACGACGCCGCGGGCTCGACGAATTGTGGTGGAGCGCCGAAGCGCTGCGACGTGCTGTGGTCCACCGCGCCGCTCGGCCAATCGTCGAGCACTGCCGTCGCGGCGAACGGCCTCGTGTACCAAGGGTTCTACAGCGCTGACCTGGCAGTGGGCACCGGCGTCGCCGCGTACGACCTGTCGGGAACGACGAACTGCTCTGGCACACCCAAGACGTGCCGCCCGGTGTGGATCGGACGAATTCCCCGCGTGACGAATTTCGTCGTACCCGCCGTTGCGAACGGGGTCGTCTACATCACGTCGGATACCACGCTGTACGCCTTCGCCGCCGCTGGGGATACGAACTGCTCGGGCGGCACCCCGAAGTCCTGCCTGCCGCTCTGGCAAGCCGACCTTCCCAGTGGAACGGGCTTCGGAACCGCGCCGGTCGTCTCGAACGGCTTCGTGTTCCAAGCGACTGCCAACGGCGAGCTCGAGGCGTTCGACGCCGCGGGTCTCGCGGGCTGCTCCGGGACGCCTCGGATCTGCACGCGGCGGTTCTTCGCCGCGGCGTCAGGCATTCCATCCGTCGCAGACGGGACGCTCTACGCCCTGACGCCGAATGGACGTCTGTCCGCGTTCGACGCGACCGGGGCCGAGCGGTGCTCGACACGGTCTCGCCAATGCCACCCGTTGCGCAGCTACAACCTCCCACCGATCCAGTGCGATCTCCCCGGACCGTGTGGGAGCCGGTCACCCGCCGCCGTTGTGAACGGGGTGCTCTACCTCACTTCGACGTTCCTCAAGAACGCCGGCTTCGCCTCGCTCAACGCGTTCGACGCGCTCGGCGAGGCGAACTGCTCCGGAGTGCCACCGAGATGTGGCGAGCTCGCGCACTGGGACAACGTCGGTCCGTCGCCGGCGATCGCGAACGGCTACCTGTACGCGTCCACGTTCGCGCCCGCGGAGCCTCGCCTCAACGCCTACGGCCCGCCGTGAGCAACCACGCGCCTGCTTGCAGCCCAGCTCCCGCAGCGGCGTGGAATCGCGGGGCCGGCTGACGAAAACCTCGAGGGCCGCCGGTGGATCAGTCCGCGGTGCTACAGGCCCGTCATGTCGTGATTCATTGCTGCGATGTTCATCCGACTCGTGTGACATGCATCGGCCGGGTCGTGGATCGCAGTCCCGCCGCTGATGCACGGCATCATCCCGGCGAACACGTCAGGCTCGAACTTCATGTCGTCGAGGATCCAGACGTGCAACATGTAGAAGTTCGACATGTTGACGTTGATGCCGCCCGTCGCGGCACACGACGCGTCGGTCGTGTTGAACCCGACCATCGTTGCGTTGCTCGTGTCGAAGCAGATCATCGGGTGGATGTGCCACCAGTCGTTGTTCCCGGCGAACCCGGCGGGCGGACGACCGGTGTTGGTGTGGACGTAGTAGTCGAACCCGACGAGCTTGGAGCCCGGAGCGTCACCTTCGAACTGCAGGACCTCAGGCTTCGTGGGATCGAACGTGTCGTCCAACCCCGCGGCGCTGAGATCGGGATCAAGGCGATTGAACGACGGGTCGGCGAGAATCGCCGGTGTGATCCCACCGCGGATGTGGTGGGTGCCCATGCCGCTGACGTACGGCGTGGCCATCCGAAAGCCCGCAGCTTCGGCTGCGCCCGCGGTAGGCCACTGGAGCACGTAGCTCTTCGCGAGATCGAACTGGGCCGACATCGCCTTGCAGTCCGACCAGGGCAAGGGGGCCTTGTGCGTTCCTGCGTAGTAGTCGACGCTGCCCGCGGCCGGCCCGCTCGTAACCGGGATCTCCTCCGTGGAGGTGCACCACCACGGGACCGGCCCGCCGGAGTGCTCGGCATCGACTGCCGCGTTGAGGTAGGCGCACGACGACAGCAGTGCCATCGCCCCGACGAGTCCCGCGAGCCGCAACACCGTTCTCATCCCTGTTCCCCCAGTCGGTACCACTGCCGCGGCATCGATCATGACAGACGAAGCTTCGGTGATGTGTGAGGAGGTGGTGAAGCTTGCGACCGACGAGCACGCGCTTTCGACGGATCCCCTCGATCAGCTCTGCCCGACCGGTCGCGGCGCGGCGACGTCGCCGGTCTGGCCCCAGGCGGTGGATCCGGCGATGCCGTTGACGTACCAGTGGCTGTTCGAGGGGCGCCACACCGCGAAGTCGGTGCTTCCGTCGCCGTTGTAGTCGCCGGGGACCGCGACGTCGCCGGTCTGGCCCCAGGCAGTGGAGCCGGCGATGCCGTTGACGTACCAACGACCGTTCGACGGGCGCCACACCGCGAAGTCGGTGCTTCCGTCGCCCGTTGTAGTCGCCGGGGACCGCGACGTCGCCGGCTCTTGCCGAACGGCGGTGGATCCGGCGATGCCATTGACGTACCAACGACCGTTCGACGGACGCCACACCGCGAAGTCGGTGCTCCCGTCACCGTTGTAGTCGCCGGGGACGGCGATGTCGCCGCTCTTGCCGAACGGCGTGGATCCGGCGATGCCATTCACGTACCAACGACCGTTCGACGGACGCCACACCGCGAAGTCGGTGCGTTCCGTCGCCGTTGTAGTCGCCGGGGACGGCGATGTCGCCGCTCTTGCCGAACGGCGTGGATCCGGCGATGCCATTGACGTACCAACGACCGTTCGACGGACGCCACACCGCGAAGTCGGTGCGTTCCGTCGCCGTTGTAGTCGCCGGGGACGGCGATGTCGCCACTCTTGCCGAACGGCGTGGATCCGGCGATGCCATTCACGTACCAGCGACCGTTCGACGGACGCCACACCGCGAAGTCGGTGCGTTCCGTCACCGTTGAAGTCGCAGTACACCGCGGCCTCCGGTGGCGGCGCAGCTTCTGCCGGCAGGATGACCCGCATCTCGTCGAAGACGCCACCGTTGTGTCCGAACATCGTCGTGGACAGCTCGAGGCGATCGGGCGAGATCGCATACGAGTCGCCGTCGTAGTTGAACTCCATGTCGCGGCCGCCCAACGACGAGAACGTGGTGGACGGGCTGAAGATCTCGTCGGTGGCGTCGAGAGCCGCGCTCGTGACGTACACCCCGAGGACCGGGCGATCGAACGTGATCGTCGCGGATCGGGCGATCCCTTGGGTGAGGCTGAAGGGAAGTCCACTCAGATCCGGGTCGAAGTGCAGGAGGACGCTGACCACCTCGGTCCCGGCGGGCGGCAGGCCGGGACCGCTGTACGGCGTCGTGATGGCATTCGCGAAGGTGTTCGGCTCGGCTCCGACCCCCAACGTGGGATCGTGCACCGCAGCATCGAACGGGAACGACGGCATCGTCGGCGTGACAACGCCGCGACCTTCGGGAATCAACCGGATGTCTGTCTGGCTCACGACGACTCCCGAGTTGAGGTCCGGGGCCGGATCCAACACCTCGATCTCGCCCGCGAGCTCGCTGACCCCCTCGCCGGCGCCGGGCAGCCGCCACGGCGCTGCGGCCCGGCACTGCGATGGCGGCGCCGAGCATCAGGCTGGCGACGAACACCGCTCCCACACCCCTGCGGGTCCTGACGACGAGTCCCATAGGTCCCTGATCCTCCGACTGAGCCGCCCGGCGCGACCGTGGTCGTTTCGTCCGCTTTTGTCAAGTGGCCCGACTTTGTTCCGGAGCTGGTCGCACTGCGAGGGTCCGCGCGGCGCCTTGCGTGCGCACGCAGCACTCCCGTCGTCGGCAACCGCAGCGATGGTCGGACCGGGTGGCCACCGTGGTCCCGCAGCGATGGCCCCCTGCAGCTCGGGTTCCATGCTTGGACGGCGGGGTTCGTGGATTACCCGCAGGGTCAGCGCACCCTCCGCTTCCTTCCCATCACCTGGGCGAACGGTCGCCCGGTCCTGGGTTGATCCCGCTCGACGACCGGTCGGTTGCGCCGTACGGCACTAGCGCTGAGGTCCGCCCTCGGGATAGATGCTGCGCGTCTCGGCCCGCCGGTTGCGTTGGTCGATCCAGTCGCTCAGGTAGGCCTTCGGGAGCAGCTTGATGATCAGCCAGCGTCAGGTACAGAACGGTGTTGATCGCCACGAACATGCTCAGCACGGCGAACCATTGCGAGTGCATGATGCTCTCGGGTAGCAGGACGCTCGCGAAGAGCAGCACACCGGTCACGACGTCACCTCGCGCGTGTCTCGTGACTCTCGGTTGCGTCGGCGTCAGCCGTGGGTTGCGACGCGTGGTCGACATGTCCCCACGTGGCGTTCCGGGCGAAGGTGATGTCGAAGATGCCCTTGACGTACACGACGTCGAGGTACATGTCGTAGAGGAGCTCGGGGATCAGCAGCGCGGCGAGCAGCCGTGCTTTCCAACCGCCGCTCCAGGACGCTGACGACCCGATCGACGACGAACAGGCTTCCCACGCCGAGCCAGAACGGGAACCACACCCACTGGTCCGCGGCGAGCAGCGGTCACGATGATGAGCAGCCAGAACGAGCTGAGTGCGATGACCGAGTAGCCGATGCCGAGCTGTTGGGCCCAGTAGCGGAGCATCGTGGGGGCCGGCCCGTAGGCGCCGAGATTCTCCAGGGCGCCCCGTTGCCAGCGGAGCCGCTGGGTCCACAGGTTGCGCCATGTGGGCATGAGCTCGGTGACGACCCGGCAGCCGTTCGGCGACGCCATCAGCCCACCGAGGGACTTGATGGCGAGGGTCAGCTCGTTGTCCTCGGTGAGCGCCGCCGTGTCGTACACGTCACCGTGGACACCGGGCAGCAGGCCCTCCTCGGCTGTCCGCGACGGTCCGCAGCGCCCGCGCCCGAAACATCGATGCGGTGCCGGTCAGCACGAACACGCGCCCGCGCCGGCGCTTGATCTCCCGGGAGTACCGGACGTACTCGTTTCGTTGGAGCTGGCCGAGGAGCGCCGTGGCCCGTCTCGCCGTAGAAGAGACCGCCGATCGCCATCAGCGCGCGATCGCTGGTGAACCGCTGAATGCCGGCGGCGAGGAAGCCGTCGTCGAGCACGGTGTCGGCGTCCATGCACATGACGATGTCGTTGTCTCCGAACCCACCGAGCAGACCGCGCAACGCCTGGTTCAGCGCCCCCGCCTTCTTGTGGGTGTTGCCCTCGGAGACGAACACCTCCGCTCCGTGCTCCCGCGCGATGGATTCGGTCGCGTCGGTGCAGTTGTCCGCGACGACGATGACGCGGTTCGGCGCCGGCTCTTGCGCACCGAGGGAGTCGAGCGTCGCGCCGATCGATGCTGCCTCGTTGTGGGCGGGGATGAGGACGGTGACGGTGACCGGTCCGCCGAACACGCCACGGGTCTCCGCCATGACGAGCTTGGGGGCGAGCAGCTTCACCCTGGCGTCGGACGAGCGTCGGGATCGGTCCATGACGACCCGTTCGACGAGGGCCACGCCGGCGGCGAAGAGCAAGCCGAGACCGATCGCGCCGAACACGATGGTGAGGGCGGGCATCTGCGTGTCGTAGAAGACGTGCCACCCACCGAACACGGAGCTCGACTTCGGAGACTGATCGACCGAAGGGGAGCGCGCCGAAACTGCGAACCACAGCACGAGCGCTCCACCGATGGCGATGCCGGCGATGACCAATCCGATGTAGCGGCCGAGCCAGCCGCTGGCGTTCCGGCGCTTGGTGGCCCGGGCATCGTCGCCGGGACCGGAGCCGGCCGGAGGGTTGGGCCTACGGGTGCGGTCGCAGATCGCGGTCGATCCCGGCGGATCGCTCGGTGGTGTCGAGCTCGCTGGTTTCGGATTCGGGCGCGGTCGAGCCGCGCGGCGCTGGTGCTCACAACGTCACATCGGCCGGATCGACCGCTCGCCTGATCGGATTCTCCTTCGTCGGGTCGATTTCGAGCGACCCGGTCGGGTCTCCGCGAGCCGGGAAAGCTCAGGCGCCCCCGCGAAAGAGGTCGAAATCGTCGAAGTCGAAGCCGGGGGAGACGACGCAGCTGACGAGCGCGTCTACGTCGGACGGAAGCGTTCGTTGCCACCGCGCCGCAGGGACAACGACCTGGAGCTGTTGGCCGGAGGCGAGGTCGACACCCAGCGTCTCGATGGCGGCCGGGATCGGTTGCGGTCCATCGCCGCCGAGCTCCAGAGCCACGACGCCGAGATGCGCGAACCAGGCCTCGTCGGAGGCAACCCGATGCCAAGCAGAAGATTCGCCGGCGGGCAACAGGAAGAGGATCGCGGTGGCGGTCGCGCGATCACGACCGTCCCGGGTCCGGACCCGTTCGACTGCCTCCCAGGTCCGGCGGTACCAGCCGCCCTCGGGATGAGGCTGCAGGTCGAGTGCCTCAGCCAGCGGTGGCCTCATCGACGCCTCAGCTCTCAGTCCATCTGCGACCACTCGAGCGTCTGGAGGTCGTCGGCACGCCGGTGGAAGTGGCCGATTGTACCGAGTGACGACGACCAGACGGGCGGGCCATCATGGGGCGATGATCTTCGAGTTCGATGGGTACGAGCTCGACGTCGGGCGGTTCGAGCTGCGACTGCGCGGGGAGCGCCTCCACGTCGAGCCGCAGGTCTTCGACGTGCTGCGTCATCTCGTGGAGCATCGAGACCGCGTCGTCACGAAGGAGGAGCTGCTCGACGACGTCTGGGGCGACCGGTTCGTCAGCGAGTCGGCGCTGACCACTCGGATCAAGGCGGCGCGGCGTGCAGTCGGCGACAACGGCCGCGAGCAACGCCTCATCGGCACCGCCCATGGCCGGGGGTACCGCTTCCTCGCGCCGGTCGTGGTTCGGGAGTCTCCGATGCCCAGAACGGTGCACTGCGACGTTCGCTACGCGCGCACCGGCTCCGTGAACGTCGCCTACGAGGTGACCGGCAACGGCCCCGTCGACATCGTGCTCGTGTCCGGGTTCGTCTCGCACCTGGAGGTCGACTGGGAGGACCCCCGGTCGGCGGCCTTCCTCGATCGTCTCGGACGAGCCGGGCGACTGATCCGCTGGGACATGCGGGGAACCGGGCTCTCCGACCGGCCGCCCGAGCTTCCCGACCTCGAGTCGCGGATGGACGATCTCCGCGCCGTGATGGATGCGGCGGGGAGCGAACGAGCCGTGGTGCTCGGAGACTCCGAAGGTGGACCCGTCGCGACTCTCTTCGCCGCCACCTATCCGTCTCGCACCCTCGCCCTGGTGCTCTACGGCACCTACGCGACCGGTATGGCGTCGACCGAGCCGGAACTGGTTGCCGCATCGAGTCTGCAGCAGGTGTGCCCGAACGCCGACGACGCGATGGCGGAGTGGTGGGAGCGGAGGGCGCGTGCGTCGGCGAGTCCGGGAACGCTGGCCGCGCTGGCGGAGCGGAACGCCGAGGTCGACGTCAGCAGCGCCCTGGCGACGCTACATGTCCCGACGTTGGTGGTTCACCGCCGCGACGATCGCCAGGTACCCGTCGAGAACGGACGCTTCCTCGCGGAGCACATCGCCGACGCGCGTCTCGTCGAGCTGCCGGGTGTCGATCACGTCCCCTGGATCGACGCCGACGAGGTCCTCGAGCCGATCGAGGCGTTCATCGACGAGGTCTCCGCGGCCGAGCCGCGAGGAGCCAGCGGGGTCGAGGGCGCGCTCGCGACAACGCTGTTCACCGACATCGTCGGATCCACCGAACTGAACGCGAGCATGGGCGACGCGCAGTGGAGCGCCCTGCTCGATCGACACGACCGGATCCTCCATGAGGCGATGGAGGCGTGGCAGGGGCGCTGGGTGAAGTCGACCGGCGACGGCGCGCTGGCCGTCTTCGAGACCCCGGCACGCGCCCTGCGCGCCGCACTCACCGCCGGGGCAGCGACTCGCCGAGCTCGGGATCCAGATCCGTGCCGCGGCCCATGCGAGCGAGATCGAGACGGCGGGGCGACGACGTCGCCGGGCTCGGGGTCACGATCGCCGCTCGACTGGTGGCGATCGCCGAGCCGGACGAGATCCTGGTCACCGCGGCGGTGCGTGACCTCGTGTGTGGTTCGGGCATCGAGCTCGATCGAGCGCGGTACGCGTGACCTGAAGGGCGTGCCGGGACGATGGGAGACCTACGCCGTCGGTGCTGCCCAAGCCCGAGGTCGAGCCGCTGATCTCCACCATCTCGCGACTCGCCGCGTGTGACCAACCTCCCGCAGCCGTCGGACCCGTTCATCGGGCGCGCCGACGACCTCGCCCGGGTCGCCGACGGCGTGGCGAGCTCCCGTCTCGTGACGCTGGCCGGACCGGGGGGAGTCGGCAAGACGCGCAGCCGCGATCGAATTCGCGAGCAGCTCCGACCTGGAGAGCTGGTTCGTGGACCTCAGCCGGGTCACCGAGCCCGGTGCCGTCGCCGCGGCCTTCCTCGACACCCTCAGCGTGTCGCCTCGGAGCGGCGTCACGGACTGCGACCGTCTCGTCGAGTCGCTCGAGTCTCGGCCAGTCCTGCTCCTCGTCGACAACTGCGAGCACCTCCTCGACGCGACGGGGGAGATCGTCGGCCCGGCTGCTCCGGGGAACCACCGACGTCCGGGTCCTGGCGACGAGCCGGCAAGCGCTCGGCGTCGCGGGGGAGCAGGTGCTCGTCGTGGCTCCGCTCGGCCTTCCGTCGGCGACGGCAACGGTCGAGGAGCAACGCGCCTCCGACGCGGTGCGGATGTTCATCGAACGTGCCGAGCTGGCCGGAGCGTCGGTCGATGACATCGAGAGCGTGGTTGCGCTCTGCCGGCGGCTCGACGGCATCCCGCTCGCGCTCGAGCTGGCCGCAGCGCGCATGCGCGCGTTCTCGGCCGCGCAGATCCTGGAGCAGCTCGACGCGGGCTGGTCCGTCTCGGTCGCGCGGCTCGACCAGGTCCGGCGCACCATCTCTCGCTCGACGACGCGATCGACTGGTCGTACCGGCTGCTCGACGACGGCGAGCGCGAGCTGCTGCTGCTGCTCGGCACGTTCCGCGGTCCGTTCGACCTTCCGGCCGCGACGGCGGTGGCCGCCAGCGACCCGCTGAAGACGTCGGACCGGCTCGCGCAGCTCGTCGACCAGTCGCTGCTCCAGAGCGTCGTCAGCCCCGCCGGCCGGCGGTTCCGGCTGCTGGAGACGGTGCGCGCCTTCACGGCTGCCCGCATCGATCCCGGCGACGCGGCCGGCGCCCGCGAACGGCACGCGGACGTACTTCGCGCGCCGGGTCGACAAGCTCGGCGCGCTCGTGCCCGGGCCGGACGAGGACGACGCCAGCAATCGACTCATGGTCGAGCTCGACGACATCCACGCCGCCTTCGCGCACGCGGCCGCGACGTGGCGACGTCGACACCGCGGCCCGGCTGGCGCTCGGTCCCCGCCTGGCGCTCTCCACCGACGCGGCGCGCTGGGCACATCTCGCGTTGCGCGCGGTGCAGCTCGACGGGATCGTCGTCACGGCCGGAATACGTCTCGCTCCTGGCCAGCGCGGCATGGGGCGCGGTGCTGATCGCGGATCTCCCGCGCGCACGAGCGCTGGCCAACGAGGGCCTGACCCGAGTCGGTGATCCGGCCCAGCATCCGCGCTTGTGCTGGATCTGGCCGCAGGCCGCCGGCGGCTCATTCGTCGAAGGCGCGGACGGCTGCATCGCCGGTGCCGCCGTCGCAGCCGGCCGTGAAGATCACGCGGCGGAATCGTTCTTGCTGGGAACAGCGGCGATCTACCGGCTCGCGGCCGGCGACGAGCTGCGGGCGATCGACGAGGCGCGGGCCGCCCTGGCCTTGGCGGCCGACGTCGGGAGCCGGTCGCTCCGCGGCACGCGCGGCCGGCGCACTGGCCTACGCACTCCAGGATGTCGACGTGACCGGGGCTCGCCGTGCCGCGGAAGAGGTGCTGGAGGTTGCGACTCCGGGTGACTTCCACCTCAACATGCCGCATCGCGTCCTGGCGATCCTTGCCTGGCGCGAGGGTGACTACGAGGCCGCAGCGGAGCATGCGACGCGGGCGACGTCGCTGATCCGGGACCAAGGTGATCGGTACGTCCAGGCCGCGTCGGTTCGCCAGCTGGCCGCGCTGATCGGCTCGGTGGAGCCGCTCCTCGCGGCGGAGCTGCTCGGTGTGGCCGACGGCCTCGTTCCTGAGGTCCGGGTCATCGCCCGCGACGAGATCGCCGATAGCCGGCTCCGGGCACATCTCGTCGATACGCTCGGCGCCGCCGAAATGGCCTCGGTGGTCGATCGCGCCCGGCGGTACGACACTCGCGTCGCGAACGCCACGATCGATCGGGCCCTGCGCGTGATCCGCGCCGGAGGAGCGATCTCCGCCGATTCGCAGCGCTAGCGAGAGCTGGGCTTTCGAGCGATCACGAATTGATGGTCGTTGCGGAACCGGTAGATGCCGAACCCGTCGCGGCATGTACGTGATCGGGCTCCCGTTCATGCGGCGGCGCAAATCCGGCTTCCTTGACCGCGTCGGGGCCGATGCCCACGACCTGGCACCCGTGCTGCACGCGGCCCTCGGCCGGTCAGCCGTCCCCGTGTGACGTCACGCGGAAGAGGGCCGTGATCCGATCGATCGTCGTCTGCTCGGTGGGGTTGACGTCCTTCGCGGCGCTGGCCACCGCCTGGGCGATGTCGACCAGCCACGCCGCGACCTCGGCGGCTTCGATGGCATCGAGCTTCTTCAACGCGGCCGCCGCGGGCTTCAGGCTCTCGAGCGCACCGTCGATCGCGGCTTCGATCGTCGGGCCCCGGTGCTCCTTCATCTCGTGCCGAGCGTCCTTGGTGTCGGCGCCGGCCACGATCGCCGCGATGAGCTCGTTCGCCGCGCCGTGCGGACCGGGCTTCGCGATGGCCCGCGCGCTCGCACTTGCCTCTTTGATCATCGAGATCGGACCGTGTTCACCGGCCGCGAAGATGGCCGCGGTCACGAGCAGCGGCGCCTCCGTCAGCGCGTGCCACTCGTCCTCGGTGAATGCGGACTGGTCGGTCATCGGAGCTCCTCGAGACGGGGTTGGCGAGCGTACCGGCCGGACCCGGGCCGACTCAGTACGGGCGATCGCCGACGACGGTGACCCGTTCCATCACACGGCGGTGGGGGAGGAAGTCGTTGCTGACGCAGTGCTGGGTCGCGCGGTTGTCCCAGAATGCGACGCTCCCCGGGCTCCACCGGAAGCGACACTGCACGTCGGGGATCGACGCGCTGCGTTCGAGCTCGCTCAAGAGCGAGCGCGCCTCGACCGTTTCCATGCCCTTGATGCCACACGTGAAGGCCGCGTTCACGTAGATCGTGCGGCGCCCCGTCTCGGGATGGGTCCGCACGATCGGATGCTCGACGGTGGGGTGCTTCGCGCGCATCTTCTCCTGCCGCTCGGGGGACAGATGACGGCCGAACGCGCGCGTGTAGTCGTGCAGCGCGACGAGTGGGTCGATCTTCGCCCGTGTCGTCGCGTCCAGGAGGTCGTACGCGGCTCCCATGTCGGCCCAGAGCGTGTCGCCGCCGAGCGGAGGCGACACGACGATCCTCAGGATGGAACCGAGCGAGGGCTCCGGACGCCAGGTCACGTCGCTGTGCCACACGTCCGGCGCGCGCATCTTCCCTTCGGAGGGGAGCACGAAGATCTCGGGTTCTTCCTGGTCGGCCGGCGTGAGCGGATGTACCTCGAGGTCGCCGAATCGCCGTCCGAAGGCGATGTGGCGCTTCCGATCCAGCTCGGTCTGGTCGCGGAAGAAGATCACCTTCCAGGCCAGCAGCGCGTCGCTGATCTCGGCAATGGTCTCGTCCGGCAGCGGGGCGGCGAGATCGACACCGCTGATCTCAGCGCCGATCGTCGCGGTCAGCGGAGCTATCTCCATGGCGCGAAAGCCTAAGACACACCGCGCCGCGGGAAGCGATCGCAGTGCGCGAGGCTGGGCCGATGAGCTTGGGAAGCGAATCGACGACCGACGAGGTGCTCGAGGGCACCGATCTGTCGGGTCAGTGGGTGCTGGTCACCGGCGCGTCCGCGGGCCTCGGACAGGAGACCGCGCGCGCCGTCGCGGCGCACGGAGGCAACCTCGTGCTCGGAGTGCGTGACGTCGCCAAGGGCGAGCGAGCCGCCGAGCCGGTGCGGGAAGCGGCGGCGGGGACCGGCGCGACCGTCGAGCTGCGCGAGGTCGACCTCGCGGCATTGGCATCGATACGCACCTTTACCGACGCGGTCCGCGCCGATCACGACCGGCTCGACGTGATCATCGCCAATGCCGGAGTGATGGCCACCCCGGAAGGTCGGACCGCCGACGGCTTCGAGACCCAGTTCGGCACCAATCACCTCGGCCACTTCCTGCTTGTCAATCGGCTGCGGCCGCTGCTCGACCACGGGCGAGCTCGGATCGTGAGCTTGTCGTCGGCGGGGCACCGGTTCAGCGACGTCGTCGTTGACGACATCAACTTCGAGCGATCCCCGTACGACCCCTGGCAGGCGTACGGGCGATCGAAGACTGCCAACGTCCTCTTCGCAGTCGAGCTCGACCGGCGCGGTCGTGACGCCGGACAGCGGGCCACCGCGGTGCATCCGGGCACCATCGTGACCGAGCTCGGGCGGCATCTGACGAAGGAGACCTTCGCCGCGTTGCGACCCGCGCCGGGTCAACCGGAGATGGTCTGGAAGACGGTCCCGCAGGGTGCAGCCACCAGCGTGTGGGCCGCGTTCGTCGCGGACCCCGACGCGATCGGCGGGCACTACTGCGAGGACTGCCACGTCGCCGAGCTCACCGACGATCCCACCACCCGGGGCGGGATCAACGCCTACGCGCTCGACCCGGATTCGGCCCGGGCGTTGTGGACCCGCTCCGAAGAGCTCGTGGGCGAGTCGTTCCCCACCTAGGTGGGGTCGGACCCGGTCGACGGACCGGGGTTCGACCCCGAGCGTCGCAGTGGGAAACGCGAGGTCGCGCCAACCCGCGCTCCCGTCAGGTACCGTCGCTCCGTGGAGGACCTGGTGCCCGGCGTCTCCCGCCCCGGTTCGCTGGATCCGTTCGAACGCTCGAATCTCGACGATCCGTACCCGTTCTACGCGCGTCTGCGTTCCTCGGCGCCCGACTTCATCGAGGTCCCGGAGCGCGGAGTGCTCGTCGCGGCCCGTCACGACGTCTGCCGCACGGTCCTGCGCGACCACGGAACCTTCCGCTCCGGTCTTGGTGTGCAGTGGGTCTCCGTCGCCGATTCCGGCATCCGGGGATCGTTCATCGAGAACGATCCGCCGGAGCACGCCCGGGTCCGGCGCTCCGTGCAGAAGTGGTGCACGCCGACGGCCATCGCCGAGCTCACCGAGGTCGTCGAACGCGCCGTGGACCGGCTCGTCGTTGCGTTCGTCGCCGCCGGCGGGGGAGACGTGATGACGGCGCTCGCCCGCCGGCTTCCGCTCATGGTCATGAGGGACTGGCTCGGACTCGACCTGCCCGACGACGCGATCGGGTGGGCCGACGCCTCGTTCCGGCTGGGCGCGCCCGATCCACCGCCCGACACCCGCGCCCGCTTCGACGGGTTCCTCGAGTGGGCGTTCGGCGGCGGGTTCCTCGACGTCGTTCCCGGCGCGCTGGCCGAGAAGGTGCTCGCGGGAGGCGAAGAGCAGCGTCTGCACGAGGACGAGACGTTCATCGCGCTCGCGTCCCTGCTGATCGCCGGGCTCGACACGACCGTGCATCTGATCGGCAATGGCTTCGCCGCGTTGGCCGACCGGCCCGAGCAGTTCGCCGCGCTGCGTGACGATCCGGTCGGGCTCGCGTCCGGAGCCGTCGAAGAGATGCTCAGGTTCGACGGGCCGATTCGGTTCTTCCTCCGTCGCACCGACGACGGTCGCACCGTCGTCGTGTTGTACGGCGCCGGCAATCACGACGAGGCGGTGTTCGACGAGCCGGAAGCGTTCCGCATCGATCGGGACGCGTCGGAACAGCTCTCGTTCGGCTCGGGGATCCATCTTTGTCTCGGCGCACCCTTGGCCCGCCTCGAAGCGATCACACTGTTTCGCACGCTCGCGCAGCGCATCGATGCCGTCGAGCCGCTCGCCGGCGCGGCTCGCACCGATTCTGCAGCCATCCGGGGCTATTCGACACTGCCCGTCCGGATTCGCGCCCGGCAAGGACATTGATGACCGGGCCGGAGTGAGGAAGCGCCGGACGCTCGAGGAGGCGCGGCGGCGCGGCGTTCACCTCGAGTGGGCAACCAACGCGTGGAACCTGATGGAGGTCGTGGTCACGATCTCCCTCGGGTTGCGGGCAGGTTCGCTGGCGCTGATCGCCTTCGGGCTCGACTCCGTCATCGAGATCTTCGCTTCGACGGTGGTGATCCGGAACCTGCGCGACGACCGAAGCGATCCCGGAGATCGGCGGGTGCACCGCTCGCTGCGCCTCATCGCCGTCGCGTTCTGGGTCCTCGCGACATTCCTGGTCGTGATGAGCCTCCGGGGCCTCATCCGCGGTGATCACCCCGACAGCGCACCGTGGGGCGTTGCCTATCTGGCGCTGACCGCGGTCGCAATGTTCGGTCTCGCTCGGCTCAAGCACGAGACGGCGACCGAGCACGACATCGAGACCCTGCAGGCCGAAGCCGCCCTCACGTTCCTCGACGGTTGCCTGAGCACGGGCATCCTCATCGCACTCGTGCTCAACGCATGGCTCGGGTGGTGGTGGACGGACGCGGCCGCGGCTCTTCTGGTCGCGGCATTCGCGCGTCAAGGACGGGCTCGACCACTGGCACGAATCCGAGCCGCACGAGCGGGACCCCAACGATCTCGACCACCCGGAAGGGTCGGGCCCGCGGCTGCCTCCGACCTGACTGGCTTCAGGTCACCATGCCCGGACGCCCGGCGCGGGCAGTCGCTCGGGCCGCCCGGCGCGGGGACCAGATCCGAACGAGCGTCATCATGAGAATGACCGCTGACGTCAGGAGGCAGGCCCACTGGAACACCGCGTTGTGGCGGTCGGTTCCCGCCGTGATCCCGTGCACTGTTGCGACCACGAAGAGAGCGAAGCTCGAGAGATGGACCGCGTGCCAGGCTCGACGGGGCATCTTGCGCATCGCGAGGGACGTGATCTCGATCGCGATGAGCAGGTACATGCCGATCACGCCGAGCGCGACCGCGGCGGGCTTGTAGCTCGAGGCGAACGGAACGAGGAAGTCTGCCGGTCCGAACCCGATGAACTGGTCGGCGGCGAGTCCGACCAGGTGCACGCCGACGAATGCCACCGTGAGCCCGCCCAGGAACCGGTGGACGTCAAGCACCCAGCTCGGCGCCGGCTTCCGGATCAACCGGGTGGAGAGCTGCAATCCGGTGATGACGGCGAGCGATGCGAGCGCCCAGGCGATGATCCCACCGGCGCGTGCCGTGTACCACCAGGTCTGTGAGCTCACGCCAAGAGCCTACGGCGTCGCCGGCTCAGCTCCCGCCAGTCGTGGTGTGGGCCACCTTTGCGGTGCTCGCCGCCGCGCTCGTCGCATTTGTCGCCTTCGACACCGGCGTTGCTGCGGCCGGTGCGGCGGCGATCGTGTTCGCGGCGGGAGTGCTCGATGTCGCGACGGTCGGAGCCGGCGTCGCGACCGCGCTCGCATTCGCGACCGCCACGGTTCCGGCAATTCCGAAGAACGAAGCGATGCTGAGCCCACCGAGGAGCCAGCGAGTCGCCGCGGCCGGGTGACGGCGGCGCGGCTTGGCCGCCGGTGGACGCCGCTCGCCGCCGGAGGCGGGTGTGGCGACGCGCGAGGCCGGGTCGGTCGACGCCCGGCTCGCAGCCGCAGCTCGCGGCGAGCGACCGGATGCCGCGCGGCGAGCCTGAAGCTGTCGGACCCGTTCGGCTGGGTCGATGGTGTTGCTGCGGTCAGTCATCGGAGCTTCCCTTCTCGTGGCCGGCGCCCGCGGTGGTGGCGGCTGCGCCGGTCGTGCGGCCTTCCTGTTCATGCTCGCCTGCTTGGGTCCGAGGCGAGCTCGTGCTCTGGGCTGTGGTGCGCGGCGGGGGCGCTGGCGACCGTGGGTTGTGCAGTCGTTGCGGGTGACGCCGAAGCGAACCCGAGTGCCCCAAAGCTCGCCCCGATGGCGATCGCCGCAGAGGCGAGGCTGATCGAGATCGCACTTGCGGCTGCGACCGCTGTCTTCCGTTGCATCGTTCGCTCCCTCGATCGTCGGTTTCGGGCTGTGGATGGTGTTCAGCCCGTGTAGCCACCAGGTAACAGGAGCGCCGTGAAGGCCCGACCCCGGGGTCCGTGAAGTGTCCGTGAAGCAGAGCCGGGCCACGAGGCAACTGGGCGTACCCTGGCCGGCGTGGTGGGAATGCGGGTGCTCGTCGTCGACGACGAGCAGAAGATCCGGGAGATCGTTCGCAGCTATCTCGAACGTGAGGGATTCGATGTCGCGGAAGCGAGCGACGGCGACGCGGCGTTGACCCTCGCCCGGGACTGGCATCCCGACCTCGTCGTGCTCGACGTGATGATGCCGGGTCGCGACGGGATCGAGGTGTTGCGCCAGATCCGTACCAGCTCAGACGTTCCGGTGATCCTGCTCACGGCGCGCGCGGAGGAGGTCGACACGGTCGTCGGTCTGTCGGTGGGGGCCGACGACTACGTCACCAAGCCCTTCCGGCCACGCGAGCTCGTCGCTCGGATCAAGACGGTGCTTCGCCGGACGAGTGCTCCCTCGCGCGAGACGACCGACCGCCTGGTGTTCCCCGGGCTGGTCATCGACGTCGATGCCCGTGAGGTCTGCCGGGCCGGCCAAGACGTCGCGCTCAGCACGCTGGAGTTCGATCTTCTGGTGGCACTCGCCCGGGCGCCGGGGCGGGTGCTGTCCCGCCGGCAGCTGTTGGAGACCGTCTGGGGCTTCGATTTCTTCGGCGACGAGCGCGTGGTCGATGTGCACATCCGGAGCATTCGCAAGGAGCTGGGTGACAGCGCCGACGATCCGGAGCTGATCGGCACGGTGCGCGGGGTGGGCTACAAGTTTCTCGGGACCCCGGAATGAGGGTGTGGCGCCGCCTCGACGTTCGACTCTTTGCTTCCTACGCGCTCGTCGGCGTTGGTGGTGTTCGCGGCGCTGGCGGTCACGGTCCGCGTCGTCGCTTCGGCCCGCTTCGATGACGACATCAAGACCGTCACCCAGTCGGGAGAGAACGAGAGTGAGTCACACAACGTGTTCGTGGACTCGCTCGACTCGGCGCTCGGCGATCGCGCTGGCAGTTAGCCTCGGCGCCGCGGCCATCGTGGCAACGCTCGTCGCTCGCAAGATCACTCGACCGGTGCTTCGCGTGCGGGACGCGACGCGGCGGTTGGCCGACGGCCACTATGACGAGCGCGTGGACGAGCCCGGGGAGCTCGAGCTGGCTGAATTGGCGCGCGACGTGAATCGTCTGGCGGTGAAGCTCGAAACGACAGAGCGGCGCCGGGCCCGGCTCGTGTCGGAGGTCGCGCACGAGATGCGGACGCCGCTGACCACGATTGACGGCTACATCGAAGGAATCCTCGACGGGGTCTTCGAGCCGAGCGAAGAAGTGCTGGTCGCGGTGGGGGAGGAGACCTCGCGGCTTCAGCGGCTCGCGACGGATCTCGCCGAGCTGTCACGTTCGGAGGAGGGTGCGACCGAGCTGCATCAACGCGTGGTCGACCTCGGTGGGCTCGCGGCGTCCAGCGCCGAGCGCCTGCGGCCGCAGTTCGAGGAGAAGGGGGTGGGTCTCTCGATCGTTGCGGGTCCGCCTCTACCCGTAGTCGTGGATTCTGAACGGATTGCGCAGGTGCTCACCAACCTCTTCGGGAACGCGCTGACGTACACGCCCGCCGGCGGTCACGTCGAGGTTCGCGCGACCCGGGAACACGACCGCGCCCACATCGCCGTCACCGACACGGGCATCGGACTCTCACCCGAGGACGCCGAACTCGTCTTTGATCGGTTCTACCGGGTTCGGGGCCCGGTGCGGCCGTCGGGCGGGAGCGGCATCGGGCTGACGATTGCCCGAGGGCTCGCGCGGGCGCATCACGGCGACATCGAGGTTGCGTCTGCCGGCGTCGGGCGGGGTTCGGTCTTCACCCTCACGCTCCCGATCGTCCGCCCCGACGTCCGCGGCGTAGACCCTTCACGACACCTTCATCGCCGCGGCTACGCGGGCTTCACGGCCCCGGCGTTAGATGGTGGCATGCGGACAGAAGAGCGAATCATCGAAGTGATGGGCACCACGGCACACATCATGGTGACGGGGGGCCGACCCGGCCTTGCTGATCGGGCGGTGGCGCGACTCGAGGAGCTGGAAGCACGCTGGAGCCGCTTTCGATCCACCAGCGAGATCAGCGTGCTCAACGCGCGGTCGGGTGTCCCCGTGTTGGTGTCCCGCGACACGTACCAGCTCGTCGCGCGTGCGCTCGAGGGTTGGCGCCTCACCGAGGGTCGGTTCGACCCGACGATGCTGGCCGAGATCTGCGCCGCGGGCTACGACCGGTCCTTCGAGCTGGTTGACGGCACGGGCGGTGCATCTCACGCGCCGTCCTCCCCGCGGCCTGATGCCGCTCAGGCGGACCGGATCACCCTTGACCCGATCGTCGGCACGGTGTGTCTCGGGTCCGGTGTCGGGTTCGACCCGGGCGGCATCGGCAAGGGCTTCGCCGCGGATCTCGTCGTCGACCTGCTCCTCGCCGAAGGTGCGAGACGGAGCACTGGTGAACATCGGCGGCGATCTGCGCGCGGCCGGGGACGCCCCAGGGGGCGAAGGTTGGATCGTCGCGGTCAACGACCCCAACCACGCCGATCAGGTGCGTCGGGACGGTCGCGCTGGCGGCGGGCGCCATGGCATCCAGCTGGCGCACGAAACGGGCATGGCGGACGCCTGACGGAACACCGCGCCACCATCTGCTCGATCCGTCGACCGGCCGCTCAGCGGAGAGCGGGCTCGCGGGCGTCACGGTGGTGACGCGATGGGGCTGGCACGCAGAGGTGCTTGCGAAGGCCGCGTTTCTCGCGGGACCGGTAGCCGGCGCGGCGCTGCTCACCGCTTCCGACGCGGCCGGCCTGTTGGTCGCCGACGACGGAGCAGTTCAAGAGGTCGGTGCTTGGGCGCAGTTCAGCGTGCGATCCTCGATCTGATTGACGAGACTGGCTCCCTGGGCACCACGGGTCACGAACCAGAGGAGAGATCGGCGGAGATGAGCGACACGAACGGACCGTTGACGTGCGACGCGTGGGTCGTGACCAAGCTCGGTGACCCGGCCGCGGTGCTCGAACGCCAGCAGGTCGAGGTGCCGGCACCGGGGCCGAACGAGATCCGTGTCGCCGTCGAGACGTTCTGTCTCAACTTCAACGACATCGACGTCATCCGTGGCCGATACCTGACGCTGCCGCTCGAGGCGCCGTTCGTTCCCGGCATGGAGTCGGTCGGCATGGTCGAGAGCGCCGGTGCGGGCGCGGAGCATCTCCTGGGACAGCGGATCGTCGGCATCCCGGTCATGGCGCACGGCGGGTACGCGACGCACGCGATCGTCGATTCGGCGACAGCGTTCGGGATCCCCGCATCCATGAGCAGCGTCGACGGCGCCGCGATGCACTACCCCTTCCATCTCGGCTGGTTCGCGCTCCACGAGCGGGCCCGGCTCCAACCCGGCGAGACGCTGCTCGTGCACGCGGGCGCCGGCGGGACCGGGTCCGGGGCGATCCAGATCGGCAAGGCGCTCGGCGCGAGGGTCATCGCGACCGCGGGAACCGACGAGAAGGTCAAGTACTGCAGGGACTCGGTGCGGACCATGCGATCAACTACCGCAGCACGGATTTCGTCCCCGAGGTCGAGGAGCTCACCTACGGGCGTGGCGTGGACGTGGCGTTCGACGCGGTCGGTGGTGACGTCACCGTGCAGACCTTCAAGTGCATGGGCTTCAACGGTCGGCATCTCATCGCGGGGTGGAGCGAGAACATCCAGCTCGAGCACGCGAGCTACTTCACGCCGTGGCCGATCGCGTACGGGAACTTCTCGATCTGCGGGGTGTGCCTGGTGTACGTGAACGACCCGCTCGGCACCCGACGCACGATGGGATTCAACTGGCCCGGACGCGCCGAAGGGCAGGTCGCCCACGCGAAGATCCTGGAGCTCCTGCGCACGGGAGCCATCCGGACTGCGATCGGCCGTGAGCTGGCCTTCGATGAGATTCCCGCACGCGTTGGCGTCGATGGAACGGCGCGAGACCGTCGGGCGCCTGGTCGTCAGCCTCTGAGCGCTCGCCGGTTCCTGACGTCGATCAGAAGGTGCCGCTCAGCGTCGACGTCACGCCGCCGGATGTGCTCGTGACCGTCCAGGTGTCGCCGCTCGTGACTCGCGGCGTCCCGGTTCCCGAGTACTGCGAGCCGACCAGCCAGGTTCCCGCGACGATGTTGGTGTTGGCGACGTACGTGTAGGTGACGGTGCTCGCGGTGACGCTGTTCCCGTTGTTCACCGTCCCGCCCCAGAACGTCGTGTACTGGCCGGAGTAGTTGACGCCGGGGGTGCGGGCCACCTTGACGGTGACGCTGAGCGCGGTCATGGGCGCCGGGTTCGTGATGGTCAGCTGGTTCTCGCCCCACCACGCGCTCGGTGCCCGAGCCCACGGCGGGGGTGGCTGTGACGCCATTGTTGGCAGGAGCCGTCGTCGTCGTGGTCGTGGAGGTCGCGGTGGTGGACGTCGTAGCGGTTGATGCCGTGGTGGACGACGCGCCGCTCGAGTCGCAAACCGAGGAGCTGGAGTCGGCCGCGACCGGGGTCCCGCCGGGCAACGTGACGTCAACCTGGCCGGCGACGGAGGGGTCGAGCGTGATCGTGTATTGCGAGCTCGAAGGCCAGCTCCGCAGCGTCGCGCCCGGGCCGGTGGTGAGCTGGGTCTGACCGGCGGCCCCGAGGCTGGGGTAGCCGGCGTTCTGGGCCCGATACGCCTCGAGCGCGTTCTCGACGCTGCTCACGTCGGCTTGGCACGCGTTCGTCGAAGCCTTGGAGGTCACGCCCTTCACCGCGAAGATCACCACGCCGCTCAGGACGCCGAGGATCACGATGACGACGAGGAGCTCGACCAGCGTGAAGCCCGCGCTGCCGTGCGGACGCGCGCGCGGGACAAGCTGCTTTCCGGGCATATCCCTACGTATCGGCCGCCGACCCCGGCGCCTGAAGGGGACCGATTGTCAGGTACCGGTGACCGCGAGGAGCTCCCACTCGTCGGGGACGCCCTTGAGCGTCTGGATTCCCCGAGATTCGAAGGTGATGCCGGATCCCGCGACGAGGTCCTTCATGGTGCGGCTGACGAGCACCTCATCGGGGCCGGCGAGCGCACCGACCCGTGCCGCGATGTGCACGGCGATCCCACCGATGTCGTCGCCCATGATCTCGATCTCGCCGCAGTGCAAGCCGATCCGCACGGGTGCGCCGGCCGCCGCGGCGGCGGCGCGGATCGCGCGTCGCGCAGCGGATCCCCTGCGCCGGCCCGTCGAAGGTCGCGAGGAAGCCGTCGCCGATCGTCTTGACCTCGATCCCACCGGCACGCACGACCTCGTTCCGGATGACCTCGTAGTGGCGCTCGAGCAGCTCCCGCCAGCGGGCGTCGCCCAGCTCGGACGCCCGTTCGGTGGAGCCCACGATGTCGCTGAAGAGCACCGTGGCGAGGCGCCGATCGGGCTCCACCGTCCGTCGCGATCCGGTCACGAACTCCTCGATCGCGTCGAGGATCTCGTCGGAGCGCTCGAAGAACGGCGAGTGGTCAATTCCCCGAACCTCGACGTACTTCGCGCCGGGGATGTGCTCGGCGAGGTAGCGGCCACTGCGGACGTTGACCAGGCGGTCGCCATGCCGGTGCACCACGAGCGTCGGGGCCTGCACCGACGGCAACACGGCGCGCACGTCGGTGTCGAAGAACATGGCCGCCACGGAGGCGATCATCCCGGGAGTGATCGAGGAGCGCTCGAGGCGTCCGAACCAGGCGACCACCTCCGGGTCATCGACTCGCGACGGCGCCGTCGCGTCGACCGACACGCCTTGTCCCCACGAAGGCAGCAGGAACTCGACACCGGACTCGGTGAAGTCCGCTTCGGTGACGAGCCACGGGTGATCTTCGCTGTAGGTGGAGCGGGCCATCCCGCCGTAGAGCACCAGCGCCTCGACCCGCTCAGGGTGGGTGGCGGCGAAGAGCACGGACGCGGGCGCGCCCTCCGACATGGCGTAGAGCACCGCCCGCTCCACGCCCGCCGCGTCCATCACCGCGGCGATGTCGCTCATGCGCGTATCCATGTCCGGCGCTTCCGTCACGGTGATCGGATCCGAGAGACCCGTGCCACGCCGGTCGTACGCGGTGACCCGGGCAAACGAACCGAGCCGCTCGAAGTAGCGCTCGACCGCCGGTTGGTTCCAGAGCACCTCGAGGTGGGAGATGAAGCCCGGGACGAGCGACCAGGTCGTGGTCGCCCTCGCCCCACGAGTGGTACGCCAGATGGACGACCGTCGTTCTCGGCGTAGTGGATCGGCGGGATCACGCGCGGGAGGCTACCGAGGTTCCGCGGACTGGTTCGCCAGGTACGCGAATCGCCCGCAGGGTGACGATCGGCGCAGCACGGAGACGGGCCAGTTTGCCGGGCGTCAGGTATCGGGCAGTCTGGGGGCCGGAGCGCGAAGCTTGGGGGAAACGATGAAGCGTGCCGGTGCTCGCATCGCGATGGCGGTGCTCTCAACGTGCCTGGTCGTCGCGACGGCGAGCGGTGTTCTCGCAACGCCCGCGTCGGCTGACGTCACGATCGCCGGTCCGGTCACCGGCGGCAACGGGAGTCCGGCCGCGGTGACCACGGTGTTCGACCTGGCCTCGGTCGGGTACGAGCAGTCCGAGTTCTTCCTCTCCGGCACTGCGCACGCGTACGCACCGACCGCACCGTTGGCGAGTGACGGGCGATGGGACGTCGCGCCGAGTGCCGAAGCGCCGTACACGACTCGGATCATCGTGAACCGTCCGAGTGATCCGAGTCGCTTCAACGGCACCGTGTTCGTCGAGTGGTTGAACGTCTCGATCGGCACCGACGTCGGGGTCGACTGGGGCTTCGGCCACAACGAGCTGATCCGGCGCGGCTTCGCGTGGGTCGGGGTCAGCGCGCAGGCGGTCGGGGTCAACGCAGCGAAGGCCGCCGACCCCGCGCGCTACGGCGCCGCTCTCGCATCCCGGCGACAGCTTCTCGTACGACATGTTCACGCAGGCCGGCGACGCGCTGCGCACGAACGCCGACACGCTGCTCGGCGGGCTGCATCCCCAGCGGCTCATCGCCAGTGGCGAGTCGCAGTCCGCGGGCCGCATGGTCACGTACATCAACGCGATCCATCCGCTCGCGCAGCACCTACGACGGGTTCCTCGTCCACAGCCGAGGCGCGGGTGGAGCTCCGACTCTCGCAATCACCGCTGCCCGATGTGGTGATGCCCGCGACCGCGATCATCCGGACGCGACAACCCGGCGCCGACCCTCGTCCTCCAGTCCGAGACCGACGTCAACGAAGGTGCGCGCCAGGACGACTCGCCGACGTTCCGGCTCTGGGAGATGGCCGGCACATCACATGTGGATGCATACAGCGTCGGCATCGGGCTCAGCGACGTGGGGGACGGGCACGGCGAAGTTGCGATGCTGCAGGCGATGGTCGACCCGCCCGGATTCGGTTGTGCCGTCCCGATCAACACCGGCCCGAGCCACTGGATCGTGCAGACGGCCATGCGCCGCCTCACGCAATGGGTGAAGCTCGGCACCGCGCCACCGACGGCGCCCCGCATCGAGGTCACCACCTTCGCGCCGCGGACCTACGCGCGCGACGCGAACGGCAACGTGCTGGGTGGCATCCGCACACCCCAGGTCGACGCTCCGGTCGCGGTCATCGGGAACGACGGCCAGAGCGGACCGGGATTGCTGTGCCGGCTTGGTGGGCGCGACCGTTCCGTTCGATGCCGCTCAGCTCGCCGCGCTGTACCGGAGCCACGACCAGTTCGTCGCCCGGTGGCGCCGCGCCGCGAACCAGTCGGTCCACGCCGGGTTCCTGCTCGGCATCGACGCGCGCCTCCTCAACCGGGCCGCCGCGGGAGTTGCCATTCCGTCCTGACGCGCGAAAGGCGCAGCGCCACGCGTTCCCGTCGGTAGGGTTCCTCCTCACGCCATCGGGAGGTCGTCGTGCGCACGCTGGTCACCACGTCGCGAATGCCGTTCGCGGTCGACGAGATCCGCAAGCTCGGAGAGGTCGGGCAACGACGTCACCGCGGTCGACACCTTCAAGGCGTCACCCGGCAGTCACTCCCGTGGTGCGGCCCGTCACATCGAAGTGCCGGCACCCGCGCAGGAGACCGAGCGAGTTCATCGACGCGATCGTCGGCATCGTGGCGGACCAGCAGATCGAATGGCTCCTCCCGAT
This sequence comes from uncultured Acidimicrobiia bacterium, assembly GCA_963819945.1. Classification (GTDB taxonomy): domain Bacteria; phylum Actinomycetota; class Acidimicrobiia; order IMCC26256; family JAENVU01; genus Chersky-806. The sequence goes on from CAWFYD010000004.1 coordinate 61,146, forward strand.
GTTCGAGGAGGTCTTCTATCTCGCCGCGCACCGGGACCGCCTCGAGGGGAAGTGCGAGCCTCTTCTTCCCCGACTTCGCGACGCTGGCCCAGGTGCACGACAAGGTCTCCTTCGCCGCGCTGTGCCGCCGGCTCGGCCTCTCCGTCGCCGAGTCGGTGACCGCGACCTCACCGGAGGAGCTGCGGCCGCCATCGGCCGATTCGACCACTGGTTCGCCCGCGCCGCCTACGGCCGGGGCGGGCTCAACATCCTGACCAACACGGGCCCGCTGGCCGGCGAAGGCCAGCGTCGACGATGCCGTGCCGACGCCCGACGACCCGTGGCTCGTGCAGGAGTACCTCGACGGCGTGGACCTGTGCAGCTGGAGCGTCGTGCACGACGGCGAGATCGCGCTGCACTCCACCTACGAGCACGCGCTCACCATCGACAACCGCGGCGGCATCGTCTTCGAGTCGATCGACTCGCCGGAGACGCTCGACGCCGCGCAGCGGATCGTCAGCCGAGCTCGGCTGGACCGGCCAGGTGAGCTTCGACTTCCTGCGCACCGAGGACGGTGTCCACCACCTCGTCGAGTGCAACCCGCGCCCGACCGACGGGTGCACGCTCGCCACGCCCGAAGAGCTCGACGCCGCGCTGTTCGGTCCCCGTCCACCGGCACCGGTCGTCGTGCCGCCGGCCGCAAGCGCGAGATCAAGGAAGCGGTGTTGCGCGACATGTTCCAGCACCTCGGCCGCTTCCGCTCCGACTACGAGGCCGCCAAGGGTGGTTCGGACGTCTACGCCCAGCATCACGACCACCTGCCCTGCTGTACACGGTGCTCTCGCTCCAGCACGTCAAGGCGTACCGCAAGACGCTCGGCATCGATCACAAGTCCCGTGAGGACCTGATGGCGGCCCAGTTCTTCGACGTGGCCTGGGACGGCGACCCGATCTCGTGACGCGCCGCTCCGCATGACGCTCGCCATCGTCCTGTCGCTGCTCGCGGCACTGCTGTTCGCCCTGGCGTCGGTGCTCCAACAGCGCGGAACCGCCGGCATCTCGGACGAGGACGCGCTGGGCGCCGGGATGCTGACCGCATTGTTCCGGCGACCGATCTGGCTCCTCGGCATCACCGCGGACATCGCCGGCTTCGGCGTGCAGGCCGCGGCGCTCGCGGTGGGCAGCCTGCTCCTGGTCCAGCCGCTGCTCGTGACGACCTTGCTGTTCGCGTTGCCGATGGCCGCGCGCTTCGCGCACCGCAGCCTCTCCGCGGACGAGTGGCGCTGGTCCGGACTCCTGGCGGTCTCGCTCGTCGTGTTCGTGGTGATGGGGGAGCCGACCGCCGGTCGCGACGATCCGTCGTTCCGCGCCTGGCTGCCCGACGATCGTGGTGGTGGTCCCGCTGGTCGGCGCGTGCGTCTTCGCGGCCGCCGGGCTGCCCCACGGCACCCGCCGGTCACTCGTGCTCGCGGTCGCGGCCGGCGTGCTGCTCGGTGTGTCGGCTCCGCTGACGAAGACCGCCATCGCCGGGTTCGACGACGGCTTCATCGAAGGGCTGTCGCGCTGGGAGCTCTGGGGGATGGCGCTCACCGCGTCGCTCGGGACGTTCTGGCAGCAGTCGAGCTACCAGGCGGGAGACGTGCAGACGAGCCTCCCCGCGGTGACGGTGCTGAAGCCGCTCGTGGCGATGGCCCTCGGGCTCACGATCTACGAGGAGACGCTGAAGATCGGTGGCGTCGGCGATCTGCTGCTGCTGGCGTCGATCGTCACGATGGTGTGGGCGACGATCGTCCTCGGCCGGCTCGCCGCGCCGGATCTGGCCGAGCCGCCGCCGGCCCCACCCGAGGCCGCCGCCCCGGCCTGACCCGACCGGCGTCTCGCGCGGCGGTAGCAAAACTGTTACGGTAACGGTTTCGTTACGGAATAGGAGGCGCGCATGAGCGTCACGGTCGTCCGCTACACCACGAAGCCCGATCGAGCCGACGAGAACCAGGCGCTTCGTCGAGAAGGTGTTCGCCGAGCTGAACGCCGAACGCCCGGACGGGCTGCGCTACATCACGTTCCGGCTCGCGGACGGCGTGAGCTTCGTGCACGTCGCGTCGGTCTCGAGCGCCGATGGGGTCAACCCGCTGGGATCAACGCCCGCGTTCGGCGACTTCCAACGGGAGATCGCGGACCGCCTGGTCGACGGCCCGGTGGTCTCGGAGGCGACCGTCGTCGGTTCCTACGGCTTCCCGGCCGACGTCGACACTGGAGAGGGCCAGGCATGAGCGACGGCGACGGAACCCGCGACCAACCATGGGTGCTGACGACTCCGAGCGGCGGCTCCGAGTACACCGCGTACCGCGACGAGACGTTCGATCCGCCGGCGCTCGTCGTGCAGGTCGGCAAGACCCAGCTCCAGTACCGCCTGCAGTGCATCGAGGATCTCCGGGCGATGCTGGTCGCAGACGGCGACTGGGTGCCGCTCGGCAACGCCGACGAGCAGAAGCCGGCGAAGGCCGGAACCGTCGAGGCCTGGGCGCGCGCCGCCGACAATCCGGTCGGCGGGTGGTACGGCCTGAAGAAGGGGCTACGCGGGCGCTTCGGCAACTACGTTCCGCCGGTGCTGGAGCAGCTCGGGCTGGCGGAGGTGGAGCACAACGCCCGCAACAACCGGATGCGGGCGCGATGAGCGCGGCGGTACCGGCGGGCGACCCCTTCGACGCACTGGGTGACCCGAACCGGCGGGCGATCGTCGAGCTGCTGAGCGTCGAGGGCCGATCGGTGCAACAGCTCGCCGACTCGCTGCCGATCAGCCGGCCGGCGGTGTCCCGGCATCTCAAGCTGCTGAAGGAAGCGGGGCTGGTCACCGAGGAGCCTGCGGGCACGCGCCGGATCTACCGGTTGCACGACGACGGCATCGAAGCCGTCCAGGCCTATCTCGAACAGGTCTGGGGTGAGACGATCGCCCGCTTTCGGCTGACGGCCGAGAACACGACGCCGAGGAAGCGAGCGAAGCGCGCATGATCGAGCCGCTGCGGCTGAGCTTCGAGATCGACTGCCCACCCGAACACGCCTTCGACGTCTGGACGACCCGGCTCGCGACGTGGTGGCCGAAGGGTCACTCGACATCCGGTGATCCGGACATGCAGGTCGTGCTCGAACCGCGTCTCGGGGGCCGCATCTTCGAACGCACGCCGGACGGCACCGAGATCGACTGGGGTGAGATCACGGTCTGGAACCCACCGTTGCGCCTCGGCTACCTCTGGCACATCGCGCGTGATCGCCGCGACGCGACCGACGTGGAGCTCACCTTCGTCGACGCGGGTGACGGCCGGACGCGACTCGAGATCGTGCATGCGGGCTGGGAGCGGCTGGGCGAGGAAGGTCTCGCCTGGCGCAACGCCAACACGAACGGCTGGGCCGCGCTGATCCCGTCGTTCCAAGCCGCCGCCGGGCAGATCTCGGCCTGACGGACGGTCACTCGGGGCGGTCAGTCGGGGCGGGCCCGAGACTTCGCGAGGAGCTGGACGAGCTCGACTTCGAGCGCGGCGATTGCCGTGACGTCCTCCGGCTCGACGCCGAGTGGGCCCGGGAACAGCACCGCGGCCACGGAGGCCCCGGCTGTACGCAGCGCCATGAGCCGCGCGACGTCCGGCTCGAGTCCGTAGCTCTCGCGGTACATCTCGACGACCTGGTCGATGAGCGGCGTCGGGCGGGGCCCGTCCAGCGAACCCGGCTCCGCGGCGACGAGCCAGTTCATGAGCACGATGGCGGTTCGGATGTCCGGGCGCAGCGGCGCGTCGGTCGAGATGGGTCCGACCTGGCTGGTGCTCTCGCTGGCGAGCCGGTCGAACGCGGCGCGGAACAAGCCGACCTTGCCGCCGAACCAGGCCTGGACGAACCGGTGGTGGTGGCCCGACGCCTCGGCGACGTCTCGCGTCGTGATCTGGTCCGGACCCCGCTCGCGCAACAGCCGGACGGTGGCGTCGATCATGTTGTCGGTGCCCTGGTCCCGCCGGGTGCGGGTGTGAGGGGTCGCTCGATCCGCACGCGGAGGCATCAGGGCAGTGTATTGACCCGGCGGTCAGAGCTTGCGATCTCGGGCCGTGTCCGGATCACGCCGAAGGGTCGGGCGCTCCGAGCGCAGTCGGGACAAGATCCCATGCCTCGGCCAGCAGCTCGTAGGAACGCAGTCGATCCGCCGGGCCATGGATGATCGAGGTGATCATCAGCTCGTCCGCGCCCGTTCGTGCGGCGAGTGCTTCGAGCTCGGCGACCGCGTGCTGCGGCGTCCCGCAGATCAGGGGTGAGTTCCACCCTTTGATGATCTCCTTCTCCATTGGCGTGAACACGTGCTCGGCCGCGGCCTGCGGAGTCGGGATCTGTGCCGGGCGACCCTGACGGAGCCGGGCGAACGACAGCGCGCTCGGCCCGGCCAACCACCGCGCCTGCTCCTCGCTCTCGCCGCAGATCACCGGCACACCGATCATCGAGTACGGCTCAGCCAGCTCCGGCGACGGCCGGAAGGCCTCGCGGTAGACGTCGAGCGCGGCCACCGTGTTGTGCGACGCGAAGTGGTGCGCGAACGAGAACGGCAGGCCCAGCGCCCCGGCGACCTGCGCGCTGAAGTCGCTCGAGCCGAGCATCCAGATCGCCGGTCGGTAGCCGCGACCCGGGACGGCCGTGATCTGCGGATGGGTGCCGGCGAAGAACAGGAACAAGTCGCGGAGCTGCTCCGGGAACTCGTCGGCGGCGAGCGAATCCGGGCGACGGCGCAGGGCCGCCGCGGTGACCGGATCGGTACCGGGAGCTCGACCGATGCCGAGATCGATCCGGCCGGGATGCAGCGCTTCCAGCATGCCGAACTGCTCGGCCACCACCAGTGATGCGTGATTGGGCAGCATGACCCCGCCGGCGCCGATGCGGATCGTCTCGGTCGACGCGGCCAGATGGGAGATGAGCACCGGGGGAGAGGAGCTCGCGATTCCGGGCATGTTGTGATGCTCCGCCACCCACAGCCGCGCGTATCCGAGGCGTTCGGCGAGCCGGGCGAGGTCCGTCGAGCCGGCCAACGCCCGGGCGGGGTTCGATCCGTCGCCGACCGGAACCAGGTCGAGCACCGAGAGCAGCGGGCGCGGGCGTGACCTCACGTCAGTCATTCTGTCGGTTCAACCGCCCCGATCCCCGCCATCTTCCCGTGCGTGCAGATCGGCGTAATGGCTGAGCCAACGCTCGGAGATGACCTGGGCAGACGTGCCGTCGTCGTAGGCCGGCGAGACGAGCGACGCGGCAGCGGTGACTTCGATCACCACGATCGAGCGCACGCGGTCGCGCGTGATGGTGGAGCCGTGTTCCCGGAGCACGGCGAGGCCGCGGTCGAACAGGGGCCCCTCGGTGTAGACGGTCGCGACACCTTTGAAGCGGTACCCCTTGCGCACGATGGGATCGACGACGTTCACCTCGACGTTCGGGTTCGACGCGAGGTTCTGCACAGTCCCTGGCGACGCGACATCGGCGAACATCAGATGGTGGTCGTCCCACACCGTCGTCGTTCCCTTGGGCGAGAGGTTGGGTCGACCGTCCGGGGTGACGGTCGCCACGAAGCCGAGCCGCTGCTCCAGGACGACCTGTTGCATGTCCGCGGTCAGCTCCATCCCGCTACCCGATCGCTACGGGTTCCAGCTCCCGCTCGCGGTGCTGGTCGTAGGCCCACCCGGGACCGCGGAAGACGAACGAGAGGCGGTCACGCCAGTTCGTCGAACCGGCCACGTCACGGAGGATGTCGGCGTGCTCGTGCGTGGCGATCCGGGCGGGGTTGAAGGTGGCGATGTTCTTCGTCAGGCCGTACACGACGTCTTCGCGTTCGGGCTCGAACGTCCCGAACAGCCGGTCCCACACGATCAGGATGCTGCCGTGGTTCCGATCCAGGTACTGGCGGTTCATCCCGTGATGCACGCGGTGATGCGACGGCGTGTTCAGCACCTCCTCGGCCGGACCGAGGCGACGGATCGTGTCGGTGTGGATCCAGTACTGGTACAGCAGGTTGATCGCTCGCGCGGACGCGATCATCTCGGGTCGGAAGCCGAGCACGCACAACGCGCTGTACGGCAGGAACGTGCCGAACACGTCGGCGACGGGTTGGCGGAGCGCGGTCGAGAGGTTGTACCGCTGGCTCGAGTGGTGCACGACGTGGATCGCCCACATGTACCGGCTCTCGTGCATGAAGCGGTGGTTCCAGTAGTAGATGAAGTCCCACGCCAGCGTCGCCCCCGCCAGTGCGAGGGGACCGGTACCGAGATCACGCCCGCCCCGCAGCTTCCACATGCGCGCCGGAGTGACGGAGGTTTGGAGCGCGGTCGTGATCGCGATCCCGCCCGTCGACCACGGCCGCCACGCCTCCCGCCCGCGCGACCTGGCGGGCCCGCCGGGCGGCGTCGCGCCGGCCCCGTCGACCACCGGAGCGCACCTCGGTCGCTCGTTCCGCCCGCCGCGCGAATGCATCCGCGACGGTGGTGACCGCGACGCTGCCGACCGCGGTGGCGAGGAGCGCCTTGCCCAGCTTTCCCTTCCCCGGCACGAACGGCCCGAGCAGCTTCGGCAGCACCATCGGGGCCAGCAGGCTGAGCACACCCATCGAGAGGCTGGCGAACGTGTCGTCGCGGGTGTAGTCCGCGGCGGACGGGCCGAGGCGCTCCGCGCGCTTGCGCAGATATGCCGCCTCGACGCCCATCGTCGCGAAGTATCCCGGAGTCGCGGCGGCCGTCAGATCCACGGAACGGAGGGTACTCACGGAGGGCCCGAGGGTTACGGTTCCGTGATGGCTGATGCCGAGTCCGTCGAAGTCGAGGCCGCGGGCCACACCGTCCGGGTGACCAGCCCGGACAAGGTGATGTTCCCCGAGATCGGAACCACCAAGCTCGACGTCGTGCGGTACTACCAAGCCGTGGAGCCGCCGCTCATGAACGCCATGCGCCGGCGGCCGGTGCTGATGGAGCGGTTCCCCCGTGGCGTCGGAAAGTCGTCCTTCTTCCAGAAGCGCGTTCCCGACGACGTGCCCGATTGGCTCGAGACCACCGTTGTCAGCACGCCGAACGGCACGACCTCCCGAGCGCTGGTCGCCGCGGATCTCGCGCACATCATCTGGGCGGTCAACCTCGCCTGCCTCGGGTTCCACGTCTGGCCCAACACCGCCGACGACGACGAGCACGCCGACGAGCTGCGCATCGACCTCGACCCGCAGCCCGGCACGGACTTCGAGCAGGCCCGACTCGCCGCCCAGGAGGTCCGCAGCGCTCTTCGACGAGGTCGGCATCGTGAGCTGGCCGAAGACGACGGGGAACCGGGGGATCCACGTGTACGTCCGGCTCGAACGCCAGTGGTCGCCGATCCAGGTGCGGGCCGGCGCGGTGGCGGTGGCACGAGAGCTCGCCCGCCGCCGCCCCGACCTGATCACGGACGCGTGGTGGAAGGAGGAGCGCGGCGAGCGCATCTTCGTGGACTTCAACCAGAACGCACCGCACAAGACCGTGTTCGGCGCGTGGTCCGTGCGCTCCCGTCCGGGTGCTCAGGTATCGACGCCGTTCACGTGGGACGAGCTCGACACGATCGACCCCGAGGCGCTGACGCTGGCCACCGTTCCCGAACGGGTCGCCCGTCACGGCGATCCGTGGGGGCCGATCGACGAGCGAGCCGCAGTCCTTGTCACCACTGCTCGAGATGTCCGAACGGGATCTCGCATCCGGGCTGCTCGATGCGCCGTGGCCCCCCGTGTACCCGAAGATGCCGGGGGAGCCGCCCCGGGTGGCGCCGAGCCGAGCGAAGAAGACGCCAAAGCAGAAGTGATCCGTCTTCCAAAATCAACACTTCGGTGCCAGGATCGTGGCGCACGGAGCCCGCGGCGCCGGGTACCGCAAACCGTGGAGGTCTCACCCATGACCACGTTCGCGTTCGATCCCGGAACCGACCACCTGGACGTCGACAGCCCGAGCACCACGGTCTTCGACTTCGACTACACCGAAGGGCGCGAGCAGCTGCTCCGCCTGTACGACAAGGGCACGCGCCGGCAATGGATCGGCGAGGACCGGTTGGACTGGTCCCTCGACGTCGACCCGGACAACCCGCTCGGAATGCCGGACGAGGTGCACCCGCTCTTCGGTTCGCCGTGGTGGGAGAAGATGAACGAATCGGAGCGGGGCGAGGTGCGGCGGCACTGGGAGTCCTGGCGGTTCAGCCAGTTCATGCACGGTGAGCAGGGTGCACTGATCTGCACCGCCAAGATCGTGCAGACGGTCCCGGACATCGACAGCAAGTTCTACGCCGCGACCCAGGTCATCGACGAAGCTCGCCACGTCGAGGTGTACAGCCGGTACCTCCACGAGAAGCTGCAGCTGGTCTACCCGTTGAACCGCCACCTCGGGAGCCTGCTCGAGGACGTCGTCGCGGACGCCCGCTGGGACATGACGTACCTCGGCATGCAGGTGATCATCGAAGGCCTGGCGCTCGCGGCCTTCGGCTTGATCCGCAACATGGCGACCGAACCGCTCGGGAAGGCCCTCAATGCGTACGTGATGCAGGACGAAGCCCGCCACGTCATGTTCGGCCGGCTCGCGCTCCGTGACTACTACCCGCAGCTCACCGAGGCCGAGCGGGACGAGCGCGAGGAGTTCTGCGTCGAAGCGTGCTACCTGATGCGCGACCGCTTCCTCGGCGAAGAGGTGTGGGCGCGCGTCGGGCTCCCGCAGGAAGCGGCGGAGTACGTCGAGCACAGCGACATCATGAAGGAGTTCCGCGGCTACCTCTTCATGCGCATCGTGCCGATCCTGAAGGACATCGGGCTCTGGGGGCCCCGGATCCAGGGCGCCTTCCGCGACATGGGCGTCATGCAGTTCGCCGAGTCGGACCTCGACGCCGAGATGGCGAACGACGAGCAGGCCGCGCAGGACCTGGACGACCCGCCTCGATCACGTGAAGACGGTCGCCGCGGAAGCCTGAGGCATGCGGGCAGCGCGCTGCAGGTCCCATCTGCGCCCCGATCGCCTCCGAAGTGACCGCGTAGTAAGTAGCGGTGCTTGAAACCCGCGGCGGGGGCGGTAAGACTCGACGGGCTGTCACACGGCATGATCAAGGGTCACGTTCACGGGAATCTTCGGGGGGAACTCGGTGAAGCACGTACGTCTGGTGGCGCTCGTCGCCACGATCGCCTGCGCCATGGCTGCCACCGCGTCCACCGCGACCGCAGCGTCCGGCGAGAAGCCCACGGCATCCGAGGTCGGGGTCACGCCCTCGACGATCCGCTTCGCGGTCGTCGCGGACGTCGACAACTCGCTGGCGCCGGGGATCTTCCAGGGCTCCGTCGACGGAGTGAAGGGCTGGGCCAAGTACACCAACGCCAAGGGCGGGCTCGCCGGGCGCAAGGTGGCCATCGACTTCATCGACTCCAAGCTGAGCGGTGACGAGGCTCGCAACGCCGTCATCAAGGCGTGCGCCGAGGACTTCGCACTCGTCGGGACCTCGGCCATCTTCCTGAACAAGGTCGACGACATCGAGGCCTGCGCGGACAAGGCCGGCGCCGCGACCGGGATCCCGGACCTCGCGGTCGTCTCGACCGAGGTGGTGCAGCAGTGCTCGCCCACGACCTTCGCGGTGAACCCGCCGTCGCTCATCTGCTCGACGAAGGACAAGCACCCGCAGACGTACCAGGGCAACGCCGGGCGCGCGTTCTACTACCAGAAGAAGTTCGGCAAGAAGCTCCACGGCGGCTACATCACCTCGGGTGACCTGAAATCCGCCGAGAACGCCAACCTCGGCTCGATGACCGAGATGCAGCACGCCGGAGCCGGCATCAAGGCCGACTTCACCACGCCGATGTCCGCCACCGCGACCCAGAGCGGGTACACGCCGGTGGTCCAGCAGCTGAAGGACAACTCGTCGAACTACGCCCAGAACGGCGGCACGTTCAACTCGACCGTGCTGATGCGCCGGGAGGCCAAGCTCCAGGGTGTCGGGGCCGCCGGCTCGAAGTTCATCTGGGACTGCACGCTGCAGTGCTACGACAAGCAGCTGCTCAAGCAGGGTGGCGCGGACGTGGAGGGCCAGTACGTCTCGACGCTCTTCCTCCCGTTCGAAGAGGCCAAGTACAACAAGACCCTCTCCAACTTCATCAAGTACACCGGGAAGAAGAAGGTCACCGGCTTCGGCATCCAGGCCTACGCCTCCGGGCTCCTCATCAACCAGGCCGTCAAGACGATCGTGAAGGCCGGTGGCGTGAACGCGCTGACCCGTTCCGCCCTCTTCACCGAGCTCAACAAGATCACGTCCTTCAATGCGGGTGGCATGATCGGCACCACGAACATCGCGAAGCGCTTGGTCACGCCCTGCTACGTGCTCACGCAGGTCAAGAACGGCAAGTTCGTTCGCGTGACGCCATCCAAGAAGGGGACCTTCAACTGCAAGGCCAAGAACCGGGCGACGGTCAAGCTGAACCTGCTCAAGTAGCTCCATGATCGACCGCTCGCGCCGTTCGACGGTGCTCGCCGGGCTTGGCGTCGCGCTGTTCGTCGGCTTCATCATCCAAGCGTCCTGGTCCGGCCGCGCCGTCACCTTCGACTCCGTCCTCTTCTTCCTGATCGTCGGGATCACGGTCGGGTCGATCTACGCCGTGGCCGCGAGCGGTCTGGTCGTCACGTACACGACCTCGGGCATCTTCAACTTCGCCCAGGGCGCCATCGGGATGTTCATGGCGTTCGTCTACTGGGAGCTGAAGGTCAACCTCGGGCTCCAGACGCTCCTCGCGTTGGCGGTGACCGTCGTCATCGCCGCACCGCTGTTCGGGGCGGGGATCGAACGGCTCCTGATGCGCCGGCTCGCCGCGGCGCCGCTCGTGGCCCAGCTCGTCGTCACCATCGGCCTCATGCTCGCCCTCATCGGGTTGGCCGCCTTCATCTGGAACCCGGGCGAGCCGCACGCGATCGGCACCTTCTTCGGTTCCGAGGGCTTCAACATCGGCCAGACCTTCATGCCGTACTACCGGCTGATCACGATCGTCGCGGGCATCGCGATCGCCATCGGACTCCGCTTCGTGCTGTACCGCACCCGGATCGGCGTCGCGATGCGAGCGGTCGTGGACAACCGGGATCTGGCCGGGCTCAACGGGGTCCGCCCCGGCCGGGTCTCCGCGACCTCGTGGGCCCTCGGTGCCTCGATGGCCGCGATCGCCGGCATCTTCCTCGCCGAGGAGCTCAGCACGCTGAGCATCGAGACGTTGACGCTGCTCATCGTCGACGCGTTCGCGGCCGCGATCATCGGGCGGCTCAAGAGCCTCCCGATGACCTACGTCGGAGGTCTGATCATCGGCCTCTCGATCTCCTTCCAGCAGAACTTCCTGACCTGGTCGGGCCGGTGGGCCACGGCCACGCCCGCGATCCCCACGATCATCCTGTTCCTCGCCCTGCTGTTCCTCCCGCAGGACCGGATCGAGGGGCGGCGCTCGTTCGCATTGAAGAGCCCGCGCCTCATCAGCTGGAAGCGCGCGTTGTTCGGGTTCGCGATCGTGTTCGTCGCCGTCCTCGCGGTCTCCGGCGCGCTCGACCGGCCGAATGTGCGCCGGCTCACGATTGCCATCGTGACCGCGCTGATCATGGTGTCGCTCGTCCCGCTCACCGGATGGTCGGGCCAGATCTCGCTGGCGCAGATCACGTTCGTCGGCATCGGCGCGTGGGCCACCTTCGAGTTCTCCACCGCCGGGGGTGAGCTGTTCGGGTTGAAGCTGTTGTCCCCGGGGAATCCGCTGCTGCTGCTCGTGGGCGCGGCGGTCGCGGTCCCGTTCGGCGTGCTCATGGCCCTGCCCGCCCTGCGATTACGCGGGCTCTATCTCGCGCTTGGCCACCATGTCGTTCGCCCGCATGGCGGAGTTCGTCTTCTTCGACCAGCCCGAGGTGTTCGGTGGCCAGGGCCGGAACATCGCGGACCTCAAGATCTTCGGCGCCGACATCAGCGCGCCGTTCACCGTCCTCGGCATCGACTTCCCGCGAGACACCGGCTTCCTGCTCCTCGCCACGTTCCTGTTCGGGGTCGTCGGCATGCTGATCGTCGCCATGCGCCATGGCTCCTTCGGGCGGCGGCTGGTCGCGATGCGCGACAGCCCGGCGGCGTGCGCCACCCTCGGCGTGAACCTCTCGCGCACCAAGCTCATGGTCTTCATGCTGTCGGCGGCGATCGCCGGCTTCGCGGGGGCGCTGCTGGGCGTGGCCCGGGGCACCGCGAGCACGCTCGACTTCCAGATGCTCAACGGGCTGCCGTTCCTCCTGCTGCTGGTGGTCGGGGGCGCGTCGATCGTCTCCGGCGCGCTCGTCGGCGGCATCCTGCTCCAGGTCTTCACCTGGATCACGATCATCTTCCCCAACGGGCTGACGCTCGCCGGCGTGGACGTCGTGGACCTCGAGACGAAGCTCGGCCCGGGTCTGGCCGGCATCGGCATCGGTCGGAACCCCGAGGGGTTGGTGACGGACATCAGTGCCCGCTGGCACGAGCGGCGCAATCCCACCGAGGCGGCTCCCGCCGCCGCGGAGCCCACGGGGGAACCGGTCCCGGTGGCAGTGGCCACGCCGACGCCCACGCCCCTCACGACTGCGCGCGTCGCCCCCGTGGCCGGGACCCCGCTCCTCGACGTGCGTGGTGTCGCGGTGCGCTTCGGCGGGCTCCAGGTGCTCGACGACGTGTCGATCGACGTGCGGGTCGGCCACGTCACCGGGTTGATCGGCCCGAACGGCGCGGGCAAGACGACGTTGTTCAACGTGATCACCGGGCTCCAGGCGCCGACGCTGGGCCGCGTGCTCATCGACGGTGAGGACATCACGCAGAGCAAGCCCCACCAACGGGCGCGCCTCGGCATCGGGCGGACCTTCCAGCGGCTCGAGACCTTCGACACCTTGAGTGCCCGCGACAACGTCCTCGTCGCGGCCGAGATGCGACGGGCCTGGTCCCGCGAGAAGTTCGACCCGGGCGCGCTGGCCGATGAGCTCATCGCGCGGGTGGGGCTCCAGGACGTCGCCGGCGAGCGCGTCGACTCTCTCCCGACGGGTACGGCCCGGTTGGTGGAGGTGGCGCGGGCGCTGGCGAGCAAGCCACGCGTGCTCCTGCTCGACGAGCCGTCGTCCGGCCTCGACGCGTCCGAGACCGCGGCGCTGAGCGAGCTGTTGCGGGAGCTCGCGGCGGACGGCTTGGCGGTCCTGCTCGTGGAGCACGACATGAGCTTCGTCATGGGAGCATGCGAGAACATCCACGTGCTCGATTTCGGCAAGATCATCACCGCCGGGTCGCCGACCGAGGTGCAGGCGAGCCCCGCCGTGCGCGCCGCGTACCTCGGCGACGACCGCGAGCAGGCCGTCGCCGAGACCGCGCCTGCACTCGACACCGTCCTCCATGAGCTCGAGCTCCCGAAGGTCGTCACCGTCAGCGACGCGACTCCCGCCGGCGGTATCGCTCCAGGACGTGCGCGCCGGCTACGGGAACATCGAGGTGATCCACGGCCTCGACCTCGTCGTGCCGGCGGGACAGGTGTTCGCGCTGCTGGGTCCGAACGGTGCGGGGAAGTCCACGACGCTCAAGATCGCCAGCGGCCAGGTCCGACCGACGCAGGGGGCCGTCGAGATCCACGGCCGCGACGTGATCGGCACCGCGCCCGATCAGCTCGCGCGCGACGGCGTGTGCCTCGTACCCGAAGGCCGCGGCGTGTTCCCGAACCTCACGGTGACCGAGAACCTCCGCATGGCCACGTACACCGGGGTGCCGTTCGCCACCGTGCTCGAGCGGTCGTTCGAACGGTTTCCTCGTCTGGCCGAGCGGCGCAAGCAGATCGCCGGGACGTTGTCCGGCGGCGAGCAGCAGATGCTCGCCATGGCCCGGGCGCTGACCTCGGAACCGCGGGTGCTGCTGCTCGACGAGCTCTCGATGGGCCTCGCGCCGCTGATCGTCGAGGAGCTGTACGAGCTGGTGAAGCGCATCGCGGCCGACGGGGTCTCGATCCTGGTGGTCGAGCAGTTCGCGCACGAGGTGCTCGGCGTCGCCGACGTCGCCGCCATCATGTTGCACGGCCGGATCGAGCTGGTCGGACCCCCGGCGGAGATCGGCCCGGCGCTCGACCGGGCGTATCTCGGGGGATCGATCGTCGCTTAGCCGGCGGACGTCTCCGACCGGCACGTCGTACCGCCGCACGTACCCGGCGAAGCGTTCCCGGAGTGCGGCCGGATCGAGTCCGAGCTCCGTGACGTCGTAGCGGTGCGACCCGAGCGCGCCCTTCGGGTGCGCGGCCACGTAGCCGGCGATCGCCGCGGCGGCGGTCGCGCTGAGCTCGGTGTCGACAGCCCGTGTACACGTCGCCGCACCGTCGCGACGGGATCACGGATCAGGTCCGCGTACTGGACGTCGACGATCGGGTGCTCGGGGTGAGCGTCCCGAAACGCATCGATGCGCCGGACCGACTCCTCGAGCGTCGCGGTCCAGTGCTCCGTGATGTACGTCCGTGTGGTCCGCGTCCGTGAACGTGCCGGACAGCGTGCTGATCAGGCTGCACACGGAGGCGCACAGGACGACCGGGTCCCGGTGGATGAGCACGAGCCGCGGCATCCGGGTAGACCGCCGTCAACGCATCGAGCGCGATCGCATGGTGCGGGCTCTTGAGCGTCCAGCGCCCGCGCGACACCACCACTCTGGAGGATCTGCAGCACCTGCCGGTGGTACTCGTAGGCCGACCGCTGGTCCACCGCGCGCAACCACCGGCCGTACTCGGGCACGTTCGCAATCGCCTCCCACGACATGCTCTTGAAGTCCTGGCTCATCACCGCGATGCACTCCGTCGGACCGTCGGCGTCCTCGTGGTGGATCGCCCGCATGCGCGGGTTCAGCGCTTCGAGCATGTCCGCGCCGGCCTGGGCTGCTTCGACGCGTGGTCCACTGCGGTGGTTCCCGGGTGTCGACGGGGGCACCGGATCGGATGATTCCCAACGCAGCAGCGATCGGTTGGCCGGATCCTGGTCGAGCAGCTGACCGAGGAAGGTCGTGCCGGCCCGGAACATGCCGATCACGACGATCGGCGCGACGATCGCCTCGCCCGAGACCTCCGGGTGCCGCTGAGACCAGTCCATGACCGCCAACCGCGTTCGCAGCGCGGCCAGGAGCGTGTCGCGGATCGCGAACCCACCGAGCTCGTTGAGGTCGGCGTCGGCACGGATCGAGGCGCAGAGGATTCCGAGGCCCTCGCGGAAGTCTCCGGCGCCGAAGTCCTCGAGTCCGGTCTCCCGGCGCGCCGGCGTCGATCAGCTCGTCTGCGTCAGGTCCACTCATCGGCAGGGAAGCGGCTCAGGTGGTCAGCGTGACGACGGTCCGGCCACTGGTCCGCCGGTTGGCGTGGTCCTCGAGCGCGGCGGCGACCGCTTCCATGGTGATGCGCCGCCCGATGGTGGGGCGCACGGATCCGGCTGCGACCAGCTCGAGCAGCGCCGCATGCACCGCCCGCCCGATCTCGGGCGGGAAGGTGTTGATCCCGAAGCGGCGGAGCTCGATCGGCATCTCGGTGTAGCCGAGCATCACGCCGAGCACGGAGAAATTGCCCATCGACACCTTGCGCAACGGCCGTCCGGTGTTGCCCGACTCCGGGTCGTCGTTGTAGCCGACCGGAACGTAGCGCCCCTCCCGGGCGACACAGGTCCAGATGGTCTCGGTGCCGTCGCCACCGACGAGGTCGACCACGACCTCGGCGCCCTTCCCGTCCGTGAGGTCCATCACCCGGTCGAACGATGTCTTCGCTCGTGTGGTCGATCGCCGTGGCTCCCAGCCCCTCGCACAGTCGACCCTTCTCCGGGCCGCCCGCGATCGCGATCACACGCGCGCCGGCCGCGACCCCGAGCTGGATGACCGCGGTCCCGACCGCGCTCGCGCCGCCGACGACCAGCAGCGTCTCGCCGGGCTGCAGATGGGCCCGGGTATGCAGGGCAAGGAAGCCGGTGTGGAACGGCAGGGTGAACGCGGCGGCTTCGACGTCGTCGAGCTCGGGCGGGGCATCGAACACACCCGTCTGCGCAGCCAACGCATATTCGGCGATGCCACCGAAGGACATGTTCGTCATCGCGACGACGCGACGACCGATCCAGGGCTCCGCGCCGTCGCCGGCGGCGTCCACCACGCCACAGACGTCCATGCCGAGCGTGAACGGGATCTGACCCATCACGCTGGCGACCGTCCCGCGACACCGCGCGATGTCACCGAAGTTCAGTGACGCGGCGGCCACCGCGACGCGCACCTCACCGGGCCCCGGCTCGGGAACCGGGATGTCGGCGATCTCGAGCGCCTCCGTCGGCTCGCCGTGCGCCGTGACTCGAAGCGCTTTCATCGCATGCCCTCCGAGCGCGCTCGACCGATGTGCGAACGCGGCGAAGATAGTAAAGAGCCCTGCTTAGGTCAAGGATCCGTGGGCGCGGACATCGCCGCGGCGGCCATTCGCACGAGGTTGCGGACGAACGTCTCGTACTCGAGCTGCGGACGGCCCTTGCGCCCCTGGCTGGCCGAGCGAGCGAGCGCGGTCCGCCACGGATCGCAGGATGAAGGTCGTGATCAGCGAGAAGCGCTCGACGCGCACCGCGTCGCTCAGGCTCGGCTACCCGCGTCGCGAGCAACGCGTAGACGTCGTACCCACCGGTGCGGTCCAGCGCCGAGGCGAGCTCCGGGCTGAGCGACTCCGGATCTTCACCCGCGAGCTCGGCGACGATCAGCAGGTAGCAACGGCCGCGCCAGCCGCTCTCCGCCAGCTCCGCTGCGGGCCGCACGATCGCTTCGAGCACCGGTTCGAGATCATCAGCGGGGGAGCGGGTGGCGATCGCGAGCAGCTCGCCCTCGCGTCGGGCCAGGAACTCGACGTGGCGTTCGAGCACCGCGCACAACACGCCGCTCGCGCGACCCGAAGTGGTAGTTGAGCGCGGAGCGGTTGCGTTGCCCGGCTTGGCGCGTGATCTCGATCAGGGACGCGTTGTAGACCCCGTGCTCCGCGAACGCGCGCGTTGCTGCATCGAGCAGCTTGTCTCGCGTTGCGGAAGCGTCGGGGGGCATCGAGCGATGTTACGAAGCGCGCGAGATCACGAGCTCACGTCGGACGCCGGGAACCGCCGAGCTGTCAGTGGAGGGTGAGATGGCCCGTGCACTCGGGGTGCCGGTAGAGGAAGCCCGCGGTGTTGGTGGTGTGCGCGGCGACTGCGTCCGGCCAGTTCGGGAACACCGAGCTGCCGTTCGCGCCGACGACGGCCAGGTCCACGCACGCCCGGTTGATCTGCGTCGTGAGGGTGTTGACCTGGCCGCGCAGCGCGGTCGTGATGGTGCGGTTGTCCCAGGTATCGGGTGTGTTCTTGCCGGTGCACGGAAGCGCCTGCACCTTGATCGTCCCGTTCTTGCGGGTGCACGTGGTGATGCTCGACGGTGAGCTCCCCGCGACTTCGAGGCCACCCCAGGTGGCTGCGAGCCCCACGACCAGCCCGAACGCGATCCAGCGGGTGCGCTTCGGCTTCCGCGTCGTCTCCATGGTGATGTCCCCCCGTGCTCGAAGAATCCTGGTGAGAAGGCCGGCGGTCCCGATCCGCGAACCGTCCGCCGGGCGCAGCCTGCTACCTCCGCCGGCCGATCGGCAACCGTTCGTCGCGCCGCTTCACTCTCGCGCGGCGTGGAGTGTGAGGACGGAGGCGGGTCAGGACCGGAGCCGGGGTCGATCCGCTCCAGGCGGGCGACGAAGGCCCCGGCGTAGTCCCACACGAGCTGGTCGCCGTCGCGCCAGCGCCGGACCTCGATGCCGGGGAGGTCGCGCGGGCGCAACACGAGCACCGAGTCCTCGAACGTCGCGGCGACGACGATCGGCGTCGTGAAGTCGACGGCGGCGACGTCGTTCACGCCGTGCTCGTGGGTGCCATCGACCACCATGTCGTGCACGACGCCTCCCGCGGTGACGACGACCCGGTCCCCGGCCTGCTCGATGCGCTCCGTGTGGGCCCACACGGGATGGTCGGCCCGCGGCCGGATCGCCGCCCACGGGGAGGTCGACGACCTTCCACTCGCCGCGCAGATCCGGCGCGCCCGCGATCAACGGATCGGTTGCGCCGGCGAGGATCGGCGGGGGAGGTGCGGATCCGTACCCGCCGGGCGGCGTGTGTGCTTTCGGGATGTCCTGCACCCGCGTCATGTCGTCCCCCTGATCACGCCGGCACTCGGTCCCGCCCATCTGAGCATCGATGCGCGCGGCGACGCCAGAATCCGACAGACTGCAGTGATGTTCGACGACGTCCTCTCCGCCAACCAGGCGTACAGCTCCGGCTTCCGGCTCGCGGGTCTCGCACCGACCGCGGCCCGGGGGCTCGCCGTGGTGACCTGCATCGATTCGCGCATCGAACCGCTGCAGATGCTCGGTCTCGCGCCGGGCGACGCCAAGATCCTGCGCAATGCCGGCGCCCGGGTGACCGACGACGTGCTGCGCTCGCTCGTGCTCGCGGTCAATCTTCTCGGGGTCAACCGCGTCGGTGTGGTCCAGCACACGGGCTGTCGCATGACCGGCGCGACCAATGCGGAGCTCCAGGAGTCGCTCGGCGCGACGTACTGCCACTGACGCGGGCGACTGGGACTTCCTCCCGATCGACGACCAGACGCGCGTCCTGCGCGACGACGTCGAGCGGATCCGCAGCTGCGCCGCTGCTCCCGTCCACGCTCGCGGTCGCGGGTTTCATCTACGACGTCGACACGGGTCTGCTCGCGCCCGGTCGTGTCGTGAGCCGGCTCGACCCGGTCGACGCGCTGGCGCGCGAGACCGAGTTCTCCGGCGTGGTGAGCGTCGATCGGGCGGGGGAGACCGAGTTCGCGCAGGCGTACGGCTTCGCGCACGAGCGCATCGAGCATCCCGAACACGATCGACACGCAGTTCGCCACCGCCAGTGCAGCGAAGGGCTTCACCGCGCTCGCGGTCGTGCACCTCATCGAGCAGGGACTCCTGGACCTCAGCACGACGGCTCGGTCGGTGCTGGGAGCCGACCTCCCGCTCATCCGCGACGACGTCACGGTCGAGCACCTGCTCTCGCACCGATCGGGCATCGGCGATTACCTCGACGAGGACGAGGACGGCGAGCTCAGCGACTACGCGATCAAGGTCCCGGTCCACGAGCTCTGGACGACCGAAGGATTCCTCCCGATCCTCGACGGCTTCGAGACGAAGTTCGAGCCCGACGAGCGGTTCTCATACTGCAACGGCGGCTTCATGGTCCTCGCGTTGATCGCCGAGCGGGCCAGCGGGGTCGGGTTCCATGACCTCGTGATCCGGTCGGTGTGCGAGCCCGGCGGGCCTCGTGGACACCGAGTTCCTTCGGTCCGACGCGCTGCCGGCGCGGGCGGCACTCGGCTACCTCGAGGTCGACGGCGCGACCGTGACCAACGTGTTCCACCTTCCGATACGCGGCAACGGCGACGGCGGCATCTACACGACCGTCGGCGGACGTCAGCAGATTCTGGCGCGCGTTCTTCGCCGGGCCAGATCGTCCTGCCGCGCTGGGTGGCCGAGATGGTGCGACCGCGGAGTCAGACCGACCATGAGTCGAGGCGGTACGGACTCGGGTTCTGGCTGCATCCGTCGAGCGCAGTCGTGATCTCGGAAGGTTGCGATGCCGGCGTGTCCTTCCTCAGCGCGCACGACCCCGAGAGTGCGATGACGGCAACCGTGATCTCGAACTCGACGTCTGGGGCCTGGCCGGTCGTCGAGCTCCTTCACCAGCAGCTCGGGCTTGCCTAGGCTCACCCCGATCTTCACTCGCGGAACCACCGAAAGGACCAGCCCGCATGGCAGACGAATGGGGCCCGCTCGGGCCGCTGGTCGGGGACTGGGAGGCGGAGGGCGGTCTCGACACCGCCTACTCGCACACCCTCGAGAAGGTGCTCGGCACGCCGTACCTGGAGCGGGTGACCTTCAAGCCGTTCGGACCGGTCGACAACGGCCGCCAGTCCCTGTACGGGCTCGACTACAAGACGGCGATGTGGCGCAACGACGAGGAGAACCCGTTCCACACCGAGGTGGGGTACTGGCTCTGGGACGGCGCAACCGGTGAGGTCCTGCGGGGATTCGTCGTGCCGCGCGGCATCACCGTGCTCGCCGGCGGCACCGCCTCCGCCGACGCGAAGAGCTTCACGCTGGCCGCGTCGCCCGACCACCCGCAGTACACGATCGGCGAGAACAAGTACCTCGCCGAAGAACGCGTCGACGTTGAGCTACGAGGTGACGATCACGATCAACGAGGACGACTCGTGGACGTACAACGAGACGACCATGTTGAAGATGGTCGAGATGGACGAGCCCTTCGCCCACACCGATCACAACACGCTCCGCCGCGTCGGCTGACCGAGCAACCTTCCGTTTCTCTCGCCGCGACGTCGGTCGTTGCTCTCCTGCGGCTTCCGGCTCTCCGGCCACTTCTCCCCGCGATGGGTATCGATCGCGGGGTCAGAGGTGTAGCCTCAAGATGTTCTTTCCCAGCGGTGCGGACGGCGACCAAGTCCCCGTTATCGGCTGCACTCCCGAGGGTTGTCCCAAGTCAGGGTGTGCAGCGATGAGCGAGCGAGGACTGGATCCGGTGCGGCTCGCCCGGATCGTGGCCGCGCTCGCGCCCGCCGACGGCAGCGAGCGACCCACAGCCGTCGTTGTGCGTGGCGTCCGCGAAGGTGATGCAGGTCACCGGGGCGGGGGTGGTGTTGATCTTGCGAGGACGCACACTCGGAACCGTCTGCTTCTCCGACAAGCAGACCGAGACCGTGGAAGATGTGCAGTACACGCTGGGCGAGGGTCCGTGTGTCGATGCCTTCGCGACCAAGGCGCCGGTGCTGGTCCCGGATCTGGAAAGGCTCGGAACGGCGCGCTGGCCCGGGTTCCGCGAGGGAGCACTCGACGAACGGCGTCCGGGCGGTGTTCGGATTTCCGCTGCTCGTCGGGGCGGTGTGCATCGGGGCGCTGAACCTGTACAACGCCGAGATCGGCCCGCTGACCGAGGACCAGATGGAAGATGCGGTGCTGGTCGCCCACGTCGCCGGGCGCGCGGTCATGGGGTGGCAGTCGGTGGCCGGACCGGGTTCGCTCGCGCTGGCAGCTCGAGCACGCCGACGCGCACCGAGCCGTCGTCAACCAGGCGGCCGGAATGGTGTCGGTACAGGCCGACGTCACCGTGGAGGAAGCCCTGATGTTGATCCGCGCGTACGCATTCGCGGAGGATCGCCCGATCACCGAGGTCGCCGCCGACGTCGTCGGCCGCGCCCTGCGCTTCGACTGAAGGACCGAATGCCGAACCGTACAATGATCTCAGCACCGCTCGATTGGAAGGGCAGTCATGACTCGAGAGCAGCTGCTTGTCGAGACCTTCGTCGATCTCGCCGACACCCTGGTGGATACCTACGACATCATCGACTTCATGCATACCCTCGCCGAACGGGGCGTGGAGCTCCTCGACGTCTCGGCGGCAGGCATCATGCTGGTGGACAGCGACGGCAATCTGCGCCATGCGGCGTGCTCGAGCGAGCAGATGCGCCTGGTGGAGTTCTTCGAGCTCCAAGTCGAGGAAGGTCCGTGCTTCGACGCGTTCCGCGACGCCGCGGCCGTCCGCAGCGACTCTCCCGAGGACGCCGCGGCGCGCTGGCCGCGCTTCGCCCCGCACGCCGCTACCAGCGGGTACGTCTGCGGTCTCGGCCGTACCCATGCGGTTGCGCTCCCAAGTGATCGGCGCCCTGAACCTCTTCTCGTCCGACTCCCGGTGCGCTCAGCGAGGACGATCTCCGGGTCGCGCAGGCCATGGCGGACATCGCCACGATCGGTGTCCTCCACGAGCGGGTGGTCCGCGAGTCGCGGGACGTCTCCGCCCAGCTCGAATTCGCACTCGAGTCCCGGATCGCGATCGAGCAGGCGAAGGGCATCGTCGCCGAGCACAACCACATCTCCGTCGACCTGGCGTTCGACCTGATTCGGCGCTACACCCGCGACCAGAACCAGCTGCTCAGCGAGACCGCCCGCAAGATCATCGAAGGGACGCTGCGGCCGGAACAGCTTCCTCGTGGCTCGCCTCACCTCCTGAACTGCCGGCAACCGGGATCGGGTCTGGCGTCAGTGCTCGAGGAAGGGAGCGAACGCGGCGGGGTAGACGACCCGACCGCGCATCGCCGGGTCGTACGCCGCGAGGCGGATCACCTGGGCGGCTTCGGTGGCGCCCACGACGGCAACGTGATGTGGATGCCGTGGGCCACTGAATGCTCGAACCCCAACCGGCCGTAGAACGCCGGATCACCTTCGAGGACGATGAGCGGCTCGCCCCTCGCGTCGGCCGCGGCAGTGACCGCGGCGAGGGCCGATCCGACGCCTCGACCATGGAAATCGGGCCGCACCGCGAGGGGCGAGAGGCTGGCGATTCGCCGCTCCCTGGGGCCGTCGACCAACGCGACCTCGCTGACCATCACGTGGCCGATGACCGCGCCGTCGACCTCCGCGACGAGCGAGAGCTCGGGACGAAGCCGGGGGACCTGCGGATCGCATCGACGAGCTCGGCTTCGGCCCGGGAGCCGAACGCCGCCGCGACGATGCTCGCGATCTCCGCTGCGTCCTCGCCGGTCTCCGGCCGGATGTTCACATCAGCGTTCTAGTGCAGCAGCCACCTTCGCCGCCGCGCTATCCCCGACGACATCGAGCGCCTCGGTGCTGCGTTGCGCCCGGGCGAGCACGAACGCGCCTTCGATCGCACAAAACAGCTCCACCGCGATCTTGCGGGCCTGCTCCGCCGGCATGCCCGCCCGGACGAAGCGCGCCTCGAGGACCGTGAGCCACGACTCGAACGCCGTCGCCGCGGCGATGCGCATCGGCTCGCTCGCGCTCGACACCTCCAGGGCCATCGTCGCGATCGGGCACGCGTCCTCGTAATTCGTCATCTCCAGGACCTCGGCGGCGCCCGCGCAGAACGCCCGGGTCGCCTCCACCACATCCGCGTCCTCGGTGAAGAACAGCTCCACCAGCTCGCGGTAGATCGCGCCGCCGGCTTCGAGCGCGGCGACGCCGAGCTCCTCCTTGCCGCCGGGGAAGTAGTGGTAGATCGACCCGTACGGTGCATCGCTGGCATCCACGATCGCCTTCATGCCCGTCCCCGCGTATCCGTGGTGGCGGAAGAGCTCGACGCCGGCCGCCACGATCCGGGCTCTGGTGTCGCGTGCTCTGGCTTTCGCGGTGGTCTCGGGCTGGGACCGAGGTGCGGCCTGAGGTTCCGGCTCGGACTTGACCTTCGGCATGCGTGCCAGGATAGTCTCTAGATCGATCGATCTATTTATTTGCGGATCGAATCCACCCGACGAAGGCGGAGACGGATGTACAAGGCGGCGGTCCGGCACCTGATCAAGCGCAACATCGCGGCCCTCAATGCGGGCAACTACCGACCGGCGCTCGCCATGTACGCGGCCGACGCCACCCTGGCGTTCCCGGGCGACAACTCGTGGTCCCGCCAGGTTCGGAGCCCGCAGACCGGCCGCCGATCCCGGCCGACGCACCGCGGGCGGGCCGAGATCGAGCTCTTCCTGGCGCGCTACGTCGAGCACGGAATCCAGATGGAGGTCGAGCACATCCTGGTGAACGGACCGCCGTGGAACACGTGGGCCGCGGCGGTCGTCAACGACGGCATCGTCGACGAAGATGGGCATGAGGTCTACGCGAACCGAGCCGTCATGGTGGTGCGGGCGAAGTGGGGCAAGATCCAGACCCACGAGGACTACGAGGACTGTGAACAGGTCAGCCGGTACGACCGCTTCGTCGAGAGTCAGGCATCCGCGTCCTGACGTAGGCCACGGCCCATCCGGCACGACCGTTGGCCGCCGGCTCAGCCGGCTCGATCGGCGAGAGTGGGGTACCTGACGATGGCAGGCGAATCGGTGCTCGATCTGGCGCTCGTCCGGCGGCTCGTCGCCGCCGAGCACGGACTGGCGGTGGTCTGCACCACGAGGGCCGACGGGAGCGTCCAGACGTCGCTCGTGAACGCGGGCATCACCGGGGATCCGCGTGACGACGGTGAGGTCGTCGGGTTCGTCGCCCGGGGCGACGCGCTCAAGCTCCGGCTGCTTCGGGCCCGTCCCTACGCGAACATCGTGTGGCGGGCCGGGTGGGAATGGGTGGCGATCGAAGGCTCGGTCACGCTGATCGGTCCCGATGACCCGCTCGCCGGCTTCGCGCCCGAATCCCTCCCGGCTCTTCTGCGCTCGATCTTCGTCGACGCCGGCGGTGACCACGACGATTGGGACGAGTACGACCGGGTGATGGCCGCCGAGCGCCGGACTGCCGTGCTCGTCACCCCGACGCGGATTTCCACGAACGGCTGACGAGATCGGGACGGGTGCCGCGGCGGCCTGGTAGACAGCCGGCATGGCCAAGGTGCAGCCGTTCCGTTTCGGTGCCGAGATGCTGGGCGCGTTCGAGGGACGCACGTGGACGGACTCCGTGCGGGAGGTCGAGACGCTCGGCTACTCGACGTTGTTCGCCCCCGATCACTTCGACGAAGGCATCGGGCCGATCACTGCGCTCGCGTCCGCCGCCGCGGTGACGACGACGCTCAACGTCGGCACGCTCGTCTTCGACACCGACTTCCGTCATCCGGCGGTCCTGGCTCGCGAGCTCGCGTCCATCGACCTGCTCTCGGGTGGGCGGCTCGAAGTCGGGCTCGGTGCCGGCTGGAAGCGGCTGGACTACGAGCGCTCGGGCATCCCGATGGATCCGCCGAAGGTGCGCGTCGACCGCATGATCGAGCACACGCAGGTCTTGAAGGCCCTCTTCGGTGGTGAGCCGGTCACGTACGCCGGTGAGCACTACCAGATCACCGATCTGGACGGCACCCCCAAGCCGCACCGGCCGGGTGGGCCTCCGATCCTCATCGGTGGAGGTGGCCGGCGCGTGTTGCGGTTCGCCGCGGCAGTTGCCGACATCGTCGGCCTCAATGCGTCCGTCCACTCGGGGGAGATCGATACGGCGGCCGCCCAGGACGCGCTGCCGTCGAACATCGACGAGAAGGCGGGTTGGGTGCGCGAGGCGGCGGGCGACCGGCTGGACGACATCGAGATCAACGCCTGGCTGTCGGTGGCCGAGGTCACGAACGACAGCCGCGGCATGGCCGAGATGCTGGGTGGCGTGTTCGAGACCGAGCCGGAGAACGTCCTGGGCTCGCCGCTCACGCTCGTCGGGTCGGAAGCAGAGATCGTCGACCGCCTCCAGGATCGCCGGGAGCGCTGGGGCTACTCCTACACCGTGATCCCCGGCGACAAGATCCGCGACTTCGCGCCGATCGTGGCGCGCCTCACCGGGACCTAAGGGAGATCCACGACATGAGCGAGATCGCCGACCGCTACCGCCGCCTCGCCGGCCACTTCGCCGACGTCATCGACGCGGTGCCGCCCGACCGGTGGTCGGCGCCGACGCCGTGCGAGGAGTGGACGGCGATCGAGCTCGTCCAGCATGTGGTGGACAGCCAGTCGATGTTCCTCGGGCTGGTCGGCCGGGAGCCGGCTGGTGGCCCACCCGTCGCCGACGATCCCGGCACGGCCTGGCGGGCCACATCGGCCGTCATCCAGTCCGATCTCGAAGATCCCGAGCGCGCCGCGCAGACGTTCACCGGGTTCGGCGGCGAGTCGACGTTCGAGGCCGCAGTCGATCGGTTCATCAACATGGATCTCGTCGTGCACGCCTGGGATCTGGCTCGCGCCACCGGAGGGGACGAGCGCATCGCCGACGAGGACGTCTCGCGGTGCAGGCGTCGATCGCCGGGTTCGGCGAGATGCTCCACAGCCCCGGTGTCTTCGGTCCCGCGCTCGACGTCGGCGCTGACGCGGATGCGCAGACGAAGCTGCTCGCGGAGCTCGGCCGCCGCGCGTAACGCCACCGCTTCCCCCACTGTCTGTGCCATCGGGGTTCCCTGAGGCCCCTCACGGCACAGACGGAGGGTCAGCGGCCCTTGCGCTTCTGGGCGTCCTTCGTCACGCGGGCGAACTGCTTCTCCCGCTTGCGCTTCTCGTGGGGCAACGCTCGCAGTGCGGCCGCCTCGACTTCGCGCCGGAGCGCCTGCCACTGCGCCAGCCGCGCGGCAGACAGGGTGCCCGCCTCCACCGCATCGCGCACCACGCACGACGGCTCGGTGTCGTGGCGGCAGTCGGCGAACTTGCAGCCGGCCCCGAGCTCGTCGATGTCGTCGAAGGTCGCGTCGACCGCATCCGGATCCACCCAGAGTCCGACGGAACGAATGCCGGGGGAGTCGATCAGCACGCCGCCGGTCGGCAGGACGTAGAGCTCTCGGGTCGTCGTGGTGTGGCGGCCCTTGGAGTCACCGGTGCGCACCGATCCGGTGGCCGCGCTCTGCTCGCCGGTCAGCGCGTTGAGCAGGCTGGACTTCCCGGCGCCGGACTCGCCGAGCATCGTCACCGTCTTGCCCGCGGCCAGCTCGCGCAAGCGGCTCGAGGCCGAGACCTTCCTTGGCCGAGGTCACCCGCACCTCGAGCGTCGGGCTCGACTCGGTCAGCTCTCGCTGCACCTCCTCCACCGCGGCTTCCGTCTCGAGCGTGCGCAGCGCCTTGGTGAGCACGACGATCGGCGTCGCGCCCGCATCCCAGGCCAGCGTCGCGGCCCGGGCCAGGCGGCCCGCCCGCACCGGCCGGTCGAGCCCGCAGACCAGCAGCACGAGGTCGACGTTCGCCGCGAGCGCCTGGCTGGTGTCGCCCTCGCCGGCGCGCCGGGTCAGGAGGGACGCGCGTTCGAGGACCGCGACCGGCTCGTCGTCCTCGCACGCGATCCAGTCACCGACGGTCGGCGGGGGATCGAGCCGCCGCGTGAGCGGAGCCGCGACGATGCCGTCCGTGGTCGCGAGCAGGAGACCGGAGCCGTCGTGGCGCACCACCCGGGCGGGTTCGCACCCGGGATGATCGGCCAGCAGCGCGGCCCATCGGTCGCTCCACCCGTAGGGAGCAAGCGTTGGAAGCTGCATGGGTGCCCGCGATGCTAGCGCCGGCTCAGCAACCCGCTTGCTCCATTCGGGTCAGGAAGGTGCCCGCACCCACGACCGACGCTCCACTCGCGCGGGCGCTCGCCGC
Organism: uncultured Acidimicrobiia bacterium; assembly: GCA_963819945.1. GTDB lineage: Bacteria > Actinomycetota > Acidimicrobiia > IMCC26256 > JAENVU01 > Chersky-806. The sequence goes on from CAWFYD010000004.1 coordinate 88,259, forward strand.
GAGCGCGCGATCCGAGGTGACGACCTCGACGGATACGGCGTCGCTCGGCGGCGCGGTCGCGTCGAGCAGCTCCCGGATGCGATCGTCCGCGGCATCGCGCCCGCTTCTCGTCGCGTAGCGGACGGTCACCCCGTCGTGATCGCCTTCCGCAACGTCGGGCAGTGCGACGTCGAAGACCAGCTCGATCGGGGCCGCTGATCGTCGCGGCGTAGCACTGGACGCGGGCGAGCAGCCGCCTCGTCGCGCCCGCTCGGTCGCGCCACCAGCCATCGGGTCGTGCACCGATGACGTTGTTGCCGTCAACGATCAGCCGACCCGGAGTGTCCGTCACCGTGCGGCACCGGCCTCGGTTCAGTCCGACCGAACGGACCGGTGATGCCCGTCGACGATGCGCGGCTCCGCGGTCACGCCCAGGTGCGAACGAGCTCGAGGACCGCGACGGCGTCCGGGCCCTCGCCGACGAGCGCAGAGTCTTCGGGCGCGACCCGGCGCGACGCGACCAGGCACAGGTCGACCCCCGGACCGCGGATCGTCGTGGGCGCACCCGCGTCCGTTCCGAAGTGCCACGGGTCGCCACCCGGTCCGACCAGCTCGAACGCGACGGGTCCCGGCGGGTCCCGGCCGTCGCGGGTGAAGGCATAGGGAAGGGTTCGCCACGCGAGCCGCGCGACATGCACCAGGCGCTCAGCTCGGCACGGGAGCAATCCCGAACCCGAACGCGGCGTCACCGGTGTGGATCCACGTCTCGGCGAGTCGCGTCGTGGCCAGCGTGCGCGCCGCCATCTCACCTGCGACCCACTGCACGCGGGCGCTCGGATCAGCGGCGCGAAATGCCGCTTCGAGGTTCGTCGCGGATTGCGACCAGCGCTCGTACACCTTCGGCCACGGGTGGTCGCGCTCGGCGTCGACGCTCAGCTCCGCCCACTCGTCGACGTTCGTGAAGTTCACGTTGCGCGTGCCGGCGAACTCCTCGGCGGCTTCGAAGAAGCGATGCTCGACGCTGGCCTGCGCCACCTCGTTGGTCTGGGCGAGGTGCAGGACCACGTCCGAGACCGTCCACCCCTCACAGGCCGACGGCTGGTGCGCTTCGTCCTCACTCCGGTCGCGCAGGTAGCCGTCCAGCTCGGCGTTCTGCGCCGCGAGTGCGTCGACGATCCCGTCCACGAGTGCCTCCTCCTGAACCGTGTCCTGGGCCGGAACCGTAGGTCAAGCCGAGAGCACGAGCTGGTCGACCGGGGCGAAGTCGTCGGTGAGCCGGTGCGCGCCGTCGATGTAGCGCACGAGCCGGGCGCCGTCGATGCGTCGACCGTCGACGGGCGGGATCGTGAACCGGGGGATCGGACGCCGGCGATGCGATCAGCACCTGGTTCACGGGATAGTGCTCCGGGATCGGGCCCGCGGGCAGGATCGCCGCCACGTGGTCGAACTGGTCGCGCGAGGGTGGCGAGCTCGGCCCGCGCGAAACCGCTCGAACCGCCGTCGATCACGTTCATCACGTAGATGCCGCCGGGTTTCAGCAACCGCGAGATCTCGTGCGCGACTTCCGCGGTGGTCAGATGCCACGGAACCGACTCGCCGGCGAAGGCGTCTCCGACGATGAGGTCATAGGAATGGTCCGGGAGGTCCGCCAGCGCGAGCCGCGCGTCGCCGACGTCGACCCGCAGACCCTTGCTCTCCACCAGTCCCAGCTCGTCCTTCGCGATCTGGACCAGCTCGCCGTCGATCTCGAGCACGCGGTTCGTGGTCCCGGGGCGGACGGCCGAGAGGTAGCGCGGGAAGCTGAAGCCACCCCCACCGATGTGCAGCACGTTGAGCGGACCGGCGGGCAGCTCTTCAGCCACGTCGGCGAAGAGGCGCACGTAACGGACGTCGAGCTTCGTCGGGTCGGCGAGGTCGACGTACGCGTGGCGCAAGCGGTCGAGGTAGAGGTTCCGCGCCGACGGTTGTCCCGGAACCCGCTCGACCCGCACGCAGAAGTAGGCCGTTTCGTGCTCGCACGGTTGCGTCGCGTTCGAGACCTTCGCGCCGGTCCAGACCACGACGATCGCGAGGACGACCATGGCTGCGACCGGCGGGCGCCGACGCAGCACCCAGGTGGCGACGACGCCGGCTGCGATGAGGACCGATCCGACGGTCACGACGATCGTCTTCGACGGGATCGCGGCCACGAGAACGAATCCGGTGAAGAACGTTCCGGCCAACGCTCCGACCGTGCCCGCCGCGGAAAGGCCGCCCACCACCGAGCCCGTCTCCTCCAAGCTCCCGAGCCGCAGCTTCGCGATCATCGGGCTGACGGCACTGAGCACCGCGACGGGAAAGAAGAAGGCGAGGCTCGTCAGGATGACGATCGCGCCCGGACCGCTGCCCACGCGCGGCCCGAAGGCAGTGACGATCGGCAGTGCCAGCCAGGACAGTGCCCCGCCGATGACGAGCGCCGGTCCGATCAGCGGCCGCGGATCCCGCCGGTCCGCGATGCGTCCGCCGAGCGCGGCCCCGACGGCGATCCCGGCGAGCACCGTGCCGATGATCCCCGTGAACGTCTCGATGCGAGATGCCCACGTATGGCGCCATGAGGCGCCCGGCGATGATCTCGAGCACGAGGACTGCGGCCGACGTCCCGAAGACGACGACGGTCGCGCGGACGGTCCGCACGGTCAGTCCTCTCGTTGCTGCGCCGCGAAGATCGGCCGGTACGGCCCCAGTGGCGGAACCAGGCACGGTCGCGGGTCGTGGCGTGCCCACCGGGCCGGCATCCCTCGAATGAGCTCCTCACCGTGCGGCGATCGCTTCACGAGATCGGTGTAGGAGAACGCGTCGGCCGCGGCGTAGGTCTGGAGCAACAGCGGGCGCGGATGCTCGGATGCGTTCGGGGCCGACCCGTGCACCGTGCGGCAGTTGTGGACGGTGATCGATCCGGCCGGACCGACCGGATACTCGGCGCGCTCGACCCGGGCGCGCGACACGTCATCGTCCGCGAGCGCACCGACCCACCGGTCGCCGTCGTAGAGGTCGAACAGCGGACCGTCGTGGCTGCCGGACACGAAGCCCACCTCGCCCATGCCTGGTTCGACGTCCTCCAGGAACACCCCGATCGTCAGCAGGTCGTAGTTGGTGTGCGGCCAGAACTGGATGTCCTGGTGCCACTTCACCTCTTCACCGCCCCGCGGCGCCTTGAAGTTGAGCTTCGAGTGGTGGAACTTCACGTCGGGCCCGAGCAGATCGGTCGCGACGTCGACGATCGCCGACTGCGAGGCGAACTCCCAGTAGGTCTCGTGGAGATCCGTCGGTGAGCTGAGCCGGCGCAACCGGGGCTCCGCCGCGGAATGCCCGACGTCGAGGTCGAAGATGACGTTCGACTCGGTCAGCGCGCGGCTGCTCTCGACGAACTCGGCGGTGACGCCCCGAAGCCGGGCGAGCCAGGCGGCGTCGACGAAGCCGGGGAGCGCGAGCCATCCGTGCTCGCGGTACTGCCGGCGTTGCGGTTCAGTGAGCACGGTCAACCGGCGCGTCCGTACACGACGAAGTCACGATCGGAGCCTACGGCCTCGACCTCGGCGAAGCCGCTGTCACGCACCGCGCCGACGAGCTGGTCCGGCAGCCACCACCGCAGGCGATGCCGGCGGAGCAGGGTCGTGCGGAGGGTCCCGTCGGCGTCCCAGACCTCGTGCCGGTCGAGCGTGTGCTGCACCTGCGCCGCCCAGTCGGCGTGCACGGCCTGGTGAACCATGAACGTCACCCCGTCCGTCGCTCGCGTCGCGCTCCGCCGCACGTGCCACGTCCACGGCTGCTCGCGCTGGTCTTTCGGTGCTGGTGCCGGGCTCCACATCGAGATCACCAGCTGCCCACCGGTGGCGACATGGCGCCCGCCAGGCGAGCAGCGCCGCCCGCGCGTCGTTCACGTCATCGATCAACGAGAACGACCCGGCCGGGTTGTAGACGGTGGCGTACGTCCGGCCGAGATCGAGCGTGGTCCAGTCGGCGTGATGGAGCGTCGCCGGGGTTCCGGCGGTCTCCGCATGCCCTCGACAGATCGCCAGCATGTCTTCGGCCGAGTCGACGCCCTCGACGTCGAGCCCGTCGGCGAGGTAGCCGACGAGCAAGCGACCGTTGCCGCATCCGAGCTCGAGTGCCGGGCCGTCGCCGGTCCGGATCAGGTCGCGGTAGCGGTCGCGATCGGAGTAGTGCCCGTCGAGCGGGAGCCAGACGTCATAGGCCTGCGCGACCAGCCCGTTGTACGGCTGATTCACGGGGAGCGAGTCCCGTACGAGCTCGTCTCGGTCCATGACCGAGGATCCCACGCGGGCCGGCCTGCCGTCAGTGGCCGACGCGCCGCCTCTACACTGCGCCCGGACCGGACAGGAGATGGGGGAACCGGGGTGAGGGACCAGGTCAGTCGGCGCGACCTGTTGCGTTGGGGGGTGCTCGGTGGTGCCGCCCTGCCGTTCGCCTCGCTGCTCGCGGCTTGCTCGGACGGATCGTCGAGCGCCGGCCCGGCGAGCCGGACGGCCGCCGCGGCGAAGCGCGCCACGGCGCCGTTCGATCCCACCAAGAAGTGGTGGCTGCAGCAGAATTTCGGCCCGGTGACCAAGGAGGTCGAGGCGTTCGACCTCGAGGTGGTCCACGGCGCGATCCCCGCCACGCTCACCGGCATGTACGTCCGCAACGGCTCCAACCCGCAGTCGGGCGACTCGACCCACTGGTTCTTCGGCGACGGCATGGTGCACGGCGTGCGGCTCGAGAAGGGGAAGGCCGTCTCGTATCGCAACCGGTACGTGCACACCGCGCTCTACGACACCAAGACCGGATTCGGCGACGGCCCGCCGGGTGGCGCGTCGAACCAGTCGAACGTCTCGGCGATCTGGCACGGCGACCGACTCCTCACGAGCGGCGAAGTCGGCCTCCCGTACGAGCTCTCGCCGAAGGACCTGAGCACGACGGGTCCCTATGACTTCGGGGGGAAGCTCAGCACCGCGTTCACCGCACATCCGAAGATCGATCCCGAGACCGGCCGGCTGCACTTCTTCGGGTACGGCTTCGTCCCGCCGTATCTCACGTACCACGTGGCCGAGGCGGACGGGCGGCTCGTCTCGAGCACCGAGGTCCCGGTGCGCGCGTCGACGATGATGCACGACTTCACGATCACCGATACCGACGCGGTGTTCTGGGAGCTCCCGGTGCTCTTCGACCTCGCGTCGGCGACGAAGTGGATCGAAGACCCGAACTCCGGTGTGTTCCCATACCGGTGGGCGCCCGAGTACGGCGCGCGCATCGGGGTCATGCCGCTCGATGCTCCGGGCAGCTCGATCCAATGGGCCGAGATCGACCCGTGCTACGTGTTCCACGGCGTGAACGCGTACCGGGAGGGCACGGACGTCGTGCTCGACGTCTGCCGCCTCAGCTCGATGTTCGATCAGGGCGAAGTCCTCGGGGGCGACTTGTCGCTGCGCCGCTGGACCGTCGACACGACGACGAACACGGTCACCGACGACATCATCGAGACCGACGATCCCGGTGAGCTCCCGTCCCGCGACCCGCGTCGAGTCGGACGCAAGCACCGCTACGGATACTTCGTGCAGTCGCGGGTCAACCCGGAGACGGCCGAGTTCGGCGGCCTGATCAAGCGGGACTACCGCACCGGCCGAGTAGAGAAGTGGGAACCGGGTCCCGCCCAGCATGCGGGGGAGTGGCTCTTCGTCCCCGAGGGCAGCTCACGCGAAGACGACGCGGGCTACCTGCTCACGTTCGTGCACGACGACACCCGCAACGCGAGCGAGCTGGTGATCGTCGACGCGTCGGACGTACGGGCCGGCCCCGTCGCGCGGATCGCGATCCCGCAGCGCGTGCCGTACGGCTTCCACGCCACCTGGGTCCCCGCCTAGAAAGGGTTCGGCACCCACGACGAGGGTCGGTCAGGCACGCTCCGCGACGACGAGATGCCACTCGTGGAGGAACGCCAGCTCGTCGTCCTCGAGGGTGGCCCGCAGACCGGTCGGAGGCCCACCATCGAGCTCCGCCGCCAGCTCGGCCCGGATCTCCGCGGCGACGTCCTCGGGAGTACGCGCCTGAACCAGCCAGCGTTCGGCGGGAATGACCTGGTCCCGGTCCGTGGTGTGCACGATGGTCGTACCCGCCGCCGCGAGCAGACCGTGCAGCTCCTCGATGGTGAGCGACCGGGCGTGTGACGGGTCGCGTCGTCGTTCGATGTCGTTGAAGGCGTCGTTGCGCGACGCGTCCGCCACCATGTCGACGATGCCGACCCGCCCACCTGGCCGGCAGACGCGCGACATCTCGGCGATCGCGGCATCGGGCCGGTCGAAGTGATGGACCGCGAAGCGGCAGACGACGAGATCGAACGAGTCCGACACGAACGGCAGGTCCGTGACGTCGCCCCGCTGCAGCAGGACGTTGCGGACGCCACGCTCTTCGAGCCGGCGCTGTCCGGTCCCGAGCATCTCGGGCGTGAGATCGAGCCCGACGACCTGTCGCACCCGCGTCGAGAGACGCTCGCCGAGGTGGGCCGCCCCGCACGCGACTTCGAGCACGGTGTCCACCGAGTCGAGGGGAGCCAGGTTCCCGATGATCCACTCCGCGAGCAGCGGGTTGGCAAAGAACGAGTCCTCACCGACGAAGGTCTCGGCCTGGCGGGCGAACTCCCGGCGGACGACGTCTCCATGATCGGTGGGCATCCGGCCGAACGTAGCCTGCACCGGATGCGGATCGAGGCGGCATTAGCCTGCCCGGGCCGGTGCTCGGGGGAAGGGACGGGATGGCCACGGCCGTAGAGGTGCCGCGCCGCGACAGCTCGCAACGCCACGCGAACCGCCGTTTCGCGTGGTGGCTGGCCGCGATCGCACTCGGCTCCTTCCTGATCCGGGCCGCGTACGCGCAGTCGGTCGGAGCGTTCACCGGCTTGACCGATCCCCGCTACTACCACCTGCAGGCGAACCTGCTCGCCCAGGGCCACGGTTTCGCCGACCCCTACGTCTGGGTGCTCACCGGCCGCAGCGTCCCGGCCGCGACGCACCCGCCGTTGTTCCCGCTGCTGCTGTCGCTTTCGTCACTGCTCGGCGGAACCAGCGAGACCGCGCACCGCATGGTCGCCTGCGTGCTCGGCGCCCTGGCCGTGGGCGCCGTCGGCCTGCTCGGCCGCCGACTCGGCGGACCGGGAGCGGGCGGCCGGGTGGTAGGTCTCGGCGCGGCGCTGATCGCCGCGCTCTACCCGAACCTCTGGATCCTCGACGCGAATGTGTTCTCCGAAGGTCTCGCAATCCTGCTCGTCACGGTCGCACTGCTGCTCGCCTACCAGCTGCGGACGAACGCGACGATGGGGCGGGCACTGGCGTTCGGTGCGGTCCTGGGTCTCGCCGCGCTCACCCGCCCGGAGACCGTGCTGCTGATCCCGCTGCTCGCCGCACCGATCCTGCTCCGCCGGGCCGACCTCAGCTGGGCCCGGCGCTTCGCGCTCCTCGGCGTGACCGTGCTCGTCTTCGGGCTGCTCCTGGCGCCGTGGGTCGGGCGCAACCTCACCGGCTTCGAGCGACCCGTCACGTTCTCGACCAACGCCGATACCGTGCTCGGGGTCGCGAACTGCCGGCAGACGTACTACGGCTCGGACCTGCTCGGTTGGTGGTCCACGCAGTGCTCCCGCAAGCACAGCCCGTTCGAGGACCCGTCGGTCCACGCCTCGATCCTGCGCCGCCGCGGTCTCGACTACGCCGGAGCGCACGCGGGCCGGCTCGCCACCGTGGTGGTGCCGGCCCGCGTCGCCCGCCTCTTCGACCTCTACCACCCGGTGCGCACCGCCCAGCTCGAAGTGCCCGAGGGCCGACCGCTCGACGCGAGCAAAGCAGGGCTCGTCGCATACTGGCTGCTGGTCCCGTTTGCAGTGGTCGGCGCCGTCGCGTTGCATCGCCGGCGTGCCGAACCGCTCTGGCCGCTCCTCACGCCACTCGCCGTCGCGGTGCTCGTCGCGGTCTACAGCTACGGGAACGTGCGGTTCCGCGCCATCGCGGAACCCGTGATCGTCGTGCTGGCGACGCTCGGACTCCGCGCGGTGTGGCAAGCGATCACGACCATCCGAGCGCGTCGAGCGACGGCTTCGTAGCATCTCCCCAAACATCCGCAACACGTGGGGGAGGACCTGCGATGAACGAGCGCGCGCGAATCGCACTCGCCGAGGGAATCGGCACCATGATCCTCGTGGTCGGTGGCCCGGGAACGGCGATCCTGGCCACCGGGACGTTTGCCGGCTCCAAGAGCACCGTCGGAGTTCTCGGTGTGGCACTCGCGTTCGGGCTCAGCCTGCTCTGTGCCGCGTACGCGATCGGCTCGATCTCGGGTTGCCACATCAACCCGGCGGTCACGCTGGGACTCTGGGCGATCAAGAAGACCGAAGGCGCCCTCGTGCCCTTCTACTTCCTCGGCCAGGTGATCGGTGGCATCGTCGGCGCCGGGATCATCTTCGTCATCGCCAACAGCATCAGCGGTTTCAGCGCCGAAGCGAGCGGCTTCGCCTCCAACGGATGGGGGAGTCACTCGCCGAGCGCCGTGGCCAACGGCGGCGCGGTGCTCGGCGGATTCGACCTCGGGGTCGTCATCCTCGTCGAGATCGTCTTCACCGCGTTCTTCGTCTTCGTGATCGCGAGCACGAGCCGTGGGTCGATGACCGTCGGCTTCACCGGGCTGACCGTCGGCCTGATGCTGACGCTCGTCCACCTCATCACGATCCCGATCGACAACACGTCGGTGAACCCGGCCCGCAGCATCGCCACCGCGGTCTTCCAGGGTGGGTGGGCCCTCGAGCAGCTGTGGGTCTTCATCGTCTTCCCACTGATCGGTGGGTTGCTCGGCGCCCTGGTCTGGCGGGCCCTGGTCTCCATCGCACGACATCTAGGAGCGCCGGCTCGGCTCGGTCACGGGAGGGTGGGCACCTCGCCACCACTGGGTGACCACCCTCCCGCAGCCGAGGAGCATCTGCACGCGGTTCGCGTGCGTTCGGTCGGCGGGGCCAGATTCACCTTGTGAGGGCTCTCGGACGTGCCGAAGAAACGTCCGAGAGTCCGAACGAGCACGAGGAGAACGCGACCGCATGCAGAAGACTCAGGCCCGCCAATTCGGCGAATCGCTGGTCGACCGCCACGTCGTGTCCCGAGAGGTCCTCGAGGACGCGATGGACGAGTCCGCCCGCATGAGCCTGCCGCTGCCGGCCGTGATCCTCCAGCGGGGCCTGGCGGGCACGAAGGACCTGGCGGCCGCGTTCTGCGCCGCGGCCGGCGTGCGGTTCGTCGACTTCGACGGACACTCCGGTCCAGACCCAGGCGGCCCGGCTGGTGCCGGAGAACCTCGCGCGGAAGTTCGCGGCGATCGGCGTCGAGATCGACGATGACCGGGTCGTCGTCGCGTTCGCCGATCCCGCGGATCGCGCTGCGCTCGACGAGGTGACGACCGCCGTCCACGCGGACACCGGGTTCACGGTCGTCGTCGCCGGGGCCGAGCGCCAGGAGCTGCTCGCCGCGATCGACCAGCGAGTACGAGACCGACGGGAGCGAGAGCGAGCAGCTGGTCGGTCAGGGCATCGACTCCGAGCTGCACCAGATGTTCGAGCGCCTGGCCGAGCTCGGCGGCAGCGACCTGCACCTCGCGGCCGGTGAGCCGCCGCTCGTGCGGGTGCTCGGCGAGCTGCAGCGCCTGCCCGAGTTCGGACGTGCTCAGCGGCTCGCGCATCCGCGAGCTCGTGTACTCGATCATCACCAAGCGCCAGCAGGAGACGTTCGAGTCCACCCACGAGCTCGACACGAACTACACCCTTCCCGGCCTCGCGCGCTACCGCGTGAACATCTACCTGAAGCGCAACGCGGTCGCGGTGTCCTTCCGAGCGATCCCGTACCGGGTGGTCCCGTTCGAAGATCTCGGCATGCCGGAGTCGGTGCGCCAGTTCACCGAGCTGCCGCGGGGCCTCGTGCTCGTGACCGGCCCGACCGGTTCGGGAAAGTCCACGACGCTCGCCTCGCTCATCGACCTCGTGAACCAGAACCGGGCGTGTCACATCCTCACCATCGAGGAGCCGATCGAGTTCGTGCACGAATCCAAGCGGGCGTTGATCAGCCAGCGCGACGTCGGCACCGACACCGATTCGTTCGCCACGGCGCTGCGCCAGGCGCTGCGCCAGGACCCCGACGTGATCCTCGTGGGCGAGATGCGGGACCTCGAGACGATCTCGACCGCGGTCACCGCGGCCGAGACCGGTCACCTCGTGTTCGCGACGCTCCACACCCAGGATGCGGCACAGACGATCGACCGGATCGTCGACGCGTTCCCGTCCGAGCAGCAGGAGCAGGTGCGGGTACAGGTCGCGTCGACCCTGCAGGGCATCGTGACCCAGCAGCTCGTCCCGACGGCGGACGGCACGGCCCGCGTCGTCGCGGCCGAGGTGCTCGTGGCCACGCCGGCGATCCGCAACCTCATCCGTGAGGGCAAGATCCACCAGGTGCTCCCGATGCTGCAGTCCGGGCGCAAGCTCGGGATGAACACGATGGACGAGCACCTCGGCGCCCTGGTGAAGGCGGGCACCATCACGATCGAGCAGGCGCCTGATGCGGGCCCGTGACATCAACGAGGTCAAGCGGACCGCCGGAGTCCCGCTCACCCCGTAGTCAGCGGCCGCCCTGCCAGCTCGGCCACGACAGAGCCGCCCCGGGATTCAGTCCGTCGTGGCGCGCCGAACGGGTGCCGGCTCCAGGAGGTACGCCTCGAGGCCGGGGAGCTCGTCGACGCGACCGTCGTCGTGCACCAGCACCCCGGTGACCTGATGCGCGCGCAGGAGCGCAGCACCGTCGACCGGACCGGCCACGAACGCCGCCTTCGCCAGGATCTCGGCCCACGCGGCGCCGTCGGCCAGCACGGTGACGGTGGCCAGACCGGTCCAGGCCGACGAGCTCGTCGCCGGGTCGATGAGGTGGTGGTGGCGGGTACCGGCCCGCTGCCAGCTCCGCCGGAGCCGGGTGCTGGTCGCGACCGCGCCGGCGGCGAGCCGGAACGAGCGGATCGGCTCGTCCGGACCCGTGAGGTCGGGGTCGAGATCGACCTGCCACCCGGGGGCCTGGGGGGCCGTCCCGCTGACGCGCACGTCGCCACCCAGATTCACGCAGACGCCCTCGGCCCCGACGGCGAGCAGCTCCGCGGTGACCAGGTCGGCGGCGAACCCCTTGCCGATCCCGCCGAGGTCCAGGTCGCACGCCGATCGGCAGCCGAACCGCCCGCACGAGCGGATCGAGCTCGATCGCAGCGCAGCCCGGAGACGCGCCGTCGCACCCGGGGTGCCGCTCCGCTCCTCGACGGACGATGGCTGCGTCAGATTCGTCGAACGTCCGGTCGTAGCCGGCGCGCTCGAGCGCGTCCAGCACGGTCGGATCGAAGCGTCCACCGGTGGCGCGCCACGCGGCCACCGCGAGCTCGATGACCGCGAACGTGTCGCGCGAGACGACGACCGGCGCGCCCCCGGCGGCATTCACGCGGCAGAGCTCGCTGCCGGGCTGGAACCGGGACCAGTGCGCTTCCAGCTCGACGAGTCGCCGGCGCGCGAGGTCCGCCAGGTTGCTCGGGCCGCCGAGGACGAGGAGGCGCGCGGTGCTGCCCATGCACGCGAACGTCGTCGCCGACCACGCCGGCGCGACCTGCATCAGCCGCCCCCGGTGACGGGTGGACGGGGTCGCATCGGGCACGGCGCGCGACCGGTCGATCGCAGCCATGCCGCTCGTGCGTCCAGGTCGTCGTGAGGCATTGACACTTCCGGGGGTTTTCCGCCGATAGGTCGCTATCGGCAGAACCGGGGCCTGCACTTCAACGCGGGTCGTGCCCTGCGAGACTTCTCCGATGTCTCCGACCCCCCGCAGCACCGTCCGCCGGATCCCCGAGCTCGCCGTCTACGAGCAGGCGGTCGTGGCCCAGATCCTGGACGCCGGCCTGGTGGCGCACGTCGGGATCAGCCACGAGGGCGCGCCGGTGGTGATCCCGATGGCGTACGCGCGCATCGACGACACGGTGTACCTCCACGGCTCCGTGGCGAGCCGGATGATGCGCAACCTCCGTTCCGGCGATCCCATGTGCGTGACGGTCACGGTCATCGACGGGATCGTGCTCGCCCGCTCCGCCTTCAACATGTCGATGAACTACCGAGCCGTGGTGATCCAGGGCGCGGCCCGGTTGGTCACGGACGACGCCGAGCGGATGGCGGCCTTCCGGGCGATCATGGACCACTTCGTGCCCGGGCACTGGGACAACGTCCGCCCGCCGAACGAGCGGGAGCTGCGCCAGACGATGGTGGTCGCAGCCGACCTGGAGGAAGCGTCGGCGAAGGTGAGCAGCGGCCCCCCGGGCGACGAGCCCGAGGACCTGGCCCTGTCGCACTGGGCGGGCGTGATCCCCTTGCGGACGGTCCCGGGAACCCCGGAGCCCGATCAACACGTCCAATCCGGGGTGGAGCCGCCCCGCTCCGTCCGGGAGTACGCACGCGTGTTCGACGCGCCGGAGGTACCAGGCAGCTGAAGATGTTTCGCTCGATCGGCAGGGAGCGCGCGGTGCCGGTGATCGTCGCCGTCCTGTGCATCGTCGCGCTCGCGACCGTCGGGCTGCGCTACGTGCTGCTCCGCTCGGACCGCCGGTCCACGGAGCACACCGTGCAGACGCTGACGTTGACGACACGCCAAGCCGTCGCCCTGTTGCGCTCGGCAACGGCGACGCGGATCAAGGCCGACGACGACAACACCAAGGTGCGGACGGAACGCGATCGCGTGCCGAGCCGTCGCCCTGCTGCTCCACGCCAACCTCGATCAGGCCCGGGCGGACACCACCGCGTCGGCCATCGGTGCGTTCGTCTCCGGCAGCCAGGCGAACGATCTCAGTGCTTGCCTCACCGGCGTCTCGCAGGCGCTCAACCAGCTGTCGGTCGGCGACCGGCACTCGATCGACAGCCTGCAAAAGGTCGAGGGTCCGTGCCGGCGGGCGGGCTTCTGATGACCGCTACCCGCAAGCACTGGACGCTCGGCACGGGCGCGGTACTGCTCGTCGTCGTTCTCGTGATCGGTTTCTTCTCGGGCAGCAGCGAGCAACGACGTCTCGACCGGGCCGAACGGAACGAGCGCACGCTGCTCCGCAGCTTGCAGATCACGCGACGCGGCACGACCGCGCAGAACCAGGCGCTACGCGCGGCCTACGTCAACGCGAAGCGGCTGGCCGAGGAGCTCGACGCGGGCAACCTCGACGCCGCGACCACGCAGGCCGATCTCGCCGCGGCGCAGGTGGCGTTGGCGAACGCGCAGCTCACGCTCGCGGTGCAGACCAACCGCCGAACCGCGGTGCAGCAGTGTCTCGACGGGGTGCGGCGAGCCCTCGACCGGACGCGGGTGAACGACACCGCCGGGGCCACGGCGTTCCTCCGCGCCGCCGCGCCGGCGTGCCAGAGCGCGTTGACCAAGCCCGGCGACCCGCTGCCGGTGCTCCCGTACGACTTCGCGGATCCCTACGTGCTGCACGCGGGCGGGCAGTACATCGCGTTCGCCACCAACGCCGCGGGAGGCTCGATCCAGTCCGCCCGCAGCGGGGATCTCTCCACCTGGGACTTCGCCGGCAACGCGCTCGCCGGGCTCCCGGCGTGGGCTACCCCGGGCTCCGTCTGGGCGCCGGCCGCGCTGGTCCGGCCCGCGGGAACCGTCCTCTACTACACGGTGCGCGAAGCCTTCACCGGTCGCCAGTGCCTCACGGTCGCGACCAGCGCGGCGCCCACGGGTCCGTTCGTCGACAGCACCACGGGACCGCTCGAGTGCGGCGCCACCGGTGCGATCGATCCGAGCCCGTTCGTGGACAGCGACGGTGCCGCGTACCTGCTCTACAAGACCGAGCGCCCGGCCCGCATCTGGAGCCGGCCGCTGACGCCCGACGGACTCGCGTTCGCCGGCCCGGGCTCGGTGGTGCTGGCGCCGTCGCAGCGATGGGAAGCGGGCAACGTCGAGGCGCCGTCGATGATGCGCGCCGGCTCGGGGTACTGGCTCTTCTACTCCGGCAACGACTGGAACGGGAGCTCGTACGCCGAGGGGATGGCGCGCTGCTCCGGCCCGCTCGGTCCGTGCACCGCCGACTCGGCCAACCCGGTGATCAGGTCCAGCCCGGGGATCGCCGGGCCGGGCGGGGGAGAGCTGTTCACCGACGGGAGCACCTGGCGTCTCGCGTACCACGCATACCACGAGCCGCTCGTGAAGTACCCGAACAGCCGCTTGCTGCACTTCGCCCGCATCGGCTTCGACGCGCGCGGCCGTCCGACCGTGAACCTGTAGGTCCGAAGCGAACTGGCGCGCCGCTAGCCGAGGAAGCGGGCCAGGATCTGCTCGCGCCAGCGGGAGCGGCGGCCGGTGCGCGGCTTCGGTGCGATCCAGTCCCGCGGTGAGATGCAGACCGGCGTTGATCCCGAGCCAGCGCAGGGGCTCGGGCTCCCACGGCGGCGACCGGTGCCCGACCCAGGCCAGGTCCGTGAGGTCGGTGTCGAGCCCGAGGATCAGGTCCGCGAGCGTGCGCCCGGCGAGGTTGCTCGTCCCGACCCCGTCGCCGACGTAGCCACCGGCCCAGGCCAGACCGGTCGTCTGCTCGAAGCCCACCGAGCTGTACCAGTCGCGGGGCACGCCGAGCGGACCGCCCCACTGGTGCGTGATCTTCGTGCCCGTCGAGCGCGGGGAAGAGCTGACTCCAGCACGGTGCGCAGCTCCGCGAAGGTCGCCGGGTCGCGGTCGAAGCCCTCGCGGACGCGACTCCCGAAGTGGTACGGCGCGCCCCGCCCACCGAACGCGATGCGGTCGTCCGCCGTCCGCTGCCCGTAGATGATGAGGTGGCGACCGTCCGAGAACGTCTCGCGCTGCTCCCAGCCGACCGTCGCCCAGAAGCTCGCGGGAAGTGGCTCGGTCGCGATCATGAGCGAGTACAACGGCGCGAGCGTCCGCTGATGGCCGGGCAGCTGGGGGGTGTAGCCCTCCGTCGCCCGCACGACGACGTCCGCCTTCACCCGGCCGCCGGCAGTGTCGACCCGCCGCGGGAGAGATCTCCTGGACCCGCGTCTGCTCGTAGATCGCGACGCCGCGGCGCTCGGCCGCGTCGGCCAGACCCCGAGCCAGGCGGGCCGGATGCACGCGGGCGCAGTGCGGCGTGAAGATCGCCCCGCAACCGCCCTCGACGTTGAGCCGCGTCGGGCGGCTTCGTCCGGTCCGAGCCACGCCACATCGGCTTCCTCGAAGCCCCATGTCCGTTCGTCGGCAACTTGGTGTTGCAGCTTGGCGACGTGGATCGGTGCCGTCGCGAGCTCGAGCGTCCCGCCCTTCTGGAAGTGGGCGTCGATCCCTTCCGCGGCCGCGACCGCACCCACTTCATCGACCGTGGCGAACAGCGCGCGCTGCAGGGCGACGGCCGCATCCCGACCGTGCGCCTTCGCGGTCGCGGCCCGGCTCCCGGCGAAGAGCGCCGAGCACCAACCGCCATTGCGACCCGACGCGCCGAACCCGGCGATCTCGGCCTCGAGCACGGCGATCCGCAGCGTCGGGTCGCGGCGGGCGAGCTCGTACGCGGTCCACAAGCCCGTGTAGCCGGCACCGACGATCGCGACGTCGACGTCGATGTCCCGGTCGAGCGCGGGCGCGGGGCGTGAGCGGCTCCGGCAGCGTGTCCAGCCAGAAGCTCCGGCTGCGGTACCGCGCTTCGAGCGCGGCGGCAGACTCGCTCACGGGCGTGGTCCGCACCGACCGGGAGCTAGCTGCAGCATCACGCCGAAGTTGTTCGCGCAGCCGCACACACGCGCACCGACGGCGATGCACAACACCACGAACGACACGGCCGCGAGCGGAGGACGAGCCCGCACCGCAGCCCAGGCCACGACCGCCAGTCCGGCGACGGCCACGATCGAGCACACCGCCAACGCGAGGTCGACGCCCAGGCCGTCCATCAGCATCCGCACCGGCACCCACCGTTCGGTCATCCCGGGATCGCGGAGCAGCTGCCGGGTCAGCAGCGCGTCGACGAGCGTCAGCAGCGACCCAAATGCGAACAGCACGGCAATCGCGCGAATCGCACGAGGTGGCGCGGCGCTCGGGAGCGACGCCGCGCGGCACGAGTCCGGGGGCAAAGTCCGTGATGCGTGCGGTCTACCTGCGCCGACCGGCCGAGACAACGACCGGCGCGCATTCACCAAAGTGGGCATTCGCGACGAGTCCGCCGGAACGTGACGGAAACCGGCTCGAGCGAAATGCCGGACCTATCACGGGATGGTCGTCATGTCGCGTTGATGAAGTCCTCGATGATCCGCGCGAGCTCCAGCGGTTGGTCGCCCTGCACGCTGTGGCCCGCGCCGTCGACGACTTCGACGCGGACCGCGGGGCGCCGGCGCGCCAGCTCGGCCACATCCTCGTCGCTCACGACCGGCGAGTCGGCGCCGCGCACGAGCAGGAACGGGACGTCCACGGCGTCGACAAAGCGCCAGAGGTCGCCGAAGTCCGGCATCTCCGCCCCGTCGGGGATCTCGAACCGGTCGTAACGCCATGCCCAGGTGCCATCCGGTCGCTCGCACGCGTTGTGCAGGATGCCGCGGCGCAGGGAGGAGACGGACCGCGTCGGGTTGAAGAGCACCGTCCGGTCGAGGATCTCGTCGAAGCTCGCAAACGATTCGGGACCGGCGATGAAGCTGACGACGGCCGACGCCTTCTCCCGGTCCACACCCGGCGTGACGTCGACGAGCAGGAGCCGGCGGACCAGCTCCGGCGCCTCGGTGACGAGCGCGAGCGCGGTGAGCCCGCCGAGCGACATCCCGACGACGAGCGCGGCGTTCGGGGCCAGCTCGCGGATCGCGACCGCGACGGCGCGGGCATTCTCGGCCGGCCAGTACGCCTTGTCCTCGCGCCAGTCCGAGCGCCCGTGACCCGGAAGGTCGATGGCGACCAAGGGCCGATCGAGCGCGAGCGCCACGGTGTCCCATGTGTGCGCGTTCTGCGCGCCGCCGTGCAGCAACACCAGCTCCGGGATCGCCCGTGCCCCAACGCAGCGCACTCACGCGCCGGCCGGGAGCCACCTCGACCTCGACCCGCGCCACCACGGGCGGATGGTCGAACGGGAGCCCGACCTCGCTCCGCGTTCTCGGCAAACATGCTGAACTCGTCGTACTCGATCGTCGCCACCGCGTCACCGTAGGCTGCGCCGATGACTCCCCGCATTCCGCCGGTCTCGCTCGAGGACGCCGACCCCGAGACCCGGGCGCTGCTCGACACGCTCTCGAACTTCCGAGACGACGATGTCTCCGTCCTCAATGTCTTCGGCACGCTCGCGCAGCATCCCAAGCTGCTGAAGCGCTGGCTGGTGTTCGCGAACCACGTGCTGACGAAGTCGACGATCTCCGGCCGTGACCGGGAGCTCGCGATCCTGCGCGCCGGCTGGCGCTGCAATTCACCGTACGAATGGGGTCAGCACGTCGTCATCGGCCGGCGAGAGGGCATCACCGACGACCGAAGTCGCGGCGCATCGCCGTCGGCCCGGATGCACCCGAGTGGTCACCCCACGACGGCGCGATCCTGCGCGCGGTGGACGAGCTGCACGACACCGCCACGATCAGCGACGCGACCTGGGCGACGCTGGCTGCGACCTACGACCAGGAGCAGCTCATGGATCTGGTCTTCGCGATCGGGCAGTACCACCTGGTCTCGTTCGCACTGAATGCGTTCGGCGTCGAGCGCGACGACGGCCTCGACCCGAAGGAAGTGCCGTTCCCGGACCCCGCCTGAAGCACTCGGGCGTCCGCGCTACGGCGTCAGGTCGGTGCAGGTCGCGCGGCGGCTGTTGAACCCGTTGAGATCCGACGCGGCGGCGGACTCCCGCCCGATGCCCCCGCACCTCGGCTCCTTTGCTGGTGGAGCTGGAGTCCGAGCGGGTCCACGACAGGATCGCGAGCGTCGCGACCACGACCGCGAACCCGATCAGCACGCTCAGAACGGATCGACGCACGGGCGGAGGTTAGGCGCAGCAATCGGCGCCCGGAGCTCACCTCGCCGTACCATGGGCGGGTCATGGGACGGCTCCGCCTTTCGCCGCGCGCGTACCAATGGGTGACCCTGGTGGCCGCGATCCTGCTCGCGCTGATCATCGTCACCGGCGCCGCGGTGCGGCTCACCGGATCGGGGCTCGGATGCCCCGAGTGGCCGAACTGCACGAAGGGGAGCTTCGCCAGCTCGTCGAGCGACTTCCACACGACGGTCGAGTTCGCGAACCGCGTCGTCACCGGTCTCGTCTCGTTCGCGGTGATCGTCGCGGTGCTCGGCTCGCTGGTGCGCTTGCCGCGCCGGCAGGACCTCATCTGGCTGTCACTCGGTCTGGTGGTCGGGGTGATCGCGCAGGCGCTGCTCGGCGCACTCGTCGTCGAGGAGCTGCTCGACCCGCCGTTCGTGATGGGTCACTTCCTGCTCTCGGCGGTGCTCCTCGCGGACGCGATCGTGCTGCACCATCGAGCCGGCCTCCCGGATGGGTCGCGCAGCCGCCCCGCCTTCGGTCCCGGGGCCGATCTGGATGGGTCGGCTGCTCGTGCTCGCGGTGTCCGTCGTGCTCGTGACCGGGACCGTCGTGACCGGAGCGGGCCCGCACTCCGGGGACGCGGGTTCCGACGCGAGCCTCAAGGCCACGCGGCTCGATCTCGCCGTCCCCGAGGTCGCGCGCATCCACGGGACGAGCGTGATGGCGTTCCTCGCCCTCGTGCTGATCGCCCTGTTCGTGATGTCACGCGAGACCGGCCCGCGCCGGGGCCGCGTGCTGGTCCGGCTCGAGATCCTGCTGGGCCTCGTGATCGCCCAGGGCGCGCTCGGGCTACTACCAGTACTTCAACGGCGTGCCGCGCCTGGCCGTGGGGTTCCATGTCGCCGGAGCGACCGCGGTCTTCAGCGCCACGATCGTCGTGCTGCTCTCGATGTACGAGCCGGTACGGGCCCGCCCGGGTCTGGAGGAGCCGCCCGGCCTCGACGACATCGTGCCCACATCCACCGCCGGCCCCGCACCGGTGCCCCACGACCCCGGCGCCGGCCGCGCCGACGCCGGCCGGCACCGGCGGACACGGGCGTGCAGGGGGCACTGTTCCCGGGCCAATAACTTTGTCCCCGCGTTCAACTCATACGCGGCAAAAAGCCGACAAAGGGGCGTGCCATCCCCCCGTTCGCGCAACTTCCGTGCTCTGACCTGCGCTCTTGCGCTGAGCGTCGGCGTTCGTGGGCCTGGCCGGTCCGGCCGGCGCGGCCCCCTCGGGGAGCACCGGCTCCAGCACCAAGGCGCCTGATCTCGGCGTCCTGAACGAGCAGTACAACCTCACCCGCCTGCGGCTGGAGAAGGCCACCGCGGCGCTCCAGGCCACAGACGCCCGCCTGAACGCCACCCGCGCCGAAGCCGACCAGGTGCAGGACGCGGTCCGGGCCCGCTCGGCCCGGCTCTACCGCGGGGCCGGCGGCGACGGCGTCGCCTCGATCCTCTCCGCCGGCAGCGTCGACGAGCTCGCGCGGCGAACCGAGTACTACGGCGCCGCGGCCAAGCTCGACCGCCGGCTCCTGTCCGACCTCTCGAAGACGTTGCAGCAGCTCAGCGCCGAGCGGGCCGCCCAACGCGACGCCGAGGCGAAGCTGCGCGCCGAGGCGGACGCGGTCTCCGCGGCCCGGCGCAAGCTGATGGCCGAAGCCGCGGCCGCGGCCGCGAAGAGACCGCGCCCAGCAGAGCGCGGCGGGACCCGTCGGCACGCCGAAGATCATGCGGGCGACCAGCTCGGCGTCCGGCACGAACGCGCCCGTCGCGCCCGCCGGGACGCCCGCGACGAACCGACCGACGCCCGCCGGCGGGCAGCCGAGCAGCGGCGCAGCCCTCGTCGCCTCCGGTCGTCGCACCGAGCTACCCGAACCCGCCCGCCGCATCCGGTCGCGGGGCGCAAGTCGTCGCGTACGCCCGGGCCCAGCTCGGCAAGCCCTACGTCTTCGCGACCGCGGGTCCGAACACGTTCGACTGCTCCGGGTTGACGAAGGCGGCATGGGCGACGGTCGGCGTGTCCATGGACCACTACTCGGGCTCGCAGGCCACGCACTTCCCCAAGGTCGGCTGGGACCAGCTGCAGCCCGGCGACATCGTCGTGTTCTACTCCGACTACCACCACGTCGGGCTCTACATCGGCGGCGGGCAGATGATCCACGCCCCGAAGACGGGCGACGTCGTGAAGATCGCGCCGGCCTGGCGCACCGAGTTCCAGTTCGGCGTCCGCCCGGGCTGATCCGCCGCGGGCATCGCGGGTCACCGCGCCGGCGAGCAGCGGCAGAGTCGCCGATCCGTCAGTCGCGCTCGGGATCGACGGCTTCCTCGGCGCGCTGCTCGGTGATCTCGTCGGCGAGCTCGTCGGCGAGATCCTCGGCCGGGTCACGGACCGCCGCGGCTGCCGAGCTCGCGTGACGCGTCGCGCGGCCGATGTTCGCGACGAGCACCGCGACGACCGTGACGAGGAAGATCTGCCCGAGGAGCGCCTCGAGGCTGACGAGCACCCGACCGATGTCGGTGCGCGGGGTGAGGTCACCGAAGCCGAGCGTCGTGATCACGACGAAGCTGAAGTAGAGGAACTTCACCCCGGACGCCGCGCCTTGCGCGAAGAAGTGCGGATCGATGTCGTCTTGCATCATGTAGATCGCGGCGAACGAGATCCCGATCAGCAGGTACGCGTCGATCGCGCCGAGGATCGTCTCGACGTTGATGACCGGATGGCGGAAGACCCGGTACAGGATCACGGCCGGCGCGGCGGCAATCAGCAGGATGGTCAGGTGCGACGAGCCCGTGAACGGCTCGTGGTCCGTAATCGCGAGAGCCGCGCTCCACACGACGAGCACGACCGACGAACACCGCGGCGACCCGGATGATCCGCCCGCGCACATGCGACGTGTGCGAGCGCGAGCAGCAGCGTGCCGCCGAACAGCAGCGCCCGTGATCGTCCGAGCCCACTTGCTGTCCTCGACGAGCGCCATGATCAGGTACGCCGCCACGATGAGCACCAGCAGCGTCCCGTAGGTGTCGCCCTCGGCGAGGCGGGCCACGAAGCTGCGACGGGGGGGATTGACACGGCGGGCGCTCACGGCGGCTGATCCTGCCACCTCCGCCGTTCGACAGCGGGCCAATCGGCAGGCCCATCGGCGGCGAGCGCGGCTGTGCCAGGCTGACCGATCATGGACGTCCACCTCGTCGACGGAACCTACGAGCTCTTCCGTCATCACTTCGCCGTCCCGTCCCACCGCGACCTCGAAGGGATGGAGGTCGCGGCGACGCGCGGAGTCGTCGGCTCGGTGCTCACGATGCTCGAAGGCGGCGCGACCCACGTCGGGGTCGCGACCGATCACGTCGTCGAATCGTTCCGAAACGAGCTCTACGCGGGTACAAGACGAGCGCGGGGATGGACCCGGAGCTGCTCGCGCAGTTCCCCGTGCTCGAAGATGCCTTGCGCGCGCTCGGCGTGAGCGTCTGGGCGATGGTCGAGCTCGAAGCCGACGACGGGATGGCCAGCGCGGCGGCGGTCGCGGCTGCGGACGATCGTGTGGACCAGGTGATCATCTGCACTCCCGACAAGGATCTCGGCCAGTGCGTCGTCGGCAGCCGGGTGGTGCAGCTCGACCGGCGGAGTGGTGTCGTCCGTGACGAAGCCGGCGTCATCGAGAAGTTCGGCGTGCCACCCGAGTCGATCCCGGACTGGCTCGCGCTCGTCGGCGACAGCGCCGACGGCTTCCCCGGCCTGGCCGGCTGGGGCGCGAAGTCCGCCGCCACCGTGCTCGCGCACTACCTGCACATCGAGGCGATCCCGCCGTTGGCGAAGGACTGGGACGTCCAGGTCCGCGGCGCCGTGAAGCTGGCGACCACGCTGGCCGAGCATCCCAACGAGGCGGCGCTGTTCAAGCTGCTCGCCACATTGCGCGACGACGCAGACGTCGGCCGGGTCGACGACTGGCGCTGGACCGGACCGGGCGACGGGTTCGCCGCCTGGTGCGAGCGGCTGGGCGCACCCGGCATGATGACGCGAGCCGTTCGGCTCGCCGAGTCGAGGAGCTGAAATCGAGATGAGCCCGGAAGCAGACGGCGCCCGCGGTGACCGTGACGACGCCGCAGCCGCAGGTCACGCTGATCACCCTGAACCGGCCCGACCGGCGCAACGCGATGAACCACGATCTGCTCGCCGGCCTCTACGAGGCGCTCGAAGCGGCACGCGAGGACCGTGACTGCCGCGTCATCGTGCTGACCGGCGCCGGGAAGGGGTTCTGCGCCGGGCTCGACCTCGCCGAGGGGGTGGCGCTCGACACCGCGGGGATGGGCCGCGCCCGGGCCGGGATGAAGGTTCAGCAGTACATCGCCGGTTTGATCCCCCTGTTGCGGAGCTTGCCGCAACCGGTGATCGCGGCCGTGAACGGCGCGGCATCTGGTGGGGGACTCGCACTCGCGCTCGGCAGCGACATCCGGATCGCGGCCGAGTCCGCCCGGTTCAACGTCGCCTTCGTCAAGGTCGGGCTCTCCGGGTGCGACATCGGCACGAGCTGGTTGCTGCCCCGGCTCATCGGCGCGTCGCGCGCCTACGAGCTGATGCTGACCGGACGGTTCGCGGACGCGGCAGAGGCGGAACGGATCGGCCTGGTGACCAAGGTCGTCCCCGACGCCGAGCTGGTCGACGCCGCACTCGCGGAAGCCGATCTGATCCTGGCCAACGGCCCGTTCGGCGTGCGCATGACGAAGGAAGTCATGTGGAGCCAGCTCGAGATCGGGAGCCTGCAGGCCGGGATCGACCTGGAGAACCGGACCCAGGTGCTCTCGAGCTTCGCCGGCGACATGGAAGAGGCGATGGCGGCATTCATGGAGAAGCGCCCGCCGCGGTTCACGACCTGACCTGAGGGGGAGCGGGATGGCGGAGCAGAGTGGACGGGTGGCACTGGTCACCGGCGGCGGCCGGGGGATCGGGCGCGAGATCGCGCTGGGCCTCGCGCGAGGACGGCGCGGATGTGGCGATCAGCTATCGCAAGGACGAAGGCTCGGCCCTCGACACGGTCAGCGCGATCAGCGCGCTCGGGCGGCGGAGCGTCGCAGTGCGGGCTTCGGTCGACGACCTCGACGACTGCGAGGCACTCGCGACGAGGGTGCTCGACGAGCTCGGGCCGGTCGACGCACTGATCCACAGCGCCGGGATCGCGTCGCGCGGCATGGATGTCGTGCACACCGATCCGGCGGAGATCGAGCGCCTGTTCCGCACCCACGCGCTCGGGGCGTTCGCGCTGTGCCAGCACCTCATCCCGGCAATGCGTGAGCGGCCGCGAGGCGACGTGATCATGATCTCGAGCGTCGCGACGACCCACCTGCACGCGAACTCAGCCCCGTACAACATGGCCAAGGCCGCGCTCGAGGCCCTGGCGATGACGCTGGCGAAAGAGGAGCGCCGCAACGGCATCCACGTGAACGTCGTGGCGCCGGGCCTGGTCGCCACGGAGATGGGCCGGCGCCTGGTCAAGGGGGCGATGGGCGTCGAGGACATCCATTCGCTCGATGCGGGCTCGCCCTTCGGCCATGTCTGCACGCCGGAGGAGGTCGCCGACGTCGTCAGATTCCTGTTGGGTGACGCGGGCAGCTACATCACCGGCGTGAAGATCACCGTCGACGGCGGGACCTTCTGACCGATCGGCGCAGCCGGAACACCGTCTCCCCGGCCGAAAACGGAGGGGAAACAAACCTGAAACGCATTCCGATTACGGTCAGACGGCGTGGGGGACCTGCTGGACGACTATCGGGTGTCCGGCGCCTTCGACGAGATGTTCGGGGGCGGCGCAGAGCCCCGTGAGCACTACCAATCGCTGCACGGCGTGTTGCAGACGTTGTCGCGCCGTGACTTCGAGGAGCGCTGCGACGCCCGCGACCGGGCGTTCCGGGATGCCGGCATCACCTTCCAGCTCTCGGGCGAGGAGCGGCCGTTCCCGCTCGACCTCGTCCCGCGCATCCTGCCGGCCGACGAGTGGGCGACGATCGAGGCCGGGGTCCGCCAACGGGTCATGGCGTTGGAGGCGTTCCTCGCCGATGTCTACGGCCCGGGCC
Source organism: uncultured Acidimicrobiia bacterium (assembly GCA_963819945.1). GTDB lineage: Bacteria > Actinomycetota > Acidimicrobiia > IMCC26256 > JAENVU01 > Chersky-806. Next base: position 112,397 of record CAWFYD010000004.1, read on the forward strand.
GGATCCTGGCCGACCGCGTCATTCCCCGCCGGCTCGTCGTCAGCTCCACCTGCTTCTTCCGGGCGGCGGCGGGCATCGAACCGCCGCGGGGGGTGCGGGTGCACGTCGCCGGCATCGACCTGGTGCGTGACGTCCAGGGTCGATTCCGGGTCCTCGAGGACAACCTCCGCACGCCGTCGGGGATCTCCTATGTGATCGAGAACCGGCGGGCGATGACCCGGGTGTTCCCCGAGCTCTTCGCCAGCCACCGGGTGCGGCGGGTGGCGGACTACCCGACCCACCTGCTGGAGGCGCTCCGCGCGACCGCACCGGAGTCGGTCGACGATCCGTGTGTCGTGGTGCTCACTCCGGGCGTGCACAACGCGGCGTACTTCGAGCATTCGTTCCTCGCGCGCCAGATGGGGGTCGAGCTCGTCGAGGGCAGTGACCTCGTGTGCCGCGACAACATCGTCACGATGCGTACCACGGAGGGACTGCACCGCGTCGACGTGATCTACCGCCGCATCGACGACGAGTATCTCGATCCGTTGCACTTCCGGGGCGACTCGATCCTCGGTTGCCCGGGCGTCGTGAACGCGGCGCGCGCCGGCACGGTCACGATCGCGAACGCGGTGGGCAACGGTGTCGGCGACGACAAGGCGCTCTATCCCTACGTTCCCGACATGATCCGCTACTACCTCGACGAGGATCCGGTGCTCGCGAACGTCGACACGTTCCGGCTCGAGGATCCCGACACCTGTGCGTGGGTGCTCGAGCGGCTCGATCAGCTCGTGGTGAAGCCGGTCGACGGGTCCGGCGGGCACGGTCTCGTCATCGGCCCGCAAGCCGACGACGCGACGCTCGCGCTGCTCGCGAAGCGCGTCCGGTCCAACCCGCGCGGGTGGATCGCGCAGGAGCCGGTCAACCTCTCCACCGCGCCCACCTACGTCGACGACACGATGGGACCGCGCCACCTGGACCTGCGCCCGTTCGCGATCCACGACGGCGAACGCGTCTGGGTCGTCCCCGGCGGCCTCACCCGCGTCGCGCTGCCCGAAGGCAGCCTGGTCGTGAACTCGAGCCAGGGTGGTGGGTCGAAGGACACCTGGGTCCTCGCGACGACCGCCGAAGGGCCCGAGCCGGTGCCCGAGCCCGGCGCCGAGCCGTCCGCCGGCGACAAGCTCCTGCGCGCGCCGCAACCCGGCCCGCTCCCGGCCCAGGACGCCCAGCAGCAGCAGCAACAACAGCAACAGTCGGAGCAGCAGCAGCGGACAGCAGCAGCACGACAGCAGCACGCAGGGATGCGCGCCATGCTGAGCCGGATCGCGGAGTCGCTCTACTGGATCGGTCGCTACACCGAACGCGCCGAGGACACGGCGCGCCTGCTCGACGTGCACTACCACCATCTGCTCGAGGACCGTTGGGCCGACGAAGCCGCGGCGTGCGGCGGCCTGCTGCGGGCGATGGGCGACGAGCCCGACGAAGACGGTCCGACGATGGATGCCGACGGCGTCACCGAGTTCCTCGCCTTCGACACCAAGAACCCGGCATCCATCACCTCGTCGATCACGGCCGCGTGGGAGAACGCCCGTGGGGCGCGGGAAGCCATCTCCTCCGAGATGTGGGAGGTCCTGAACACCACGCACCACACGCTCTCGGCGCGAGCCCGCCTCGGCGCCGGCCGCAGCCCGCACGACTTCTTCCGCTGGGTCAAGGAACGAGCGGCCATGCTCGCCGGGCTCGCCGACTCGACGCTCAGCCGCGACGAAGGGTGGTCGTTCCTCGTGCTCGGCCGGAACCTCGAGCGCATCGACATGACCGCGCGCCTGCTCTCCGCCCGGTACGGCGAGAGCTGGGGACCGAGCGGTTGGACGACGACGCTGCGCTGCTGCTCGGCCTACGAGGCGTACCTGCGCACGTACCGTCACTCGGTCGACGCATCGTCCGCGCTCGAGTTCCTCCTGCTCGACCGCCTGTTCCCACGCTCAGTGCTCCACGCGCTGACCGCGGCGGAGAAGTCTCTCGGCGAGCTCGAGCCGCGCGCCGGTCGCACCGGTGTGGACGACGAAGCGCGGCGCGTCGTCGGCCGGGCCCACGCGGAGCTCTCGTTCCTGCGGGTCAGCGACGCGATCGCCGACCTGCCTGAGCTGCTCGCCGGTCTCCAGACCGCGACCGCGCAGGTGCACGCCGCGGTCACCGGGCGCTACTTCCTGGACAACCGGGCCATCGAGTGGAGCGCCTGAGATGAAGCGTGAGATGAGGCCGCCTGAGATGAGGACCAGATCGTGAAGGGTTGGCGGCTCCAGGTCCGACACCACACCGGGTACCGGTACGCGAGCGACGTGCACGCGTCGTACAACGAGGCGCGGCTCACGCCGCCGGACACCGAGAACCAGCTCGTCATCGAGCACCACGTCGAGGTGCACCCGGGCGCGGTGCTCTCCCGGTACCGCGACTACTGGGGCACCTGGGTGCACGCGTTCGACCTCCACCGGCCCCATCGCGAGCTGGCAGTCACCGGGCACTCGGTCGTCGTGACCGGCATGCGCACCGCGCCGCCCGAGGACGACCTGCCGTGGGAGGAGCTCCGCACCGAGGCGGTCCGCGACGCGTGGTGCGAGCTGCTCGGCAACACGAGCTACACCGCCGTCGACGACCAGCTGCTCGGCATCGCCGAGCAGTTCTCCGGTGCGCCGACGCCGCGCGACGCGATCGAGCAGGTCGTCGGTTGGATCGGCAACACGATGGAGTACGAGCAGGGCTCGACGACGGTCGCCACGACCGCGCCCGAAGCGCTCGGCGCCGGTCGCGGTGTCTGCCAGGACTTCGCGCACCTCGGCTTGGCCCTGGTTCGGGCGCTCGGGATTCCCGCTCGCTACACGTCGGGCTACCTCCATCCGTCGGACGAGGCCGAGGTCGGAGAGACCACCTCCGGCGAGAGCCATGCCTGGATCGAGGCGTGGCTCGGCGCGTGGACGCCATACGACCCCACGAGTGGCGCCGAGGTCGGGGCGCGTCACGTCGTCGTCGCGCACGGGCGCGACTACGCCGATGTTCCGCCGCTCAAGGGCGTGTACCACGGTGGTCCCTCCGAAGCGTTGGACGTGAACGTCGAGCTGACCCGGCTCGCGTAGCCGCGGGCTCCGCGGGCGGGTCACGGCGGCCCCCGCTCCGCACCTCGCGTGCCGGCGACCTGTCGCCATTCCGCGCGGCTCGGGGGCGTGACCTCGATCGTTCCGTCGGAGTGCCGGATCAGCGTCCAGCGGCGCTCGTGCACCGCGCGGTGATGCCGGCGGCAGAGCAACACGAGGTTGCTCAGCTCCGTACGGCCGCCCTCGGTCACCGGGCGGACATGGTGCACGTCGCACCAGCGCGCGATCCGGGCGCAGTCCGGCCACACGCAGTGCTCGTCTCGAGCCTTGACCGCACGACGTTGCGCGACCGTTGGGAACTGGACCCAGCGGCCCACTTCGAGCACTTCGCTCGGACTCGCCACCACTCGACCGACGATCGAGTCGCAGACGAGCCGGCGCGCGGTCTCGACCGGGAATCGGCCCGACCCCGGCCAGATCGCACCGGGCCCGACTGATGTCCGCCGGCACGACTCCGGCCAGCGTCTCCGAGTCCATCAGCAGCTCGACCGCCGGTCGGGTGCGTTCGCCCGCCTTGGTACCGCGGAGCGAGTCGGCCGCGATGTCGACCAGGGCATCGGCCCGCCGTTGCGCCAACGTGCGAGCGCCGAGCGGGTCGTCGGCGGGATCCGGCGTGTCGTGCCGGTCCAGGGCGGCGAGGAAGATCGCGCCCCCTTCGGGGTCCAGCTCGCCGTCGATCCGCACCGTTCCGTGAAACGTCGGAGAGGCGTACAGGAACGACCGTTCGTGGATCTTCTCGGGCGGATCGCCCGGCCGCGCGTCGTCGGCCAGGTGGCGCCAGCGGCGGGCGATCAGGGTGAGATCGGCAGGGGAGTGCGCGATCGCCGCGTCGACCAGCACGTCGACGTCGCGAGCGAAGAGGTCCTCACGGTTCCGCGCGACGCGGGCCAGCTCGTCGACCTGGGCGACGGTGACGTCGCCGGCCGCGAGCGCCTTGGCGACTCGATCGTGATCACGAGTCAGTCGCGCACCACGCACGAGCTGCGCGGCGGAGATCGGCGTCATGGAGGCCCGCTCCGCCAACCAGCTCTGCGCGGACGTCGACTCGTCCGCCTGCCAGGCGGAGTCGCGATCCCAGTCGGCCACCGCACGGACGAGCTCGGCCTGGAGCCGCTCGACCATCGCCCGCAGCTCCAGGACCCGGGACGAGCGCGCCGGGCCGGACCACTCGGAACGATCTTCGGCCTCGACCATCGCCATGGCCGACCCCAGGCTCGCCGCGAGATCCGTGATCGCCGCAACTGCCACTGCACGCACCTCCTCCAGCACTCGTCAACCGTGCGGCCGACCGTCGGCGCACCGGACCTCTGGGGGAAGAGCTCGTGGGGGAGTGGCGTCACCGTACACGAACACCTGTTCGATCGTCAAGGATTCTCCGGAAAGAAACCGCTGATCAGGGCCTCGGCCGTAGCTGTCCCACCCCTCTGCCACGCTCCCCGCATGCAGATCATCGTGCTCGTCATCGTGCTCCTCATCGCCCTCCCGGCCGCCGTGGCCACGGGCGTCGTCATCGCCCGCCGGATGGCCACCGACACGCCCGATCCGGCGCTCGTGGCCCGAGAGGCGGGTCAGGCGGCGGCCGAGCAGAGCGGTGCCGTCGTGGCCCAGCTGCTCGAGACGAACCGGGCGCTCATGGACACCGAACGCGAGCGCGCCACCACCGAGCTCGAGGGCAAGCGCGGCCTGATCGACACCCGGCTCGACCACATGAACCTCGAGCTCGCACGCGTCACCGATCTGCTCAAGGAGTTCGAATCCCAGCGCGGCGCGAAGCTCGACGTGCTCGACGGCGTGCTGCGCCAGCAGCGCGAAGGCATCGCCGAGCTCACCCAGACCACGCAGGGGCTCCGGGAGGCGCTGTCGAGCAGCAAGGCCCGCGGTCAGTGGGGGGAGCGGATGGCCGAGGACGTGCTGCAGCTCGCCGGCTTCGTCGAGGGCATCCAGTACCGCAAGCAGACGGCGGTGGCCGGGGGCACCGGCATCCCCGACTTCACCTTCATGCTCCCGCGCGGCGTCGTGCTCTACATGGACGTCAAGTTTCCGCTCGACAACTACCTGCGGTACCTCGACGCCGAATCCGAGCTCGAGCAGCGCCGCCATCGGGACGACTTCCTGAAGGACGTCCGGGCCAAGGTCAAGGAGCTGGCCGCTCGCGGCTACAACGCATCCGACGCCGACACGGTCGACTGCGTGCTCCTGTTCATCCCGAACGAGCAGCTCTACGGGTTCATCCAGGAGCACGACGGCGCGGTCCTCGAGCAGGCACTGGGCCAGAAGATCGTCATGTGCTCGCCGCTGACGCTCTTCGCGGTGCTCGCGGTGGTGCGCCAGGCGGTCGACAGCTTCCGGCTCGAACGGACCACGAGCGAGATCCTCGACGTGCTCGGCTCCTTCTCGAAGCAGTGGGAGTCGTTCGTCACCCAGATGGACACGCTCGGCAAGCGGCTCGAGACCACCACCTCGGCGTTCGATCAGCTCTCCGGCACCCGCCGGCGCCAGCTCGAGCGCCAGCTGGACCGCATCGAGGACCTCCGCACCGACCAGGCGATCGCCATCAACGACCCGGAGCGGAGGCTCGTCCTGGAGGCTTAGAACCGGGGTCGTCCCGGTACGATCGATCCGTGGTTCTGACGCTCGTGCTCGTGCTGATCGTGGCACCGCTGATCGAGCTGGCGGTGTTCATCCAGGTCGCCGACTGGATCGGCCTGCTGAACTCGCTCGCGTTCCTGATCCTCGTGTCACTCGGTGGCGTGCTCATCGTGCGCCACCAGGGACTCGGCGTCATCCGTCGGGTCCGGGACCAGGTGCGCGCCGGGAACCTCCCGGCGGCGGAGCTCGTCGACGGGTTGTGCATCCTCATCGCCGGGGTGCTGTTGATCCTCCCCGGGTTCGTCAGTGACTTCGTCGGCCTGATCCTGCTGCTGCCCCCGACCCGCACGTTCGTCCGCGGCCGGATCCAGAAGCGGTACTCGGTGCGCATCGCGTCGCGAGTCGTGAACACCGTGCGGCCACCGCGACGGGTCGCGAACGAGAACGACGTCGACGTGCTGCCGCCGCCAGCCCTGCCGCCGGCGACCGGCACGGGGACGACGACGCCGGAGCGGCCGCCGAGCGATCAGATCCCGCCGACCCCGCCGGACCAGTAGCGGCGTCTAGTACGGCCCGTCGCAACAGGAGTCGCGCCAGCCGCAGGCCGGGCAGCGGTAGTGCGCGTGCTCCTCGCGCATCCCGGCCCCGCACTGCAGGCACGTGGTGGAGAGGTCGCACGCCACCGCTTCACCAGCAGGCGCACCGGAGGAGGTCATCGCTTCGGCATCCATGAGCCGATGACGGTAGCGAGGTGCCACGAGCGTGGCGCGGATCACCCGGCCAGACGGAGGAGCTCGGGCGCGATCGTGCAGTCCATCCGCCGGGCGAAGGATGCCGGAGGCTCGAGGCCGGTCGGCCCGACGACCTGATCGGCCTGCTCGGCCCGCATGACCTCACGGGAGGTCTCCTCGCCGACCGCCCGCAGGAGCGACGCGAACAGCCGCTCCGGCAGCACCCGACCGATGCCGGCCACCAGCCAGACCTTCGTCCCGTGGCTCCGCGCCGCCGCCGCGAGATCGATCGCCCCCGGTGGCACCAGGGCTCCGCCACCGCCGGCCGCAGTCGCCTCGATCAGCAGGTGCGACGGCTCGATGGCCAGCAGCTCCGGCTCGGCCACCACCCGCACCGGTTGCTCGGTCATCCGCAGGCGGCGGGAGAGCTTGTCGACGCTCGAGCGGGCGCGTACCGCCACCACGTCGAGATCGGGTCGCTCGCCCAAGCCTGCCGCGACCACTTCGGGCCACCCGAGCACCGCGACCGGGTCGTCGTGAGGAAAGGGGAGTGCGGCGGCGAGGCGCCCCGGCGTCGGGTCGTCGCAGTACGCCTGCCACGCCTTCCAGGCCGCGTCCATCGCGTCGGGCGCGGCGAGCACCTGGGAGCACAGCCACCAGAGCGTCGCACTCGACGAGTGGTGGGCCAGCAGGCGCCGGCACGCCACGACGAGCCCCGCGGGGTCCTCGCCGAACGCGGCCAGGCAGTCGGCGGCTTCGCTCAACAGCTCGGGCTCGTCGTCCTCCGACCACCGCGCGAGATACCGCAGACGCTCGAAGGGTTGCACGCCACCGACCTTACCCCTGGCGCCAAGTGCAGCTTCCCGGAGCGAAACGGGCCGGCGTCGAGAGAGCGGCGATGCAGCTCGGAACGCCGAGCTCCGGACGCGCGGCGCTCGCTACTTCACCGCGGGCTTGGGCTCCTTGGGGAGGCCGAGCACCCGCTCGCCGACGATGTTGCGCATGATCTCGTCGGTGCCGCCGGCGACGCGCATGCCGGGCGTCCCGAGCACGAACTCCGACCACGCGTACGTACCCCACTCGCCGGAATCGGCGACGAGGCGCGGCCCGAGCATCTCGGCGAGCATCTCGCCGACGCGCGTCATGTTGTCCGTCAGCGCGAGCTTGCCGATCGACATCTCCGGACCGGGGAGCTGACCGGCCCGCATCTTCGCCATGCCGCGCAGGTTCGTGTACTTGGCCACGTTGGTGCGGATGTAGACGTCGGCCATGCTCTGGCGGATCATCGGGTCGCGGTTCACGCCCAGATGCTGCGCGAGCTCGATGAAGCGAGTGAAGTTCAGCGTGCCGACGCCCGCGCCACCGCCACCGATCGCGGCCCGCTCGTTCATCAAGCGTGGTGAGGGCAACCGTCCAGCCCTCGTCGACGTCGCCGAGCCGGTGCGAGTCCGGCACGCGCACCTCGTTGAAGAACACCTCGTTGAACGTCGCGCCGCCGGTCATCTGCCGCAGCGGCCGCACCTCGATCCCCGGCGCGTGCATGTCGACGAGCAACATCGTGAGGCCCTTGTGCTTCGGCTTCTCGGTGTTCGTCCGCGTGATGATCTCGCCGATGTCCGAGAACTGGGCGCCGGACGTCCACACCTTCTGCCCGGTGACGATCCACTCGTCGCCGTCTCGCTCGGCCTTCGTCTGGATCCCGGCGAGGTCGGAGCCGGCGATCGGCTCGGAGAACAGCTGGCACCCGACGAGGTCACCGCGGTACATCGCCCGCAGGTAGCGCTCCCGCACTTCCGGGATCGCGTGGGCGAGGATCGTCGGCGCGACCATGCCGAGCCCGATCCCGAAGGCCGAGGTGTTCGGCGTGCGGTACCGCCCGGCGACCTCGCGGTAGCGGCGCTCGTAGTCCCCGGGGAGCGCCCGCCCGCCGTACTCCTCGGGACCGGTGATCCAGCCGAAGCCCGCGTCGAACTCCTTGGCCTTCCAGTCCTTCGCCGCGACGAGCTCCTCGGCCTCTTCCTCCGGCGTCTTCTCGTCGAGCACGCCGACCGAGTCCGAGCCCTCGCCCCAGACGAACTTCTCTTCGCCGCGCGCCGGCGCGTTCGCGTCGAGGAAGCGCTTGGCCTCGGCGGTGAAGTCGTCGAGTGAGATGGCCTCGGTCATGGGTTTCTGCTCCTGGTCGCAGGGTCCGCGCATGGTAGCCAGGTCACGCCGGGCCTGATGGCTGGCGCCCAGGAACGGCGGGCGTAGGGTGCCGCGATGAGCGTGTCCGACCGCGCCACGGTCCCCGCGACCCCGCCGCCGAGCCTCGCCGCGGTCGGGGAGCGATCCGAGGCGCGCATCCACGCCCTCCTCGACCGCGAACGGGAGCGCTGGGGCACGATCGACGACTCGCTGGTCAGCGCCCTGGACGCGCTCCGCGATCTCGTCGGCGCGGGCGGCAAGCGGCTGCGCCCCGCGTTCTGCCACTGGGCGTTCGTCGGCGCCGGGGGAGACCCGGACGATCAGCGCACGATCGACGCCGGCGCCGCGCTCGAGCTGCTCCACAGCTTCGCCCTCGTGCACGACGACATCATGGACGGCTCCGATCGGCGGCGCGGCCAGCCGGCGGTGCACCGCGCGTTCATCGACCAGCACGAGGCAGCAGGTTGGCGCGGTCAGGCGCGGCGGTTCGGCGAAGGCGCGGCGATCCTGGTGGGGGACTTCGCGTTCGTCTACTCCGACGTGCTGATGGCCGGAGTGTCGGACGAAGCGCGCGCGGTGTTCGACGAGCTGCGCATCGAGCTCTGCGTCGGCCAGTACCTCGACCTCAGTGCCACCGCGACCGGCGGGCGCGACCCGGGCCAGGCCCGCACGATCGAGTGGTACAAGTCCGGGAAGTACACGGTCGAACGCCCGCTGCACCTCGGCGCCGCGTTGGCCGGTCGGCTCGACGAGCTGCGCGCGCCGCTGAGCGCGTTCGGCCTTCCGCTCGGCGAAGCGTTCCAGATCCGCGACGACCTCCTCGGCGTGTTCGGCAGCGAGGACATCACCGGCAAGCCCGTCGGCGACGACCTCCGCGAGGGCAAGCTCACCCCGCTGCTCGCCGCGGCCGCCGCGCGCGCAGATGCCGACGGTGCCCGGCGGCTCGAACGGGTCGGGAACGCCGATCTCGGGCCGGACGAGATCGCCGAGCTCTGCGACCTGCTCGTCGCCACCGGCGCGGTCGAGGAGATCGAGGCCAGCATCGAGCGGCTCGTCGTCGAGAGCCTCGCCGCCCTCGAACAGGTCCCGATCACCGACCCGGCGAAGCAGGCGCTGGCCGAGCTCGGGCGATTCGTGGCGTGGCGCGACCGCTGACGGCTCGCACGCGGCCGCCGTCGGCCCCGGCGAACCAGGGCGCTACGAGCACCCGCCGGTAGGCTGACCCCACGATGGATGTCGGAGCCCACCGGGCGATCGAGGTCGCCGGGCTCGAGAAGCGCTACGGCGATCGCCCCGCCGTCGACGGCATCAGCTTCACGATCGCCGCCGGCGAGGTCTTCGGGCTGCTCGGACCGAACGGCGCCGGGAAGACCACGACCGTCGAGACGCTCGAGGGCTACCGGGTCCCCGACGCCGGCACCGTCCGGGTGCTCGGGCCTCGATCCCACCCAGGACGGCCCCGAGCTGCGCTCCCGCATCGGGGTGATGCTCCAGGAAGGCGGCCTGTATCCCGGGGTGCGACCGCTCGAGGCGCTGCGCCTGTTCGCGGCCTTCTACCCGAACCCCGACGATCCCGACCGCCTGCTCGACCTCGTCGGCCTCCGCGACGCGGCGGGCACCTACGTCCGCCGGCTCTCCGGCGGGCAGTGCCAGCGTCTCTCGCTCGCCCTTGCGCTTGTCGGCCGCCCCGAGGTGCTGTTCCTCGACGAGCCGACTGCCGGCATGGATCCCCGTGCCCGCGCCACCACGTGGCAGCTCGTCCGCGAGCTCGCCGACGCCGGCACCACGGTCGTCCTCACGACGCACCACATGGACGAGGCCGAGCAGCTCTGCGACCAGCTCGCGATCATCGACCGCGGCCGGATCGTCGCCGAGGGCACGCCGGCGGACATCACCAACATCGGGACGCACGACCTGCACTTCTCGACCACCCCGGGCCTCGACCTTCCCGCGCTCGCGGCCGCGCTGAGCCTCCCGCCGAGCTCGATGCTCGAGGACCGACCGGGGGAGTACACGATCCGCACCACGATGACGCCCGACCTCGTCGCCGACATCGCGATCTGGTTGCGCGACAAGGGCTACGGCCTGACGGAGCTGCGCACGGAGCGCGCCACCCTCGAAGAGGTCTTCCTCGCGCTGACCCGGGAGGAGACGGCGTGACCAGCCCGGCCACGCCCATCGCCGCCCCCAGGTCGCGCGCCCGGGCCGGGATCCTGGCGCAGACGCGGATCGAGCTGATGATGACGCTGCGGCGCGGCGAGAGCCTGCTCGTCACGCTCGTGATCCCGCTCGGCATCCTCGTGTTCTTCACCAAGGTCGACGCGGTGAAGGTGAGTGGCGAGGCGATCGACTTCCTCGTGCCCGGCGTGCTCGCGCTCGCGGTGATGTCGACGGCCATGGTCAGCCTCGGCATCGCCACCGGGTTCGAGCGGCGCTACGGCGTGCTGAAGCGCTTGGGCTCCACGCCGCTGTCCCGGAGCGGTCTGCTCATCGCGAAGACCGCCAACGTCCTGGCGATCGAGGCGCTGCAATCCGTGCTGATCATCGCGGTCGGCATCGCGCTCGGCTGGGACCCGACCGCGGGCATCCTGCCCGCCTTCGGGTTGCTGCTCATCGGCACCGTCGCGTTCGCCGGCATCGGCATGCTCATGGCCGGGACGCTGCGGGCCGAGGCGAACCTGGCCGCGGCGAACGGCTTGTTCCTCGTGCTGCTGTTCCTCGGTGGGATGGCGTACCCGCTCGCCCGGCTCCCCGACGCGCTCGAGGTGTTCGCCAAGGCGCTTGCCCGCCGCCGCGTTGGCCGAGTGCGTGCGCGGCGTGCTCGGCAGCTCCGTGCACCTGCCGGTCGGGGAGTTCCTCGTGCTGCTCGCGTGGGCGATCGGCGCGCCGCTCCTGGCGATCCGCTTCTTCCGCTGGGAGGAGTAGGAAGCGCTGCCGTGCGGGTCGGTGGCGGTCGGCGAGGCTAGCTCAGGATCTTCTGGACCTCGGCGTCGAAGCGTCGCCGTGGGGGCGCCTCCGTAGAAGCGGGACACGATCGTGCCGTCACGATCGATGAAGAACGTCTGCGGATTGCGCGCGCACGCCGTACGCGCGACCGACCGGGTCGCCGTCACCGCCCTGGCGCGAGAGACCAGGTCGCGTGGTGCTGCTTGGCGAACCGGCGCGCGTCGTCGGGTAGGTCCTGGTACGTGATCCCGACGATCTGCAGACCCTGGGCCCGGTACTTCTTCTGCATCTGGGCGAAGAGCGGAAACTCCTTGCGGCACGGGATGCAGTACGACGCCCAGAAGTTCACGATCAGCGGCTTGCCCGAGGTAGTCGGCGAGCCTCACCCGGCCCGGAGCCGCGGAGCCGCGGCAAGATCGAAGCTCGGCGCCTTGGTTCCGGGCACCGCGATGCCGGCAGTCGACGCGTCGGCGGGCGTGAGTCCGGAATCGGCCTTCGGCGACTTTCCCGTTGTCGGCCTGGAGCACCGCCACCACGGCGATCACGACGAGGACGAGCACCCCGATGAGGGCGAGGGTGCCGACGCCGCGAGCGGCGCCGCCCGTCAGAAGGAGCGGACGAGGGTGTCGACGGCAATGGCCGCGAACAACAGGGCGAGGTAGAGGTTCGAGAAGGTGAAGAGCTTGATCGCCCGCTGCGGGGTCGGGATCGCGCTGCAGCCGGATCGCCTGCACGATGAACAGCAGGCCGAGCACCGTCGCCGCCGCGGCGTAGCCCCAGCTGAGCGTCGAGACCGGCACGAGCGCCAGCGACACCGCCGTGACGATGAACGAGTACGCCACGATCTGGCGGGCCGCGGCCGGGATGCCCCGGACGACCGGCAGCATCGGGATTCCCGCGGCCTGGTAGTCGTCGCGGTAGCGGATCGAGAGCGCCCAGAAGTGCGGCGGGGTCCAGAAGAAGATGATGGCGAACATGAGCCACGCCGGCGACGCGAGCGAGCCGGTGACCGCCGCCCAGCCGACGAGGACCGGCACCGCACCGGCCGCGCCACCGATCACGATGTTCTGCGTGCTGCGGGGCTTCAACCAGAGCGTGTAGACGAAGACGTAGAAGAGCGTCGCGCTGACCGCCAGCGATGCCGCGAGCAGGTTCACGGTGGACCAGAGGAGGCCGAACGCCGCGGCTTCGAGCACGAGCCCGAAGATCAGCGCGCCGGTCGGGTTGATGTCGCCGGCCGGGAGCGGTCGGCCGTGGGTGCGCCGCATCATGCTGTCGCGGTCGCGCTCGATCCAGCAGTTGATCGTGTTGGCGCCACCGGCCGCCATGGACCCGCCGAGCAGGACCACCCCGATGAGCCACAGCGCCGGAAGCCCGTTGTCCGCCAGCACCATCGCGGGAACCGTCGTGACGAGCAGGAGCTCGATGACCCGAGGCTTCGTGAGGAGGAAGTACGCCTTCAGGGTCGAACGGGTGCGGGGGCTCGAAACGCTCGGAGCAGGCGCCTCAGCGGAGCTCGGACGTCGACTCCGCCGTCGGCGCCAGATCGTCCGGGAGCGCGGCCACGGAGCGACGGTAGCAGGGAGGTATGGCGCCCAACGAAGCACGCGGGCGCCTCCTCGCGGGCCGACGGGGGTTCGAGCGAGCGCAGGGCGGAGCGGACCCGAAGTGCGGAGCCCGGAGCGAGTCGGGCCGGTAGCCTGCGCGTATGGTCGACCGGGCACCGCTCCGCGACGCAACCCGGGACACCGGGCGCGGCGACGACACCAAGCAGTCCATCCGCATGGCCGCGGATCGTCTCCTCGTGCAGCCGTCCGGCGAGCTGGGGGAGCGGAAGTCCCGCGCCGGGATCCTGATCCCGGCCACCGCCAACGTGGACCGGCGGCTCGTCTGGGCCGAGGTGATCCAGGTCGGTCCGACGGTCCGCAACGTCGAGGCCGGCGACCACGTCCTGTTCGCGCCCGATGCCGGCTTCGAGGTCGAGATCCGCGCCGAGGAGTACCTGATCCTCCGGGAGCGGGACGTGCACGCCACCGCGTCGGAGCGGGCGACCGGTCAGACCGGCCTCTACCTCTAGCGGCCCGACGCGACGGGATCGACGAGCAGCCGATGGAGATCCGCTACGACGGCCAGGTGGCGCTCATCACCGGTTCGTCGCGTGGCATCGGGCTCGCGATCGCGACCGAGCTCGCCGCGAGCGGCGCACGCGTCATGTTGTCGTCACGCAAGCCGGAGGCACTCGAAGCGGCCGCGGCGGGCATCGACGGCGACGTCGCGTGGTTCGCCGCGAACGCCGGCGAACCCGACCAGGCCGACGCGTGCGTCGCGGCGACGTTGGAGCGGTTCGGCGCGCTGGACATCCTGGTGAACAACGCGGCGACGAATCCCTACATGGGCCCGACCATCGACATCGACCTGCCGCGGCTCGACAAGACCGTCGCGGTCAACTGGCGGGCGCCGCTCGTACTGGTCACAGCTCGCGTGGCGTTCCGCGATGCAGGAGCACGGCGGCGTGATCCTCAACATCGCGTCCGTCGGCGGTCTCGCCGTCGAGCCGACCATCGGCGCGTACAACGCCACGAAGGCCGCGCTGCTCCACCTGACCCGCACCCTGGCCGCCGAGCTCGGCCCGGGCGTACGGGTGAACGCGATCGCACCCGGGCTGGTGAAGACGGACATGGCCCGGGCGCTCTGGGAGCAGCACGGCGAGGCGATGGCCCGGGCGATCCCGATGAAGCGGCTGGGGGAGCCCGAGGACATCGCGCAGGCGGCGGCGTTCCTCTGCTCCGACGCGGCGTCGTGGATCACCGGCACCACCCTCGTCGTCGACGGCGGCGCCCTCCTCCACTAGCCCCCTCCAGCTTTGGCGTCAGTTAGCCACGCATCTCGTGGGTCCGGACTGACGCCAAAACGAGTGCGGCGCGTGTCAGTCGGCGACCCATTCGATGCCGAGGCGGTGCCGTTGGGCCAGCTCCGCGTACGCGGGCGGGTTCGCGACCACCCAGAACTCGGCCGACGAACCGGCCAGCACGCGCTTCACCACTGCCGGCGCTCCCGCGGCGAGCATGCCGGCGGGGATGTTCGCACCCGCAGCCACGACGGACCCGGCCGCGACCAACGCCTTGTCGCCGACCTGCGCGCCGTCGAGCACGATCGTCCCGTTGGCGATGAGGCACTCCTCGCCGAGGAACGCGCCGTGCACGACGCAGTTGTGCGCGACGGTCGCGCCCGGGCCCACCTCGGTCGTGAGGCCCGGGGGACCGTGCAGCACCGCGCCGTCCTGGATGTTGGCACCCGCCCGTACGACCACCGGCGCGTAGTCCGCCCGGATCACCGCGCCGTACCAGACCGACGCGCCTTCCTCGACGATCACGTCGCCGACCAACGTCGCGGTCGGCGCGACGAACGCGGTCGGGTGCACGCTCGGGGTCAGTCCTTCGAACGAGTAGAGCGGCATCGGAACCTCCGGTCAGAGGAAGGAACGGCCGACGCGCAGTGCCAGCGCGGC
Organism: uncultured Acidimicrobiia bacterium; assembly: GCA_963819945.1. Classification (GTDB taxonomy): domain Bacteria; phylum Actinomycetota; class Acidimicrobiia; order IMCC26256; family JAENVU01; genus Chersky-806. The sequence continues at coordinate 127,486 of CAWFYD010000004.1, forward strand.
GCCGTCACCGTCCGCCACCAGGTTGGTCGTGTCGGCGGTCCGGCGCTGCACGAACACGCGGCAGAAGTCCGACGCGGATCCCGGTGATGCGGTCGGGCGCGTCCTCCGGTCCGAACGTCCACGCCGCGCCCGACGGGAGGGTCAGCTCGACCCGCAGCGGCGGAACCGCCGGGTCGATGCCGGCCACGCTGTACGCGTACGGGAGCGCGCGCACGCCGATCCACGCGACGTGGCGGAGCCGGTCCGTGTCCGTCGGCTCGAGGCCGAGCGCGTCGTGCACGTCCAGGCTGTGCGCCCAGGCCTCCATCATCCGAGCGGTGACGAACGACGGCGGGCGCATCCCCAGCCCCCACGGCACGCGCATCCCCGGATCCAGGCTCAGGAGCACGTCGCGCTCGGCGACCTGCGTGCGCTCCCACCAGGCGAGCACGTCGGCGCCGGTCATGCTGCCGGCCCCGCAGCACGCCCGAGCAGGGTCAGGTCCTCGGACGAGGCGCACTGGGCGGCGACGGCGCTCAACGCCCGCGGACCGTCGAGGCAGGTGTCGATCGCCAGCTCGTCGGTGTCCGCGAGGTGGGCCACGGTGTCGCGGATGTCCCAGCTCCACGCGGGCGTGGGCCGGAACCAGTCATCGACCGCGAGCGTCTCCAGCACGTCCACGAGCGCCGACTGCTCCGCCGCGAGATCCGCGACCAGCTCGGCGACCGTGTCGTCCGGCATCGCGATCAGGCGTTCCGGGCTCAGGCGCTACGAACGGTCCGCGTCCGCCCCAGCACCACGGGTACCTCCGACGGGTGGACCACCGGGACGGTCCCGGACGCGAGCCGCTCGTCCAGGTACTCGGCGATCATCTCGAACAGCGCGTCGCCGCACACCTTGCGGAGCTCCGGCTCGAGGCTGCGGTACACCGCTTCGCGACCGACGAACGCCGCCGGCTCCTCGGTGCACCACCAGGCGAACTCGTCGCCGCCTTCACCCCACCCGTGGCGCGGCGAACTCGGTGAGGCGGTGGTACACGATGCCGTCGTCGGCGTCTTCGTCGTACTCCTCGATGTTGCGGATCGGCAGCTGCCAGCACACCTCGGGCTTGAGATCGCTGTGATGCTGGCCGGTGCGCTCGGCGAGCTGGTGCAATGCGCAACCCGGGCCCGCCGCGAAGCCGGGTCGGTTCAAGAAGATGCAGGCGCCGTCGACGAGCCGGGTGCGGAAGTCGTCCTTCGCGACCTTGACCCAGATGCCCTTCTTCTTCGCGCGCTTGCGGTACTGCCACGTGTCGTCGTCGAGCAGCTTGGCGGCCCGGTTGACGAGCGCCTGGTCCTTCGCGTCGGACGCGTGCGCGCCGTAGGAGCAACAACCCTGCACGAGCTCCGGCGCCTCTTCGGTCAGGACACCTTGGCAGCCGTTGCCGAAGATGCAGCTCCAGTGCGAGGTGAGGAAGGTCACGTCCACGTGCCAGACATGCTTCTTGCGCTTGGGATCCGGGAACGTCACCCACTCCCGGACCGGACCACTCGCCTTGGCCGGCTTGCCCGCCTTGCCCGTCGAACTCACCCTGCTCGCCCTACTCGTCCCGGTCATGCGCTCCGCAGTCCGTTGCCGACAGTCAGGTTCGTCACGCAGCGAATCTAGTGGCAACCGTCAGTAGCATCGGTGGATCTCCTCTGCTGACGCGCTGGTCGCCGACCTCGAAGCGGGACTTGGTTCGGGTCGGGCGCGCGCGGAGCCGCTCGAGCTCGCGCTCTACAGCCGCGACGCCGGGACAGAAACCGGACACGCAGTGGCCGTCTGCTTTCCCCGCTCGACCGAAGAGGTCGCGTGCGCGGTGCAGATCGCAGCGCGTCACGGTCGCTCGTTCGTCGCCCGGGGCAGCGGAACCGGGCTCGCCGGCGGCGCGACTCCGGTCGACGAGCCGCTGGTGATCGTCACGACGCAGATGAACCGGGTGCTCGAGGTCGACGTCGACGATCGGGTCGCCTGGGTCGAGCCCGGCGTCCTCAACCTCGACCTGACCCACGCGGTGGCCGGCCTCGGCCTCTACTACGCGCCCGACCCGTCCTCCCAGCAGGCGTGCTCGATCGGCGGGAACGTCGCCACGAACGCCGGTGGACCGCATTGCCTCGCCGCCGGGGTGACGTCCTCGCACGTGCTGGCGATGGACGTCGTCCTCGGTGACGGCTCGGTGGCCCGGCTCGGCGGTCTCGAACCCGACGTCGCCGGCTTCGACCTGCGCGGCTGCTTCGTGGGCAGCGAGGGGACGATGGGAATCGCCACCCGCATCGCGGTCCGGCTCCAACCGACCCCGCCGTGCGTCCGGACGCTGCTCCTCGACTTCCTCTCCATCGACGCCGCGGCGGCCACGGTCAGCGCGATCATCGCGGCGGGCGTCGTCCCGTCCGCGCTCGAGATGATGGATTCCGCGCATCACGCGCGCGGTGGAGGACTTCGTCCACGCCGGCTACCCGCGCGACGCGGAGGCCGTGCTGCTGGTCGAGATCGACGGCCTGCCCGCGGGGGTCGCGGCCGCGGTCGCAGTGGTGGACCGCGTCGGCCGCGAGCATGGCGCGCGCACCGTGCGGGTCGCGGCCGACGCCGCGGAACGCGCCTTGCTCTGGAAGGGCCGCAAGTCCGCGTTCGGTGCGATCGCCCGCATCAAGCCGGACTACTACCTGCACGACGCAGTGGTGCCCCGCACGAAGCTGGTCGAGGTCATGCGCCAGGTCTACGAGATCGCCGCCGCCCAGGACCTCATCGTCGTGAACGTCTTCCACGCCGGCGACGGCAACCTGCATCCCATCCTGGTGTTCGACGCGCGTGAGCCGGGGATCTGGGAACGCGTCCATGCTGCGGGCGATGCGATCGTGCGCGCGTGCGTCGCCGCCGGGGGAGTGCTCAGCGGCGAGCACGGCATCGGGCTCGAGAAGCGCGAGTTCATGCCCCTCGTCTTCACCCCCGACGACCTCGACGCGCAGGCCCGCCTCCGTGACGCGTTCGACCCCGACGGTCGGGCGAACCCGCAGAAGATCCTGCCGAAGGGCAGCCGGTGCGGCGAGGCGATGCGCGTACCCGAAGGAGCGTGGGTGTGAGCGATCTGGAGGCACTGGCCACCACGATCGCCGCCGCCGGCACCGTCGTCACGATCGGCGGCGGAACCCAGCGCGAGCATCGGCGGGCCGATCGACCCGGGCGCGATCGAGGTTCGCGTCCCGGCCGGGGTCGTCAGCTACGAGCCGGCCGACATGACGGTCACGGTGCTCGGCGGCACTCCCGTCGCGACGCTCGAGGCCGCGCTCGCCGAGCACGGCCAGGAATGCCCGCTCGACCCACGCTCGACGGACGCCACCGTCGGCGGGGTGCTCGCCTGCGGGCTGTCCGGCCCCCGGCGGCTCCGCTACGGCCCGCTGCGCGACCGGATCCTCGAAGTCCGCTTCCTCACCGGTGACGGCCGGATCGTGAAGGGCGGCGGACCGACGGTGAAGAACGTCACCGGCTACGACCTGCCCCGCCTGTTCGTCGGGTCGCTCGGCACGCTCGGCGTGATCACGCAGGTGACGCTGCGCACGCAACCGCGGGCCGAATGCTCGCAGTGGGCCCAGACCGAAGCCGCCCCCGACGCGCTGCGCGATCTGCTGTTCCGCCCCGCGACGCTCGCCTGGGACGGGCGGCGGACGTTCGTGCGGCTCGAGGGGTACGCCGAGGACGTCGCCGCGGAGCAACGGCACGCGAACCTCGTCCCGCTCGCGCGAACCGCCGAGCTGGCCCGCGGGCGCGCACCGGGGCCGGATCTCGATCGCACCGGCGGAGCTGGGGGCGCTCGCCCGCGAAGCTCGAACGCCAGGATTGCGAGTGGCTGGCCGAAGGAGGGGTGGGCACGGTGCACGTCGCGGCGGCGACCGAGGACGGTCTTGCCGCCGCGCGCGTCGCGGCGGAGGCGACCGGCGGGTGGCTGCTGCGCGAAGCGGGTGCGCCCGGACTCGACCCGTTCGGCCGCGCGCCCCGCAACCTCGCCCTCCTGGCCCGCATCAAGGAGGGCTTCGATCCCGACCGGGAAGCTCAACCCGGGCCGGCTCCCGTTCCTCCGGCGCGCCGCATGACCCCGGGTCCGCTGCCCCTCGACGAGGACGAGCTCGTCGCGTGCGTGTCGTGCGGGCTGTGCCTCCCGGCGTGCCCGACCTACCGGGTCACCGGTCTCGAGATCGCGTCGCCGCGCGGGCGGATCGCCGCGATGCGCGAGGTGCAGCTCCACGGCGCGCCGATGAACGCCGAGTTCACCGAAGCGATGGACGCGTGCCTGGTCTGTCGTGGCTGCGAGGTCGCGTGCCCCTCGGGCGTGCAGTTCGGCCACCTCATGGAAGGGACGCGCACCGCGCTCGCGCCCCGGCGTGCACACCTGCGCCGGCTGACCGAATGGCTCGGGTACCGGCTCGTGCTGCCCCACCACGCGCGTGCTGCTCGCGCTGACCTGGTTCCTCGCGATCGCCCAACGGCTCCGCCTCGTTCCCCGGCGGTTCGGCCTCCCTCGGATCTCGATCCGATCGCTACGCGATCGGCTCGTGGCCGACCCCGACCCGGATGCGCATCTCTTCACCGGCTGCGTGATGGACGCGTGGCAGCGCGACGTCCATCGGGCCGCGCTCACCGTGATGCGCGCCGCGGGCGCGCATCCAGGCCTTCCCGGCGCGGGCGGCGCGTGCTGCGGTGCGCTCCACGTCCACGCCGGCCGTGAGGACGAGGCGAAGCGGCTCGCGCAGCGGGTGATCGACTCGATCCCGGCCGACGGGCCCGTCGTCGTCGACAGCGCCGGGTGCGGCGCCGCGATGAAGGACTACGGCCGGCTGCTCGGCACCGAGGCGGCCCGGGCGTTCTCCCGCCGGGTCCGGGACTTCTCCGAGTGGCTGGCGGACCAGGAGCCGGCGCCGCTGCGGCCCACCGGCACGACGGTCGTGATCCAGGATCCCTGCCACCTGCGCCATGTGCAGCACGCCGACCAGGCGGTCCGGACGGTGCTCACCGGCGGCTACGAGCTCGTCGAGCTGGCCGACGACGGGCTCTGCTGCGGTGCGGGCGGCACGTACAGCATCACCGAGCCCGAGCTCTCCGGCCGGGTGCGCGAACGGAAGGTCGAGGCCATCCGCGCCGCGGCCGGCGCCGGGCCGTTCGTCGTCGCGTCGGCCAACCCGGGCTGCGCGATGCACCTCGCCGCCGCGGGACTGATCGTCCGCCATCCGGCCGAGCTCATCGAGGAGGCCCTGTGACCGGCGTCGAAGAACTGGTGGAGCAGCTCCGCTCGATCGAGGAGCAGCTGCGCGACCTCGCCTACGACCGGCTGCGCGAGGCCGCGAACGGCAACGAAGCCGCCAAGGCAGACGAGAAGAAGCTGCTCTCGGCGCGGCGGGGGATCGAGAAGGCCATTCGCGCCCTCGACACCACCGAGCTCATGCTCGACGACGGTCCGTAGACGAGCCGTCCGCGTTCGAGTGCGGCGATCGGTACGGCTCGTTCAACGCGTCGATCAGCAGGCGCAGCCGCGCCCAGCTGCGCCGGTTGAAGCGGAACGTCACGCGCTCGAGCTCAGGAAAGTCCTTGTCGGCGATCTCGATCTTCGTCGGACCGATCGTCGTGATCTCACCCCGCACGACGATGTCCGCGAACTCCTGATTCAGCTCGGCGAGCTGGGTCGGCGTCGGGCGCATGGTGCACGCGCAGCACGAGCTCGCCCTCGACGAATCGCAACGAGTGGTAGTTCGCGTAGAAGCCGGTGAGCTCGTCCACCGCGGCGTCGACGTCGTCGGTGACGTACACCAGCTTGAGATCCTCGGATGAGATGTACTCGCGCTCGGCGAGCTCGGCCTCGACGAACTCGAGCCACTTCGTCCAGTACGTGCCGCCGGGGACGTCGAGCAGGACGATCGGCGCGGGTTGCGCCTTGCCGGTCTGGATCAGCGTCAGCGTCTCGAACGCCTCGTCGAGCGTGCCGTATCCGCCGGGCAGGAGCGCGAACCCGTCGGACTCCTTGACGAAGGTCAGCTTGCGGGTGAAGAAGTAGCGGAAGTTGACGAGCTTCGGGTCGCCTTCGAGGAACTCGCTCGTCGTGGCCTCGAAGGGGAGCCGGATGGTCACGCCGAACGCGCTCTCCACGCCCGCGCCTTCGATCCCCGCGGTCATGATCCCCGGTCCCGCGCCGGTGATGATCATCCACTCCCGTTCGGCGAGTGCCGCGGCGAGCCGGCGGGCCTGGTCGTAGAGCGGGTCGTCCGGCCGGGTGCGGGCGGAGCCGAAGATCGCGGCCTTGCGGGCGGCGCGGTACGGCGCGAACACGTAGAACGCGTACCGCAGCTCCTTCAGCGTGGTGTTCGCGACCTTGAGGTCGCCGCGCGACGCCCCGTCGCGCGCGAGCCGTACGGCCGACGCGATGAGCTCGAAGATCAGGTCGTCGCTGCGGCCACCACCGAGGAGCGCGACCAGCTTCGCGATCTCCTCGTCGAGCTCCGGATCTCCCGTCCGGTAGCGGGGGAGCTTGCCTTTCGCCATCAGCTGGACGGGCAGCAGGGGGGCGACCAGCTCGGCCAGATCGGCCTCGGGCCGCGCGCCGATGTGCGAGATGATCTCCGCGGCCGCCAGGGCGCCGATGCGCCCGCAGAGGTCGAGGTCGTAGCCGCGGGTGAAGCCGTGCAGGAACCCGGCCGCGTAGAGGTCGCCGGCACCGGTCGTGTCGATCAGCTTCCCGCCCGGGATCGGGTGCGCGTCGACGACGTGCACCTCTTTGCCTCGGAGGATCACCGCGCCCTTCTCGCCGCGGGTCAGGGCCGCCATCTCACAGTGACCGGTGACGTAGCGGCGCGCGGTGTCGAAGTCCTCGACTTCGTAGAGCGCGCAGATCTCGGCCTCGTTGGCGAACAGGATGTCGACGGAGTGCTCGACGAGGTCCAGGAACGTCTCGCGGTGGCGTTCGACGGCGAAGAGGTCCGAGAGGGTGAGCGCCACCCGCCGGCCGGCGTCGTGCGCGTGCTGCGCCGCCACCCGGTACGCGGCCTGGGCCTCGGGCGAGTCCCAGAGGTAGCCCTCGAGGTAGGTGACCTCGGCCGACGCGATGAGCGCGGGATCGACCTCGGCCTCGCCCAGCTCGGAGGAGGCGCCGAGGTAGGTGTTGAGCGTGCGCTCGGCGTCCGGGGTGACGACGATCAGGCAGCGTCCCGACGGCATCCCGTCCGTGGCCGGAGGAGTGTCGAACTGCACGCCCGCCGCTCGCAGGTCGTGGCGGTAGACCGCACCGAGCTGGTCGTCGCGTACCCGCCCGATGAACGCCGCGCTCGAACCGAGGGACGCGAGTCCCGCCACCGTGTTGGCCGCGGAGCCACCGGAGATCTCCACCGCCGGGTTCATCGCCGAGTAGAGCGACTCCGCCCGCTCGGTGTCGATCAGCGCCATGGTGCCCTTCACCATGCCCTGCGCGGTCACGAACTCGTCCGACTCGTGACTCAGCACATCGACCAGCGCATTGCCGATCGCGACGACGTCAATCATGGTTTCCGCCTTCTCCTGCTCTCACGCTTCGCTTCGTTGCTCGGTGCGGGTCAGATGACATTGGCGGCCGAGGGGCGCAGGACGACCGGCACCGCGTTCGGCCGCGGCGCGTCGTGCTGGTGCTCATGCGGCTCTGGCGCGGGCCGCAGGCGACGGCCGACGGTCGTCACCCGGCCGTACAAGGTGGTGCGCTGCTCCAACGGCCGGCCGAGCGGATCGACCATGGCGTGGAAGTCGCTCTCGTCCGCCTCCTGCCCGTGGTTGGCGCCGGCCGCGCGCGAGATGTTCTCGTCCATCAGCGTGCCGCCGAGGTCGTTGCATCCGGCCTGCAGCGCCTGGCGCGCGCCGGCGATGCCGGTCTTCACCCACGAGACCTGGATGTTCGGGATCCACTCCCGGTACGCGATGCGACCCACCGCCTGCATGAGGAGCAGCTCACGGAAGGTCGGGCCCTTGCGCGCCCGCTTGGTGAGGAAGATCGGCGTTGCCATGTGCACGAAGGGGAGCGGCACGAACTCGGTGAACCCGCCCGTCTCCTGCTGCAGCGAGCGCGTGCGCACCAGGTGGCGGGCCACGTGCACCGGTCGCTCGACGTGACCGAACATGATCGTGACGTTCGATCGCAGGCCGACGCCGTGCGCGACCCGGTGGGCCTCGAGCCACTCCTCGGTGTTGATCTTGTCGGGGCAGATGATCGCCCGGACCTCGTCGTCGAGGATCTCCGCCGCGGTGCCGGGCAACGTCGCGAGGCCGGCTTCCTTGGCCAGGGTGAGGTACTCGCCGAGATCCATCCCGAGCCGGCGGGCGCCTTCGGTGACCTCGAGCGCGGTGAACCCGTGCACGTGGATGTCCGGCGCGACGGCCTTCACGGCCCGGGCGATGTCCAGGTAGTAGTCACCGTCGAAGTCGGGGTGGATCCCACCCTGGAGGCACACCTCGGTCGCGCCGCACTCGACCGCCTCGACGACGCGGGCCTGGATCTCCTCGACGCCGAGCAGGTACGGGTCGCCGCGCAGGTTGAGCGAGAGCGGACCCTTCGAGAACGCACAGAACCGGCACTTGAACGTGCAGATGTTCGTGTAGTTGATGTTGCGGTTGCGAACGAAGGTGACCGTGTCGCCCGAGATCTCGCGCCGCAGGTCGTCCGCAACCTCGCAGACCGCCGCGAGCTCAGGACCGCGCGCGCCGAGCAACGTGACGAGCTCGTCGACGTCCACCTCCTGGCCGGCGCGCACACCCTCGAGCACCTCGCCCACCGCGCCGCCGGCGCGGGCCGGGTTCGCCGGCGGCAGCAGGATCGGGGGCGACGCTGTCGCCGCCGCTCGCCCACGCGTCGTCACGAGCCAGACCTTCGAGGTCGTTCGCGCAGAGCACCGGGAACCGCACCGCGTCGTCCAGCCACCGCTCCGGGTCGCGCACGTACTCGGGGTAGACGGTGAGCCGCGGGGCGAGCACCTTGCCCGCGGCCTCCGTCGCGCGCCGCAGGAGATCGAGCGCGGGCCACGGTCGCTCCGGGTTCACGTGATCCGCAGTGAGCGGGGAGACGCCGCCCCAGTCGTCGATGCCGGCGGCGATCAGGTCACCGAGCCCGGCCGCGTCGGTGAGGTTCGGCGGCGCCTGGATGTGCATCGCTCCGCCGAGGACGAGCCGGGCGAGCGCGATCGTGTGCAGCAGCTCTTCGGGCGGGCACGGCGGGGAGTCGTGCATCTTCGTGCCCGGCTTGGGCAGGAAGTTCTGGACGATCACCTCTTGCACGTGACCGTGCCGCTCGTGGGAGTCCCGGATCGCGAGGAGCGCGTCGAGCCGCTCGTCGCGGGTCTCACCGAACCCGACGAGGATCCCCGTCGTGAACGGGATGCCGGCGCGGCCCGCAGCCTCCAGGGTGGCCAACCGGCGCGCCGCGGTCTTGTCGGGAGCTCCGTGGTGGGGGCCGCCCGGTTCGTGGAGCCGGTCGGCGAGCGACTCGAGCATCATCCCCTGCGACGGGCTGACCGCCCGGAGCCGTTCGAGGTCGGCCTGGCCGAGCGCGCCGGCGTTGGCGTGGGGGAGCAGCCCGGTCTCGTCCAGGACCGCACGGCACGCGTCGACGAGGTAGTCGACGGTCGACGAGTATCCGTGCGCCGCGAGCCATTCCGCGGCCACCGGGTACCGATCCTCCGGACCCTCGCCGAGCGTGAAGAGTGCTTCGTGGCACCCGAGGGCCGCGCCGGCGCGGGCGATCGCCAGCACTTCGTCGAGCGGCAGGTAGGCGTGGTCGAGGCGGGCCGGCGGCTTCGCGAACGTGCAGTAGCCGCAGCGGTCCCGACACAACATCGTGAGCGGGATGAAGACCTTCGGTGAGTAGGTGACCCGGTCGGCGTGATGCTCGTCACGCAAGCGCCCGGCGGCACGCATGAGCTCGTCGATCGGCGCGTGCAGCAGATCCCGCGCCGCCTGGGGGGTCATCACAGGTCGCAGCCTACGCGCCGGCTCCGGCTACTAGATTCCGTCGCCCATGCGGAGAGGCGGGACGTGAACGATCCGATTGCACTGGCCCGGGAGCTGGCGGAGGAGTTCGCCGAGCGGGCGGCCGAGATCGACCGCGAGGGTCGCTTCCCGCACGAGAACATCGCCCGGCTGAAAGAGTCCGGCTACCTGACCATGCCCATCCCGGAGGACCTGGGTGGGGCCGGCGCGGACCTGGAGACCGTGTGCCGGGCCCAGTCGATCCTCGCCGGCGGGTGCGCGTCGACGGCCCTGGCCGCGAACATGCACCTCTTCGGCCTCGGGGCGGCGGCCGAGTCGCTCACCGACGGTCAGGAAGAAGCCAGACTCGTCCTGCAGCTCGCCGGAACGGGCGTCGTGATCGGCGGCTCGTTCACCGACGCCGCGACCGGCCTCAACGTGCGGGCTTCCTCCACCCCCGCCGAACGGGTCGAGGGCGGCTACAAGGTGCACGGACGCAAGGCGTTCTGCTCCCTCGCCCCGGCGCTCGACGTGTTCTACGGCACCGCGGGGATGACCGACGGGAGCGGGTTGCTGCTGTTCGCGATCGGTCGGGACGCGCCGGGGCTCTCGTTCGTGGACACGTGGGACACGATGGCGATGCGCGGCACCGGGTCGTGGGACGTGATCTTCGACGAGGTCTTCGTGCCCGAGTTCATGGCCCAGGTCGGCACGCCGTGGGACGAGTGGGACCGGCGCAGCGAACGGATGCTGTCCTGGTTCGCGTGCACGGTCGCCGCGGTCTACCTGGGCATCGCCGAGTCCGCCGCGACGTTCGCGTCGTCGTTGCTCTCGAACCGCACGCTCGGGGGAATGAAGCACCCGCTCTCGCGCCAGCCCGGCATCATCTTCGGCGCCGGCGAGGTCGACGCGCTGATCCGGCCGTCGCGGGCGCTGCTCTACGACACCATCCGGCGCCGGCAAGGACGCGGTGCTGCCCGCGGCCGAGGTCGTGGCGGTGAAGTACTGCGTCACCAATGCGGCGGTCGCCGCGGTCGAGAAGAGCTTCCGGATGGTCGGCGGCAGCGGGCTCTACCGCCGCCTGCCGATCGAGCGGATGTTCCGCGACGTGCAGGCCGGGCCCTTGCATCCCCCGACCAACGACCTCGCGCTCGAGGGACTCGGGCGCGCCGCGCTCGGCATCCCCGCCGACGCCGAACCCCGCTGGGGCGAGTAACCCCGCTCGCGGCGACGAGAGCTCGTTTCGGGGCGCAGAGCCGTCGCCAGGAGCGACGCGTGACGCGCCCCGGAAGCGAGCGCGAGAGCTGGGATCAGGCGCTGAGGGCGGGGGAGTCGACGAGCCAGATGATCTCGTCGGCGCGCACGTGGCTCGCCGGCATCGCCTCGTCCCCGGCGCGCACCCGCGCGAACGCCGGTCGCCTTCTCGGCGCCGGCGATCGTGAACACGACCAGGGGCGAGCGCGCGATCGCCGGGTAGGTGAACGTCAGGCGCGGGTGCGGGTGCAGCGCGTCGCCCGCGCTCACGACCAACCGGTCGGTGATGCTCAGGGTCGCCGCGCCGGGAAAGAGCGACGCGGTGTGACCGTCCGGGCCGAGTCCGAGGTGGACGATGGCGATCGGCGGGCTCGAACGAACGAGCGCGTCGTACGCGTCGGCGGCCGCCGCGACGGTGGATCCGGCCTCCGCCATCGAGTGCAGTGCCCGCGGCTCGGTCTCGTGGAAGAGCGCCCGCCGGATCATGCCCTCGTTCGAGTCCGGGTCGGCCACCGGTACGAACCGCTCGTCGCCGATGAAGACGTCGGTGTCGGACCAGTCCATGCCGCACGTGCGCGAGGGCCCGGTAGCCCTCCTCGGCTGTCCCACCACCCGAGAGCGCGATCGACGGCGGCCGCCGCTCGGCCACCAGGTCGGCGAACGCCTCCGGGACGCTCGGCACCTCACGGATCTCACCCGCGAACGTCATGGGCACCTCCAGTGGTCGTTCTCGTCGGTGCCGAGGAGCCGGTCGGCTTCGGGCGGACCCCAGCCACCCGCCTCGTAGGAGTACAGCGGCAGCGCGTTGTGCTCGAAGGCTTCGACGATCGGCATGACGACGCGCCACGACTGGAGGACTTCGTCGTTGCGGATGAACAGCGTGGCGTCGCCGACGAGCGCGTCGAAGATCACGCGCTCGTACGCCTCGGGCGGTTCCTCGGCGAAGGCCTCCTGGTACGAGAAGTCGAGATCGACCGTCCGCACCTGGAACGGCGAGCCCGGGACCTTCGCCGCGAACGACACCTCGATGCCTTCGTCCGGCTGGATGCGCAGCACGGTGGTGTTCGGCTCGATCGAATCCACCGCGCTCTTCGGCAGCGGGAGGAACGGCACCTGCTTGTAGCGGATGGCCACCTCGGTGCACCGGCGCGAGAGACGCTTCCCGGTGCGCACGAAGAACGGCACACCGGCCCAGCGCCAGTTGTCGATCTCGAAGCGGATCGCGAGGATACGTCTCCGTCGTGCTGTCCGGCGCAACGCCTTCCTCCTCGCGGTACCCGGCCACCGGCTCACCGTCCACCACGCCGGCGCCGTACTGGCCGCGCACGATGAGCTGGGGGAGGTCCCACGGCTGCAGCGGCCGGATGGAGCGCAGGAGCTTGACCTTCTCGTCGCGCACCGCGTCGGCCGAGAAGCTCGCCGGCGGCTCCATCGCGGTGAGGGCGAGCACCTGCAGGAGGTGGTTCTGCACGATGTCGCGCAGCGCTCCGGCCTGCTCGTAGAACGTGCTCCGGTGGCCGACCCCGAGTGACTCGGCGACGGTGAGCTCGACGTGCTCCACGTACCGGCGGTTCCAGAGCGGCTCGAAGATCGCGTTCGCGAACCGCAGCGCCAGGATGTTCTGCACCGTCTCCTTCGCGAGGTAGTGGTCGATCCGGAAGATCTGGTGCTCGCGGAACACCGCGTGCAGCTCGTCGTCGAGCGCTTCGGCGCTCGCGAGGTCCCGCCCGAACGGCTTCTCGATCACCAACCGCCGGAAGGTGCCCGGCGGCTCCTCGGCCAGGCCCACCGCACCGAGCTGGGTCGCCACCTTGGCGAACGCGGTGGGCACCGTGGCCAGGTAGTAGAGCCGGTTGCCCGACGTCTGGTGCTGCACATCGCAGACCTCGAGCGCCTCGCGCAGCCGCACGAAGGTGTCGTCGTCGTCGAAGGATCCCGGCGACGTAGTGGAACGACACCCCGCGTGCGGCGAGCTCGGGAGCGCGCGCGGCGAAGTCCTCGTCGCTCATCTCGGTGCGCGCCACGCCGATCACCGCGAACTGGTGTGGGAGCTGGTTGCGCTTGGCCAGCTCGGTCAGCGCCGGGATAGAGCTTGCGCGACGCCAGGTCTCCGGTGGCGCCGAACACCACGAGCGCGGCCGATGTCGCGACCCGCGCTCCATCGTTCGCCTCGGTCATCCGACTTCGATCTCCGGTCCTCGGGGACGCTCCGACCTGCGTCTCCGGTCGGCCCGCGCGGGATCATACGGGGATGGATGACCGCACCGTGCAGATCTACGAGGACGGCGCCGCCGAGTGGGCCGCGACCCGCCCCCCGAAGCTCGCGCGACCAGGCCCAGCAGTTCGGCGCCGCCATCCCCTCCGGGACCGTGCGCGTCGGACCTCGGCTCGGGCCCCGGGAGCTACACCGCGGATCTCGGCTCGCCGGTCGTGGCGCTCGACGCGGCGTACGCGATGGTGGCGCTGGCCCGCGACACGGTCCCCGGCTCCTGGTGCGTGCAGGCCGACCTCGAGAACCTCCCGTTCCGTACCGGATCGCTCGGCGGCGGCTGGGCGCGGGCCAGCTACCTCCACGTTCCCCAGCGGATGCTGCCCGCTCGCGCTGGCGCAGCTGCACCGGGCGACCGCGCCCGGACGCGCCGATCGCGATCAGCATGAAGCGAGGGGAGTACGAGGGGAGCGCGCTCCCGAACGACGACTTCCCGGGCCGCTTCTTCGCCTGCTGGGAGCCCGAGCCCCTCGCCGAGGTCGTCGAAGGGCGCCGGCTTCGTGCTCACCGAGCGCGCGGCCGACGACGGGTGGACGCATCTCCACGGGTACCGGGCCCGGACGCTGCCGGACTCCGTCGGCCCGGAGCAACGCGTCGTCGTCTGCGGCTTGAACCCGAGCCTGCACGCGGCGGATGCCGGGGTCGGATACGCGGGGCCGGGGAACCGCTTCTGGCCGGCTGCGCTCGCGGCGGGCCTGGTCACCCACGACCGCGACCCGCGACTGGTCGCGCGCGACGACGGGGTGGGCATGACGGACCTGGTGAAGCGCGGCCACGGTCGGCGCCGCCGAGCTGCGGCCGGACGAGTACCGCGCCGGCGCGGCCCGCGTCGAACGGATCGTCCGCTGGCTCGAGCCGTCGGTCGATCTGCTTCGTCGGGCTCGCGGGCTATCGCGTCGCGGTCGACCGGCGCGCGCAACCCGGAGTGCAGGAGCAGTCGTTCGGCGGCGCCGCGACCTACGTGATGCCGAGCACCAGCGGGCTCAATACCGGTACGTCACTGCGCGAGCTCACCGACCATCTGCGCGCGGTCGTCGAGCTCGCGGGCTGACGCTCGCCGCGCGCGGGTCAGGCCGCGATCTCGGCCGTGCGCTTCTCGAGCGTCGCGATGAGGTCCTTGTACGACTGCGCGAACGAGTCGACGCCTTCGCGCTCCAGCGTCGCGGTGACATCGTCGAAGTCCACGCCGGCTGCCGCGAGATCGCTCATCACCTGACGCGCACCGGCGACATCCTCGGCCACCGTGTTCGCGGCGAGGTTCGCGTCGCCGGCGTGCAGCGCGTCGATCGACGCGGGCGCCAACGTGTTCACCGTGTCCGGCCCGATCAACGAGTCGACGTAGAGCGTGGGGGAGTACGCCGGGTTCTTCGTGGACGTCGACGCCCACAGCGGGCGCTGGAGCTTCGCCCCCTTGCTCGCCAGCGCGTCCCAGCGGGGACCGGCGAACTGCTCCCGGAAGAGCGCGTAGGCGAGCTTGGCGTTGGCGACCGCGGCCTTGCCCCGCAGCGGCGAGCCCTCGGGGAGCCGTTTGTCCGTTTCGGTGTCCACCCGGCTCACGAAGAACGACGCCACCGAGCTGACCCCACCCGGGTCGCCGCCGCCGGCCACGAACCGCTCCAGACCCTTCAGGTACGCCTCGATGACGGCCGCATGACGGTCCAGGCTAAAGATCAACGTGACGTTGACGTTGATGCCCGCGGCGATGGTCTCCTCGATGGCGGGGATGCCCTCGAGCGTGGCCGGGATCTTGATCAGGATGTTCGGCCGGTTCAGGCGCTGGAACAGCGCCGCGGCCTGCTGGATCGTGGCGTCGGTGTCGTGCGCGAGGAGCGGTGACACCTCGATCGAGATGAAGCCGTCGCCCCGGTCGAGGCGGTCGTAGATGGGCCGCAGCAGGTCCGCCCCGCCGCCGATGTCATCGACCGCGAGCGCCCAGAATGCGTCCTCGGCCCCGACGCCCTGACCGTGCAGCTCGATCAGCTGGTCGTCGTAGCCCTCGCCGCCGGCAATCGCCTTGTCGAAGATGGTCGGGTTCGAGGTGACCCCCCGGATCCCGTCCTCGTCCAAGAGCTTCGCCAGCCCGCCCTGGCGCACGAGCGTGCGGGTGATGTTGTCGTACCAGGGGCTCTGCCCGAAGTCGTTGAGTCGTGCGATCGCGCTGGTCATTCGTCCTCCTCGAGTGCAAGCAGAGCTTCGGCATGTGCGACGACGTTCTCAACCGTGAAACCCATCTCACGCATGACGACGTCCCCGGGGGCGGACGCGCCGAAGTGGTCGATCCCGATCGTGTCGTCCGCGTAGCGATCCCAACCGAACGTCGTGGCGGCTTCGACGGCGAGCGTCAGGACGCCGGGCGGGAGCACCTCGGCCTGCTCGTCGTCCGGCAGCGCCGCGAAGAGCTCCCAGCACGGCATCGACACGACCCGCACCGAGACGCCCCGCGCCGCCGAGCACGTCGCGCGCGCCGACGCAGAGCTGCACCTCGGACCCGGTGCCGATGAGCACGATGTCCGGGCCCGCGGGCTCTTCGTCGACGAGCACGTACGCGCCGCGGGCCACGCCGCGCTCCGCGCGCGCCGCCGTGTTCTCCAGGACGGGCACGTTCTGCCGGGAGAGGATGAGGGCCGTCGGACCGTCGTTGTCGAGGTGCACGCGCCAGGCTTCGCGCGGTCTCGTTCGCGTCCGCCGGACGGATCACCCGGATCCCGGGCATCGCGCGCATCGCCGCGAGCTGCTCGACGGGTTGGTGCGTGGGTCCGTCCTCGCCGACCCCGATCGAGTCGTGCGACCAGACGAACGCCACCTTGTATCCGGACAGCGCGGCGACGCGCACCGCGCCGCGCATGTAGTCGCTGAACACGAAGAAGGTGCCGCCGAACGGCAGCAGGTTGCCCGACGCCATCCCGTTCATGACCGCGCCCATGCCGTGCTCACGGACCCCGAAGTGGATCTGGCGGCCCTTGAAGTCGTGGGTGCCGATCACCCCGGCGCCGGCCAGCAGCTTCGTGCCCGGTGTTGCCGGTGAGGTCCGCACCGCCGCCGACGAGGCCGGGCACGACGTCGGTGATCGCATCGAGCGTGTCGGAGCAGGCCACGCGGGTCGCGATCGACTCGCCGGCCGACCAGCGTCGGGAGCTTGCTCGCCCAGCCGTCGACGCCCCGCCGTTCGATGCACGCGTCGTAGTCCTCGGCGAGCCCCGGCTCGCCCTTGGCCCACGCGGCCCGGCCCTTCTCCCACGCCTCGCGCGCCGCCCGGCCGCGCACACCGGCGGCGCGGTAGTACGCGAGCACGTCGTCGGGGACGACGAAGTGCTCGTCCGGCGCCATGCCGAGGATGTCCTTGATCGCGCGGACCTCGTCGGCGTCCTTGCCGATCGCCTCACCGTGCGCCTTCGCGGTGTCCGTGTACTTCGGTGACGGCCAGCCGATGTGGCTGCGCAGCACGATGACGCTCGGACGGTCGGCCTCGGCCATGCCCTCACGGATCGCCCGCTCGAGTGCGTCGAGATCGTTCGCGATCTCACCGACCTCGATGACGTGCCATCCGTACGCCCTTGAAGCGCAGCACCGGATCGTCGGTGAGCGCGAGCTCGGTCGGGCCGTCGATCGTGATGTGGTTGTCGTCGTAGATCGCGACGAGCCGGCCCGAGCCCGAGGTGACCGGCCAGCGAGCACGCCTCGTGGCTCACGCCCTCTTCGAGGCAACCGTCGCCCATGATCGCGAAGACGTGGTGATCGGAGACGGTCGGGCCGAAGCGCTCGCGGAGGTTGGCCTCGGCGAGCGCCAGGCCGACCGCGTTCGCGATGCCCTGCCCGAGCGGACCGGTCGTGACCTCGATGCCCGCGGCGTGGCCGTACTCGGGGTGGCCCGGCGTCTTCGATCCCCACTGCCGGAACTGCTCGATGTCCTCGAGCTCGAGCCCGAAGCCGGTGAGGTAGAGGTACGAGTAGAGGAGCATCGACGCGTGGCCGTTCGAGAGCACGAACCGGTCGCGGTTCGGCCAGTGCGGCGCCGCGGCGTCGTAGGTCATGATCCGCGTGAACAGCACGTGGGCCAACGGGGCGAGCGCCATCGGGGTGCCGGCATGCCCGGAGCTGGCCCGCTGGACGGCGTCCACGGTCAGGCCCCGCACGACGTTGATGCCTCGGGTCTCGATGTCGCCCGACTGTCCGGTCGATTCGACGGCCGCCACGGTCACACTCCCTGTTCGATCCGGCGCTGCACGATCTCCGGCGAGCCTAGGTCGCGACCTGCCTCCGCCATCGGGCCAAACCCGGCGGTCATGCTTCGAACAGGGCCAGGCTGGCCGTGAAGCCGTGGACGTAATTGTGCCCACCGACCGGCCCGAGCTCGCCGGCGCAGAACGCGCCCGGCGACCGGGAGGGGACCGAGGAGCTCCTCGACCAGCGCGGCGTCGTGGTCCGGGGTGCCGAAGAGCCGGATGCCGCGGCCGGTGCAGGTGAAGAGGAGCGCGGCGTTGGCGTCGACCCCGGCCAGGAGGGCGCGGAGGTCCTCGTCCGCCGCGATCGCGTCGCGCACCTGGAACTGCAGCGTGCGACCGACCCCGACCTGCGTGCCCACCGTGATCGAACCGTCCGGCGCGGTTCGCGCCGACGACGTTGCGAACGAGGAAGTCACCCCGCCCGAACTCCGCCTGATGCTCGTCGACGACGAGCCCGACGTGGAGACCGCGCGCGAGCAGCTGACGCTCGTCGTCGGTCAAGGCGTCCGCGACTTCGGCGAGCCGCTCGAGCGCGGGCTTCCCGCCGAGCTCGCGCACGACGTTGTCCTCCGCGTCGGTGACGATGTACGCACTCCCGACCGGCCGGCATCCTTGCGACACGAGCGCGCGGACTTGCGGCGTGCCGGACAGCAGCACCCCGACCGCGCCTTCCTGGCGCAGCTCGTCGTCGAGCGCGAGCCGGTTGCCGCCCGGGCCTTGCGCGGCCGACGCCATCCCGCCGATCACCTGGAGCCCCGGGCGGTCTTCACCGAGCCGGGTGATGAAGGCCTCGACCGGGAAGGTGAACGGATCCGCGAGGAGCAGGAGCGTGTGCGGCGCGTCGGGCTCGTCCCGCTCGACGTCGGTCGGCCAGCCACTCACGGCCGGGCCGTCCGGCGTGTTGACCATCTGCAGCCCGACCGGCGTGACGCCTGTCACCCAGCCGGCCGGCCCACGCGGAGAGCGCCGGCGACGTCCTCGGCTTCGCTGGCCCCACCGATGACCGCGGCGGCGGTCATCCCGAGCAGCACCTGCGGCTCGAGCAGGCGCCGGAACGCGCTCGTGACATCGTCGAGCGCGCCGACGAGGTGCGGCGAGGCGAAGTACACGAGCAGGTCGGGCGGCTCGCCGTCGAGCTGTTCGAGCAGGCTGCCCGCGACCTCACCGACGGCGTGCGCGGGCACCGGATGCTGCGACAGCGCCGCCGCGTACCGACTCACGCGGTCCGTCACTCTCTGGAGGCGCTCGTCATGCGACCACGATGACATCCACGCGCTTCGGGCCGTGCACCCCGATCGTCAGCTGCATCTCGAGATCCGCGGTGCGACTCGGCCCGCTGACCCAGCTGACGTTGCTCGGTTGGGCCGCCGCGGCCTGCTGCCGCATCGCCTCCCCGATGGTGGCGACGAGGTCGCGCGGCGCGCACGAGGCACACGTGCGCGGGAGGAATGATGTGCGTCCCGCGGGGTCGGCCCGCGCCGCAGGGGAGGACGAGCGTTCCCGTCGCGGCGATGCCGCGTTCGGCACCGGTGACTCCCACGCCGGCGTGGCCGATCTCGGTGTGCCACTCGAGATCGCTCGCGACGAGCAGCTTCGCACCCGCCCAGGCCAGCGCGGCGCGGACGCTCAGCTGCCTCCATCAGCGGGATCGGCGACGGGCACCGCCACGCGTCCGGCCTCGCGCCGCGTCGATCGCGAGGCTCACCGCGCGCTGGGTCGCGGCCTCCGGGGCGAGCGGGCCGTGCACGACCATGCCGCTGCGCTGCGCGGCGCCGACGAACGCGCGGGTGGCGCTCGGCGCGTTCACCACGGCTTGGATCCACGGTCCCGGGACTCCCACTGGCTGCGGAACGATCGTGGCGCCGGCAGTGGCAGGTCTCGGGTCTCCGTCCAGCCGCCCGTCCACGGCAGGCTCCGGCGGGTCCAGCGCCGGCCCAGCAGCCGCGTCGCCGAGCCGGGCGGCGCGAGTCGACGTGCGGTACCCGCTCGGCTGGGACCAGAGCCGGGCCCACCGGGTGAAGTCCTCCCGGCGGCGGCTCGGCGGCGCGTCACGGCTCGCGAGCGGGCTGCTGCAGGACCGTGGAGTCGAACCCCTCACCGGGCCGGCGGGCGCAGCGGTGAGCCCCCAAGCCGGTCGCGGGGCTGCGCACCGCGGCGATCGGATCGACCGCGCCGGGGACGCGGAGGTCGGCTCGGAGCCGCACGAGCAGGTCCACCAGCGGGATCTCGACCGGGCACGCCTCCGTGCACGCGCCGCACAGGGTGGACGCCTCGGGGAGATCGCGACCCTCCGTACCTTCGAGTGACAGCAGGGGAGTGAGCACCTTGCCCATCGGCCCGCTGTACACGGCGTCGTACGCGTGGCCCGAGATCCGCCGAAAGACCGGGCACACGTTGAGGCACGCGCCGCAGCGGATGCACGCCAGCATGTCCTCGTACGGCGTGCCGACGAGCCGGGTCCGCCCGTGGTCCAGCAGGACGACGTGCAGCACCTCCGGACCGTCGATCTCCCCCTCGCGACGGGGGCCGTTGATGTAGCGTCACGTAGTTCGAGATGCGCTGGCCCGTCGCGCTCATCGTGAGGAGCGGCAGGAGCGTCGCCAGGTCGGAGAACCGCGCGATGACCTTCTCGACGGGCACGACCGCGATCTGCACCCGCGGGATGATCGTGCACAGGTCGCCGTTGCCTTCGTTGGTGACGAGCACGATCGTTCCGGTATCCGCGGCGACGAAGTTCGCGCCGGTGATGCCCAGGTCCGCGTCGAGGAACCGCGCCCGGAGGTGGTCGCGCGCCCACGCCGTGATCGCCTCCGCGTCGACCGGCAACGGCCCGTTCGCCTGGGTCTCGAGCACGCTCGCGACCTGGCCGAGCGTCTTGTGGATCGCGGGCACGATCATGTGCGAGGGCCGTTCGCCGGCGACCTGCACGATGTACTCGCCGAGGTCCGTCTCGACCGCCTCGATCCCCGCGCCTTCGAGCGCGTCCACGAGATCGATCTCCTCGGTCGCCATCGACTTCGACTTCACCGCCCGCGTGAGCCGCTCGCCCTTGGCGATCGTCGAGGATGATCTCGCGCGCCTCCTCGGGGGTCGCGGCGCGGTGCACGCGGACCCCGAGACGGGTGAGCGTCGCGTCGACCCGGTCGAGCCAACCCGGGAGATCGGCGAGGGTCTCGCGCCGGATGGCCGCGGCGCGGTCCTTCAGCTCCGAGAGGTGGTCGGCGACGACGCGCGCGGTCGGGAGGCGGACATCGAGGTTGCGCATCGCCTGCTGCAGCTCAGGGTCGGCGATCGCCTCGCGCCGCGCGCGCCCCGATCGACTCGCCCGGCGTCACGACGCCGTGACTCACGGCGCGCCTCCGGTAACCCCGCGGGCAACGCGTCCGCGAGCAACCGGGCGAAGTGCACCGGCTCCGGGCCGATGCCGGTGCGCCGACGGCGACCTTCGAGATGGAGCAGACATGCAGTGTCGCCACTGACCAGCCAGCGCGGCGTCGGTCGTCGCCGCGTGCGCGAGCTTGTCGTCTGCGAGTGGTGCCGCGATCTCGCCGTGCTCCAACGAGAACGTGCCACCGAAGCCGCAACAGGTCTCCGCTTCGGGCAGCTCGACGAGCGTCGCGCCGGCCGCTTCGAGCAACCGGCGGGGTGCGTCCTTCACGCCGAGGATACCGCAGCCCGTGGCACGCGTCGTGCACCGTGACCGTCGCGTTGACCGTCGCGCCGAGGTCCACGGCGTCGAGCTCGTCGACCAGGTAGCTCGACAGCTCGTAGGTCTTCGCGGCCAGGGCGCGGGCCCGCGCCACGTCCGGTCCGCGGACCAGCCGCTCGAACCAGTGGTGGACCATCGCCACGCAGGATCCCGACGGCGCGACGACCGCGTCGTACGGCTCGAAGACGTCGAGGAAGTGCGGGCACGAGCTGCGCCGCGGCCTCCGGCTCACCGGCATTGCACGCCGGTTGGCCGCAGCACGTCTGGGCAGTGGGGAACTCGACGTCACAGCCGGCGGCCTCCAGCAGCCGCACCGCGCCGATACCGACCTCCGGCGCGAGCTGATCGACCACGCAGGTGACGAACAGGGCAACCGGCGGCATCAGGGCCGAGCGTAGGCGTGCTCGCCGCCGAGCCAGACTCCGATCACCTCGTGCGTGGTGCGGTCGAGCGCGACGAGATCGGCCCGGCCCCCGACGCCCCGCGCTCGCGTACGCCGTCCAGCCCGATGGCCCGCGCCGGCGTCGTGCGTCGCCATCGCCACCGCCCGGTCCACCCCGATCGAGACCGATCATGTTGCGCACGGCCTGGTCCATGGTCAGCGTGGAACCGGTCAGCGTGCCGTCGTCGAGGTAGGCGGCACCGTCCCGTTCGACGACGCCCTGGCCCGCCGTACTGCACACCGACTGCGACGGCGTCCGTCACCAGGATGCAGTCCTTGGCGCTCGCGGCGAGCCGGAGCAGCGCCGGGTGCACGTGGACGAAGTCGGCGATGAGCCCGGGCGTCAGACGGTCGTCATCGAGCGCCGCGCCCGGGCAGACCCGGCGCGCGGTGCGCCGAGTGGACCCATGCCGTTGAAGAGGTGCGTGACCATCGTGGCGCCGGCATCCGCCGCGGCCCGCGCTTGTTCGAACGTGCACCGTGAGTGCCCGAGCGAGACCACGACGCCGCGTTCGACGAGCGCCCGCGTGCCGTGGAGACCGGGATCGGCTTCGGGTGCGATCGTCACCAGCCGCACCAGCCCCGGGTACGCGTCCAGCCGCGCCGATCAGCCACTCCAGGTCCACCGGCCCGAGCAGCTCGGGCGGATGGGCGCCGGGCGCCCCGCCGAGAAACGGTCCTTCGAGATGCACACCGGCGATGCGGCTCCGGCCGTCGTGTTCGGCGGCCGCCTGCGCCGCGGCCACCCGGGCCAACCCCGCGTCGTACGCATCGAGCGGCGCGCTCGACCAGTGTCGGCAGGTACGACGTGACTCCCGACTCGAGCAGCTGCCGACCGGCGCGACCCCATCCGTCGGCGTCGGCGGTCCAGAAGTCGACGTCGCCGATGCCGTTGACCTGGAGCTCGACGAAACCCGGGACGAAACGCACGTCGCCCACGACCGTCGGCGCTCGGCGGCGGGTCGCGATCGCCCTCGCCCACGACCCGGCCGCCCTCCAGCTCGAGCCACGCGCCCGAGGTGCTCGCCGAGCACCCCGTCAGCCACGCGGCATGCCGCCGAGCTGCATCCGGAGCCGCGCGAGCCCGAGGAGCGTACGGGGCACCCGCCGCCCGATCGACGTGCGCGACGGGCGCAGCTCGGTCACGGTCACCGGGATCTCCGCGGTCACCAGGCCGCTGTGCTCGGCCCGGATGATGAGCTCGGTGTCGAACAGGTCCGCACCCGACCGGCAGGCGCGCACTGCGTCACGCAGCGCGACCAGGTTGAGCACCTTCATCCCATGCGTGTCCGAAAGGGTGAGTCCGAAGCCGCGGCGCAGGATCGTGCTGAACACCGAGGTCGCGGCGCGGCGCAGCGAGCTGCGATCGTCGCGGGCGCCCGGGCGCGCGCTTCGACCCGACGACGATCGCCGGACCGGTGGGGACGTCGCCCGCGTCGATCAGCTCGAGCGCGTGCTTGAGGAAGTCGAGGTCGTAGTAGTCGACGTCGAAGATCACCCCGATGTCACCCGACGCTTCGAGCAGACCGGTCCGCAGCGCTTCGCCGTAGTCCGCCGCCCGCATGGAGTGCAGTCGCGACTTCGGGGATCTGATCGGCCAGCCGCGACGCGACCGTCGACGTTCCGTCGGTCGAGCCGTTCTCGACGATGTGCAGCTCGAACGGGAGCCCGAGGCCGCGCAGTCCGTCGACGACGTCACGCACACTTGCCTCGAGCAATGCCGCCTCGTTGTACGCGGGCATCACGATCGAGATCAACATCCGATCCTCCGGTCCGGAATGGCGGCGGTCCCAGGAGACCGTTCGAGGCCCGGCGGTAGGCTACCGGCGCCTTCCGGGGGAGTGGACCCATGACCGAGATGCCCGACGTACTCAAGCTGCACGCGGACGGGAGTCCCGACAAGCACGCGGTGATCGTCGACGCCAGCCACGGCGCGAGGTCGTCCGTCACGACGTTCGCCGAGCTGAACGAGCTGGTGAACCGCGTCGCGCACGGCCTGCGGGCGCTGGGCGTCGAGCAGGGCGACCGGATCGTCTGGTGCGGACCGAACTCGCTCGAGGTGATCGTGGTCATCCACGCCGCCCGCAAGGCGGGCCTCGTGGCTGTTCCGCTGTCGTACCGCTTCAACGCCGAGGAGATGCAGTACGTCATCGACAACTCCGACGCCACGCTCGTCGTGGCCGACGGCGAATACGCGCCGGTGGTCGACTCGGTCCGGGACCAGCTGCCGAACGTCCGGGCCTTCGTGGGCTTCGGCGCGAGCGAGGAGCCGACCCCGCTCCCGCCGGGCTGGACGTCGTGGCCGGACCTCATCGCCGACCAGCCCGACGAAGAGCCGGTGGCGCCGGACGCGTCGACCGTGGGCGCCCAGATGCTCTACACCTCGGGGACCACGGGGAAGCCCAAGGGAGCCCTGCGCACCACCACCAACCGGGAGGTGGTGCTCGCGCTCCTGGCCGAGCTGGGCCTGCAGTTCGGCAACGAGGTGCACATCACGACCGGCCCGCTCTACCACTCCGGTCCGCTCGCGTTCGCGTCGCTGAACCACACGCTGGGCGCGCCGATCGTCGTGCTCCGCCGCTTCGATCCGGTGGCCTGGCTCGCCGCGGTGAAGCTGCACCACGCCACGAACACGTTCTCCGCGCCGACCCAGCTCAAGCGGGTCGTGAGCTTGCCGGCCGAAGAGCTCGCGCACGCCGATCTCTCCTCGATGCGGTGTCTCATCGCCAACGCCGCGCCGGTGCCCTACCCGCTGAAGCAGGAGATCATCGAGAAGCTCGGTGACGGGTTCCTCTTCGAGGTCTACGGCTCGACCGAGATGGGGATCATCACGGTGCTCCGCCCCGAGGACCAGCTGCGCAAGCCGGGATCGTGCGGCAAGCCGTACGGCGGCATCGAGTTCCGCATCGTGAAGGACGACGGCGAGCTCGCGGCTCCCGACGAGCGTGGCGAGCTGTTCATGTCCACCGGGCTCGCGATGGACGGGTACCACCGCACCGAAGAGCAGCTCACCGAATACGAGGACGGCGCGTGGAAGTCCGTCGGTGACATCGCCTACGCGGACGACGAGGGTTACCTCTACATCTGCGACCGCAAGAAGGACATGATCATCTCGGGTGGCGTGAACATCTATCCGGCCGAGATCGAGTCGGTCATCTACCAGCACCCCGGCGTGCTCGACGTCGCGGTGTTCGGGATCCCCGACGACGAGTGGGGTGAGAGCGTGTACTGCATCGTGCAGCCGAAGGTGGAGGGCGAGCTCGACCTCGACGATCTCTCCGCCTTCGTCGCGGCGCGCATGGCCGGGTACAAGCGGCCGCGCGCGTACGAGCTGCGCACCGAGCTGCCGCGCACGGACGCGGGCAAGCTCCTCAAGCGGGTGCTGCGGGACGAGTACTGGAAGGACCGCAACCAAGCCGTGTAGTCCCGTGGGTGCGCGGGACCGCCCTCGGCCCCCTCGCCCCGTACGGCCGGGCGCGATGGCCGAGGGAGATCGTGAGAGGGCAGCTAACGTCGGCGTGCCGATGACCACACTTTCTGAAGTCCGTTCGTCGCGCCTGCTGGCCGAGTACGGCGTCCCCGTCCTCCCGCAGCGCACTGCCGTCGACGCCTGATGATGCCGTCCTCGCCGCGGCCGAGATCGGGTTCCCGGTCGTGGTGAAGCTCTGCGGCGACGCGATCGCGCACAAGACCGAGCGCGGCCTTGTCCGGCTGAACCTGGCCGACGAGGCCTCCGTGCGCCGCGCCGCCGGCGAGCTCCTGGCGCTGGCCCGGCCCGATGACGGCCCGGTCGAGCTCCTCGTCGCGCCGATGGTGCGCGGGCACGCGCGAGCTGATCGCCGGTGTCCACACCGACGAGCAGTTCGGGCTCTGCGTGATGTTGGGCTTCGGCGGGATCCTCGCCGAAGCGATCGCGGACGTGAGCTTCCGGCTCGTCCCGCTCGAACCGCTCGACGCGGAGGAGATGATCGACGACCTGCAGACCCAGACGTTGCTCGGTCCGTTTCGGGGCGAGCCTGCCGTCGATCGCGCCGCGCTCGTCGCGACCTGCTCGGGCCTGAGCCGGCTCGCCGTCGCCGAACCCACCGTCGTCGCGGTGGACGTGAACCCGCTGATCGTCGTCGACGGCCGACCGGTCGCGGTCGACGCGCTGGTCGAGGTGAGCTCGTGACCGTCGCGACCGGTCCCGCCCCCGAGCAGCTGCGGGCGCTCTTCGATCCGCGTGGCGTGGTCGTCGCCGGGGCGTCCAGCCACCCGGGCAAGTTCGGCTTCGTCGCGCTGCACAACATCCTCAGCCAGGGCTACGCCGGGGAGGTCTACGCCACCAACCGCGAGGGCGGGACGATCCTCGGCATCGAGACCGTGCCGTCGGTCGATGACCTCCCGGCCGGCGCGGTCGTGGATCTGGTCTTCGTGTGCACCCCGGCCGGGGCGAACCTCGAGCTGCTCGCGGCGTGCGCCCGGCGGGGCATCACGGCCGCGTTCATCACCTCCGCGGGCTACGGCGAAGCGGGGGAGGCCGGGCGGGCGGCCGAGCGCGAGCTCGTGGACCGGGCGACCGAGCTCGGCCTGGTCGATCGCGGGACCCAACGGCCAGGGCGTGATCTCGACCCCGTCGCAGCTCTGCGCGCAGATCGTGGCGCCGTGCCCGCCGCCGGGCCGGATCGGTGTCGCCAGCCAGTCGGGCAACTTCGTGTCGTCGTTCCAGAACTACTCGGTGCAGACCGGGATCGGGATCAGCCGATCGGTGAGCGCCGGGAACGCGGCGATGCTCAGCGTGCCCGACTACCTCGACTTCTTCGCCCATGACCCCGAGACCACGGTGGGACTCGCGTACGTCGAAGGCATTCGTGACGGCCGCGCGTTCTTCGACCGGATGCGCTCGATCACGCCGCAGCAGCCACTCGTCCTGCTGAAGGGTGGGGCGACCGCAGGCGGCCAGCGCGCCGCCGCGTCGCACACGGGCGCGCTGGCGAGCGACGACCGCGTCTTCGACGGGATGTGCCGCCAGGCCGGGATCACGCGGGCCGCCAACGTCGAGGAGGCATTCGAAGCCGCCGCGACGTTCGCCACGCAACCGCTGCCGCGTGGGCCGAAGGTCGCGGTCGTCACCACCGCCGGGGGTTGGGGTGTGGTGACCGCCGACGCGATCACCCGGTCGCGTGACCTCGAGCTCGCGACGCTCTCGGACGGCCTCCGGGCGGCGATCGACGAGAAGCTGCCGCCGCGCTGGAGCCGGAGCAACCCGATCGACCTGGCCGGCGGCGAGACGCGCGACACGATCCCCGAGGTGCTGGAGCTGGTCGCACGGGACGAGGACGTCGACGCGATCGTCTACCTGGGGCTGGGCATCCAGTCGAACCAGGCCCAGCTCATGAAGGACGGTCGCTTCTACCCGGGGGACGGGCTCGAGCGGATCGTGGCGTATCACGAGCGTCAGGACGAGCGCTTCGCCCGGGCCGCGGCCGAGATCTCCGACGCGACCGGCAAGCCGATCCTCACGGCCACCGAGCTCGCGATCGCCGCGCCGGACAACCCGGGGCCACGCACGGTGCGCGACTCCGGCCGGCTCTGCTACGCGGCCTCCAATCGCGCCGTCACCGCGCTCGGCCATCTCTTCCGCTACGCGCAGTGGCGCGACCGCGCGCGCGTGAACGCCCGACCAGGCGCAGACGCGCCGGCTCATCGTCGCGGGCGTGCTCGGCGTCGCGGGCATCGTCGCGATCGTCATCGGACTGCAGGCGCCCGCCGCGCCGAGTGAGCCCGATCCCGCGCCCCATCTCGCCACTCCGGTGTGGTCGGCGCGACGCGTGCCGGGTCCGCTCCTCGCGACGGTCGGCACCGAACGGCTGCGGAGCTCGCTCGACAGCGCGGCCAAGGGCACCGACTCGTGTTACATCGTCAACGGCCCGCAGGGACGCGTCGTCGAGTCGGATGCCGCGACGCCCCGGATCCCCGCGTCGACGCTGAAGCTGCTCACCGCGACTGCCGCGCTCGACGTCCTCGGTGCGGACTTCACGTTCGAGACGAAGGCGGTGGCCGGGGACAAGCCGCGCGACGGCGAGATCGAGCGGCTCTGGCTCGTCGGTTCGGGCGACCCGATGATCGCGACCCCGGAAGGCGCCGACCGTCTCGCCGCCGATCCGCTCACCAAGGGTGACGCCACGACGCCGCTCGTCAAGCTGGCGGACGACATCGTCGCGGCGGGGGTCAAGTCGATCCCGGGCGGGGTGGTCGGCCGACGACTCCCGCTACGACGACACGCGGTACCTGTCCGCCTGGCCGTCCAGCTACCGCGCCGACCGGGAGATCGGGCCGATCGGTGCGCTGACCGTCAATGACGGGTTCAGCGGGCCGGACGGCAGCGGTCCCGCGATCGACCCGGCGATCAACGCGGCCGACCAGCTCGCCCGCCTGCTGATCCTGCGAGGAGTCGCCGTCGGGCCGTCGACGCGTGGCACGGCGCCCGAAGGGCGCAACGACGATCGCGACGCTCGTGTCTCCGCCGTTGCCCGAGATCCTCAACGCGTTCGTCGCGTCGAGCGACAACCTGAGCGCCGAGATGCTGACCCGGGAGATCGCCGTGCGCACTGCGACAGCCGGGCACGACGGCGAACGGCACCGCGGCGATCATCGCGAAGCTCGGCGAGCTCGGCCTGCCGACGAAGGGCGTCGTCATGAACGACGGGTCGGGACTCGCCCGCGGCGACCGCGCGACGTGCGCGGTGCTCGTCGAGACGTTGAACCTCGCCAACACGCCGAAGTTCACGACGATCCGCGACTCGCTGGCGGTCGCGGGGGAGCGCGGCACGTTGGCCACCCGGCTGCGGGGCACACCCCTGCAGGGCAAGCTCGTGGCGAAGACCGGTTCGCTCTCCGGCGTGAGCGGGCTCGCCGGGTACGTCAACGTGAAGCAGCCGATGACGTTCTCGCTCCTGCTCAACGGCCGCTTCAACGAAGGCACCGGCCTGGCGAACCGCGAAGCGATGGCCGCAGGCAATCGGTCGATACCCGGACGTCCCGACCGCCGACGAATTGGTCCCTTTGCCCGCCGGACCGATCGTTCCGTGACTTCCGCTTGCCCGGTGCGCACGACTCCGAGTTGAATCCGACCGTGCCCGAACGCCCGCCTCCGCTACCCCAGGCCGCCGCCGAGCTGTGGGATCTGGTCGTCGCCTACTTCAAGCAGGAGACGGCGGTCCCGCTCCAGCAGCTCGCCCGCTCGGTGGCGTTCGGCCTGCTCGGCTCGCTGCTGCTCGGCTTCGGCGTCGTCTCGGTGACGGTCGGCAGCCTGCGTCTGCTGCAGGAGGAGACCGGCGAGACGTTCACCGGCGACTGGTCGTGGGCGCCGTACGGGATCGTGACCGTGGCGCTGCTCCTGGTCGGCGGGATCATCTGGAAGGTCGGGACCCGCCGCAAGAAGCGGAAGCCCGTCGCGGCATGAGCGAGCCGGGGAGCAAGGTCCTGAAGTCGGACGAGCCGATCTCCAAGGCGGACATCCAGGCCAAGCTCGCCGAGCTCAAGGGCGGGGTCGACACCGAGATCGCGAACGTCCGCGGCATCGCGATCGGCGTCGGCGTGGCGGTCGTGGTCGCCGCGGTGCTCGTGACCTTCGCGCTCGGTCGCCGGCGAGGCCGCAAGCTCGCCACCATCATCGAGATCCGGCGCGTGTGAACCCGCTCTCGATCCTCGGTCGGTTCCTCGGTGGCCAGGCGCGCAACCGCCGGAACTACGCGATCTACTTCGCGTTCGCGTCGACCGTCTTTCGCGTCGGCGCGGCGCATCATGAACCCGCGCCAGCGCATGTTGCTGCGCTTCGAGGTCAAGCCGGGCGAGACCTACGAGCTCAGGGGAGTGCGGCGCGGCCGGTAGCCTGGCGCCGATGAAAATCCTGCTCCGCAACCCGCGGCGCGAGCTCGAGATCCCCGGTCCGATGTCCGTGGTCAAGCTGCTGGCGCGCCTGGAGCTGAACCCCGAGTCGGTCCTCGTGATCCAGGGCGACACGCTCGTCACCCGGGACGCCCGGCTCAGCCGACTCGGACGTCATCGAGATCCGCCCGGTGATCTCGGGCGGCTCCGCATGACCCGAGGGCGAGGCGCCTCGTGAAGTGCCGCCGCTGCAAGGCGCCCGCGGTGATCGACATCCGCCGGCACAACGCCGCGTTCTGCAAGGACTGCTTCCTGCATCACTGCCGGGAGCAGGTCCGCCGGGCGATCGACGAGTACGACATGCTCCAGCCGGGGGAGCGGGTGCTGGTCGCGGTCTCCGGCGGCAAGGACTCCCTCGCGCTGTGGGACCTGCTGCGCGAGCTCGGCTACGACGCGGACGGCCTCTACCTCGGGCTCGGCATCGGCGACTACTCCGACGAGTCCGGCCGCTACGTGCGTGACTTCGTCACGAGCCGCGGCCTCAAGCTCTACGAGGTGGATCTCCGCGAGGACCACGGCTACGACATCCCGACCGCGGCGCAGGCGACGCGACGCGCGCCGTGCGGCGCGTGCGGGCTCTCGAAGCGCCACCTGTTCAACTCGACCGCGATCGATCACGGCTACGACGTCGTCGCCACGGGACACAACCTCGACGACGAAGCCGCGGTGCTCCTCGGCAACGTGCTGCGGTGGGAGACCGGTTACCTCGGCCGGCAGTACCCGGTGCTGCCCGCGACCGAAGGCTTCGCGCGCAAGGTCAAGCCACTCGTGCGGCTCGGCGAGCGCGAGATGGCCGCGTACTGCGTGCTGAGCGGCATCGACTACCAGGTCGAGGAATGCCCGATGGCCGAGGGCAACAAGCACCTCGGGTTCAAGGAGGTGCTCAACGGGCTCGAGGATCGCTCGCCCGGGGCGCAAAGGCCGCGTTCCTGTTCGGCTACTTCGGCCGGGGCCACGAGCGCTTCGCGACGGACGAGGACGCGGTCGAGCTCGCCGCCTGCCCCGGGCTGCGGCGCTCCGACCACCACCGGCGGGCTGTGCGCGTTCTGCTCCCTCGGGCGCGGGCGCGGGTCGGCGCGACGGACGGCGGCGACTGCGGCCGGCGAGCAGGCCGGTCGCGGTCCGGATCGCAGTCAAGCCCGGGCCGGGAGCTAGCCGTGCCCCGACCCCTCAGCCCCGGCGATCGCGTCCTGCTCATCGACACGAAGCAGCGCCGCCACCTCGATCACCCTGGCCGAAGGCGGCGCGTTCCACAGCCACGCGGGCGTGCTCGACCACGCCCAGCTCATCGGCGAGGAAGAGGGCGTCACCGTCCGCACGACGATGAACGCGCGCATGGTGGCGGTGCGACCGACGCTGGCCGAGTACATCCTGAAGATGCCGCGCGGCGCGCAGGTGATCTACCCGAAGGACCTCGGCCCGATCCTGATGCTCGCGGACATCTTCCCCGGTGCGCGCGTGCTCGAGTCCGGGCGTCGGTTCCGGCGCGCTCACCATGACGCTGCTGCGCGCGATCGGCCCGACCGGCCACGTCCTCGGCTACGAGCTGCGCGACGACTTCGCCGATCGGGCGCGCCGCAACGTCGAAGGGTTCCTCGGGCCCGACCTTCCGTTCGACATCCAGGTCCGCGACGTCTACGACGGCATCGACGCGACGGATCTCGACCGGGTGATGCTCGACCTCCCCGAGCCGTGGCGCGTGGTGAAGCACGCCGAAGCCGCGTTGCGACCCGGCGGGATCCTGCTGTCGTACCTGCCGACGATCGGCCAGGTGATGCAGCTGCGCCAGGAGCTGGCCGAGTCCGCGTTCGGGATGGCCGAGTCGCTCGAGGTGCTGCAACGGGGCTGGAACGTCGACGGTCAGTCGGTCCGCCCCGATCACCGCATGGTCGGCCACACCGGCTTCCTCACCCACGCGCGCCTGCTCGCCGCCACTCCGTGAGCGGGCGCGGTCGATGAGGTCACGAGCCGCGTGAACGCGCTCGACCTCGCCATCATCCTCGCGATCGTCATCGCCGCCATCTGCGGCTACCGGCTCGGATTCGTCTCCCGGGCGCTGTCCTGGGCCGGGCCTGGCCGGCGCGCTCGTCATCGCGATCCGCCTGATCCCGGACCTCATGACCACGCTCGCCACCACCTCGCCGCGCGGCCGGCTCGTCGCGGTCCTCGCCTTCGTGATCGGGCTCGCGCTGCTGGGCCAGGCGCTCGGGCTGGCGGTCGGCGCGCTGCTGCACTCCCGGCTCGCCGAGCGTGAGCCGCGATCCAGCGCAGTGACCGCATCGCCGGCGCGGCCGTCGGCGCGCTCGGGGTCGTCGTCCTCGTGTGGCTCGATCCTGCCCGCGCTCGACGAGCGCGCCGGGTTGGCCCGCCCGCGCCGTGCAGGGATCGCAGATCGCGTCGACGATCGAACAGGTCGCGCCGGAGCCGCCGCCGTCGCTCCGCGAGCTGGGCCGCATGGTGGCGGAAGCGCCGTATCCCGAGGTGTTCAGCCCCGACGACGGGCCCGCGGATGTCGGCACGCCCCCGCAGGCCGTGCTCGCCGGCCGCGGTCGACGCCGCGGGTGCGCGCCGCCGTCGTGCGCGTCGAGGGCCAGGCCTGCGACCAGATCCAGGACGGGACCGGCTTCGTGATCCGCGCCGGGCATCATCGCCACGAACGCGCACGTCGTCGCGGGGGAGCGCAAGACCTCCGTGTTCCTTCCCGACGGCCGGAAGCTCGAGCGCCCGCGTGGTGCGCTTCGACCCGCGCCGCGACCTCGCGATCCTCGCCGTCGACGACCTGCGGCCTCGCGCCGTTGACCTTGCGGCAAGGGGCAGGAGGGCGCTGGTCGGTGCGGTCTACGGGCACCCGGGCGGCGGCGACGCTGCGGGCCGCTCCGGCCCGGATCGCCGAGGAGATCGACGCCCGCGGCACGGACATCTACCGCACGACCCCCACCAGCCGCGACGTGTTCGTGCTCGCGGCGCAGCTCGCGCCGGGCGACTCGGGCGCGCCGCTCGTGGACCAGTTCGGGCGGGTCGTCGGCGTCGCGTTCGCGATCGACCCCGGTCGCGACGGCACCGCGTACGCGCTGACGACCGCCGAGCTCCGAGCCCGCGCTGGCCGACCTCGCCGACCAGACCGCCGAAACCGGCTCCTGCCTCGTCGGCTAAATCCCCCGAACCCCGTTTTGGCGTCAGTAGGGCACGCTCCAGCGGGTACCTGCTGACGCCGAAACGGAATTAGCGCGAGGCCGAACCAGCCGAGGACGGTCGGTCACCAGGACGACGACGGCGAGGACCGAGACCGCGAAGACACAGATCAGCGTGAAGACCTTCAACTTCGGCCCGCTCACCGCGTCGCCCACGCACGCTCGGTCGGTTGGTGAGGATGTAGAGCAGGAACAGGATGACGGGCGTGATGAACCCGTTGAGGATCTGCGTCGTGATCAGCAGGTCGATGAGGTTCACCGGGATCGAGCGCGACGCCCGCGCCGATGACGACCTGCGCGGTGAACAGGCCGAGGAACAGCGGCGCCTCGCGCAGCCGGCGCGGAGACCGACCGTTCCGCCCCGACCGCCTCGGCCAGCCCGTACGCGGTCGAGAGCGGGACGACCGCGGCCGCGAGACAGGACGCGCCGAGCAGGCCGATCGCGAACAGCGTCTCGGCGCCGGCGCCGGCCACCGGCTCGAGCGCCTTCGCCGCCTCGGCCGCAGACGTCAGCGGACCCGAGCCGCCGATCGCGGCCGCGGTGGCGATGAGGATCGACATGAAGATGAAGCCGGCGAAGAGCGCGCCGAAGACCGCGTCGATCCGCTCCTCGCGGTACTCGTCCGGCCCGATGCCCCGGTCGGCGACGGCCGCCGCCTGGTACAGCTGCATGTACGGCGTGATCGTGGTCCCGACGAGCGCGATGGCGATGAACAGGAAGTCCTGGCTGGCGACGAAGTGGGGCCACACCGCGTTCTTCGCGACCTCGCGCCCAGTCCGGCTGCGCGAGCACCATGGCGACCGGGTAGACGAGGAACACGAGCGAGAGCAGCGAGGAAGACCCGCTCGGCGTACCGGTACGAGCCGAAGAGGACGACGGCGAGGATGCCGACCGCGGCCATCGGCACCGAGATGTAGCGGGAGACGCCGAAGATCTCCAGCGCGGCCCCGATGCCGGCGAACTCGGCGACGACCAGCCCGAGGTTCGCGATGAGGAGGCACACGACCGCGAACGCGCCGATGCGCAGCGAGAACTGCTCGCGCACCAGCGACATCAGCCCTTCGCCGCTGTACGCGCCGACGCGCGCCGCCATCTCCTGCACCGCGACGAGCGCGGCGGTGACGAGCACGCAGATGAAGAGCGTCTTGTACCCGAACATCGAGCCCGGCCGACGCGTACGTCGCGATGCCACCGGCGTCGTTCCCCGCGCTCGCGGCGATGACGCCCGGGCCGAGGATCGCCATGATCGCGATCGCCCGGACGTATCGCCGCCGCGGCGTGGGCGGCGGCGGAACCGGGACAGCAGACATCGCTTCCGGCTCTCAGTCCTGCGGACCGGGCCGCTCGGGCCACGCTCCGCGGCACGGCTATCCTTGGTGCGGCATCGGCGGCGCTCATGAGCCCTAGTCCATCAACCCAGCAGGCGGAGGAAGCGGACCTTGCCGCGATCCGGGACCAGGGCGTCGACGAGGTCGTCGGCGAGGATGCGGCCCACCGGGCGCTCGTCGTCGTCGATCACGAGCAGCGACGAGCCCCGCGAGTCGATGAACCGCTCCACGACCTCGTCGAGCGACGCATCGGGCGAGACGGTCACCGGCTCCGGGCGGACCGGCGACGTCGATGACCGAGTCGTCCTTGGACGCGACGAGGAGCTCGAACAGGCCGATGTCGTGCACGAGCCGGCCGGTCTCGTCGACGATGATCACCGCGTCGACGTCAGCCTGGTGCTCGGCCTGGGTGCGCAGGATGCGTCGCACCTGGCCGACGGTCTGCTCGGGCCGCACCAGCACGAGGTTCGTGGTCATGACGCCACCCGCGGAACCTTCGCGGTAGAGCAGGAGCGCGCGGAGCCGATCGGCCTGAGCCGCCGGCATCGCGCCGAGCAGCTCGGCCGCCTCGTCGGGCTCGAGGTCGCGCAGCGCGTCGACCGCTTCGTCCGGCTCCATCTCGGCCAGCAGCGACGCGGCGTGCTCGGTCGTCGACTCGCGCAGCAGCGCGCCGAGGTGATCGGGCTCCATCTCCTCGAGTGCGTCGGCCGCGGTCTCCTTCTCCAGCTGCGCGAGCAGCT
The DNA here is from genome assembly GCA_963819945.1 of uncultured Acidimicrobiia bacterium. GTDB lineage: Bacteria > Actinomycetota > Acidimicrobiia > IMCC26256 > JAENVU01 > Chersky-806. The sequence goes on from CAWFYD010000004.1 coordinate 162,538, forward strand.
CCTGGCGCTCGTCCCGACCGAGCTCTTCGAGCAGGTCGGCGAGCTCACCCGGACGCAGGCGCCGCAGCGCCTGGTTCGGCGTGTGGAGCCGCATCAGGCCCGGCGGGCCGACGCCGGCCCCGGTGCCGAACGGCTGGATCGCGCCCCAGTCGATGACCCGGTCGGGCGTCGGCCGGCGGCGCCAGCGCGGCGGGCCGAGGCGGCGCAGCAGCGTCTGGAAGCCGACGTCCACGCCGACGAGCCGGTACTCGTCGCCGACACGCGCCAGGTACAGGTCCGCGGCGCGGATGACGCGCACGCCGTCCACGTCCACGAGCTGGTGGTCGACGACGTCGCCGTTGAGGACCACCTCACCGGGCCGGCGCTCGAAGTCGCGCAGGTCGAGGCGCGTCGAGCGCAGCGTCACGCGCTCGGTGCTGATCTCCTCGACGTGGTCGATCGGCACGTACGCGCGGCGGCGGCCGACACGGATCACCAGACCGGTGACGGGCGGGTACGGCTCGCCGCGCCAGCGCACGACGAGGTCCAGCAGCCGGCCGACTTCGGCGCCGCTGCGGTCGCGCACGGGCCGACCGACGAGTCCGGCGGTCGAGACGAGGGCGTCCGCGACCGTGCGGTTGGCCAGGAGACGCTCGGAACGGTGCTCACGCCGGCGCTTGAGCGCGGACGGGGTGGGAAGGGGTGGACGACGAGCCATGACACACCTCGTGGGTGGTGACGTACGGGGCGGTGGTCGGCCGCGCCCGTCGGCTCGCGGTGGCGTCAGGTGTTCAGACGCGAGAAAGGAGGCGACAGGCGCGACTGTCGGTACTCGGGGGTTCGCCAGTATGCATCGCGCCTCACCTCCTATGTTCTGGGTCGCTGCGGCCTGCGCGCTCGGCCCGCTCGACCGCGCTCCGTGGTGCCGGTCGTCGGCTCCGGTTATTCAGCCTCGATGAAGATGCACTCGCCCGGGCACTCCTCGGCCGACTCGATGGTCGCCTCGAGCATGTCGTCGGGGATGTTGGCCAGCCCTTCGGGCCCGCCCGGGTCCGCGAAGACCTTGTCGCCTTCCTTGACGTAGGCCAGGCCGTCGTCGAGGAGCGTGAAGACGGTGGGCGCGATCTCCTCGCACAACCCGTCGCCGGTGCAGAGGTCCTGGTCGATCCAGACCTTCATAGGGTTTCTCACCTCTTCGTGGGTGTTCCGGGGGAGTCGAGCTTCGTCCGAGCGGGCTCGCCCGTGCTGATCGTCGCGCCCGGTTCGGGGCTTGAGTGATGCGGGATCGGTGCCGAGGTTAGGCGTGCTTCACCTGCTGAGCAATTTATCAAGCGGTCACGTGGAAAAAGCCCATCGGGGTTGTCACCGATCGGTAGGGTGCCCGGTGTAGGTTCGATTCGACCGCTGGAGGCAACCCCGGCCTCGGCATCAGACTCGAGAGAGGAGGGTCATCGTGGCTTCCGAGCACGAACGACGCCTCGCCGAGTACGAACGCCAGGTTGACGATCTCCAGGACCAGCTGAAGACCCTCGAGGAAGAGGTCGTCGTCCTCCGGCGCCGCCTCCAGGACGCGCCCAAGCGGGTGCGCACCCTCGAGGAGCGGCTGCTCGAGACGAAGGGCCAGCTCGCGCAGGCCGTCTCGCAGAACGAGCGGCTGTCGGCCACGCTCCGTGAGGCCCGGGAGCACATCGCCGCGCTGCGCGAAGAGGTCGAGAAGCTCACGATGCCGCCGTCGGCGTACGGCACGTTCCTCGGCGACAACGACGACGGCACGGTGGACGTGTTCAGCGCCGGCCGCAAGATGCGCGTCGCGGTGCACCCCGAGCTCGACATCACCGAGATGAAGCGCGGCCAGGAAGTCGTGCTCAACGAATCGCTCAACGTCGTGCTCGCCCGCGGCCCCGAGGTCCAGGGCGAGGTCGTGATCTTCCGCGAGCTGCTCGAAGACGGCACGCGCGCGCTTGATCGTCGGTCGCGCGGACGAAGAGCGCGTGTGCGAGCTCGGTGACGAGCTGCTCGGCCTGCGCCTGCGCGCCGGGGAGCACCTGCTGATGGACGGCCGCTCCGGCTTGCTCGTCGAGCGCATCCCCCGACCCGAGGTCGAGGAGCTCGTGCTCGAAGAGGTGCCGGACATCACGTACGCCGACGTCGGTGGTCTCGACGACCAGATCGAGCAGATCCACGACGCGGTCGAGCTGCCGTACCTCTACGCCGACCTGTTCCACGAGCACGACCTGCAGCCGCCCAAGGGCATCCTGCTCTACGGCCCGCCGGGTTGCGGCAAGACGCTGATCGCGAAGGCGGTCGCCGAACTCGCTCGCCTCACGCGTCGCGGAGAAGACCGGCAACACGAAGACGCGCTCGTACTTCTTGAACATCAAGGGTCCCGAGCTGCTCAACAAGTACGTCGGTGAGACCGAGCGCCAGATCCGCCTGATCTTCGAGCGGGCGCGTGAGAAGTCCGAGGAAGGCGTGCCCGTCATCGTCTTCTTCGACGAGATGGACTCGCTGTTCCGCACCCGCGGCACCGGCATCAGCTCGGACATCGAGAGCACGATCGTCCCGCAGCTGCTCGCCGAGATCGACGGGGTCGAGACGCTGAAGAACGTGATCGTGATCGGTGCCTCCAACCGTGAGGACCTCATCGACCCGGCGATCCTGCGCCCGGGCCGGCTCGACGTGAAGATCAAGATCGAGCGCCCCGACGAAGAGTCGTCGAAGCAGATCTTCGCCCGCTATCTCGTGCCGACGCTGCCGATCGCCGAGGACGAGTCGAAGCTCCACGACGGCGACCTCGACCGCACCGTGCAGTCGATGATCGACGCCGCCGCGAGCGCGATGTACGCGACCGACGAGCTGAACCGCTTCCTCGAGGTCACGTACCAGAACGGCGACAAGGAAGTCCTCTACTTCAAGGACTTCTCGTCCGGCGCCATGATCGAGAACATCGTCCGCCGCAGCAAGAAGCTCGCGATCAAGCGCTCCATCGCCGGTGGCGCCCGGGGGATCTGCACCCAGGACCTCCTCGACTCCATCAAGCAGGAGTACCGCGAGCACGAGGATCTGCCCAACACGACGAACCCGGATGACTGGGCGAAGATCTCCGGCAAGAAGGGTGAGCGCATCGTGTTCGTTCGCACGCTGCTCTCCGAAGGTGACTCCGACACCGGTGGGCGCCAGATCGAGCGCGTCACCACCGGCCAATACCTGTAGATGGGTCACTTCGGCGTCCGCACTTGCCTACCGGGTCGCTCCGGCATCCGCACTTCGTGCCCGCTCCTGCGCTGCGCTCGGCCGTGCCCGCTCCCGTCTGCGTTCCTCTAGGTCGCCGTACCTACCTCCGCGTCGCCGCATGAATATCGGGGAAGTGCGCGTCGAACGCGGCAGGGACACGGGTAGGCTTTTGCCGTGGCAGTCCCCAAGGTGTGCGGAATCGAGACCGAGTACGCGGTGTTGCTGCGCGGCACCGCGGACCCGAACCCGGTGCTCGCCTCCTCGATGCTCATCAACGCGTACGTCGAGCATCGCAAGGTCGGTTGGGACTTCGACGACGAGTCACCCGGACGCGATGCCCGCGGCTTCGGCCGCGACGGCGCGCAACCGCCCGAGATCGAGACGCATCTCGTCAACACCGTGCTCACGAACGGCGCGCGCTACTACGTGGACCACGCGCACCCCGAGTACTCGACCCCCGAATGCGCCGACGCGTTGGAGCTGGTCTGCGCGGACAAGGCCGGGGAGCGGATCCTGAGCCGGTCGATGCAGGCGTCCCGCCGCCTGCTCGACCCGGGCCAGGAGATCGTCGTCTACAAGAACAACTCGGACGGCAAGGGCAACTCCTACGGCTGCCACGAGAACTACCTGGTGAGCCGCCAGGTGCCGTTCGTCTCACTCGTCCGGAACCTGCTCCCGTGGTTCGTCTCGCCGCCAGGTGTTCACCGGCGCCGGCAAGGTCGGTACCGAGAACGGCGCGTCTCCGGTCGACTACCAGATCAGTGCCCGCGCGGACTTCTTCGAGGAAGAGGTCGGGCTCGAGACCACGCTGAAGCGCCCGCTCGTGAACACGCGGGACGAACCGCACGCCGATCCGCAGAAGTACCGACGACTGCACGTGATCGTCGGTGACGCGAACCTCTGCGAAGTCGCCACCTACCTGAAGGTCGGTACCACGGCGATCGTGCTCGCGATGATCGAGGACGACTTCATCGACAAGGACCTGTCGATCATCGGCCCCGTTCACGCGGTGCGCACCGTGTCGCACGACCCGACGTGTCGGGCCACGCTCGAGCTCGTCGACGGTGGCTCCTGCACCGCGGTGGAGCTGCAGTGGGAGTTCCTCCGGCTCGCCCAGAAGTACGCCGACGAGACCGGGCTCGAGGAGTGCGGCGGCGAAGAGGTCGGCGGCGACGTGCTGCGACGCTGGGAAGCGGTGCTCACCCAGCTCGAGCGGGATCCGATGGGGCTCGACGGTCAGCTCGACTGGGTCACGAAGCTCTCGCTGCTCGAGGCGTACCGCAACCGGGACGACCTGGCCTGGGACGACCCCAAGCTCGCCCTCCTGGATCTGCAGTACCACGACGTCCGGCCGGAGCGATCGCTGTATGAGCGCCTGGTTCGGGCGGGTAAGGTCGAACGCTTGGTGGAAGAGGCTGATGTGATCGAGGCGATGACGGAACCGCCGGGGCGGACCCGGGCCTTCTTCCGCGGCACCTGTCTCTCCCGGTGGCCCGACGCAGTCGTCGCGGCCAACTGGGACAGCATCATTCTCGACGTGGGAAGCGACCCGTTGCGGCGAATTCCGATGATGGAACCGCTCAAGGGAAGCAAAGCAATGGTCGAGCGGTTGTTTGCCGAGTGCACGACACCGGCCGAGCTCGTCGAGCGGTTGGCGTCGTAGGCGCCCTCACTCGATCGGGCGTCAGGGAGGTTTGGGGAAATGCCGGAACGAGAGCAAAAGAAGAAGTCAGCGCCGAAAGAGCGCACCGCCGAGACCGACGAGGTCGAGGCCGCGCCCGCCAAGCAGGGTGAAGCGCTCAAGGAGGAGCTCGACGACCTGCTGGACGAGATCGACAGCGTCCTCGAGTCCAACGCCGAGGACTTCGTCCGCTCGTACGTCCAAAAGGGTGGCGAGTGACACTCCGACCGACGAGCGTCGTCGGTCATGACCACGGCTGGTCATGACGTTCGGCGGCTTGGGTGGTCCGGGTTCGGCCCCAGGTCCGTTTCATGGTGAGTACGCCCGCTCGACGGTGCACAGCGCGCGCGCCGGAACCCCCCGGCTGCCCGACGACGTGATCGCCGCCGCCCGCGAGGAGCGAGCGCTGCGCCGACTGAAGCGTCGCGTCGGTCGCTGGCGGCGCATGGGCCGGATTCGCTAACCCCCGATTCTCCGAGCACCCGTGTAACCTCGCCCGCCGTGAACCACGAGCCGGTTTTGCCGGCACTTGCCGATACGGGATCATCGTTCGTCGACCTGCTCCGCAAGGTCGCACCCGATGCACTGCCGCCGAGTGTGATGGGTCAGACCAACCACCCGTTCGAGATCACCCACGGGACGACCGTCGTCGCGATCCGGTGCGAGGGTGGTGTCGTGATGGCGGGCGACCGCCGCGCGACGTCGGGCTACACGATCGCCAACCGACGCATCGAGAAGGTGTTCGCGGCCGACGAGCTCTCCGGCGTGGCGATCGCGGGCGCGGCCGGCCCTGCCGTCGAGATGGTGCGCCTGTTCCAGGTGCAGCTGCAGCACTACGAGAAGGTCGAAGGCGAGCAGCTCTCGCTCGAAGGGAAGGCGAACCAGCTCGCGCAGATGGTGCGGGCGAACCTTCCCGCCGCGATGCAGGGCTTCGTCGTCGTGCCGCTCTTCGCCGGCTACGACAACCGCCGCCAGATCGGCCGGGTGTTCAGCTTCGATGCGGCCGGCGGCAAGTACGAGGAAGCCGACTACCAGGCCAACGGATCCGGCGGCGTGCACGCGCGCAACTGGATCAAGTCGGGTTGGCGTGAGGGCATCAGCTCCGACGACGCGATCGAGCTGGCGATCCGCTCGCTCTTCGCGGCGGCAGACGAAGACGTCGCCACCGGCGGCCCCGACCTCGTGCGCGGCATCTACCCGAACGTCGCGGTCATCAACGCCGACGGGTTCGTCGCGCTCACCGACGACGACGTCGCCGCTCGCGCGCAGGATCTCCTCGGCGGCTCCGAGCGCGGCGGCAACGAGACGCAGGGCCCCCAGGCCGGCGGGGGTGCGTGATGAGCGGAGCGGCAGCCGCACTCAGCTCGAGCCGATGCGTAGCGGAGCGTGGCCCGAGTGGCCCGGCCCGCAGGGCCAGGAGCGGAACCGATGAGCCAGCCGTTCTACGTCTCGCCCGAGCAGGTGATGAAGGACCGGGCGGACTACGCCCGGAAGGGAATCGCCCGCGGCCGCAGCCTGGTGGCGCTCGAGTGCGCCGACGGTGTCCTCATCGTCGCCGAGAACCCGAGCCGCACGCTGTTCAAGATCAGTGAGCTCTACGACCGGATCGCGTTCGCCGGCGTCGGCAAGTACAACGAGTTCCAGAGCCTCAAGATCGGCGGGGTGCGGCTCGCGGACCTCAAGGGCTACCAGTACTCACGCGAGGACGTCACCGCGAACGGCATCGCCAACGCGTACGCGCAGACGCTCGGCCAGGTCTTCACCCACGAGATGAAGCCCTACGAGGTCGAGATCCTCGTCGCCCAGGTCGGCAGCCGGCCCGGCGACCGCAACGAGCTGTTCCACATCCTCTACGACGGCACCGTGATGGACGAAGAGGGCTTCACGGTCCTCGGGGGCCAGGCGGAGACGATCAGCGAGGTGCTGAAGCAGGCCTACGAAGCCGACCTCGCACTCGGCGCCGCGACCAAGCTCGGCGCACGGGTGCTCGGTGAGAACCAGCAGACCGCCCCGCCGGCCGACCAGCTCGAGGTGGCGCTGCTCGATCGCAACCGCCCGGGCCGCACCTTCCGCCGCATCAAGGGCGACGAGCTGGAGAGCCTGCTCGCGTAATTCCGAAGATCTCCGGAGGGCAAGCGGCGACGCGAGCGGGCCGGCGCCCTCCGGCGGTCTTCTGCGTAGGCAAGCGGCGACACGCGAGCGGGCGGCGCCCTCCGGCGGCTCCTGCCTAGGCGAGCGCCTGCTTCACCCGCTCGATGTCGCGGAGGTGATGGGCGCCTTCGTGGGCGGCGTGCGAGAGGATCCATGACGCGGGGTGCACGTCGTCGCCGATGGTGAACGTCCGGTCCCACGCGGCCGCGGGCATCTGCTCGGCCTGGTGCACGAGCGCGTCGGATCGCCTGCTGGATCCCGGCGAGCGCGAGGTCCGGGATCGACGACCCAGTCGGGTCGCGTGTTCGTGGCTTCGGTCACGTCGATCGGCGGGAAGTGCGAGTCCGGGTGCTCCAGCACGATCGGGAGCGGTCATCGCCAGCAGCTCGAGGACCTCCCGGGCGTGCACGGCGTACTCCAGCACGGACCACGTGTCGGGGTCCGGGCGGAGCGCGCAGCTGCGCGGGCGGTACGCCGGCGAGGGCTTCGCGGTAGCGGCGGGGAAAGGTGCGGATCGCGGCGATCGCGTCCGGCACCGCGATGTCGTCCTCGTCGATTCCGCAGCCGGGGCAGGGCGCCATCGGGTGAGCGAGCGTCAGTGGGCGAGGGTGCGGACGATCGGTGCGACCGCGCCGACGACGACGGCCACGAGGACCACCCAGAACGGCCAGACCGTCGGGTGGCGGCGGCTGCGGGGCTCGGGGAGCTCGGTGGCGTCGTCGACCGCGATCGCCAGCATCACGAACCGGGCGTCCTCGGCCTGGTCCGTCGGGACGTACACGTCGATCCGAGCCATCTCACCCACCGTGAAGCCGTACGGCGAATCGAGCGCTCCTCGAAGCTCGGCGTCGATGCCCTCGTCGTAGAGCCGGGCTGCGAGCACCCGGGCCTCGAACGATCCGCAGACCCAGGTGAGCTGCTCCATCGTCGCCACGCGCCCATGGTAGATCCCGGCCTCCCGGAAAGCCCAGGCCGGGACGGCGGCCGGCTCCGGTTTGCTCAAGCCGGCTCGATATGGTGCCGACGTTCGCGCCGGCGCATCCCTGCGCCACCTCGGGAGGGCAACCATGACCAGGCGTACCCGTACCGCGCTCGTGGGCAGTGTGCTCGCAGGCGCGCTGATGCTGATGGGCGCCGGCTTCCCGACGCAGACCGTTCCGCCGAGCCAGTGGGCCACCGGCGTCTGCACGACGGTGAACACCTGGGTGACCACGACCCAGGCGGGTGCCGACGAGCTCAGCGGCGTCGCTCAGAGGCAAGAACGTCAGGCTTCGCGACGTCCGCGAGGCGCTCACCGGGTATCTCGGCGCCACCGCGCACGCCACCACGCTCGCGCTGGACGGCCTGGCTGCTGCCGGCACGCCGAAGACCCCGAAGGGGAAGCAGGCGGCCGCCGGTCTCAGCGCCAGCTTCAAGAAGATCCGAGCGTCGCTGCGCAAGCTCCACAACCAGGCCGAGGACATGTCGATCAAGCACAAGGCCAAGGCGCTGAAGCAGGTCAAGGCGCTCAACCGGCAGGTGACCGCGGAGTTCAACTCCTTCAACGTCGCCCTCAGCAAGCTCCGCAAGCTCGACCCCGGCCACCAGCTGCAGCAGGCCTTCGCCGCGGACCCCGCCTGCCAGGCATTGTCGAGCTAAACGGCTGCTGCGGTCGGGCTCAGGTCCCCTCACCGGTACGCTGGCATCGATGGAACGGCGGATCTTCGGGCTCGAGAACGAGTACGGCGTCACGTGCACGCTGCGTGGGCAACGCCGGCTCAGCCCGGACGAGGTCGCGCGGTACCTGTTCCGCCGGGTCGTCTCGTGGGGTCGCTCCAGCAACGTCTTCCTCGAGAACGGCGCCCGCCTGTACCTGGACGTCGGGAGCCACCCCGAATACGCGACGCCGGAGTGCGACTCGATCGCGGACCTCGTCGTGCACGACAAGGCCGGGGAGCGGATCCTGGAAGGCCTCGTGCACAGCGCGGAGCAGCGCCTGCGGGAAGAGGGCATCCGCGGCGAGGTGTTCCTGTTCAAGAACAACACCGACTCCGCCGGCAACTCGTACGGCTGCCACGAGAACTACCTCGTCGAGCGGGACGGGGACTTCGGCAAGTTCACCGACGTGCTGATCCCGTTCCTCGTGTCGCGCCAGATCTACGCGGGCGCCGGCAAGGTCCTCCAGACCGCGCGGGGCGCGATGTACTGCATCGCCCAACGCGCCGAGCACATCTGGGAAGGCGTCTCGAGCGCGACGACCCGCTCCCGTCCGATCATCAACACGCGCGACGAGCCGCACGCCGACGCCGAGCGGTTCCGGCGCCTGCACGTGATCGTCGGCGACTCGAACATGAGCGAGTACACGACGTTCCTCAAGGTCGGCACCACGTCGATCATCCTGCGCATGCTCGAGGAAGACCCGAGCCCCTGGCGCGACCTCAGCCTCGAGAACCCGATCCGCGCGATCCGCGAGATCAGCCACGACGTGACGTGCCGGCGGCGGGTGCGACTGGCGAACGGCCGCGAGCTGTCGGCCGTCGAGATCCAGAGCGAGTACCTGAACCGGGCGCTGCGCTTCGCCAAGCGGCACCGCCTGAGCCCGCTCGAGCAGCAGGCGCTCGAGATGTGGGAGCACGTGATGGTCCACCTCGAGTCGGACCCGCTCAAGCTCTCCCGCGAGATCGACTGGGTGATCAAGTACCACCTCATCGAGGCGTACCGCGAGAAGCACGAGCTGCCGCTGACCCACCCGCGGGTCGCGTTGCTCGACCTCGCGTACCACGACGTCAGTCGCCCGCGTTCGCTGTACTACCTGCTCGAGCGCCGCGGGCAGGTCGATCGCACCGCGATCGACCGGGACATCGAGATCGCGGTCGACACGCCGCCGCAGACGACCCGGGCGCGCCTGCGCGGCGCCTTCATCAAGAAGGCCAAGGAGCGCAAGCGGGACTACACCGTCGACTGGGTGCACCTGAAGCTGAACGACCAGGCCCAGCGCACCGTGCTCTGCAAGGACCCGTTCAAGTCCCGCGACGAACGCGTCGAGCGCCTCATCGCGTCTCTCGTGACGCACCACTCATGCCGTCGTTCCGGACCGGACGGGTCGTGCGGATGCTCTCCGAGCGGCCCGGGCTCCAGCGGGTCGAGGTCGACCTCGGCGCCGGGCCCGAGCGCGCGTACGTCCTCGACCGGCTGACCGGTCCGGTAGCCGTTGGCGACGACGTCGTCGTGAACACCACCGCGGTCGAGCTGGGACTCGGCACGGGCGGCTGGCACGTCGTGCACTGGAACCTGGCGCGCGCCGGGTGGTCCGAGAAGGGTCCGGGCCACATCATGAAGTCGCGGTACACCAGCCTGCAGTCGGACGTGGGCAGCGCGGAGGAGCACTTCGATCCCGAGCTCGCCGACATGGAGAGCATCGGCGGGATGCCGGTGGTGGCCGCGGCACTGCACAGCCAGGTGCCCGCGGTCGCGGTGGCGTTCAAGGACCTCCGCCCCGACGCCAAGCTCGCCTACGTGATGACCGACGGCGCGGCGTTGCCGCTCGCGCTCTCGGATCTCGTCGCCGACCTCACCGAGCGCGGGCTGATCGACGCCACGATCACGTGCGGCCACGCGTTCGGCGGCGACTTCGAAGCAGTTTCGGTGTACTCGGCCCTGGCGGTCGCCCGGCACGTGATCGGGGCCGACGCGGCCGTGGTCGCGATGGGACCGGGCATCGTCGGGACGGGGACGCGCCTCGGCTTCAGTGGGATCGAGGTGGGGCCGGTGCTCGACGCGGCAGCCGGGCTCCAGGGCGATCCGATCGTCTGCCTTCGCGTGTCCTTTGCCGACGAGCGTCCCCGCCATCAGGGTGTGTCGCACCACACGCTCACCACCCTGCGGCTCGCGACCCGGAGCCGGGTGACGATCCCGATCCCGGCCGTCGGGGGCACCGACGAGGCCCGGATCCGCGCCGACCTCGCCGAAGCCGGGACTCGCGCCGCGTCACGACCTCGTCGCCGTGGAGGCACCGGACATCCTGCGCGCCTTCGCCGCCCACGACCTCTCGATCAGCTCCATGGGTCGAACCGCGGCTGCGGATCCGGTGCTGTTCCAGGCCGCCGCCGCGGCCGGCGTCCTCGCCGCGCAGCGCAGCATCGGCTAGCGGCGGACCCGCCGCTCGATCGGGCTCGCCTCAGTTAGCCTCGGCGCACCTCATGGCCGATGCCCCGGACCGCCGCGAACGACTCCTGAACCTGCTGGCCGCCTTGCTCGAGACGCGGCCGGGGCTCACTCGCGACGAGATCGTCACCAACGTGTCGCTCGGCTACCCGCCGGCACGCGAGTCGGCGCGCAAGGCGTTCGAACGGGACAAGGCCAGCCTGCGGGCGATGGGGGTGCCCGTCCACGAGGAGAGCCGCAACAACGAGTCGCGCTACCGGGTGGACCCGAAGGAGTACTACCTCCCCGACCTGGAGCTGCGCGACGACGAGCTCGCCGCGCTCCACGTCGCCGTGACCGGCATCAGCCTCGGCGCCGGCGGTGGGGAGGGGGCCGGCGCCCTGATGAAGCTCGGCGGGCTCGAAGGCACGGGCGGGCTCCCCGTGGCCGAGCTGCCGCTGGTCGACACCCTCGCCCCGCTGTTCGACGCGTCCCGCCGCCGCTGCGTCGTCGAGATCTCGTACCGGGGTCGCGACCGGCGGGTGGAGCCGTGGGGGCTCACCTCGAAGTTCGGCCACTGGTACGTCGTGGGCCAGGATCTCGACGCGGGTGAGATGCGGGTGTTCCGGGCCGATCGCATCGACGGCGACGTCGTCGCGACCGAGCCGGATGCGTTCACCGTGCCCACCGACTTCCGGGCTGACGCGTATCTGGCCGACCAGCCGTGGGAGTACGGCTCGGGGCGCGCCACCGCGGTCCGGATCCGCATCGACGCCAGCCACGTGGCCGAGCTCGCGGGCCAGGTGGGACCCGACACCCCCATCGATCGGGAAGCCGACGGGTCCGTCGTCATCGAGCTGTCCGTCGTGAACCTCGACGGCATGCGCAGCTTCGTGCTCGGCTTCCTCGATCACGCGGAGGTGCTCTCGCCGCCGGAAGCCCGCGCCACCGTGGTCGAGTGGCTCGACGAGATCATCGCGACCGGGGACTCCGCGTGAGCGAGCGGACATGAGCGCCGCGGGGGACAATTCGCCGGGCGTCTTCTCACCAGCGGAGCGTGGCCTGAGCGGCCCGGCCCGCAGGGCCAGGAGCGGAAGCGATGAGCCCGCGCATCGAGGCGGAGGCGGATCTCGCCCGGGTGCTGGCGATGGTGCCGTGGCTCGCCGCCCACCGGGGGGTGACGAAGGCCGACGTCGCGGCCCGCTTCAGCATCACCCGTGACCAGCTCGAACGCGATCTCGGCCTGATCATGATGGTCGGCGTCCCGCCGTACTCGCCGGGTGACTACATCAGCATCGAGTACGAGGGCGACACGATCGACGTCTGGCTCGCGCCGTACTTCCACCGGCCTCTGCGCCTCACCGCGGCGGAGGGTCTGGCGATCCTCGCCGCGGGCCGGGCCCTGCTCGCGGTGCCGGGCTCGGACGAGCAGGGCCCGCTCGCCACTGCGCTCGACAAGCTCGAAGCCGCGCTCGGCGTCTCGGAGGTGGTGGTCGAGTTCGGCGCCCCCGAGCACCTCCGCGCGGTCCGCGAAGCCGCGGAGCAGGGTCGGCGCATCGAGATCGAGTACTGGAGCGCAGGGCGCGACGCGCTGACGACACGGCGCATCGACCCGGGCCCACCGTTCTTCGCGTTGGGGGAGTGGTACACGGACTCCTTCGACCACCTCCGCGGCGAGGCCCGGATGTTCCGCGTCGACCGCATCCGCTCGGTGCACCCGACCGACGAGACGTTCACGCCGGCGCCGGCCGGCGCCCGGGCCTCGGTCTACAACCCGCGCCCGGACGACCGCCGGGTGACCGTCGAGCTGCCCGCGTCGGCCGGGTGGGTCGTCGAGAGCTTCCCGGCCGAAGGGATCGACGACCTGCCGGGTGGTGGCCAGCGGGTGGTCCTCGCGGTCAGCGAGACGGCCTGGCTCGAGCGCGTTCTCCTGAACGCCGGTCCGGGCGCCCGGGTCGTGGAACCGCCCGAGAGCAGGCGGATCGCCGCCGATGCCGCCCAGCGGGTACGGGCCCGTTACCACGGCACATTGACGCTCACCGCGGCGACCTGGTGCCACTGGCACCCTCTCCACGTGGAAGGATGACGGCAGTGGAACCACCGGTGAGGGAACAGGCCGATGAGACCGTGGGGCCGTCTCACCTTGGTGAGCAGTACTCCGGTGAGTCGTCGACGTTCGAGATCCGCCCGCTGACGACCGCGGAGCGCATCGGCGAGCCCGGCGCCGGTGGTGGCGGCTCGGGGTCCGACGGCGGCGACGACGGGAGCGGCGGATCCGGCGGATCCGGCGGGCCGGGTGAGAACGGCGGTCCCACCGGTCGCGAACCGCACAAGCGGAATCCCGGGCGTACCGCGATCGAGTGGGGCGTCCTCATCGTCGCCGCGCTGCTGATCGCGATCGTCATCCGCACCTTCGTCTTCCAGGCGTTCTACATCCCGTCGGAGTCGATGGTCCCGACGCTCAAGGTCGGCGACCGCGTCCTGGTCAACAAGCTGAGCTACAAGCTGCACGATCCGCGGCGGGGCGACATCGCGGTGTTCAAGGCGCCGGCCGCGGCCCGCACCGAGGAGATCAAGGACCTCGTGAAGCGCGTCGTCGGGCTGCCGGGCGAGACGATCGAGGGCAAGAACGGCCACATCTTCATCGACGGGCGCGCGCTCTCCGAGCCATATCTCCCGGCGGGCACCCAGTCCCGCACGTTCCCGGCGGAGAAGATCCCACCCAACAGCTTGTTCATGCTGGGGGACAACCGTCAGTTCTCCAAGGACTCCACGTTCTTCGGGCCGATCAAGGAAAGCGACCTGATCGGGCGCGTCTTCATGCGCATCTGGCCCCCGAGCCACCTCGGCTTCTTGTAGTTCGCTCGTGGCCCTGCGGCCGGGCGCGGGTCAGTCGGCTTCGGTCGTGGCGTCGGTCCATTCGCCGACGGTGGCCACCATGCGGTCGACGCGATCGCAGTAGATGCCGTCGATCTCCATGCGCAGCGCGGCGAGGATGTAGCGCGTCTCCTGGGTGTCCCAGGCGAACGCGGCCAGGCCGAAGCGGTGGAAGAGCGCGACGAGTCCCCGTGTCCACTCCGCGTGGTGCAGGTTGAGGCAGTCGACCCCTTCGGCCGCGAGGTCCGCGGCGAAGCGCTCCATCGCCGCCGGCGCGACGGGCTTGCGACCGGGGGAGTACACGAGCTTCACGTCGGGTGCCTCCTCGCGCAGCCCCCGGAGCAGCTGCCGTGATCCCGAGCACAGCCACAGGCGGCCCGGGGCGCCGTTGCCCGCGGCCCGCGCGACCTCGATGAGCGGCCGCGCGACCTCGTGGTGCTTCGCGTCCACCGACAGCTCGAAGTCGGTCCCGAGCTCCGCGTAGAGATCGGCCAGGCGGGGGACGTCGAGCTCGCCCAGCTCGGCGGCAGTGGCGTCCGTCACCTTCAGGCGTCGGAGACCCTGGCGGACCCGCTCGCCGTGCACCAGGACGACCTGACCGTCCCCGGACAGCCAGGCGTCCGTCTCGAGGCCCCGGGCGCCCCGCTCCCGGGCCAGGCGGAACGCCGGCATCGTGTTCTCGGGCCGGTCGGCCCGGGCGCCCCGGTGGGCGAACGTGATCACCGACATGTCCGGATCGTGGCACGGCCGGAACGTCCGGCACGAGCCATCCGGTCTCAAGCCCCCGCGGTGGCCTGCCGATGGCTTCTCCACAAGGCCGAAAGGGACTCAGCAGTGACCACCATCCGAGCAAATTGTCCGAGCTGCGGCGACGTGCAGCTGCGTGCCGCCGATCTGACCGTCAGGGTCTGCTCGGACGACGAGCAGGGCTCGTATTGCTTCCAGTGCCCGACCTGCTCGCAGGCGGTCGCCAAGGACGCCAGCCGCCGCATCGTGGACCTCCTGGTCTCCTCCGGGGTCCGCATGGAGGTCTGGCGACTCCCGGCCGAGCTGTCCGAGCCGCACGTGGGCCCGCCGCTCTCTCCCGACGATCTGCTCGACTTCCACCTGATGCTCACCCGCGACGGCTGGTTCGACGAAGTCGAGGACATGGTCCGTCGCTCGATGCCTCGGTAGGGTCGTGTGAGCGACGCCGTGACACGAGTGCGAGCCGCAGAGCGAGCGGCTGTGCTGGGTTCTCGTGGTCGTGATCGCGGTCGCAGGAATCTGCCTGCTCGTCCGCGCGCTGCGTGACGTGCGCCACGAGATCTCCGCCACGGTGGACTCGTTCACCGAGTTCCGCTCCGCACTGGCACCCGCGCTCGTGACCCTGCGCGACGAGACCCGCAACGTCACCTTGCGGCTCGAGCCCGCACCGGGAGCAGACCGGTCCCGGCGCTAACGTGAGGTGTTGAGGCCCACGCTGGAAAGGGAGCCCGATGCCCCAGATCGGCCCAGCCGAGATCCTCGTGATCCTGCTGGTTGGACTGCTTGTCTTCGGGCCGCACCGCCTGCCCGAGATCGGTCGCCAGGTGGGGAAGGGCATGCGCGAGCTCGCGAAATTCCAGGACACCATCAAGGGTGAGCTCGACGGGGTCCTCAATCTGATCGACGACCACGACGAGCCGAGCGCGCTCCCCGCGTCGTCCGCCGGTCCCGAGCAGCTCCCGGCCCCGGCCAAGTCGGATGATTCCGTTGCCCCGCCCTCGGCGAGCTCCGATGCGAGCCCCGCGCCCAGGCTCCGGGCCGATCGGGTGCCCAGGCCCCCTCCCGGTACCGGACCGCGCATCCCCGCCCGTCGGCGTCACCGACCTCGGCGGTTCGTCCCGCCACGGTGCACACACCAGCGGTGGAGCGGCCGGGTGCGCACGCCCCGTCGCGATTCCGCGCCCCCGGAACCCCGCCGCGCGCCTAACCCGGACCCGTGGCCATTTTCCGCCGACGCAAACGGCGTCGACCGCGCTCGCCTGACGGGCAGATGCCGGTTCTCGACCATCTGGCCGAGCTCCGGAACCGGATCATGATCTCGCTGGCCGCGGTCGTCGTGGCGGGGATCGTCGTCTTCTTCTTCTCGAACCAGATCATCGAGTTCCTCGTCAGCTACTACAAGGACGCGACCCACGGAAAGCGTGATGCGCTGATCGTGCTCGGCCCGGTCGACGGCTTCGTCACCCGGCTGAAGGTCGCAACCTACGGCGGCATCGTCCTGGCGCTGCCGGTGTGGCTCTACGAGCTGTGGCGGTTCATCACCCCGGGACTGAACCCGAAGGAGAAGCGGTACGCGATCCCTTTCGTGTCCGCGTCCATCGTGCTGTTCGCGTTCGGTGCGGCGGTCGCGTTCCTGACCCTCGAGCCCGCACTGAAGTTCCTCATCCAGGTCGGGGGACCGTCGCAGTCGCCGCAGTTCACCGTCGGACAAGTACCTGACGCTCGTCTCGCTCATGATCGTCGCGTTCGGGATCTCGTTCGAGTTCCCCGTCGTGCTCGTCTTCCTCCTGATCGCCGGAGTGCTGAAGACCTCCCAGCTGCGGTCCTTCCGCCGGTGGGCGATCGTCCTGATCGTCACCTTCGCGGCCGTGATCACCCCGAGCCAGGATCCGTACTCGCTGTTCTTCATGGCGGTGCCGATGTACCTGTTCTACGAGGCGTCGATCTCATCGGTAGGATCATGCACCGATGAGCCCCCGCCGCAATTCCGGACGCGGTACTCCCCAGGCCACCTGGAAGGACCCCCGCCGGCGGCCCGAGCTGGCTCAAGGCGATCGGTGCCGGGGCCGCCGTCGTGCTGCTCACGGCGCTGATCATCTTCCTCATCAAGCCGGGCGATCCGACCCCGACGCATCCAGACCCCGGTCCAGACCCCGATCCAGAGCCTCCCGCTGGGGCGACCGACACCGGGGCCAGCGGTGCGACCGGGGCACCCGACTCGACGGTGTCGTCCGTTCCGGCCGACACGACCCCGAGCGACACGACGGACACCACGGTGCCGGCGGGGTCCTCCACCACACCGACGCAACCATGACCGCGGCGTCGCCGCGGCCGGCCTTCGAGGCCGGGCTCGGCTTCGCACTCGATCCGTTCCAGCGCCGCGCCCTCGACGCGCTCGACGCCGGCCAGTCCGTCCTGGTCGCTGCCCCGACCGGCTCGGGCAAGACGATCGTGGCGGAGTACGCCGCCACCCTCGCGCTCGCCGGTGGGACCAAGGCCTTCTACACGACGCCGCTGAAGGCGCTCTCGAACCAGAAGTACGGCGACCTGGTGCGGGTGCACGGCGCCGCGAACGTCGGTCTGCTCACCGGGGACAACGCGGTGAACGGCAACGCACCCGATCGTGGTCATGACCACCGAGGTCCTCCGCAACATGATCTACGCGGAGTCGGACGCGCTCGAGGGCCTGCGGTACGTCGTGCTCGACGAGGTCCACTACCTCCAGAACCGGTACCGCGGCGCGGTCTGGGAAGAGGTGATCATCCACCTGCCGCAGACGGTGGATCTGGTGTGCCTCTCCGCGACGGTCTCGAACGCGGAGGAGTTCGCCGACTGGATCCGCACGGTGCGCGGCGCGACGACCGCGATCATCGAGGAGCACCGGCCCGTCGAGCTCACCAACCTGTACGCGGTGGGGGAGCGGGGCGTCGAGCGGATCCACCTCCTGCCGACGTTCGTCCCCGGGCCGGCGGGGGAGCTGCGGCCCAATGCCGGAGGCCTCCCGGCTCGACGCCCGCGGCAAGTCCCGCATGCGGGGCGAGCGGGGCCGGCCGCGCAGCCGGCTGTTCACGCCCCGACGGACCGAGCTGGTGGAGCTGCTGGCCGAGCAGGCGATGCTCCCGGCGATCGCGTTCATCTTCAGCCGGGCCGCGTGTGACGACGCCGTGAAGCAGTGCCTGGCCGGCCGGGCTGCGCCTCACGACCTCGGAGGAGCGGCGCGAGCTGCGCCGGATCGCCGAGTCCCGGATGAGCGAGCTGAGCGAGGAGGACCTCGTCGCGCTCGGCCACGACACCTGGCGGGCCGGGTTCGAGGCCGGGATCGCCGCCCACCACGCCGGGCTCGTCCCGCCGATGAAGGAGGCGGTGGAGGAGGCGTTCGCGGCCGGGCTGGTGAAGGTGGTCTTCGCGACCGAGACGCTCTCGCTCGGGATCAACATGCCCGCCCGGTCGGTCATCATCGAGAAGCTGTCGAAGTTCACCGGCGAGCACCACGAGTTCCTGACCCCGGGGGAGTACACCCAGCTGACCGGGCGGGCCGGGCGGCGCGGGATCGACGAGGTCGGGCTACGCGATCGTCTGCTGGAGCCCGTTCGTGCCGTTCGACCAGGTGGCGGGGCTGGCGTCCCGGCGGACCTACGCCCTCACCTCGTCCTTCCGGCCCACGTACAACATGGCCGCGAACCTCGTGGCCCGGTACCCGGCCGAGGAGGCCCACCACCTCCTGAACCTGTCGTTCGCCCAGTACCGGGCGGATCGGGACGTCGTGGCGCTCGAACGCCAGCTCGAGCGCAACCGGGAGCTCCTGGAGCGCCAGCAGGCCGCCGCCCGCGCTGCGGGCGGGGCGACGTCGCCGAGCTACCGCGAGCTGCTCGCGGCGCGTGACACCGCCACCCGGGACCGCCGGGGCGGGCGCCAGATCGCGAACGCCATCGACGCGCTGCGACCCGGTGACGTGCTCACGGTGCGGCGGGGCGGGGGTCGGGCCGTGGTGCTCAAGCACGAGGGCAGCCGCGGTGGATCGCGGGTCCTGGCCATCGGGTCGAGCCGCGACGTGTTCCGGCTGAGCCCGGCTGACTTCGACCGCCCGCCGCGACCGATCGCCACCGTGCCACTCCCGCGCCCGTTCGCCCCGCGCAGCGCCGCGTTCCGACGCGACGTGGTCGCCGCGATGCGCTCCGTGCGGACGAGCCCGGACGACGCGCGGCGCCGCGCCGGACGACCGAGCGCGACCAGGATCGCGAGCAGGCGATCGCCGAGCACCCGGTCGCGTCGTGCCCGGAGCTGTCGGTGCACCTCAAGGCCGCGGGTGCCGTCGAGCGGCTCGAGCGGGACGTCGCGCGGCTGGAACGCCGCGTCCGGGGGCGGAGCGAGAGCCTGGCCCGCCAGTTCGACCGGGTGCTGCTCGTCGTCGAGTCCTGGGGGTACGTCGACGGCTGGGAGCTCACCCCCGCCGGCCACCTCCTGGCCCGCCTCTACTCGGAGTGCGACCTGCTGCTGGCCGAGGCGTTGCGCATCGGCCTGCTCGACGGGCTCGACCCGCCCGAGCTCGCCGCGGTGCTCAGCTGCTTCACCTACGAGCACCGCGGCCCCGAGGACCGGGCGCTCCCGCCCGTCCGCTGGCCGAGCAGCCGGGTGGCCAAGCGCAGCCGGGAGATCGAGCGGCTCTGGCGGGACCTGAGCGCCAACGAGGACGACGCGGGGCTGCCGGAGACCAAGGCGCCGGATCCCGGGCCTGGTCGGCGCGCTCTACGCCTGGGCGGACGGCGACACGCTCACCGACGTGCTGGACGAGGACGACGACCTGACCGGCGGGGACTTCGTCCGCCACGTGAAGCAGGTGATCGACCTGCTCCACCAGGTGGCCGACGTGGCGCCCGAGCCCGAGACGGCCGAGTGCGCCCGCCGGGCCGCCGACGCGTGCTTCCGGGGCGTCGTCGCCGCCTCCAGCCTCCTCCGCCCATGACCCGACGCACGCCGGCCCGGCCCGGAGCGCCAAGAGCGGGAGAACCGTGAAGCCGGGGGATCCCTGGGGGGAGCCGGTCGCCGGGCCGGCCGATCTCGAGGTCAGCGGGGGCGACGCCGACCTCGCCCGGGTGATCGACACCCGGCCGGGCGCGCTCGTGCGCTACCGCGCCGAGCCGGGCTCGGATCTGGCCCGGGCGGTCGGGATCGCGGCCACGAGCGAGGGGAGCGGGCTCGCCGCGCCGATCGACGCGCTCCTCGTCGACGCCGGGTGGCTACGCGGTGAACGGTGTGATCGTCGGGACGCCGCCGCGCCGTGTGCGCATGACCACGCCGAGCGCCCGGGTGACGGTGACCGTGAACGGCCGCGAGGTCGCGACCGGCCGGGCGACCACCGTCGTGATCGCCAACGGCCAGTTCTTCGACGGTCTGGACGTCGTGCCCCGGGGCCATCCGGGCGACGGCCGGCTCGAGGTGCAGGTCTACGCCCTGCGGCGGGGCGAGCGCGGCGCCATGCGCTCCCGGCTCCCCCTCGGCGTCCATCTGCCCGCACCCGCGCATCACGACCGCCACCGGTCGTGAGGTGGCGATCCACGTGGAGTCCGGTCGGCTGCCCGTCACGATCGACGGCGTCGCCCACGACCCGGTGGCGGACCTGACCGTGACCCTGCGTGCCGGCCGCGCTGCGCCTGATGTTCTGACGCGAGCCTGAAGCGCCGCCGAAAAGTCGCGCCGCATCCCTCCCGGGCTCGGGCGATGCCGGTATCCTCAGCGGTCCCATGCAGTACGTGGCGGAGCAGTTCACCCCGGACGAACAGGACATCCTTCGCCCGTACTTCACGAACATCGACGGCCCGGTGTTCGCGCTCGTGAACCTGCCCGAGGTGGTGAAAGGTGCGCTCTTCGCGCGCTACTCCCGCTCGGACAAGAGCCTGCGCCGCCTGTTCCTCGACGAGTTCGTCAGCACGCTCGACATCACCGGCGACCTCACGATCGACGCGAGCGTCGGGCTGAAGCGGGCCGAGGAGCTCTACGACCGGGTGTTCCTCGAGTACGGCGACGACTCGGTGGCCCAGCTCGGGGGAGTGCACCTCGCGTGCGAGCAGTCGTCGAACCTGCTGACGAAGGTGCTCGAGTGGGGTCGGCTCATGGCCTACCTCGAGCAGTCGACGCGCTACATCCAGTACGACACCCGCCTCGGTGGCCGCTACCGGTACCTGCGCCCGCCGGAAGTCCTCGAGTCGCCACTCGGCGCGCGCTACATCGGCGAGCTCGACGGGTTGTTCGCCAGCTACACGGACAGCCTCACCCGGATGCTCGACTGGGCCCGCGAGCGGTACCCGAAGGAGCCCGGCGACTCGGACTTCGTCTACAAGCAGACGATCAAGGCGAAGGCCTGCGACGCCGTGCGCGGCATGCTGCCCGCCGCGACGCTGTCGAACGTCGGCATCTACGGGACCGGCCAGGCGTACGAGGCGCTGCTGCTCCGCATGCGCGCGCATCCATTGCCCGAGTCGCGGCAATACGCGGCGTTCATCCTGGAGGAGCTGCGCAAGGTCGTCCCGTCGTTCCTGACCCGCGTCGACCGGCCCGAACGCGGCGGCGCGTGGACCGCGCACCTCGAAGAGACGCGCGAGCACACCGTCGGCCGTCGTGCATCGCGTGTTCGGTGACGAGGAGCCCGAGCCGCGCCCCGGCGTCACGTTGACCGACTTCGATCCCGAAGGTGAGGACAAGGTGCTCGCGGCGATTTGCTACGCGCACTCGACGTTGCCCGAAGACCAGATCCTCGCGAAGGTCCGGCGGCTCGGCTCCGATGAGCGCGCGTCGTTGCTCGCGGCCTACGTTGGTGAGCGCACCAACCGCAGGCACAAGCCCGGCCGCGCGTTCGAGCGCACCGGCTACCGATTCGATGTCCTCGCCGACTACGGAGCGTTCCGTGATCTGCAACGGCATCGGATGCTCACCATCGAATGGCAGGCACTCACTCCGAAGCACGGTTACGACGTACCTGATTCCGTCGAAGAGGCGGGCGAACGCGACGCGTTCGTACATGCGATGGACCGCTCGGCGGCGCTGCACGGGGCGATGGCCTTTCGGTTCCCGGAGCAAGCTTCGTATGCCGTCGCGCTCGCGTACCGGCTGCGTTTCGTGATGCAGATGAACGCCCGCGAGGCGATGCATTTGATCGAGCTGCGCACGACTCCGCAAGGTCACCCTGCGTACCGGCATGTCGCGCAGGAGATGCATCGACTCATCGCCGAGGAGGCCGGGCACCGCGCGCTCGCGGCCGCGATGAGCTTCGCCGACCACGAGGTGTACGAGCTCGAGCGACTCGCGTCGGAACGCGCGGCGGAGACGCGCCGCGCAACCCAGTCGTGACCCTGCGCGCGCGCAGCAGCAATTTTTCTTTCGTCGTGTGACCTGCAGCGACGCGCGGCGTCGCAGGTCAGGGCTTCGCGCGCGCACGGGCTCGGCCTTGACAGGAAGGTGCTCGGTCTGGCTTCCTACGCACTGCGTCCTCGCACCGTTGAACGCTGCGACCATTCCCGGAACCTTCGAAGGGTGGTCCGGCGTGAGACGACAGCGGGGGCGGGGGGTCCAGGAGACCAAGTAGAGAACGCTGCGATAACCCGCCGACTCGTCGGCCGGGCCAAACAGTGGCCCCAACGGTCTCCTGGGCCCCGCACCATTGCCTTCCCGGCCGGAGTCCCCGAGCCCAGTCCGCAGGTGCGACCGACGGGCGCGCGGGGAATACCCCGCACCGGCGTCCCGGTTGTCCCGGAACTCTGCAATCCCGGCGCTATAGTGCGCGGCCCCCGAACCCCCGGAAGACTGAGATGGCCGACGACGACGACTTCGAAGAAGACGACGAACCAGATCTCGAAGAGGAGGTCGACCTCGAAGACGACGACCTCGTGCTCGAGGGTCGACGTCGTGGCCGAGGTCGAGGTCGAGGACGACGTCGACCTGCTCGTCGACGAGGACCCCGTGAAGGCCGTCGCGGTGCCGAAGGCCGGCGTGGTGGCGCCGATCGTGGAGGACGGCGGCGACGAGGAAGACGATGAAGTCGTCGACCTCGAAGAGGAGCTGCACCCGGACGATGTCGAGGAACCGCTCGACGTGTTGCTCCAGGAGCGCACCAAGGCCGACCGACTCAACGAGGACGCCAACGACCTCGAAGACGACGAGCCCGACGCCGACGACCGGGGTGAGGGCACGGGACGGGTCGTCCCGCGCCAAGCTGACGAGTTCCTGTGCCGATCCTGCTTCCTGGTCAAGCCGCTGAGTCAGCTCGCTCGGGGCGAGAAGGACCTCTGTCGCGACTGCGAGTGAGGAACGCGCCGGACGGCGCTGAACCCCTCCTCCCCGGTGCCGTCGCCGCGACGGTCTCCGGGCTGCTCCTCGCCGCCGCGTTCCCGTCGCTCGACTGGGGCCCGCTGGCGCTCGTCGCACTGGCGCCACTGCTCTGGGCCTGGCAACGCGGGGGAGCAGCCCGCGGCGCGCTGTACGGATTCATCAGCGGGGTCGCGTTCTTCGGCGTCCTGCTCTGGTGGTCGGTGTACTTCGGGGCCGTGGCGATCATTCCGTTCGTCGCGGTCCAGGCCGCGTACTGGGCGGCAGCCGGTGCCGTCGTCGGGGCGCTGGCGCGGCGCGGCAGTGCGTTCGCCGTGGGTCGTCGCCGCGGTCTGGGTCGTGTTCGAGGCGTTGCGGTCACGCTGGCCGCTCGGTGGCTTCTCGTGGGGTCAGGTCGGCGTCGCGCTGCACGACTTCCCGGTGGCCCGGACGCTCGCGAGCTGGGGTGGTGTCGCGCTCGTCACGTTCGTCGTGGTGCTCGTCAACGGTCTGCTGCTGCGCCTCGTGCTCCAGTGGCGGCAGCGGGAGGGCACCGGCCTCCAACCGCTCGTGCTGACCGCTTCGACGCTCGTCGTGGTGGTCATCGTCGTCGCACTCGCGGGGGTCTTCGCGTTCGAGCCGACGAAGACCGGGTCGATCAAGTTCGCGATGCTGCAGGGCAACGACCAGGACCGACGGCTCACCCAGGACGAGATCGACAGCAGCTACCTGACCCGGAAGCATCTCGCGCTCGGCCCGCACCTTGCGCGGCAAGTACGACGTGATCGTGTTCCCGGAGTCGTCGCTCGAGACCGACCCCGAAGTCGACTTCCAGTTGAAGGCCGAGCTCACCGCGCTCGCACGCAAGCATCACAGCGCGATCATCGCCAACGTCATCGACGAGCAGACGCCCGGGAAGCGGTACAACGCGAACCGCTTCTACGACTCGAACGGTCGGCTGCTCGGCACCTACGCGAAGCAGCACCTCGTGCCGTTCGGCGAGTACGTGCCGTTCCGGGACCAGCTCGGCTTCGTGAGCGAGCTGCAGCAGATCCCGAACGATCTCGACCCCGGGCATGCCACCAAGATCTTCAAGGTCGGGGGCCATCCGGTCGGCACGGTGATCTGCTTCGAGTCGGCGTTCGTCCCGCTCATGCGCGAGTCGGTGCGCAAGGGCGCGGAAGCGGTGGTCGTCACAACGAACAGCCGGTCGTACCGGCGGTCGCCCAACTCGGCCCAGCACGTCGCGCTCAGCCAGATGAGCGCGGCGGCGATCGGGCGGCCGGTGCTGCACGCGTCGATCTCGGGGATCACGGCCGTGATCGACGCGGACGGCGGCGTCCACCAGACGACGAACCTGTTCAAGAACGCGGTCGTCACCGGCCGGCTCACCACGGTGCGCGGTGAGACGCCGTTCGTCCGCTTCGGTGACTGGGTCGAGTGGGGGAGCCTGATCGTCCTCCTCGGAGCCGTGGCGCTGGCGGTCTTCCGTCCTAGACTCGCCGTGCCCGAACGCCAGCCCGAACCGTCGCTTCGCGGGAGCCCCGAGTGAGCCAGGACCAGAACCCCATCGAGCGCGCCGTCGACCTCTTCGTCTTCGCGCCGATCGGCGTGGCGATGTTCGCCAAGGACACCGTCCCCACGTTCATGAAGATGTTCGTGTCGCGCGGTGAGACCGAGCTGCAGCATCGCAAGAAGGCACTCCACGACCAGGTGAACCAGTACCGGTCCGTCGGAAAGTTCGCGGTGAAGTACGGCGGACCCGAAGTGCGACGTCAGGCGGAGGGAAAGCTCGACGGTGCGCGCCGCGTCGCGGAGGAGACGTTCACCGGTCTCATCGTGCCGCGGCTGCCGGGCAGCTCGGCGAACGACGCGGTCATCGAGCCGGTTGCGCCCGTGAAGCCGACGGAGGCACCGCCGAAGGACACGCCCGCGCCGCGCCAGAAGCCGGCCAAAGTCGTCACTCACGCGACGGCGCCGACACCGACGCCCGGCAAGGCGAACGGTGCGACTGCGAACGGCAAGGCGAAAGGCAGATCGATCGTGCCGCCGATGGAGTCACCGATCGATCACCCGATCGAGTCGGCGCTGCCGATCCCCGAGTACGACCAGCTCTCCGCGTCGCAGGTCGTCGAACGACTCGACGGTCTCACCACCGCCGAGCTCGAGGCCGTGCGCGCGTACGAGCTCGCGCACCGCGGCCGCAGCACGATCCTCGGCAAGATCCTGCAGCTCACCAGCTGATCCGTGGACGCAGCCCGGCGCGCGACCGTCGATGATCTCGACCTGATCCTCGATCTGGCCGCGGAGCTCCGGGCGGAGCTCGAGCCCATGCGCGGTGGCGGGCTCTGGTCCATCACCGCGGCGTATCCCGAGCCACTGCACGCGACGTTCGGCGCGCTGCTCGAGCGGGACGATGCCTGCCTCGTCGTGGGCACGATCGACGGCTCCGTCGTGGGTTTCGGCGCCTGTGGAGTCGCCGTGCTGCGCGACGGCACGAAGCTCGGCCAGATCGTCGAGCTGTTCGTGACCGAAGAGGCCCGGGGCGTGAGCGTGGGGGAGACGATCCTCAACGAGCTGGTCGCGTTCTGCCGGGATTCGGGTTGCGCCGGGGTGGATGCATTCGCCCTCCCGGGTCACCGGACGGCCAAGAACTTCTTCGAGACCGCGCACTTCACCGCACGGGCCCTGGTCATGCACCACGACATCGCCACCTGACGCCGCTTCTGGTCGGCGCGCCTGCTGACCTGGGGGTTCAAGGGAATCGTCGGCGCAGTCGATGCCCCGGGTACTCGCGTGGGGCGGGGGACAAGGAACTGCGTGCTCAGACGAACCGGTCTCCTCGGTGTCGCGCTCGGACTCGGCGTTCTCCGGCGCCGTCGTCGCCATCCAGGCCACACCCGCGGCCGCGACCGCCGGGCCCGTCGTCCCCGGAACGAGCTGCCCGATGTTCCCGGCGAACAGCATCTGGAACACGAAGATCACCCGGCTGCCGATTCACCCGAAGAGCCGGACGTGGATGGCGTCGATGGGCTCCTCGAGCCGCAACCTGCATCCGGACTACGGACCGGCCGGGGGAGGCGAGCAGCCGTACGGCATCCCCTGGACTGTCGTCTCGCCGGCCCAGCCTCTGGTGAACGTGGCCTTCGACTACGACGACGAGAGCGACGCCGGTCCCTATCCGCTCTCCGCGTCCACGCCCATCGAGGGCGGCTCCGACGCGCACGCCATCATGGTGAACCCGTCCACCTGCACGCTCTACGAGCTCTTCGCCACCCACTACGGGCCGGGCGGGACCTCGACCGCCGGATCCGGTGCGATCTGGAAGCTCACGTCCAACAACCTCCGACCCGCCGGCTGGACGTCCGCCGACGCGGCCGGCCTGCCGATCCTGCCCGGGCTGGTGAACTACGACGAGGTCGTATCCGGCGCGATGAATCACGCCATCCGGGTGACGGCCAGCTGCACCCAGCGCTCGTACGTCTGGCCGGCCCGCCACCACGCCGGCGTGGCGAACGGGAGCTGCCCGCCGATGGGCACCCGGTTCCGCCTCCGGGCCAGCTTCACGCTGCCGGCGACCCAATGTGCGGCGATGTGCCAGACCGTCCTGCGGACGATGAAGACCTACGGGCTGATCCTGGCGGACAACGGCAGCAACTGGTACTTCACCGGGACGTCCGACACGCGCTGGACCGGCACCCAGGTGAACCAGCTGAAGCAGATCCCGGCCAAGCAGTTCCTCGTCGTCGACGAGCACTGTCTTCGGGTCGGCTCGAACATCGGCAAAGCCCACCAACCCGGCTCCGCGAAGTTCAACGAGCGCTGCCTCTGACGGGGCTCGAGACATGGAGCGGCGCCTGCATTCCGGTGGCGTTTCGACACGCCGGGACGTGGGCGGCCTCAAGTGGTGAGCACCGTGGGCCAGGCCAGTCTGCGTAAGGAAGCCACTCACCCAGAGTCGACGGGACCGGGTGAACCATGCGGCGGGAGCAGGTGTGGTCCACTGATCATGATGAGAAGCGGCAGGCGGTTGGCCTTGGGCCTCGCCGTGATTGCGCTCCTGTCTGCGTGTGGTGAAGGCGAGGCCCCGCCGCCTGAGAGCCGGACACCCCTCGATCTGAGCTCGGGGTACGCGACGGTTCCCGCGGCGCTCTCGTCGCGGCAGCCCCCGTGGCTGGTCCTCCCGGCCGGTGATCGCGTGCTCGTGTACGGCGGGCAGGAGCGTCGCAACGGCAAGACCCACCCGCTCGACTCGGGCGCAACCTATGACCCGGCGTCCGGAGTGTGGAAGCAGATGCCAGCGGCAGGCTTTCCCGCACCGCTGCTTCAGGCCGCCGGCGTGTGGACCGGCCAGGAAGCCATCGTCATCGGCGCGCCGTGCAAGGCGGCGAACGGCAACGATGGCGGAGAGGGACTGTCCAGCTGCCAGCCCGGCGGCATCGCGGCCGCCGCGTTCCGTCCCAGCACCGGGTCGTGGCGCAACTTCGGGAACGTCGACTCCGTACCGGAGGGGAACAGCCCCGGTGGCCAGGCGTTCACGTCGTTTGCGGTCGGCTGGAACGGAACCGAGGCCGTGTTCCTCACCTCGGACAACCAAGGCCAGCGACTGTTGCTACTCCTCGATCCGGCGCGCAACGAGTCCCGGCTCGTTCCCGGCATCAACCGCGCGGATGCCGTATGCGTCGTCGACAACCGGGTTCTCGCGGTCGTGACGGGTCGGATCGATGAGAACGGCAGCTCGATGTCACCGAACCCGAGCGCGGCAGCCGAACCGCTTCGGATCTTCGAGCTCGACCGGAATGATCGATGGAACGAGTGGCCCGCCGTGGCCAAGCCGAGGCCCGACGCGGCGGGATTCGAACGCGTTCCTTGTGGCGCGGAATCAGCTCGCGTATCTGCCCGTTGACCCGGCGACGGGCTTCGGAGCAGCTGGCCTGTGGTGGGACTCGGCCGGCTCCGAATGGACCCCGATCCCGGCCTTCGGCGAAGCCGCCTACCAACTCCTCAGTCCCAGCATCGCCCAGGTTGGCGGCCAGAAGATGCTGACGCTCCCGGGAACCGCGGCGTACTTCCTCGCCCCCGGCGCAGACGCATGGCAACGCCGAGCGGCGCCGCCCGGGATCCTTGGAATCGTCGGTCCGGTCGGCGACCTGCTCCTGATCGAGACCGAGCCATCCGGCGACAAACCCATCCTTGGCTTCATGGACGTATCCAGATACGCAAGTGAGGCTCCGCCCTAGGCGCGCCTGGCTACGCACCCTTCGAACACGCCAGTGTGCGTCGCCGCCACTTCGACTCGTTTCGGCGGGACTTGTACGCACGCTGGCGCGCCGAAGTTACGCCGAAAGGCACTGGCCACCGGGCCTGGCCTGATCCTGGGCGGACGCCCATAATCCTCGTTTGATGTCGATCCCTGAGCAGAAAGCTCAGGCGGCGGCCCGATCCCCTGTCCGGGGCGTCCCCGGCGGGTGGTGCCAGCGGGCCCGCAGCTGCGGGTACTTGATCACGACGATCCCGCAGGCGATGAGCTTCGCCGCCATGATGCCGAGGGTGATCTGGACGGCGATCGGCGTGTCGCCGGCGGACCGGGCCGGCAGGTCGCCCAGCAGCGCCCAGAGGACGGCGACGAATCCGATGGCGATCAGGGCCCATCCGAGGCCCACCCGGAGACCCTCGGGCATGGGCTGGCGCACCCGGGGGCGGCGGACCGGGCTCGGGCCGCCGGAGCTCCAGGAGTCCGTCTGGCGGGATGCGGTGCCGGCCCCCGGACGCCGGGGCCATCGATGAGGGTGTGGCCTGCGGACGACCGTAGAGGGATCCGGCGTCGACCCGGTGGCGGTACTCGTCGTAGGCCTCCCGGGTCGACGGGTCCCGCAGGACGGCATACGCCGCGGCGAGACGCTTGAAGCGCTCCTCCGCCGCCGTATCCGGGTTCCGATCGGGATGGAGGGCCTTGGCCTGGCGCCGGTACGCCTCGTCGATCACGGCCCGGGAGGCCTGCGCACGTGACCCCGAGCTCGGCGTAGTAGTCGACCCCGGACCATTCCCGGGTGCGCAGGTAGCCGGCCATGGAGTCAGTCTTGCCCGTCGTGGCCCGCCGTCAACACCGCCAGGGCATCAAGGGAGGGCGCGAAGTAATAGGAGCCTGACACCGGAGCGGTGAAGTTCGTCAGGTGGTCCCGGATCCCGTCGGCCAGCCCGAACATCCGAGCCAGCATCTTGTCGAAGCGGCTGAGCTCGGCACTGAACGCGAGGAAGTACAGGCCGTGCTCGGCCACCGTGCCGTACGGCGTGCTGCGCCGGTAGATCTCGAGCTCCTCGCCGTCCTCTTCGATGACCACTCGAGCAATGTGCGCGGTCGGCGGCTTCACGGAGTCGTCGAGCTCGACGCTGTCCGGCTTCGTCCGCCCGATCGTCCCCTCCTGCTCGGAGACCGAGATGTCATTGAACGCCTCGAGGTCGTGCACCCAACGCTGGGTGATGACGTACGCGCCGCCCTCCCCCGGCTCACCGTCTGCGATCAGCGCGACGCCGGGCGCTTCATAGGGCGGCGGGTTCTCGGTGCCGTCGATGAAGCCGGTCATGTCGCGACTGTCGCGGTAGACGAAGCACGGGAGCTCGATCGCGAGCGTCGCGACGGGCGCCATCACCGTGGTCACCGCTCGCGCCGCGTCGAGCGCGAGGTCGGGACCCGTGCCGTGGATCCAGACCCAGATGTCGTGTTGGGTCGACGGCGCCCGCTTGCCGTCGAGCCCCTCGACGGCATCGAAGGGCCGCAGCTCGGCGGGTACGCCATCCGGCGCGAGGCGCCGCCACAGGTCCGCACCGAAGCCGACGATGAGGTTGAACCCACCCGCCGTCACGGTCGGTTCGCGCAGCCCGGCGACCGCCGCCGCGATGTCGTCAACGGACGCGTCGGGTCGGACGTCGAACTCGAGGTTGTAGTGCGATCGAGTGCCCTGGGCGAAGATCCCCGGCTGGCCGGTCGCCATCACGCACCAACCAGTGCGTCGTCGGCGTACGCCTCGATCGGCGGGCACGAGCACATCACGTTGCGGTCACCATACGTCCCGTCGATCCGGCTCACCGGAGGCCAGTACTTCCCCGCCGCCGCCGACACTGCGGCGAGGTCGCGAGGGTACGCCCGGTCCCAGTGGTCGGTCGCCACGTCGGCGGCCGGGTGGGGTGCGTGCGCGAGCGGGCTGGCCTCATGGCTCCACTCCCCTGCGGCGACCCGGTCGATCTCGGAACGGATCGCGATCATCGCGTGCGCAGAACCGGTCGAGCTCGGCGAGATCCTCGGACTCGGTCGGCTCGATCATCAGCGTGCCCGGTACCGGGAAGCTCATCGTCGGCGCGTGGAAGCCGTAGTCGATCAAGCGCTTCGCGACGTCGTCGACGGTGACCCCGGTCGACTGCGTGATCGGGCGCAGATCGACGATGCACTCGTGGGCGACGAGCCCGTGCGGACCCCGGTACAGCACCGGGTAGAACGGCATGAGCCGCTGGGCGACGTAGTTCGCGTTCAGGATCGCCACCTGGGTCGCGCGCTTCAGGCCGTCGGGTCCCATCATCGCGATGTACGCCCACGAGATCGGCAGGATGCCGGCGGAGCCCCAGGGCGCGGCGGCGATCGCGCCGATCCCCCCACCCGCCGGACCGCACTCGGGGACGACCGGGTGGCTCGGCAGGTACGGCGCGAGGTGCTCCCGCACGCCGATCGGGCCGACGCCCGGCCCTCCCCCGCCGTGGGGGATGCAGAACGTCTTGTGCAGGTTCAGGTGCGACACGTCGGCACCGAACGCACCCGGCGCGGCGAGACCCACCAGCGCGTTGAGGTTGGCGCCGTCCACGTACACCTGGCCCCCGTGGCGGTGCACGACCGCGCACACGTCCTTGATGCCGGTCTCGAACACGCCGTGCGTCGACGGGTAGGTCGCCATCAACGCGCCGAGCCGCTCCGAGTGCTCCGCGGCGCGGGCTTCGAGATCGGCTAGATCGACGTTGCCGTCGGCGTCGGTCGCCACCACCACCACGCGCATGCCGGCCATCGCCGCGCTCGCCGCGTTCGTGCCGTGCGCCGATGCGGGGATGAGGCACACGTCGCGGTGCTGATCCCCGTTGGCGAGGTGGTACGCGCGGATCGCGAGCAGCCCGGCGAGCTCACCCTGGGACCCGGCGTTGGGTTGCAGCGACACCGCCGCGTACCCGGTGATCGTGCACAGCCACTGCTCGAGATCGCCGAACAGCTCCTGGTAGCCCGGTCGTCTGGTCGAGCGGTGCGAACGGATGCACCTGCCCGAACTCCGGCCAGGTGATCGGCATCATCTCGGTCGTGGCGTTGAGCTTCATCGTGCACGAGCCGAGCGGGATCATCGTGCGGTCGAGCGCGAGGTCCTGGTCGGCCAGGCGGCGCAGGTACCGCAGCATCCGGGTCTCGGACCGGTACTCGTGGAACACCGGGTGCTCGAGGATCTCGCCCTCGCGCTGCCAGCGCGGCCGGGATCGCCGATGCCGGCACCGCGTCCCCTGCTGCGCCCGCGCCGAATGCCGCGAGCACCTGCGTTCACCGTCTCCGGCGGTCGTCGTCTCGTCGAGCGAGATGCCGAGCGTGTCGTCGTCGACCATCCGGAGGTTGATGCGCTCCTCCCGCGCCGCCGCGGCGACCGCGGCCGCCCGTCCGGGCACCGAAACCGTGATCGTGTCGAAGAACGTGCTCGGTCAGCACCTCGACTCCGCCGGAGCGGAGTCCCGCGGCGAGCGTCTTCGGTGAGGTCGTGCACCCGTGTCGGCGATCGCCCGCAGCCCGTCAGGACCGTGGTACTGCGCGTAGAGCCCGGAGATCACGGCGAGCAGCACCTGGGCGGTGCAGATGTTGCTCGTGGCCTTCTCCCGCCGGATGTGCTGCTCGCGGGTCTGGAGCGCGAGCCGCAGCGCCGGCCGCCCTTCACTGTCCACCGACACGCCGACGAGCCGCCCCGGCAGCGTGCGCTTGTGCGCGTCGCGGCACGCGAGGAACGCGGCGTGCGGGCCGCCGTAACCGAGCGGCACGCCGAACCGTTGCGCGGAGCCGACCACGATGTCCGCGCCGATCTCCCCGGGTGGACGGAGCAGGCACAACGCGAGCAGGTCGGTCGCGACCGTCACCAGCGCGTCCTGCGCGTGCACCCGCTCGACGATCTCGGTGTCGTCCCGCAGCGCGCCACTCGAACCGGGGTACTGCAGCAACGCACCGAACAGGCCGTCGAGCGGCAGATCGTCCACCGGGTCACCGACCACGACGTCGATCCCGAGCGGCAGCGCGCGGGTCTCCACCACCGCGATCGTCTGCGGGTGGCAGTCCCGGTCCACGAAGAACGTGGCGCCGGCCTTGGGCGCGAGCCGCCGCGCCATCGCCATCGCTTCGGCCGCCGCGGTCCCCTCGTCCAGCATCGACGCGTTGGCCAGGTCCATGCCGGTGAGGTCCGCCACCATCGTCTGGTAGTTCAGGAGCACCTCGAGCCGGCCCTGCGAGATCTCGGGTTGGTACGGCGTGTACGCGGTGTACCAGGCCGGGCTCTCGAGCACGTTGCGCAGGATCACCCCGGGGGTGACCGTCGCCGAGTAGCCCATCCCGATGAGCGAGGTGAAGACCTCGTTCGCGTCGGCGAGCCGGCGGAGCGCGACGAGCGCCTCGGCTTCGCTGAGTGCCGGCGGAAGGTCGAGCGGGGCGTCGACGCGGATCGCCGCGGGCACGGCGGCGTCCGTGAGTGCGTCGAGCGACGAGTAGCCGAGCGCGTCCAGCATGGTCGCCTGCTGCTCGCCGTCCGGACCGATGTGCCGATCGGCGAATCGATGCTGCTCCACTGATGGTCCTTCCCGTCATCTCTCAGCCGCGACGATCGTGGCCGCGGTGGCGGCGCACTCCCCCTCTGTCGCGGAACCTGAGAGATTCACCGGGCCTGCGCTCAGGGCGCAGGATGGACCGGCTTTCCCCGTCGGTGAGGCCCCCGGTCGCCCGGTGGACCTGCTCTCCAGAGTTGCCTCGTTCGGACGGTTCGTGAGCCTGAGAGATTCCGGGGAGGTTGCTCCTTCGGCGCCCCGTTGCCGGGGACTCTCCCGTCCGACGTTGTCAGCTGTCGGTCGCGACTGTACCCGCGGCGGCCCGCCGGGCGGACAGCTCCCGCCACCCCTGGTCGAGCGCGACCGCCGCGAGCGCGGGCAGCAGCGCGTCGAGCGCGACCCGGAATCGCATGGTGCCGTAGCCGACGATCGTGATCACCGCGACGGTCGCGACCGGCGCGATGAACGGCAGCAGCGCGATCCGGCGCCGGATGAGGAACAGCGCACCGAACAGCGCGGCGATCAGGAGCGCCCAGTACTGCAGGATCGCCACCCAGGCCACGATCCGCGGGCGCCCGAGCCGCAGGAGCAGGTCGTCGCGGGTCAGCTCGACGGGATGGAAGAGCCCGAAGGACCGGAGCAACCGGACGGGGATCACGATGGGCAGGCGGCCCGGATGGTCGCGGGCGAACCGCAGCCCGGCCTTCAGCTGCTCCCGGTCCTGGTGCGACTCGTCGTCCTGCACGGTGATCGTGACGCCCTGGGCGCAGGTGAAGCCCCAGCCCCCGATCGCAGGCCCGCCGTAGGTCGCGTCGCAGTTGCTCGAGCCGACCAGCCCGCCCAGCCCGTTGGAGAGCAGGACCGGGTTGTCGAACCGGCCCGCGTTGTAGCGCGACCCACGGCGCGAACAGCACGACGGCGACGAGCGCACCAACGCCGATGCACGCGACGCGACGCCCGATCGCCAGATCCTTCGCGCGCAGCGCGAGCGGGACGAGGAGGATCACGAACAGCAACGCGCCCTCGGCGCGCGTCAGTGCGGCGAGCGCGATCGCGCCGGCTCAGCAACGCGGCCCGCACCAGGTTCGGCCGGCGGATGAACCGGTAGGCCAGGAACACCGTCAGCACGACGAGGAACCCGAACAGCCCCTCGGACATGACCAGGACGTCCTGGGCGAAGAGATCGACGAACACCGCGCCGAGACCGGCCGCGATGAGCCCGGCCCGCTCCCCCGCGAGGTCCCGGGTGAGGAACCCGAGGACGATGACGGTTCCCGTGCCGGGAAGGGTCGACCACAGGCGCTGGGCGAGGATGCTGTCGTCGACGTGCGCGACGACGGACAGGAAGAGCGGGTACAGCGGCGGGTGCGCGGCCGTCGCGTAGTCCTGGTGGAACGCGATGCGACCCGCCGGGTTCACGAACCCGTGACCCTGCGCGATCAGCTTGGCGACGCCCGAGTACCAGAACGCGTCGCCCCACAGCACGGTGTGCGCGTCGTACCAGTACGCGGCCGCGATGCGAATGGCCAGGGCGACGAGGGCGATCGCCGCCAGGCCGAGCCCGAACGTCCGGCTCGAGATCGCGGGCGCCGGGAGCTCCCGCTCCGCCGTCGCCGGTCGCGTTCACCGCGAGACGAACGGCGGCTTGACCACGATGGCGGGCACCAGTGCGCCGCGCATCTCGACGTTGACCTCGGCCCCGTCATCGAGCCCCGGAGGCAGGAACGCCAGCGCGATCGCCCGTTCGAGCGTCGGCGAGAAGTTCCCGCTCGTCACCTCGCCGATCTTCCCCGTGTTCCCCGGCCCCATGACCGCGTAGCCCGCACGCGGGGGGCGGCGACCCTCGACCAGCAGACCCCGCAACCGGCGTTCGATGCCGCGTTCGCGCTCGGCCAGCAACGGCTCGCGCCCGCGGAAGTCGCCCTTGTCGAAGCGCACCACCCAACCGAGCCCGGCCTGCAGCGGGGTGATGCCCGCCCCCAGCTCGTGACCGTGCAACGGCAGGCCCGCCTCGAGCCGCAGCGTGTCGCGCGCGCCCAGGCCGGCCGGCACCACGCCCGCCGCCACGATCTCGCGCCACAGCGCGGGCGCGTGCTCCGCCGGCACGTGGATCTCGATCCCGTCCTCGCCGGTGTACCCGGTGCCCGCAGCGACGCAGTGGGCCCCGCGCCACTCCACCGCCTGCACCGCGAAGCGCGGGACCGCGGCCATCTCGGGCACGACGTCGGCCAGCAGCGCCCGGGCCTGCGGACCCTGGACCGCGAGCACGGCCCGGGTCTCGGTGATGTCGACGATCTCGCACTCGCCGCGGTCCGCGCTCGCGGCCGCGAGCGTGCTGACGATCGGTTCGGTGTTCGACGCGTTCGGCATCACGAGCAGCTCGTCGGGCGCGACCCACCACACGATGATGTCGTCGACGACGTGCGCGTCGTCCGGGTCGAGGAGGTGGGTGTACTGCGCGCTGGCCCGGGTCCGATGCGCTGCAGGTCGTTGGTGAACGCCCACTGCAGGACGGGCAGCGCGCCGCGCCCCACCACCCGTACCGACCCGAGGTGCGACACGTCGAACACGACCGCCCGCTCCCGGCAGGCGCGGTGCTCCTCCAGCACGCTGCGGTACTGGATCGGCATGTCCCAGCCACCGAACTCGGTCAGGCGCGCGTCGAGGGCCCGGTGCTCGGCGTCGAGCGGACTTCGTCTTGAGAACAGGCTCGGTCACAGGGCCGGGAGGTTACGGCACGCTTACGCGGACTCGGCCTCGGGTGACGCCGGCTCGCCCGAGCGGCGCCGGATCGACGTCGAGCCGCAACGGTCTCCGGCGTCCCGAGCTGGTCCACCAGCTGGCTCGGCGGCTCGAGCCCGTACTTCACGAGCAGGTGCAGGTAGTCCCGCTGGTACAGGACCTTGATCCGCACCTCGGGGTACTGCTCCACCAGCCGGCGGGCCTTGCGGTTCTTCTTCGTCACGAGGCGCTGGTTCAGCGTCGTGATCTCGATGTAGACGTCCTGGGCCGGGAGGTAGAAGTCCGGCGTGAACCCCTGCGCCGGGTTCCCCTCCGCGTCGAGCTCGAGGGTGAACGTCCGGGGCTCGTACTCCCACGCGATCCCGTAGAAGTCGAGCAATTTCGCGAACTGCCGCTCCGAATTGTGCGCGAAACGGACCTGCTCGTGGGGCAGGGTGTCGGCCGGGGTGATCGTTACCCTCCCCCACCTGCGCTCGCGGCCCGGCCGCGACGCGGCGCCGGCGCCTCGGTGGCTGCAGCCGGCGCGCAGCTCGTGGATGCTCGCATCGAGCTGCTCCACGAGCCCCGCGAGCGGGACGATGTTCAGCACACCCTGGCCCTGGCGCACCACGTCGACGATGTCCTCGCCGGTCCGCACGAGCACCGATCGGGTGCCGTCGAGCACGAGCGACGCGGACGCGAGGTCCTCGCCGAGGTGGTCCCGCAGGTACTCGATCGCCTTGCGGGCCGTCTGCAGTGAGAGGCCGGCGTCGAGGAGGCTCTTGATGACCTTCAGCGCGACGAGGTCCCGGTACGAGTAGCGCCGCTGGCTGCCGCTGCCCGCGGCGTCGACGAGCGACGGCCGGAGCAGGTCGGTGCGGGCCCAGTAGTCGAGCTGGCGGTAGGTGATCCCCACGATCTTGCAGACCTGGGGCCCGCCGTAGCCGACTTCCTCGCCCACGAAATCGGCGCCGGCTTCGGGCGCGAGCACGCCCTGCTCGATCCGGTCGGGCAGCTGAGCGGTGCGCGCGGTCTTACCGGCCATGGGGAAGCGACCTTTCCGACTCGGACCGCCCCGTCGGGCGGCGCAAAGTCACATCGGCGTAACTACGGAGTTGTCGACCGTACCGGAACCCTCCGGCGAGGTCAACCAAGCCGCGTGGCCCCGAGCTTGCCGGATGGCCCCGGCTCCGGCCGGCGACGGTTGCGGTCAGGCGCCGAAATCCTCGGGGCTGACCTGCTCGAGGAACTCCCGGAACTGCTCGATCTGCTCCTCGTCCTCTTCGGCCTCGAACAGGACGCCGGCCTCGTCGAGGACCGCTTCCTCCACGAAGATCGGGACCTGGCTCCTCGTAGCGGACCGCCAGCGCGATCGCATCGGACGGCCGGGACGAGATGCGCAGCGCGCCACCCTCCCGGGCGAACTCGACCTCGGCGAAGAAGGTCCCCTCCTGGAGCTGGGTGATCACGACCCGGTCGACCCGCACCGACAGGTCGTCGAGCACGGTCTTGAAGAGGTCGTGGGTCATGGGCCGGGGCGTATCCATGCCCTGGAGGGCGTAGACGATGGCCGTGGCTTCCGGCGGGCCGATGAAGATCGGCAGGTAGCGCTGCCCTTCGACCTCGCGCAGGAGCACGATCGGTTGGTTCGAGGGAACCTCGACTCGTACTCCTACCAGCGATACGCGGATCACGGGCGCCTCCGTCCTGACGGCGACGATACACCGTGGGCCCTACCCCTCCCCCGCACGTTCAACCCCGTTCCCGGGCCCGGTAGAGGGCGTCGACATAGGCGGTGGGCTCGGCCCGGACGGCCCGCCGATCGGCCTCGTAGACCTGGTCCAGATTCCGGTAGAGCTCGGCCAGGTGCAGCCCGTAGCCGAGCGCGAAGACGTCGGGGATCTCGGCCCCCCGGTACCGCACCTCGAGCGGCACGATCCGCCGGACCGGGCGGTCGAGGAGCGTGCAGAGCTCCAACCGGCGCGGCCCCCGCTCGGCCAGCTGACCGAAGAGGTACGTCGCGGTGAGCCCGGTGTCGACCATGTCCTCGACCACGACCACGTCCCGCCCGGAGAGGTCCAGCTCGACGTCCTTCAGGATGCGGACCCGGCCGCTGTCCGGCGCGAATCGGGAGATGGCCATGAAGTCGACCGCGACGTCGATGCCGCGGATCGACCGCACGAGGTCCGAGAAGAAGATGAGCGCGCCTTTGAGCACACCGATGAGCACGACGCCGTCCGGATGATCCGCCGCGATCTCCGCGCCGAGACGCTCGACGATCTCGGCGATGTCCGCCCGTCCGAGCAGGAGGGTCGGGGCTGTCCACCCGTCAGTCGGCGAGCAGGTCGTCGACGGCGCGGCGCAGGAAGGCGCTGCGCATGCCGCGCCCGAGACCGGCGAGCTCGACGAGATCCTCGCGGGCGCGCGCTCGCGCCTCCGGGTTGCGTTGGCGCAAGACCCCTTGGATCACCTGGCCGTACAGCGTCGCTTCGCGCTCGGCGATGCTGCGGAACATGCGCAGGTGACGCGCTTCGATGCCGTGCTTCGCGAACCCCGCGGCGAGCTGCGCGATCGCCAGCGCGTCGTCGTCGAACAACGGGCGGTCGCCCGAGGACGCCGACGGCTGGAGCAGCCCGAAGTCCTCGAGCTCGGAGATCTCGGCATCGGTCAGACCCGAGGCGGCGGCCAGCTCGGAGCGAGTGAGGTGCCCGTCGCCGATCGGTTCGAGCGCCTCGGGCGTGCCGTCGTCGAGCGCGAGCGTCGGCATGTCGGCCGATGGCCGGGCGCCGCGCCGCGGCTTCGCGGTCGTGTGGTCTTCGCCGCGGGCTTCGAGGAACGCGTCGGCGCCTTCGCCGCGGCGGCCGCTGCGGCGGAGATCGCGTCACCACCGCTCGCGGGCGCCGGGGCGTCGTCGTCCGTCGCGTGCTTCTTGGCTGCGGCCTTCGCCGCGGCGCTCTTCGCGGTCGAGGACTTGGCGCGGCGTGGTCCTTGCCTTCGCGCCGCTGGCCTTGGTCGTGCCGGCGGGCTCCGGCACCGGCTCGGGTGCGGGTTCGGGCCCGGTGTCCTCGGGCAGCTGGTCGGGACCGGCGGCCTCGAGTCGGCTCTTGATCACCTTGAGCGGCAGGAAGTGCTCCTTCTGCTGATGCAGGATCCACCGCAGGCGGGCGATGTCCGGTTCGTAGAACTTCCGGTAGCCCGACGGGGTGCGCTCGGGGTCGATGAGCCCCTGGCTCTCCAGGAACCGGATCTTCGAGATCGTGATGTCGGGGTAGTCGTCGCGCAGGGTCGTGAGGACCTCACCGATCGAGAGGTGCTCGGAGGGGGCGCTGGTCTCGGTCATCAAGCCTCGCCAACTCGGAAGACGAGCACGAACCGTCCGACCTGGATCTCGTCACCGTTCTTGATCACGGACTTGTCCACCCGGTCGTGGTTCACGTAGGTGCCGTTGAGCGAGCCCACGTCCCTGATCTGGAAGTCGTCTTCCACGGCGCTCGATGACGCTGTGGCGCCGCGACACGGTGATGTCGTCCAGGAAGATCGTGGATTCGGGGTGGCGGCCGACGCTGACCGGGTCGGACTCGACCAGGTAGGTGCTGCCGGCGTTCGGGCCCCGGGCGACGATCACCAGACCCTGGCCCTCGGGCAGGTCCGCGATGGCCTCGAGCTCGGCGGTGGAGTCCCGGTCCTCGAAGGCCGCGTGGGTCAACGTGGTCTCTTCGGCCTCGAGCAGGGCGGATCCGCACGACGAGCAGAACCTCGCCCCAGCCTCGTTGCGGTGGCCGCACCGACCGCAGATCATGCGACCAGGCTACAACCTGAAGGGCAGGTCGAGACCCGGGCCGGGCGTGGACGGGTTCGACCCTCGACCCGAGGTCGAGGTCGAGTGTGGCGGCGAATCCGGCCACCACTGCGGCCGCGACGAGCGCCGGCGTGGCGTCGACCCCGAGCTCGCGCAAGGTCACGCTGCGCGCTTGAAGGTCTCGGTGCGCGCGTGCGATCTCCGGCGCGGACGGCCGTTCGACGCCGCCGGGCTGCGACGCCACCAGGAGGTCCAGCTCGTCGAAGGGCAGGCGGTCGAGGAGCACCGATCCGTGCTGGAGCACCGCGCTCCCCCGCTGGACCTGCGCGGAACCGCACAGCTTCCGGTTCCCGACCCGGAGGTCCGCACCCTGAGCGGCCGCGAAGCAGACCGGGCCGGCCGGGCCGCGGTCCGAGCCGATCGCCGCGTGAACCCCGAGCTCGGCCAGACCCGCGATCAGCGCGCCGGCGAGCGTCCGGTACAGCGCGTCGACGTGGCCGGCCGCGCCCGTGGGCCGCGGCAGTCGCGACGGCGTACGTGAGGTCCGCGCCGTGCAGCAGCGCGCGACCGCCGGTTGGCCGGCGGACGACTTCGACCCCGCGTTCGCGACACGCATCCCAGTCGACGTCGGACTCGGGTTGGAAACGGCCGAGCGAGAGCGCCGGGCGCGGCCCACGTGTAGAGCCGCAACACCGGGGATCCACCGGCCGCGACGTCGTCGAGGCACGCGAGGTCCGCGGCCATCTGCCCCGCCGCGTCGCGACGTACCGCGAGATCATCGACGAGACGCCACGGCTGCGTCGCGGAGACCGTCGCGGGACTACTCCTCCAGGAATGCCTGGTAGCCGGCCGCGTCCATGAGCGCGTCGACCTCCGCGGGCTCGGCCAGCTCGACGACGAAGATCCATCCGGCGCCGTACGGGTCGGTGTTCAGCTGCTCGGGCGTGTCCTCGAGGGTTCCGTTCACCTCGACCACGGTTCCGGTGACGGGCGCGTACACCTCCGAAACCGACTTGGTGGATTCGATCTCGGCGATCGACGCGTTCGCGATCACCTGGAGCCCGGCGTCGGGCAGCTGCACGTAGACGACGTCACCGAGCGCGTCCTGCGCGTAGTCCGTGATGCCGACGACCGCACGGGTGCCTTCGACCCGCACCCATTCGTGCTCGCTCGAGTACCGCAGCTCTTCGGGGAAATTCATCGGCCGCAGACTAGACGCCGCGCGGTCACACGATCTGGTTGATGCGCCGGGCGTACTCGGCCGCCAGCTGGGCGGCCTCGTGGTCGGAGCCGGCCTCGGCCCAGACGTGCACGATCGGCTCCTCGGGGTCGGGCAGCACCAGCGCCCACCCACCCGGATGGAGGATCTTGACCCCGTCCACCAGCACCGTGTCCCGGCCCTTCGACCGCTCCACCATCTCGCGCATGATGGCGCCCTTGCGCTCCCACGGGGTCGGCACCACCTCATGGGCGATGTGCACCGTCGGGAGCTCGCTCACGATCTCGGAGAGCTTGTGCCCCGTGACCGCCAGCAGGCCGAGCAGCTTCACGAGCGTCGCGGTGGCGTCGTAGGCCGGGAGGAAGTCGGGCCAGATGAAGCCGCTCTCCTGCGACGCCGCGAAGTCCACCCGGTCGCTCGACGCGACTTCCATCAGGTTCGACGCGGACAGCTTCGTCCAGACGATCTCGGCGCCCCGCTCGCTCGCGATGCGCTCCGCTTCGCGGCTCACCGACACCGGGAGCGCGACGCGTGCACCGGGTCGGGCCTCGGCGACGAGCGTCAAGAGCGCGAGCAGCGTCTGCTCCGAGTTCAACGCATGGCCGGCGTCGTCGACCACCGTGCCGGTCTCACCATCCGGATCGATGACCATGCCGAGGTCGCTCCCGGATGCACGCACGAGCTCGCCGATCCGGTCGAGGCGCTCGATGCGGTCTTCCGCGCTCCCCGCGCGTGCGCGTCGCGGCGAACGGGTTGACCGCGAGGACGTCCGCGCCGATCTTGGCGAGCACCGCCGGCATGACCAACGACGACGCGCCGTACGAGTAGTCGAGCACGACCTTGAACGCCCGTTCACGCAACCGGCCCTTGTCGACGCTCGCCTCGAGCGCGGCCGTGTAGTACTCGAGCGACCGGGGCGGGAACACGATGTCGCCGATGTCCCCGGCGAACGCGCGGCGGAAGTCCTCGCGCTGCAGCAGCCGTTCGATCTTGCGCTGGGCGGCCTCGTCGATGTCGCGGCCTTCGTTGTCCAGCATCCGGATCTCGACGCTGTTCGGGTCCCGGGGCGAGAGCCGGACGGAGATGCCGCCGTCCGTCATCGAGTTCCGCACCTGGAACCGGGTGAGCGGGACCGTGGC
Organism: uncultured Acidimicrobiia bacterium; assembly: GCA_963819945.1. Taxonomy (GTDB): domain Bacteria; phylum Actinomycetota; class Acidimicrobiia; order IMCC26256; family JAENVU01; genus Chersky-806. Next base: position 204,327 of record CAWFYD010000004.1, read on the forward strand.
GAGCTCGACGTCCTCGACGTTCACCCCGGACAGGTTCAGCCCTCCGATGATCGAGCGCTTCAGGGCCCGGGCGACCCGGCTCGTGTCGCGGCTCGTCGTGACCACCGCGCCCTTCTTGAGGGAGGTGCCGTAGGCCATCGCGAGCCGGGTCGCGACCTCGGGGGTGATGTCGACGTTGGCCAGCCCGGCCACGCCGCGCCGACCGAACAGCGTGCGCGCCCCCGGCTCTCCCAGACGATCGACGACGTGACGACCGCGCCCGCCTCCACCGTCTTGAACGGATAGACCTTGACCCCCGGGTTGACGACCGCGCCCTCGCCGACGAAGCACTCGTCGCCCAGCACGGCACCCTCTTCGACCGCGGCATGGGACCGCAGGTCGCAGGATCGCCCGATGACCGTGCCCCGCAACCGCACCGCCGGGCCGATGTACGCGTGCTCGTGCACGACGGAGCGCACCACCGACGCGTCGTGCTTCATCACGACGTCGCGACCGAGCACCGTGTACTCGCGCACGTGGGCGCCGGCTTCGATCAGGCAATTGGCGCCGATGATCGCGGGACCGTCGATCCGCGCATCCGGGTCGACCTCCGCGCCTTCGCCGAGCCACACGTCCTCGCCCAGTCGGAAACCGTCGATCTCGATGTCGACCTTGCCCTCGAGGATGTCCTGGTGCGCCCGGAGGTACGCCTCGAGGTTGCCGACGTCCTCCCAGTACCCCTCGGCGACGTAGCCGTAGAGCGGCTTGCCGCGCTTCAGCACCGCGGGGAACACGTCGCCGGAGAAGTCGACGACCTCACCCTCGGGGATGAAGTCGAACACCTCGGGCTCGAGCACGTAGATGCCGGTGTTGATCGTGTCGGAGAACACCTGGCCCCACGTCGGCTTCTCGAGGAACCGTTCGATCGAGCCGTCCTCGTGGGTGATGACGATGCCGAACTCGACCGGGTCGTCAACCCGCTTCAGGGCGATGGAACCGGCCGCTCCGGTCGAGCGGTGCGCCTTGACGAACGCACTGAGATCGATGTCGGTGAGGACGTCGCCCGAGATGACGAGGAACGTCTCGTCCAGCTCTTCGGCCGCGTTCCGCACCGAGCCCGCGGTACCGAGCGGCGAGTCCTCGGTGGCGTACCGCATGCGGACGCCGAAGTCGGAGCCGTCACCGAAGTACGTGCGGATGTGGTTGGCGAGGAACGCAACCGTCACGACGATGTCGTCGAAGCCGTGCGACGCGAGGAGCCGCACGATGTGCTCCATCATCGGCCGGTTCGCGACCGGCATCATCGGCTTCGGCTGGTTGCTGGTGAGGGGCCGCAGCCGCGTGCCCTCTCCCCCGGCGAGGATCACTGCCTTCATGGTCGCTCCACCGCTGCGTTCGGCTGTTCACCGCGGCACACCCGACCCGGCTCCGCTCGGCCCTTCACGACGTGGCCTCCCGGGCGGCGCGACCGTCCTGCAGCGCGGTGCGGGCCATCGGGATGTAGAGCGCCGCCGCGTAGTAGCTCAGGATGAGTCCGCCGATCGTGAAGAGCCAGGTGATGACTTCGATGACGTCGCGTCCGGCTGACGGATCGAGCTCGGAGACGAGCACGAACAGCGGCAGCGCGAACATCAGCGCCAGCGTGCCCGCTTTTCCGACCCATTGCACATCGATGCGCCGGGCACCGGCAGCAGCGAGCACCAGGGTGACCACGCTCAGCAGGGCTTCCCGGGCGAGGACGAGCACACCGACCCAAACCGGGACATCGCCGTAGATGAGCAGGCCGATCGCGCCGGCGATCAGCATCACCCGGTCCGAGACCGGGTCGAGGATCTTGCCGATCTCGCTGCCCTGGTCGAAGCGGCGGGCGATGTAGCCGTCCACCCAGTCGGTGGCGCCGAGGACCGCGAACAGGATGCCGGCCTCGATCGGCTTGTCCTCGCCGAGGAGGAGCCAGAGGAACACGGGGATGCCGGCCAGCCGGGCCAGGGAGATGGCGTTCGGGATGGTCCAGACGCCGCGGTCGTGCGCGAGGTCAGGCGCGGTCATGGGCCCCACAGTATGCCGACGCCGCCGGCTGGGGTGGCCGTTCGCGGCTTCGCTCAGAGGGCAAGCTGCACCGCGACGCGAGCCGTGATGATCGGGCGGATCCGCTCCGCGATCACCGCGAGATGGGCCGGGTGGTCCCGGTACACGAGGTAGTCGTCCACCGAGTCGAAGTCGGCCACGACCGCGTACTGGTGGTTGCCCTCGTTGATCTCGAGGTCCGGTCCGATGCGGTAGTCGCGGATCTCCGGGATCAGCCCGGGGAGCGTCGAGAGGCCTCTCGGTCATCGCCGCGATCTGCTCGGGGGTCGCGTCCTCCCGGAACGTGAAGGTGACGACGTGGCGGACGCCGCTCACTGCAACCCCGCGTAGGTTCCGCCGTCAACCGGGATCGCGGCCCCGGTGAGGAACTTGGCTGACTCGGAGCACAGGAACGCGGCGATCGCCCCGAAGTCGTCGGCGTCGCCGAGCATGCCGGCCGGCACTCCGGCGGCGAGTGCGGCCGGGTCGGCACCCAACGACGCGATCCGCTCGGTCGCGTGGAGACCCGGCTGGAGGCTGTTGACGGTCACCCCGTCGCGGGCCACCTCCAGCGCGAGCGTCTTGAGGAACCCGGTCACGCCGGCCCGCGCAGTGTTCGAGAGGATCAACGACGGGATCGGCTGGCGGACCGCGATCGAGGTGATCGCCACGACCCGCCCCCAGTGCTGGTCCTGCATCGCCGGCACCGCGGCCTTGCACATCGCGATCGTCGAGAGGCAGTTGAGCTCGAACGCGCGGGCGTAGGCGTCGAGGTCGTCGATGCTCGTGAAGTCACCGGGCGGCGGCCCGCCGGCGTTGGCGACGAGGATGTCGATCCCGCCGAGCGCATCGGCGCCGGCCCGGGCGAAGCTCGTCGCCCCTTCCACCGTGCTGACGTCGGCGACGAGCGGGATGCACCCCTCGCCGATCCGCGCCGCGGCGGCGTCGATCGTCTCCTGGTCGCGACCGCAGATCGCGACGTGCACGCCGTTCGCGGCCAGCGCCGCGGCGGTCGCGAATCCCAGCCCTCGTGATGCCGCGGCAACCGCGGCGCGGCGTCCGGCGATGCCCAGGTCCATCTGGATTCCTCTCGGTTCCGTCGGGTCAGGCGTGGATCGGGCCGTCGCCGTCGCGCAGCGACGCGACGCCCGTGCGGCCGGTGCGCACCGCGATGATCTCCGCGCAGATCGCGATCGCGGCTTCTTCGGGCGTGCGAGAGCCGATGTCGAGACCGATCGGCGCCATGACGCGGGCGAGGCCCTCGTCGTCCACGCCGGCCTCACGCAGCCGCTCGACGCGCGCCGCGTGCGTCCGCCGCGAGCCCATCGCGCCGAGGTAACCGACCTCGGTGTCGAGCGCGGTGACGATCGCGGGGATGTCGAACTTCACGTCGTGGGTGAGCACGCAGACTGCATCGCGCGGCCCGAGGGCGGGCTCGACGTTCTGGAGATGCCGATCGGGCCAGTCGTTGGCGACCTCGTCGGCCATCGGGAACCGGGCCACGGTCGCGAAGACGGTGCCGCGCGTCGCAGACCGTCACGCGGTACCCGAGGAGCTTGCCGGCCTTGGCCAGGGCCCCGGTGAAGTCGACCGCGCCGAAGATGATCAGGCGGGGCGGCGGCGCGAAGGACTCGATGAAGACCCGGACGGTCTCCTCCCGCGCCTCGCCGCGCGGGCCGTAGCGGCGGGTCGACGTGAGCCCGGCGTCCAGCTCGGCCTGCGCGTCACGGGCCACGACCCGGTCCAGGTCCTCGTTGCCGAGCGTCCCGAGCGGCGGTTGGCCCGGCCGGACGAGCAGCTTGGCCCCGGCTCCCGGCCCCTCGACGACCGTCGCGAGCGCGGCGGGTCGCTCGGCGCGCAGCGTCTCGCCGAGCGCGTCGAAGATCGGCGTGCCGCGGGCGCTCGCGGCTCCTCCCGTGGCGCCGCTCACCAGTCGAGTGGCTCCACGAAGAGGTGGACGGTCCCGCCGCAGGTGAGCCCGACCGCGAACGCCTCGTCGTCGGAGTACCCGAAGCTCACGATGCCGCGTGGCTTCTCCCCCGCGAGCACGGCAAGCGCTTCGGTGACGACGGCTCCCTCGACACATCCGCCCGACACCGAGCCCGCCACTTCGCCCGCGTCGTTCACCACCATCGTGGCGCCCGGATCGCGCGGTCCCGAGCCGTCGACCCCCACGACCCGCGCGATCGCGACGCGGTGGCCGTCGGCGCGCCAGCGCTCGATGTCGTCCAGCACCTCTTTCATCGGGCGAGCCTCCTTCACCGGCAGCACCTCCTTCATCGGGCGAGCACCGCGGCGAGCTCTTCGAGGGACGCCAGCGAGTGACCTTCCACGAACTCGTCAACGAACGGCAGCGCGGCCGCCATTCCCGCGGCGAGCGGCGCGTAGCCCGGGCTCGCCTTCAGCGGGTTGACCCAGACGATCCGGTACGCCACCCGGTGCAACCGTTCCATCTGCTCGGCGAGGGCACCGGGATCGCCGCGCTCCCACCCGTCCGAGATGATCACGACGGTGGCCCCGCGGCGAGGCCCCGGATCCCCCACTCGTCGTTGAAGGCCCGCACTCCTTCGCCCAGGCGCGTCCCTCCGGACCAGTCGGGGACCGACCGGGCCGCCGCGGCGAGCGCGACGTCCGGATCCCGGCTCGAGAGCTCACGGGTGATGCGGGTGAGGCGGGTGCCCATCGCGAACGCCTCGACTCCCCCGCGCGCGATCACGACGGTGTGCAGGAACCGCACGAGCGCGCGGGCGTACGGCTCCATCGAGCCACTGACGTCGCACAGGAACACCAGCCGGCGCGGTCGCAGCGACGGCTCGGTGAACGCCCGGCGGATCGGCTCGCCGCCGGTGCGCAGCGAGCGGCGCACGGTGCGCCGCAGGTCCGGTCGACCGCGGTCGCGGCGCGAACGCCGCGCCCGCCGCGAGTGCCGCAACGCGCCGACGAAGCGCAGGTCGCTCATCAGCCGGCGCGCCTCCTCGTGCTCGGCCGGGCTGTAGGTCGCGAAGTCGCGGTGACGCAGCACCTCGGCCGGGCTGTAGCGAACCTGCAGGACAGGAACGTCGGGCTCGAGCTCCGACTCCGGGTCGGCAGTCGCGGTCGCCGCCCGGCAGGTCGTACGCGACGACGACCTCTTCGACCCCCACCGCCGCGTGCAGCCCGGCGGGCGAGACGAGCGTCCCGAACAGGGCGTCGAAGCCGCGGTCGTAGTCGTCGATGTCCTCGGGTCGCCGCACGAGCGTCGCCCGGCCCGCCCAGTACGCGCCGTCCCGATCGGCCGGCCCGACCGCGGCCAGGGCCCGGGCGAAGAGCAACGTCGAGGCGGGGGCGACGTCGAGTCCCGCCGCGCGCAACGTCCGCGCGAACGCGACCGCGATCCGGTCCCCCTCCCCCGTTCTCGGCACGCTGGAGGGGCCCTGAACCCCTTCAGCGTGCCGAGAAGGAGCCGCGTGGTCAGGCACTCCGGGCCACCGCGGTCTCGACGATCTCGCCGACGCCGTGAGCGCGCACCCGGGCCAGGTCCTCGCGGTACTTGAGGATCGTGCCGAGCGTCGAGAGCACGGAACGCTCGTCGAGGTGCGCCTGCCCGAGGCGGGCGAGCGCGCTGGCCCAGTCGATCGTCTCGGCGACGCCCGGCGGCTTGTACAGCTCGAGGCCGCGCAGCACCTCGACCGCGGCGGCAACTTCGCGGGCGAGCGCGTCGCTCACCTCGGGCGCCTTCAGGCGGACGATCGCCAGCTCGCGTTCGAAGTCCGGGTGGTCGATCCAGTGGTAGAGGCACCGGCGCTTCAGCGCGTCGTGCACGTCGCGGCGTGCGGTTCGACGTGAGGATGACGATCGGCGGCACCTCGGCGCGCAGCTCGCCGAGCTCGGGCACCGTCACCGAGTAGTCCGACAGGATCTCGAGCAGGAACGCCTCGAACTCGTCGTCGGCGCGGTCGACCTCGTCGACGAGGAGCACCGGCGGGATCGGGCCGTGATGGTCGATCGCCCGCAGCAGCGGACGGCGCACGAGGAAGCGCTCCGAGTAGAGCTCGTCCTCGACCACCTCCCCGCCACTCGCCTCGACGGCGCGGAGGTGCAGCAGCTGGCGGGAGTAGTCCCACTCGTAGACGGCCTGCGCGGCGTCGATGCCCTCGTAGCACTGGAGGCGCACCAGCTCGCCGCCGGTCCAGCGGGCCAGCACCTTCGCGACCTCGGTCTTGCCGACCCCGGCCTCCCCTTCGAGCAGGAGGGGACGCTGCAGCGAGAGCGCGAGGAAGATGGAGGTGGCCAGGCCCTCGTCGGGCAGGTAGCCGTGCTCCTCGAGTGCGCCGCGCACCTCGTCGACCGTGGTGACCATCAGCCGAATCGTACCGGCGGGAGTCGGCCGGCACTAGCTGCCGACCGCGGCGCCCTCGGCCCGAGGATCGGTGCCGACGGCGTAGCCGTGCTCTCCCACCGCGATCGCGTGCGCGTGACCCATCCCGGGGTCGAACGCGCCGGTCTCGATGATCTCGTGGCCACGCGTCGCGAGATCGGCGACGACCTCGGGATCGGCCCGTTCCTCGATGCGCAGCTTCCAGTCCAGCGGCTCGACGCGCCAGCGGGGCGCGTCGATCGCGACCTGCGGATCGGCGCCGTCGTCGACGATCTGGGTGAGCAGCTGCGCGTGGACCTGCGCCTGCGCGTCGCCACCCATCGAGCCGAACACGAGGCTCGGCCTCGCGTCCTGGAGGACCATCGCGGGGATCAGCGTGTGCATCGGCCGCTTGGACGGGGCCATCGAGTTGACCCGGCTCTCGTCCAGCGTGAACGACGAGCCGCGGTTGTTGAGGTTGATGCCCCACTCCGGCACGTGCACGCCGGATCCGAAGCCGAGGAAGTTCGACTGGATGAGGCTGACGAGCAGGCCGTCGCCGTCCGCGGCGCAGAGGTACGCGGTGCCACCCCGCTGCGGGTGCCCGGCGTCGGGAGTTTGGGCTCGTTCCATGTCGATCGCGGCCCGGCGGGAACCGATCCAATCGTCGGTGAGGAGCGTCTCCGGGGTGATCATCACGTGGGCCGGGTCGGTGACGTGGTCGTCGCGGTCCACCAAGGCCATCTTCACCGCTTCGATCATGAGGTGCGCCCGTTCGGCCGGCTCGAGTGCGCGCAGGTCGAAGCCGTCGAGGATCCGCATGATCTCGAGCACCGTGACCCCCTGGGTGGGGGGCGGCAGCTCGGCGATCTCGACGTCCCGGTAGCGCGCGTACATCGGCGGTGCCCACTCGCCGGCGTGCACCGCGAGGTCCGCGGCTTCCATGAGCCCGCCGCCCCGTTGCAGCGCCGCGGCGATCGCGTCGGCCACCACGCCCTGGTAGTACGCGTCGGGCCCGCCCTCGGCGAGCAGCTCGATGAGCCGGGCGAGCGCCGGTTGGCGCAGCACGTCACCCGCTTCGAGCGCGCCGTACACCGCCTGCCAGTCGTCGAGACCGCGGTAGAGCCCGCGGAACGCGAGGCACGAGAACGCGCCCATCTCGGTGAGCTCGAATCCGTCGCGGGCGTAGCGGATCGCGTCGCGAGCGAGATCACCGAACGGCCGGGTGCCCGAACCGTTCCAGCAGGTCGAACCAACCGGCGATCGCGCCCGGCACCGTCACCGAGTGCGGGCCGACGAGGAGCGGATCGTCGCCGAGCAGCTCCGTCACCCGTTCGAGCGACGCGTTGGCCGGTGATCGCCCCGAACCGAGATAGCCGTGCATCTCGCCGTCCCACACCATGGCGAAGAGGTCGCCGCCGTACCCGCAGAGGTACGGCGCGACGACACCGAGCGCGAGGTTGGCGGCGACGATCGCGTCGACGGCGTTCCCACCCCGGGCCAGCTCCGCGGCACCCGCGCCCGACGCGAGATAGTGCGGGGTGGCCAGGCCGGCCCGCGGGAAGCGAGCGGCGTCCCCTCTCGTCACGCTTGTTCGACGTCGGCGGAGTTCGGTGGACGCGGCCCGACCGAGCGCGGCCAGCACGGCCTCGTCGTCCGTCGGCGATGCCACCCTTCACCGGGTCCTCGAGGAGCCGCTTCACCTGCTTGATGCCGTAGCCCGCGTACAGGCCGTCTTCGATGCGCTCGTCGAAGCTCCATCGGATCAGTCGCGATGCGCTTGCGCTCGAGCCGGCCGGAGTCCGGGTTCGGGATCTGCTCGGCCCGCGCCCGCCCGAGCACGCCGAACGTCCCGACGTTGCCGTACTCGTAGAGGTGGTGGAACACCGGGTCGAGACCGAGGCTGCCGAGGTCGGTCAGGAACATCGAGGCGTAGAGCGGGTCGTTGTCGATGAACGACTTCGGGAACATGCCGTAGGCCTCGAGCAGCGGGTACGCGGCGAAGACGAGGCGCCGCAGGAAGCCCGGCAGCATGAGGACGAGCTTGAGCTCGCCGTCCACCGTGTTCTTGCCGCCGCTGAACTTCGCCGTGTGCAGCTGCTCCTCCATCGCCGCGACCATCGCGGCGAACGACTCGTCGGGATCGAACTCCCGCTTCAGCACGATCAGCGGCGCGCCCTTCTGCATCCGCTGCTTGGCCGAGTACGAGATCCAGATCCCCTTGCGCTGGTACAGGCGACCGCCGGCGATGAACCGGTTGACGTTCGGGAACTCCACCAGGCCCTGGCGACACGGCCCAGAGCAGCACGTGGAGCAGCGTGGTGCGCGACTCGGGATGCGCTTCGTTGAACGCCCGCACGAACCGCTCCGCGTTGCCGACGTCGATGCGCTGCTCGAAGTACACCGTGGACTCGTTCCGAGTCCGCATGACGTACGGCATGATCCGCCGCAGATCGGGCACGTCGCGCACCAGATCCGCATCGGGGCGGCGCCACCAGACCACGTTCGAACCCTAGTCGCTCGAGTCGTTCGACGACGCGGCAACAAACCGCCCGAACGGCGCGCCCGATCGGGTACCCGGTGGTCACCGGCCGGGTAGCGTCCGGCCATGCGCATCCTCGTCGTTGGTGCAGGAGGGGTCGGCGCCGCGATCGCGTCGATCGCGGCGCGTCGGGACTTCTTCGAGCACATGGTCCTCGCCGACGTCGATCTCGCCCGGGCCGAGCGCGCCGTGGCCCGCGTGGCGGACGGTGGCCGGTTCGCCGCGGCCCGCGTCGATGCCTCCGACCCCGCGTCGGTCGCCGCGCTCGCCCGGGAGGTCCGAGCCGACGTCGTCGTCAACGCCTGCGACCCGCGGCTCAACCCGCCGATCTTCGACGGTGCGTTCGCGGCCGGCTGCACGTACCTGGACATGGCGATGCACCTCTCGCAGCGGCATCCCGAGCGGCCGTACGAGGAGACCGGGGTCAAGCTCGGCGATGCCCAGTTCGCGGTCGAGCGACCAGTGGAGCGAGCGCGGTGCGCTCGCGCTGGTCGGCATCGGGGTGGAGCCGGGACTCTCGGACGTGTTCGCCCGCTACGCCGCCGACCATCTGTTCTCGGCGATCGACGAGGTGGGGATCCGCGACGGCGCCAACCTCGTCATCGACGGCTACGACTTCGCGCCGACGTTCTCGATCTGGACCACGATCGAGGAGTGCCTCAACCCGCCGGTGATCTGGGAGCGGGACCGCGGCTGGTACACGACCGCGCCGTTCAGCGAGCCCGAGGTGTTCGACTTCCCGGAGGGGATCGGCCCGGTCGAGTGCGTCAACGTGGAGCACGAGGAGGTGCTGCTCGTCCCCCGCTGGGTCGACTGCGAGCGGGTCACGTTCAAGTACGGGCTCGGCGACGAGTTCATCGCGGTGCTGCAGGCGCTCCACAAGACGGGCCTCGACCGCACGGAGAAGATCCGGGTGCGCGACGTCGAGGTGGCGCCGCGCGATGTGGTGGCCGCGTCGCTGCCCAACCCGGCGGAGCTCGGCGAGCTGATGCACGGCAAGACCTGCGCCGGCACCTGGGTCACCGGGACCGGCGTCGACGGCCAACCCCGGGAGGTCTACCTCCACCACGTCGTCGACAACCAGTGGTCGATGAAGGAGTACGGCCACCAGGCCGTGGTCTGGCAGACCGCCGTCAACCCGGTCGTGGCCCTCGAGCTCCTGGCGGGCGGCGTCTGGACCGGCACCGGCGTGCTCGGGCCCGAGGCGTTCGACGCCGTCCCCTTCCTCGACCTGCTCACCGAGCTCGGCTCGCCGTGGGGGCTCGAGGAGCGGACGCCCGAAATAGGCCCGGAGACATGGGCCTCCGCGGCCTGCGCAGCGGCCGACCGGAGAACATTCTGCGAATCATCGGGTTTGGGTCCTGAGGCACTGCGGGTATGCACTGCTCCGGAGGCCCTAAAGCCCCCTCAAGCGAGTTGATGCCCTGTCGTGGAACCCTGCCCTTCACTACAGGGCGTCCTCGCGTCCGGAGCCGGTGCCGGCTCGACGAGCTGGGATCAGGCGGCGCCGAGCACCTCGTCCACCACCGCGTCGGCGAGCCGCACCGCGCCCTGCTCGGCCAGCTCGGTGATCACGTGCCGGGCACCGCCGCGCCGCCACCAGATCGCCACCAGGACGGACAGCCCCAGGGCGACGAGGAGCGACGGCGACGAGGGTCATGAGGACCTTGCGGTGCCCGCCGCCCCCGCTCGGTCTCGTCGTAGCTCGGCTCGGTCACGTTCGCCGCGTCAGTCATGCCGCCCACGCTAGCGCCGAAGAAATATGCAAGGGATCGAGCGCGCCCGAACGTCTGAACCAGTGATGGTGCAGGATTCGGTGGTGTCTTCGGGGGTAGGCGGGTCACGGGTGCGTGAGTCTCGGGCTGTCGGAACGACCGGACGTCGCCGACCGCGCGAACGGCCACCGCGCCGATGACGTTCGCCGAGTGCTACCGCGACCTGCGGCCCGAGATGGTCCGGCTCGCGACCCTGATGACCGGCTCGTCTGAGACCGCCCAGGATCTGGTGCAGGACGCGTTCGTCCGGCTGCACGGCGCGTGGAACCGGGTCCAGGAGCCTCGTTCGTACCTCCGTCGCGCGGTGGTGAACGCGTGCCACTCGCACCACCGACGGCGCGGGCTCGAACGGCGTCACGCGTCGACGGCCGAACCCGTGCCCGAGCGCCGCGCTCGAAGCCGACGAGCTCGCCGACGCGCTCGACGCGCTCCCCTACCGGCAACGGGCCGCGCTCGTCATGCGGTTCTACGCCGACCTCTCGGACATCGACATCGCCGCCGCACTCCGGTGCCGGCCCGGCACCGTCGCGTCCCTGATCCACCGTGGGCTCGAGCAGCTCAGAAGGGTGATCGAACGATGAGCGACCTCGAACGAGACCTCCGGAACCTCCTGCACGACCGCGCCGACGACTGCGGTCACCACGCCCCGGCGACTGGCAGGACCTCACGGTGCGCATGGCCCGGCGCAACAAGCGGTCCCGGCGCGTGCTGGCGACCGGGCTCGTCGCCGCGCTGCTGGTGGGCCGCTCGCGGGTTTCGCCGTGGCCCGCGCGGTCGAGGACGCTGAGCCCGGCGGGCGCGTCACCGCCGCGGGCCCGGGCGACGCGGGCGCGGGCGAGCAGCATCAGCACCGGCGAGGACGAGCGATGGCCGTGGCCGCGGCGAACGGCGCTGCAGATCCTCGTGCCCGGCACCAAGCTCGACAAGCTGTTCCGTCGCACCACCAGCGACGGCGTCGTCATCCGTGGCGCTACATCAGCCAGTTCGACGGCAACAACTGCCAGGGCGACGGATGGTGCCCGCCGGCCGATTGCTTCCCCGACGCGATGGTGACCGGCGAGCTCAGCACCGAAGCCGCGGTCGGCTACGCCAACGGCGCGCACTACGGCGGTGACGCTCCCGCACTGCGGGTCACCGGCGGCGGGGTGTTCGGCGCAAACGGCGAGGGCCCGCCGGTCCGATTCATCGTGGCCCAGTCCGGCAACGGGGTCGAGAAGGTTCGCGTGTCGTTCGAGGGCGGCGGGCACGACGAGATGGCCCCGGTCGACGGTGTCGTGCGTCCTCGCGGCCCCGGCCGACACGGACAAGGCGGGCGGGACCGTCGAGGCGCTCGACGGCGACGGCAACGTGGTCGGCCACGCCGACGCGAGCCAGGCGGTGGGAACCGCGATCGTCGGCACCAGCCGTTCTCCGTCGCGGCCGACGACGCCAGCTGCCAGATCTCCAACGACGGGACCGCCGGCGAGGGCGAAGTGACGCCGACGACCACGCTCCCGCCCGGGGCGAGCACCGGCATCGCGGTGCAGCCGCCCACGTCGCCCGGCGCCACGAGCGACGACCCGATCGCGGTGCCCGCTGCACCCCGCCGCCGCCGTCACTGCCCGCAGCCGGGCGAGCAGCCGGCTGACGCGGCCGGCGCCCGGGCCGAGATCGAGCACGCCTTCGCCACGGCGTACAACGGCGGGCTGGGCAGCGACGCCGAGAAGCGGGCCGTGGTCGAGGACAGCGACGTCGCTGCAGTCGGCGATGGAGGCGATCCGGACCGGCAGCTTCGCCCAGCAGGTGAAGGACGCCACGGCGGTCGTCACCGACGTCGTGTTCACGAGCCCGACCGAGGCCGCGGTCCGCTACGACATCAACGTGGCGAACTACACCAACTTCACGGACCGGATCGGCCGGGCGCTGCTCATCGACGGCCGCTGGAAGGTCGCCCGGGTGACGGTGTGCGCCGACATCGCACTCGCCGGCGGTCCGTGCCCGTCCGCGTAGAGTGAGCGGCCGTGGCCGTCGGACCCGACGGAGTTCATGCACCGTGCGATGCCGTTCGGCAAGGAGATGGGCATGCGCGCGGTTGCGCTCGAGCAAGCAGGCGGTGATCCTCGAGCTGGACTGGGCGCATGAGCTGACGACTGTCCGGGGACATCCTCCACGGCGGCGCGGTGATGGCGCTCGCCGACGCCGCCGGCGGGTGTTGCGCCTTCATCCATCTGCCGGAGGGCGCGGCGGGCACGGCGACGATCGAGTCCAAGACGAACATGCTGCGAGCGGTGCGCTCCGGGACGATCCGGGCCAGCTCGACGGTCCTGCACTGCGGGCTCGTCGACGATCGTCGTCGAAACGGAGATCCGCGACGACCAGGATCGACTCGTCGCCAAGACCACGCAGACGCAGGCGGTCCTCGCAGCCGTCCTGAAGCGGCGGCGTTACGGGATCAGCTTGTAGACGACACCGGCGCTCCCGGCGACCGCGTACAGCTCACCGCTCGGGTCCTGCCCGAAGCTCGTGAGGTTCGGGACCTTGATCCCGAGCGCCTTGCTCTGCGTGATGACTCCCCCGGACTGCACGGCGCGCGTAGATCACGCCCGTGCAATAGTCGCCGTAGACGTACGCGCCCTGGAGCTTCGGGATCTTCGTGCCGCGGTAGACGTAGCCGCCGGTGATCGCGCAGTCACCCGTCGCGTGCGACCGCTCGAGGATCGGGTCCCGCACCCCGGGCGGTGCCGTCCCGGTATACGGGTGCGCACCCTCGCGACGGTTCCAACCCCAGTTGATCCCCGACTGCCCCGCCGGCGCGTAGTCGATCTCCTCCCACGCGCTCTGGCCGACATCACCGATCCACGACGTCGCCGGTCAGCTGGTCGAACGAGAAGCGCCACGGGTTCCGCAGCCCGTACATCCAGATCTCACCGCGTGCGCCCGGGACACCGACGAAGGGGTTGTTCGACGGGACCGAGTACGCCGGCGTAGAAGTTCTGGACCGGGTTGATGCGCAGGATCTTGCCGAGGAGGGTGTCCAGGCGCTGCCCGTTGCCCTGCGGGTCGCCGCCGCCGCCGCCGTCGCCGAGCCCGACGTAGAGCATCCCGTCCGGGCCGAAGGTGACTTCGCCGCCGTTGTGGTTGGCGAACGGTTGGGCCACCGAGAGGATCTGGCGTCGCGACTTCTTGATCGCCTTGCGCCCGTTCATCGGGTACTCGTCGACCTTCGTCGTACCCGCCCGGTCGGTGTAGTCGACGATGACCTTCGTGCCGTTCGCCGTGAACGTGAAGCCGAGCAGGCCCGCGCTCGCCGCCCGCTCGAGGTCTTCAGGTTCATGACGTTCCTGGTGCGTTTCGGGCTGACGACGGTCCGGAGCCGGCCGCCCTGCTCGGCCACGTACATCTGCGAGTCACCGGCTCGCCACGCCAACGCCACCGGACTCTTCAGCTTCGTCGCGACGGGCTGCAGACCCACGTGCACGGTGTTCAGATCCGCCGCGCCCGCCGCGGAGATCGGGAGCGTCAGCGTTGCCGCCACGACGCCCACCCCAGCGAGGATCCCCCATCGACGCACGGCGAGACCCTACCCGGGGAGCACCGCCGTGGCCTCGGCCTCGTCGCGCCCGGCCTCATCACCCTCGGTTCGGCCACCCTCGGCGCGACGCGCGCGCAACCACTGCACCAGGCCCGCCAGCACCACGAGCGCCAAGACCAGCGCGACCGGATCCGTCTCGAACCGGAACCGGTTGTTCTCGCCGACGTCCGAGAACGTGTTGACGAACACGCCATACGCCAACACGAGCCACAGGTAGAGCACCACGACCCCGCGGCGATCCGGTGCATTCCACCCTCGCCACGCGACGAACGGCGCGCCGATCAGGCCCAGCGCGTAGACGAGCAGCACCATCAGCGAGAAGTTGCCGGCAGTCGGAATCGGGACGTTGCCACTGCGGGCCTTTCCCGGACCGGGGAGCGTGTAGCCGAGAAACCCGTCGGCCTTGTACGCGTCGGGCTGCCAGAGCACGAAGCGGTCGTAGAAGCGCTGGACGCTCGCCGATCTTGGCCGCGCCGTCGGCCAACCAGTAGTACTGGTTCGCGGGCAGCAGCTCGAAGCGCAGACCGAGCTCACCGCTGTCGACCAACGCGCCGGGATGCGACTGCCAGTAGTCGAGGACCGCGCTGAGGTACTGGTCCGATACCTCGGGATACACGCGGTGGTTGAAATTGACCCCACCGTTCTCCGAGCGGATCGTCCGATCGAGCACCGCGACTCCGGTCTTGTCCGGCTGCGCGAACCGCCGGTACTTCGACGGTCCGGAGAACGGCTTCACGCCGAGGATGGGCTTGATCTCGCCGTTGGCTCGGAGCTCGCGCGATCTTGTCCGGGCCTTCCGAGAGGTACACGGTCCGTGCGAGGTTCATGCCGAGCCAGCTGCTGGACGAGAAGGTGTCGAACATCACGAGGTTCTTCGCGTACCAGAGCGTGACGACGAGAATCGGCAGCGCCGCGATCAACAGCACCTGCCGGGCGCGCAGCGGCGACATCCAGGCGACGAGCCCCGCGATCGCGATGAGGAACACGAGGTGGTAGCTGCTGCGCGTCAGCAGGACGACCGCGAGGACGACGAAGAACGCGACGGCGTAGCGCTGCTGCTGCGTGCGGAAGAAGAGCAGGAGGAACAGGCCGGAGGCGCAGAGGAGCACCGCGACGGGATACGCGTAGTGGAACCAGTTCTCGTACAACACCGTGGTCGGGCCGACGATGAAGATCAGCGGTGGCAGCGAAGGCCACGTTCCGGTTCACGCCGAGCCCGGCCGAGAGCGCGTACAAGGCGTACGTGAGCAGCGCGCCGAGCGCCACGAACGTCACCGTGTAGACGGGCTTCTGCAACGAGCTCGGCAGGTGCAGGACGAGCCCATAGAAGAGGTTGAACAGCGGAGGCTGGCTGTGAAGATGGACGATGCTGTCGACCAGATCGCCCTTCAGGACGCGGCCGTCCAGGAAGATCCAGGTGCGCCAGGTGGACCGGGTGTCGAAGCCGATGCCGGCCAGGCGGTAGGCGATCCGGGACAGGACGAACAGCCCGAGCAGCGTGGGTACCCGCCAGTCCCGCGGTCGGAGGCACCGATCGCGTGCCCGGAGCTCGAGCCCCTTCCTCGTCCACCCCCGCGACCCCTTCGCAGCCGATCCCCGCGTACCGGACGGCCGGCGGCAGCAGAGTAACCGAGCACCGATGACCGCGGTCCGCGGCTCGACGGCCGCTCGCGGCGAGAGCACCCGGATGGTTCGCCGTAAGATCGGGCGGTGACCGCGCACGAATCGGCCCAGGTCGCGGGCATCGACCGGCCGGTTCGGATGCTGGGTCGCTCGCTCCCGCTCGACGGCCTGCGAGCGATCGCGGTGCTGCTCGTCGTCTTCTTCCACGCCCGGCTGACCAAGATCGGGCTCCCCCGCCACAACCCCTTCGACGAGGTCGTCCGCGGCGGGTTCATCGGCGTCGACCTCTTCTTCGTGCTGAGCGGGTTCCTGATCACCGCGCTCCTGCTCCGCGAGCAGGCCGAGAGGCCGAAGGTCCGCATCGGGCACTTCTACGGCCGGCGGATCCTGCGGTTGCTCCCCGCCCTGTACCTCGTGCTGCTCGTCCACGCGATCTTCGTGTACTCGGTGCACTTCCACATCGAGGGCGGCGCCCGCTCCGAGATCGCGACCCTGCTCTCCGCGGTCTTCTACTACGCCAACTGGCACACCCTCGTGCAGGACCATGTCGGTCTGGCCGGGCTCGGCCACCTCTGGTCACTGTCGATCGAAGAGCAGTTCTACTTCGTCTGGCCGCTGCTCCTCGCGGTGTTCTTCGGGCTCCGTCGCAACATCGTGATGGTGGGTGCCGTCCTGTGCGTCGCGATCGTCGGCATCAGCCTGCACCGCGCGCTGCTGTGGAACTCCTACGGCTGGGGTGACGCCTACTACCGGACGGATGCGCGCATCGATGCATTGCTCATCGGCGCGCTGCTCGCGTCGCTCTGGGTTCGCGAGCTACACCCCGCGCCGGGGTCTCGCGCCCGCAGCGTGGGTCGCGCTCGGTGTCGTCTTCTTCTGCACGCTTGGCCGCGCGCGCGAACGAAGGGTTCTGGAACGGGTTCGGCTTCACCGTCGTCGCGCTCGCGACCGCGGTCATCATCCTCGCGGCCGTGGACTCGAACTGGTCGGTGAACCGGTTCTTGAGCCTGTCACCGATGGTGGCGGTCGGGCGGGTGTCGTACGGGATCTACCTCTGGCACTTCCCCGTGTTCTGGGCCGTCGGCCGGTGGGGCCGCAGCTGGCCGGACGTGGTGCGGATCTCCGTGGCGTTCGGCCTCACCGCGTTGTTCACCGTGCTGTCGTGGAACCTGCTCGAGAAGCCGATCATGCGCTGGGGCCGCAACCGGCTCGAGCCCCGCAAACCCGTCGCCGAGACCCCGCCGAGCGCCCCCGCGATCGGCTGAGCGCCTCGCTCAGTCACCCCAGGCGAGGTTCGACAGCTGTCGCCAGGCATGGCTGGTGTCTCGGGTCTCGTCGTGTGGCGTTCGGAAGACATGGAGGTGCGCGGCGAGATCGGAGAGCGTCCAGGCATTCCGATACAGCGCGATCGCCTCTCCGTCCACCGCACGCCCGGTGCGCTGCGAATAGCGAGCAAGCGCACTCTCGTCGCGGCTCAGGAACCAGAGATCGCGCTCCGCCGGCGCGAGCCCGACCGTGTCCCAGTCGATCAGGCGAAGTCCCGCGTCGGTCCACACGAGGTTGCCCGGATGCGGTTCGCCATGGGTGACCACCAAGTCCTCCGCGGTGGCCGCGAGACCGGTCATGCGACGCGCGGCGCGCTCGATCAGGGCTCCGGCATCGGCTTCATGATCGAGGAGCCAGTGACGTACCGGCTCGCCGTACGGACCGGCGGTCCACGGATCGTGGGCCTGCTCGAGCGCGTCGCGAATCTGTTGCTGCGAGCGGCGGATGGGATCGAAGCCGAGCGAGCACGCTGGCGCGCCGGGAGGCAGCGCCGTGGTGTGCAGCGCGGCGAGTACGTCGACGAGTGCGGCGCGATCGCTTGCGTCCATATCGTCGGCGAAGTCGCCGGCGCGGCCCTCGACGTACGGGAAGAGGGCGATCGTGTACCGCTCCCCGAGGCGACGGACCGGCGCTCCCCCGGCCGAAGTCACCGGACCGACGACGAAGTCGAGCCCGCTCGACTGCAGGATGCGCGCCGTGCCGAAGGCACAGCACAGCACGCCGAACGCAGCCGGACGGGTCCCGGCGACGCCGTCCAGGTCGTCGACGGTGACGAACCACCGCTCACCACGCGTGGAGTTGACCGCCCAGTGATGACTCCCGAAGCCCTTCGGCACGTACTCGACGTCTCCGACCGTGATCCCCCACCCATCGAGCACCGCGTGACGGAGCATGTCGTCAGTGATGTCGGGAGGCCGGGACTCCATCCGCAGACGCTGAGCGCGCGTATCATCCGGAGCATGAAGCGTGTGATCGTGACAGTGTTGGTGGTCCTCTCGCTCGTGGGTGCGAGCGCATGCACGAAGAACAACCGAGAGGAGTTCTGCAAAAACCACCCCAACAACGTGAAGTGCCGCTAGGCGGAGCCCGCGTGCGGGGTCTGATCCTCGAGGGGTCGCGCATGAGGCAGCGTGCGGCAAACGCGCGGCTCAAGTGTGGCCCGTTGACGCCCGATGAACGGGCAGGTGGGGCGGGTCCCCAGGAGGGATCAGACATGCCGAACGCATCGACAGCCGCAGTGAAGCGAGGGTGGGAGATCTTCCGGGCCCAGCCGCGACGCGCATCTCTCGAGGAGATCAACGAGCGGCTCGCAGCCGAAGGGCTTGCGCCGCCGGACGTCTCGGTCCGCAGCTTTCGGCACTACCGCGCGATGGACGCCCGCGGCATCGTCGACTACATGACGATCAATGAGTTCGATCAGTGGAGCAAGGCGCATCGCTTCGACAACGGCACCGGCCCGAGCGAACCGAGCGCCGTTCGTGAGACCTCATAGACCCAGTCGGGCTGGCCGCACCGTTCGGGACGACGCGCTGCGGATCCGGCCGGACCGCTGATCATCGTCGATCAGCGACCGCGCCGCCGGGCGTGACCGTCTCACCCTGCATCCCGGCTGCGAAGCTCGCGGTCGCTTGCAGCGCCACGATCTCGCTCGGCATCTCGATGCCGGCCTCGTCGAAGCTGCGCTTGACCGCACCGATTGCCCGGTCGAGCACGATGCGGCTCTCGTTCTGGTTGGACGCCGACCAGTATCGGATCTCGATGTCGACGGTGGAGGCGGCGAGCTCGACGAGGAACGCCTCGACGGGAAGCGATCGGTCAACACCTTCGACACCGGAGACGGCGTCCACCGCTCGCGCGCGCGAGGTCGATGTCGGCTTCGTACGCCACGCCGACGATGAAGCTCGTGCGGCGCCGAGGGCTCGCCGTCTGGATGTAGACGGCGCTCTTGTACACGTCGGCATTCGGGATGAGGATCCGTTCACCGGCGAATGTGGTGAGGACGGTTTCGCGGATCGTGATCCGCTCGACAGTTCCCTCGTGCTCGCCCACGCGGATCTGATCGCCCCCGACAAAGGGCTGGCGAAACAGCAGCAGGATCCCCGCAAGGAGGTTCTCGAGGATGTCCTGGAACGCGAAGCCAATCGCGACCGAGAAGAAACCCAGGCCGGCGAGCAGGTCCACCGGCTTGACCGAGGGGAAGGTCACGGCGAGCGCGAGCAGGACGCCGACCGTCGTGATCGCCCACCCGGTGAGCTTGGCCATCACCGTAGAGAAGCTCGGCGTGTGCCGGTGCTCGAGCACGGTTCGGATGGCGGCCCGCGCGCCACGACCGAGCGCCCACGCGGCGACGATGACCACGACGGCGATGCCGATCCGGGGAAGCGCTCGGACGGTCGAGTCCCAGATGTTGGACGCGGAGCGCGACACCTCTTGGGTCGTCGCGGCCGCGAGGAGAGCGATGGTGCTCAGCCCCGGTCGCGAGCGGCAACGACCACGAAGTGCTGCACCGCGCCGATCCGCGTCGCGGACGTCTTCGAGACCACGGGAATCCCTCGGGTTTCGCTGAACGTGCTCATCAGTCGCCGTGCCACCACGACTGCGATCGCCAATATCGCCGCACCCGATCGCCGCATGATCCAGAGCGTTGTGTCCACGCCGATACCTTCTCTTCTCGGGTTGCCATCGGGATACCCAACGAACACGCCCGACAAACCGCGGCCATCTGCTGGCGCGCCGTCTGCGTGACAGCGGGCACGTCCACGCGCGGTGCTGACGGTGGCTCAGCCCACCGCCACGACCACCAGGTCGGACATCTTCGTGATCCCTGCCGCACTGAGGTGCAGGCCGTCGGTGTGAAGACTCGCGTTGTAGGTCGAGCCGCCGAACGCCGTCCAGGCGTCGATCAGGCCACCCGGCGGCGCTATTCGCCGGTAGATGCCGTTGATGGTGGGAATCAGGGTGCGCTGCGGATCATGCACCGCGCTGACGGTCGGGTTCAGCAGCCAGAGGAATCGCGCGCCCTTCTTCACGAGCGCGGCCTGGTTCACCTTCGCGGCTTTCTCCCATTTGGCGAAGAACTTTGCTGACCCCTTGGTCAGCACCGGTTTGCACGGCGGGATCCCGAGATACGTGAGGAGTCCGTAGTTGCCGGTGTTCTCGAAGACCACCACGTCGGGATCCACTGCCTTGAGCAGAATCTTCGCCGCCTTCGCCCGGCATTCGTTGACATCGAGAATGCTGCTCCCGCGGACTCCCGCCACCGTCACCTGGTAACCCTTGGCCGCGAGCTTGGCGGCAGCTTCGCCCTGATACCCGACGGTGATCGAGTCCCCGAGGAGCAGCACTCGGAGCGGCCCCGGTTTGCGAACCTTGACGCGATCCACTGCGCCCGCGGGGGTCGCGGGTACTGCGAAGAGCGCGCAGACCACGCATGCTGCGAGCGCGGCGCTCATCACGCGCAAGCTATGAAGTTTGCGCCTGCCCATCTGCGCTCCCCGGTCGGGACGCCACGGTATTCGGGCAATCGGTGCGGAGCAACAGCAGGCGATCGATCCAGACGGTCGGCGTCACGCTGGCGCCGGAACCGGCGATGCGGACAGCTAATCAAGGGTCCCGTTCGCCGCTCGCGCCGAAACGGCGGCAATCGGGCTGGCAGAATGCTCTGATGTCGCAGCCGCGTGAGAATTCCGCACGTCGGGGCGCTGGACGGGCTGCGCGGGATGGCGGTGGCAGGGGTGCTGCTCTTCCACGGCGGCCACCTCACCGGCGGGTACCTGGGCGTGGACCTGTTCTTCGTGCTGTCCGGGTTCCTGATCACCTCGTTGTTGCTGGCCGAGTCCCGCTCGTCACAGCGGATCGCGCTCGGCGGGTTCTGGGCCCGACGGGCCCGTCGCCTGCTCCCCGCGCTCGGCGGCCTGCTGCTCGGCGTGGCCCTCTACTGCCTGATCATCGCGGCCCCCGACGAGCTCGCGCGGATCCGGGACGACGCGCTCGCCACGGTCGGCTACGTCGCCAACTGGCGATCGATCTTCGGCGGCCAGGACTACTGGGCGCTCTTCACCTCGCCTTCGCCGCTTGGAGCACACCTGGAGCCTCGCGATCGAAGAGCAGTTCTATCTGGTGTGGCCCCTCGTCTTCGTCGGGCTGCTCGCCTGGTGGCGCGACAACACGCCCAAGGCCGTCCTCGTCGACGTCGCTGGTCCTCGCCGCCGCATCCACGGCGCTCATGTTCGCTGCTCTACGACCCGATCGACGTCAGCCGCGCCTATTACGGCACCGACACCCGCGCCACCGCGCATCCTCCTCGGCGCCGCGCTCGCGTCCTGGCTCACCATCTGGGGCCCGGTTCACGCCCAGCTCTCGCGCATCGCGCTCGAGCTCGTCGGTCTTGCGGGCGTAGCCGTCCTGGCAATCGAGTGGACGCGACTCGACGGCCAGGACCGCTTCTTGTATCGGGGCGGATTCCTCTTGTGCGGTCTCGCCGCGACCGCGGTCATCGCGGCCGCCGCCCACCCCCGCACCGGACCCGTCTCGTGGGTGTTCAACTTCCGGCCCCTTCGGCTGCTCGGACTCATCAGCTACGGCGTGTACCTCTGGCACTGGCCAGTCGACATCGTCGTCAACCCGGACCGGACCGGGCTCGACGGATGGGGGCTCTTTGCCGTCCAGTGCGCGGTCACGCTCGCCATCGCCGTCGCCTCCTACTTCCTCATCGAGATGCCGGTCCGCCGGGGCGCGCTCACCCGTCGCCAGTGGACCATCCTGACCCCCGCACTCGCGGCCGCGTTGGTCGTCCTCGTCGTCCTCACCACTGCGGGTGCCGAGTCCGCGAACATCGCGGGAGCGGGCGAGCCGGATCATCGGGCGGACGCCACCGGCGCTGATCGGGTCTTGGTGTTGGGCGACTCCGTTACCCAGACCCTCGCTCCAGGGTTGCGCACCGCAGGGATCAACCCCGTCGACCGCGGCCGCCCCGGCTGTCGCCTGATGGAGGGGGAGACCTCCTTCAAGCTCAATTTCGTCAGCTATTGCGACTACGCGGACCGGTTCGGGCGCCTGGTCAAGCAGATCCAACCGACCGCGGTCCTTCTGATGCTCCCGACCTGGGACCTCCTCGACCTGAAGCCACCTGGCGCGGCGCGGTTTCTCGTGCCGGGAACCGCGGCGTGGGCCGCCCACTACGAGTCGGAGCTCACGCGCATCGTGTCGCGCCTCGGCTCCCATGGTGCGTTGGTGGTCGTACCGACCATCCCCTTCAGCGGCTCGGCACCCCATGCCGACTCCGTGGCCGGCGAGACGAGCTTCAACGCGCCGCGCGTCCGCGCGGCCAACGTGGTGCTCGCCGGGTTCGCCGCCCGCCACCCCGACCTGGTCAAGAGCCCCGACTTGAACCGGTTCCTCTCGCCGCACGGGCACTACCAGAAGGGCCTCGGCAAGGTCGCAGACGTCCGGCCGGACGGCATGCACTACTCACCCGAAGGTTCGGATCTCGTCGGCGCCTGGCTCGCGCCGACACTTCGCGCCGCTCGGACCCCATCGGTCACCGGCTGATTCGCGTCGTGGTGCGTCTCGGAACCGGCCGGGCTCAGAGCCCCGGTCCGTGTCCGAAGCAGCTCTCGGGAACGGTCCCGTTCGTGCTACTGGTCGGTCTCATCGGGACACACGGTCTGGCTCCACGTCACCCCGGACATGTTCGCGCCGGAGAAGTCCGCGTTCGCGAGATTCGCGTTGCTCAGGTTCGCATTGCTCAGGTTCGCGTTCCACAGCACCGCCTGCTCGAGGTTCGCCCATTGCAGGTTCGCGAAGCTGAGATTCGTGTTGGCCGCCTCCGCGTAGGTCAGATGCGCGTGGTACAGGTTCGCGTAGGAGAGGTCCACACCGCTCAGGCACATCGGCATGAAGACGTCGTGAAGGTTCATTCCGACGAAGTCGTTCGTCGTACCGCTGCACGCGGTCCCTCCGAACATGAGGTCGTGATAGCGCTGCGCGGCCGCAGTCTCGTCTGGCTCGCCGCAAGCTGACCCTGGCTCACCGCCAGCTGGTTCGTGAGCGCCACCGTGGCGCCGTGGTTGTCCCAGGTGGCGACAGTCCCCTTCCCCTTCTTCGTGCACTTCGCCACTCCGGCTGAGGTGATCACCTTGACCTTGCCGTTGCGCGCCTAGCGTGCACGTCGTGATGCTCGACGGCGCGCCGCCCGCGACCGAGAACCCACCCCACGCCACCACGAGCCCGATGACCACTCCGAGCGCAATCCACTGCCCCCGCTTCGCCTTCGATCCCATGTCCCTGCCTCCCTCATCGCATTGCTGACGAATGTATGACCAGGCCCGAGGTCGGTCCAGGGCCAGAAGACACTCCTCGGCGGCGACGCGCACGTCCGTCGTCCCGCAGCGACCGCCGCCGAAGGAGCACGAGGTCCGGCCCGACGGCGGGTGAGAAACACGCGGAGCGTGGCCATAGCCACAGTCAGCGTGAAACGGTGCCGTCCCGAACCGTCGACGTCGCCGCACCGGTGCATAGTTGCGCCACCGGTACCGGCGAGGGGTCGAGGGTGGCGAAAGACCAACAACGACGCGGGGTCCGCGTCGCAGCGCGTCCGAGTGGTCGCGGTGATCGGCGTGGTGGCGCTCGCCTCGACTGGCTGCGCGTGGGTCTCTCGGGCGAGCGTCTCGAGCACCGGCGAACCAGCGGACAGCAGAGCGCCGACGGTTTCGCCGCCGGCGATCAGCGCTGACGGGCGCTACATCGCGTTCGACACGATCGCTGGGAACCTGGTGGCCGGGAGCCGAAGACGGTGGAGTGCTCGTCCGCGACACCCGTGCCGGTACCAACTCGGCAGCATCGGTCCGCGCCAACGGCACCATCGACGATTTCGCCGACACGCCGGCCATCAGTGGAGATGGCCGCTACGTAGCGTTCGTCTCGGACGACCGAGATCTCGTCGCCGGGGGCAACGACAACTTCTACCAAGTGTTCTTGCGCGACCGCACGACCGGCGTGACGACCAGGGTCTCGTCCAAGCCGAACGGGAACCAGGGCACCGATGACAGCGACTCCCCCTCGCTGAGCTACGACGGACGCTACATCGCATTCGAGTCCGACTCAGCAGGACTCGTAGCGGGCGACACGAATGATTGGACAGACGTCTTCGTACGCGACCGGGCTACTAACACCATCCGGCGAGTCAGTCTCAC
This sequence comes from uncultured Acidimicrobiia bacterium, assembly GCA_963819945.1. Classification (GTDB taxonomy): domain Bacteria; phylum Actinomycetota; class Acidimicrobiia; order IMCC26256; family JAENVU01; genus Chersky-806. Next base: position 228,739 of record CAWFYD010000004.1, read on the forward strand.
CTCCGACCGGCGCGGAAGCCGACCTCGGTGGCGAAAGTCCCTCGATCAGCGGTAACGGAAACGTCGTCGCGTTCTCGAGCGGTGACGCGCTCGTTGCATCCGACACGAACAATGTGAGCGACATCTACGTGCGCAACATCGCCGCGAACACCACGACGCTTGTGAGCGTCGCCACCAATGGGGTCCGTGCGAACAGCGCGAGTGGTTCGCCGAAGATCAGCGCGAACGGCCGGTTCGTCGCGTTCACGTCGCTGGCCACCAACCTCGACGGAATCGCCGACACCAACAGCGCGCCCGACGTATTCGTCCGCGACCTGCTCACCGGAACCACGCAACGCGCCAGCTTGAGCGCCACTGGAGGTCTCGCCCACGGGCGGTCCTCCCAGGCCTCGATCAGCGGTGACGGACGCTTCGTCAGCTACGAATCATCGGCTGCGGACGCGGTGAGCCAAGACACCAACGGCGTCGCGGACGCGTTCGTGCTTGACCGCGCCACCGCGACGACCAGCCGGATCAGCACCGACCAGCTCGGCGCCCAGCTCCCCGAAGGCGGCACCCGGCCCGTCGTCAGCGCCGACGGGCGCTTCGTCACCTTCGCCAGCGACGCACAGTTCAGCGGCCAGCCGCGCAGCACCAGCGGCCAGCTCTACGTTCGGCTCACCACCCCGAGTCCAACACCCCCGTGACCTCAAGCGACTCGGTCCCGTCTGCAGTCGATCCGCGCGCAGGACTCGAGCAATCCGCGCGTCCCCGCCCGGTCCTCGTCGCCGAGGTCGGGCGGCGTGTGGGCGCCCCCTAGCCAAGCGGTCCTGTTCGCGGTTATTGTCCGAAACGCGTTTGGGCCACAATCTGGGGGCAGGGATATGGGTGCGCAGCCGAAGCGGGGACGCTGGATCGCGGTGGGCCTCGCCGTCGGACTGGTTATGGCCTGGGGTGGGTTCACGGTGGCGCAGGCGGTGATCCCAGCGCCGGGTGGCGTCATCAAGGGTTGCTATAAGAAGAGCGGCAACCTGCGCGTCGTCGAGAGCAGCGCGACGTGCAAGGCGGGGAAGGAAACCGCGATCCAGTGGAACCAGACGGGACCGACGGGACCCGCAGGACCAAGCTCAGGCTTGGGTGACCTCTTCGCCGCCGCAACGTTCCGCTACACACACCAAGGGTGCAGTAGCACCGCCTATCGGATCGAGATGGTGCGCACATGGGGCCAGCCGCTCTCTCTCCTCAGCAACTCATGTCAAACGCCAACCGATCAGGGCTCGGGCTACTTCTTCATGAGCAGCACCGCGGTATTGGCTACCGCAACCACTACCAACGACCTGGTCATCGCTCCGCAAGCCCAGGGGCCTTATCAGATCGGTCCGTCGGGAATGGTCGACCCGCAGCGAACGAACAACCCCATCTGGAGCAGCGGTACTGCGTCCGCCAACTGCGGGGCGAGTTGGGTACCCGCGGGTACCTACCAGTTCGCCGTCGGCTGTGCGCTCAGCGCGACATCGACACAGCTTGCGAGCATCGCCCAGACTCCCGAAAGCGCGGCGATCGTGCTGCTACGCCTTCCCAGCAATTGATCGGTCAGGGATTGCACCGGCTTCGGGTGTACCCCACCTGTTCCGAGGCTGTGGGGGCGATACCGTGCTTCCGATGACCCGCTCATGGTGCGCTGACCTGCACGTTTCGTGGTCGGGCTGCCGGGACTCGAACCCGGGACCTTCGGTCCCCCAGACCGATTGAGACGTACCCCCGCGTAGCGGGCCGCGCGCCGGATAGGGTGCTCTGATCGGCGACTTGAACCGATGTTGAACGTCTGTCGAGAGTTTCCGCCGACTGGCGTCTTCGTGCAGGGTCTGCAGCGGGACTAGGTCACTGCGACCCTCGACCTCGAACAGCATCCCGCTGTGTCCCGCTCGAACACGACCTCGCAGTACGGGCACTCGGACCGGGCCGGCGCGCTCCCCATCTCCCGCTCGGGCACACTCGACCAGAGCGGCGGGCGGAGTTGCGGAGGTGTGCCGAGTTATTAGCGTAACGACCTTGGTCAGTGTGTCGTGAGACCGAACCGTTCCGCGAGGCCGAGCAATTTCCAACTCCAGGCGGACGCAGCGAGGCACCGCTGTCACCGGGAGTTCGATGCCTCGTTCCCGTGCGTGGTCGAAGGCTGCGATAAGCGCGGCGACTCCGGAGCTGTCCATGAACGTTACGTAGCCGAGATCCACCACCACGCCACGGAGCGGCAACGCCAGCACGGCAAGGATCTCGCGGCGCAACTCGGCGTGGTCGTGATGTTGATGTCGCCGCGGACACCCACGATCGCGTGTTCCTCGAAGTAGGCCACGTCGCAACGAAACTCGACGGCCGAAGGAAACGGCGGCGACTCGAAGAACTCGTTCGATGCTACGTCCGCATCGTCGGGCCAAACTGCCATAGCTAGAACCTCCGGGGTCTGGAGAGGTCACCAGGTAGGGCTGTCCAGTTTTGAAAGCGCTTGCCGGTATTTTGCATCCGTGAAGTACGGCGGACAAGCAGTTTCCTTGGGTTTTAGGCCCCGCGGTGCGTGTCGGTTGACCCGTCAAGTATCCACTGGTTACCGGCGCTTCACGGGGCCAGGTACATGCTCGGGCAGGTCGAGATCCCGCAACCGAGCGGCCGAAGCCAGTCTGACGATCACGTTCGGATCATCGTGTGGCGGTGGGATAGGAAAGGGGGCAGGTCCCCCTGGACGTTCCGTCACGGGCAGGGTCTGATGGAACATCGACAGGGGTTCCCGCCCGACTACCACAATACCCAGCATCCGAAGTCCAACACCACGGTGTCCGGGCTTGGTGATTGACCGCGGGCGTACCGTTTGGTCTACCCGGCGGCCAACGTCTAGACCTCGCGGTCTGCCCGGGACATTGGGGCCTCGACGCGTAGAGAGTCCTCGGCCGTGGCGATTCGCCTGTTGACCCTGGGCGTACGTTCCGCGAACACGCAGAGCGCCATCCCGTACTGCGTTCCCAGCACTTCGGGGACACGGCCATGCGGGCGTTCGAGGTCCCCGGCTCACCCATTCTCGGGTCGGGGGCCTCGGCGCGTCCAGAAACTTCAGCTCTGGATCTCTCGCAGCATCCCGCTGGCGTCGCTCTCGAACGTGACCTCGCGGTGCGGGCAACAGCATCGGGTCGGCGTGCTGGCCCGCGAGACCTCGGGAGTCTTGCGCTCCTGTAGTGGCGCGGTCAGGTACCGGGAGCGCATGAGTAAGGCGTTGTCCGCCATGAGTAGCGCGTTACTCATGACACGTGCGGATCGTTCCGTGAGGCTGTCGGGGTCAGTGTCGATCTGGGAGACGGTCATGGCAAAGGTGCACGGCAGGAAACGGTGGGCCGCGTTGGGTCTGGTCGTCGGCGTGGTGGCGACGTGGGGCGGCTTCGGGCTGGTGGAGGCGGCGACAACCGCGCCGGCGACGGTGATCACATGCACCAAGGTGAAGAACGGGAAGACAAAGACCATCGACGCGGGAAAGGTGGCGAAGTGCACCAAGAAGGGCAAGGGGATCACGAAGAACTTCGTGGACTCGCGGTACCAAACCTTGCTGACTTACTCAGGCGGCGGCGCCAACTTCAACGGTATGGCTCTCCAGGACGTGAACCTCACTGGCCGCTACCTCTCCTATGCGAACTTCTCCGGATCGAACATGTCGAACGCGATATTTCAAGACGCGAGCACTAACTTGGTCGACTTCTCTGGCGCCAACCTGTTTCAGGCCGATTTCACCGGTGCCACAATAAGCTTCCAACCGAACTTCACAGGCGCCTATCTGTTGGGTGCGGACTTCGGTTTCGCGGTCGTCAGTGCCGCTGTTTTCACGAACGCGAATCTGGCGTTCGCGAACTTCGGCGGCGCCACCGTCTTCAACAACCAGGTCTTCAACAACACGATCTGTCCCAACGGCTCGAACAGCAACGATCACGGCGGCACCTGCATCGGCTTCGGAATGTGACCGACTGACTGCCAGCCGCTTCTGCCGACGGCGCGGCGGAGCCTCACTCGACAGTGCCCCCGAACCCGGCGAGGAAGTAGCCGAGGTTCGGGGGCATCGTCGTAGGGGCGCAGGGGTGGCACCTGGCGCTTCACGATTCGGTGCGGGCGGAAGGTGGAGGTTCCCAGCGTGTCTCGTCGCCGGCCTCCCGCCCGCACACGATCGTCAGCTACCGCCGTCGTCGCAGGCCTCGCACGGATCGGAGGTACCCATCGCGCCACCCGACGACGCAGGTGGTGCTCGTGATCGCCAGGGACTCGGGACCGATCGGCAGCAACGCTTCGAAGGTTTCGTAGAAGAACTGGAACGTGTTCGTCGCGTTCGAGGGTCGAAGTCGCGGACGATGCCGAGGTTGAGCTCGCCGCCGTCGAGGAACCCGAACGAACCGGGGAAGAACTCAGTACGCGGTGAACGTGGTCGGGAAGGGCCGTAGTGGATCGGCCGCCTGCCAAGGCTTGGTCGGAGCAGTGGCAAGCCGAGAGCGTGCACCTCAAGCCGAAGACCCGCGCCGGATACAAGTCGATCCTCGAACAAGCACCTGCTCCCGAAGTGGGAGAACGCACGCATCGCCGACATCGACCGCCCGCGGTGAAGGCATGGGTCGCGGAACTGGTCGCGGACGGGATGGGCGCGGGCACGGTGAAGAACGTCGTGAACTGCATGAAGGCGTCATGGCCTCGGCGGTCGAAGGCGGCCGGATCAAGGTGAACCCGTGCGTCGGGGTCACGACTCCCCCACCCGGAGCACGCCGAGATGGTGTTCCTCACCGCGCGCAGGTGCTCGAGCTCGCGGCGGCGGTCGGACCGGAGCACTCGACGCTCGTCACGTTCGCCGCCTACACAGGTCTGCGGGCCGGTGAGATGCGCGGCGCTGCGATGGGAGCGGGTCGACCTCTCCGGGCCACGGTCGACGTGGTGGAGTCCTACGCCGAGGTTCACGGCAAGCTCGTCCTCGGCCCGACGAAGACGTACGCAGCGCCGGACGGTGCGACTCCCCCGGTTCCTCGCCGACCTGCTCGGCGAGCACCAGGCGCTCACCGGGCCGACCGGGCTCGTGTTCCGCGACAGTCAGGGCGGGCCGGTTCGGCACTCCAACTTCTACCGGCGCACGTTCAAGCCGGCCGTAGAGCGCGGCGGCCGCCAAGGGCACGATCCCGAAGGGTCTCCGCTTCCACGACCTGCGCCACACCTGCGTTGCCCTGCTCGTCGCTCAGGGAGCGCACCCGATGGCGATCAAGGAACGGCTCGGGCACTAGCTCGATCACGGTCACGCTCGACCAGTACGGGCACCTGCATGCCGGCCATCGACGAGGCGCTCGCGGAGGGCCTCGACGGGACCTATCGCGAAGCTGTCCGCGGACTTTTCGCGGACTCCCCGCGGACTAGAGCCGGTCACCGCGCCTCCGATGACCGGCTCCTAGGTCGCTGACCTGCACTTTTATGGTCGGGCTGCCGGGACTCGAACCCGGGACCTTCGGTCCCCCAGGTCCCTCGAGGCCGGATCCGCCACCTGCCCCGATGCCCGAAAACGAGGCCTGACCAGCGGAAACACTGTTCAGCAGTTTTCGGCGGTTTGCCACCGTTTTTGAACCTCCCGCGGCCTGGCCGCGGCCTGGGAGGGCGTCGTCGCGCCGCCCTGACCGCGACGTTCGCCGACTCAAGTCGGCTCAGCTCCCGCTCGGGAAGTGTCGGTCTCGATTCCCCGAGCGGCTCGCCGCGTCGCAGCGCGGGTCCGTTGATCTGTTCGCTCCCGTCCCGTAGCGCGGCGCGCCCCTACCAGGGCAACATGTGCGGGTGCGGGAGACGCGGAGCTGTTGGAGCTTCGCGACGGGCGCGACTTGTCGTGGATGGAGTACTGGACGCGCTGACGGGGTAGCGGTCATCGCGTTCCATGGTTCTCCGGGAACAGGCAGCTTCTTTGCGCCGCAGTCGGACACCGCGGCGGGCAGGGGGGTGCGGCTGATTGCGCCCGACCGCCCGGGTTATGGGCACAGCACTTTCCATCCGCGCGCAGCTATGAGACGTGGACACGCGATGTTGCACAGTTGGCGGATTACCTCGGCATTGATCGGTTTTCCGTGGTCGGACATTCGAGCGGGGGACCGAACGCGGCGGCATGCGCGCGATGGTTGAGCGATCGGCTGGTGGGTTGCGCGATCGTGAGCGGATGGGCCCCCCCTGAGGCGCACATCTCCAAAGAGGGCATGGCGCGTGCGTACCAGATCGGGCAGCGCCTCTCATTGGTGGCTCCCCGGCTCATGGGGGTGTCGTCCCAAGCTGGGCTACGGCAAGGACAACACGCGCCCGATCAGGCGATCAGATGGATGCGCCGCAGACTCCCTGTGTGCGATGTAGTGGTAACTGAACGCAGCGACATCGCTCTCGCCATTCGAGCCGACGTCACTCGGCCCATTTCGGCGACCGAGGGCCGCGCCAGCGTGCAGGACGTCACGCTCGAACGGCGACCCTGGGGATTTCGCCTCGAAGACATCAAGATCTCCGTGCATGTATGGCACGGCAATGCTGACCGAAACGTGCTCATCGCCAACGGCACATACCAGGCGGACACAATACCTGATGCCACCTTCCATGACGTGCCTGACGAAGGACACTGGCTGATCTTCAACCACTTCACCGAGATCCTCGACGCCGCGATCGCAGCGCGCCCATAACTCGCCCCGCTGAGCTGCCGGAGGTCGCTACCAGCCGAGGTCGATGCCGTCGTCGTTTTCGGGCACGTCCTGGCCGGGGACGTCCGGGCCGTGCCGGTCGAGCGTCGCGGGGAGGGCGATCCGCGCGGGAGTACTACCGCTGAGCCGGGCGGTCGCGAGTTCTTGGCGTTCGCTGCGCCACAGGGCGGCGCGGATGCCGTCGATCGGGTCGTCGTGCTCGATGGCGCCGTGGTGGTCGACGTCGGCCTCGTCGTCGGCGGTGACGTAGAGGCGGTTCTCGTAGCGGCCGCGGGAGAGGGCGGTGTAGCCGGCTTCGGCGTACAGGTCGTCGGTGCCGAGGACGTAGGCGCGGTCGCAGGTGAGGCCTTGGGCTTTGTGGACGGTCATCGCGTAGGCGTGGTCGACGTGACCGGCTTCGAGGTACGCGTCGGGCACCAGTCGCGGTCGGTCTTCGCCGTCGAAGTGGACGAGGAACCCGTCGAGCTCGCAGCTGGTGATGGTGCCGCGCTGGCCGTTGATGAGCCGATGGCGGGAGTCGTTGTGGAGGGTGAGGATCCGATCCCCGACCGCGTACGGGCGGTCGAGGACATGGATCGGCCAGTCGTCCACGACCCGTTCGGCGACGAGGACGGCGCGGGCGGTGTCGTTGAGCGCGGTGACGTCGCTGCGGTGGAGGGCGAGCATGATCGCGTCTTCACCCCGGCGGGTCGCGGCCCACCAGTCCGCGACGATCTGTTCGAGCGCGACCTTCGCGGTCGGGGGTCTCGATGATGTGGCCGTGTTCGGCGAGCCGTTCGATCGCCTCGTCGACCTGGCCGGCGCGGAGCTCGGCGAGGGCCTGCCGTTCGACCGGGTCCTGTTGGCGGCGGTTCTCGACGAGCTCGACCGCGCCGAGCCGTTCGGCGAGGCCGGTGAACACGCCGCCGGCTTCGATCTCGGGGAGCTGGCACGGATCACCGACCAGCACGACCTTGGCGCCGGGCCTGGTGGGCGTGGTCGAGGAGCCGGGCGAGTTTGCGGGTGCCGATCATCGCGGCCTCATCCGCGACCACGACGGTCCGGCTCGTGAGTCTCGGGATGTCGGGCCGGTCGAGGTCGATCAGGAGCCGGTCGAGGGTGACCGAGGGGATCTGGCTGTCGTCTTGGAGCTGGCGGGCGGCCCGGGCGGCGAGCGCGCAGCCGATGACCGTGTACCCGGCGTCGTCCCAGGCGTCGCGTGCCGCGGCGAGGGCGTGGGTCTTGCCCGAACCCGGCCGCGCCGACCACGACCGCGATCGGGGCGCCGTCGGTGGTGAGCGTCTCGACCATCACGCGCTGCTCGTCGGACAGTTCCGGGTGCGCGAACAGGGTCGACCTCCGGGTCGGGGACCACGCCCCGCTCCTCGTCGCCACGTGCTCTCGGCTTGGTCGAGGATCCGGGCTTCGAGCGCGAGCAGCTCCGGGGTCGAGTAGCAGAGCCCGAACCGGCCGACCCCGAGCGGCACGACCCCGGGCCCGGCGAGCAGCCGGTCGGCTTGCGGCCTCGAGCTCGGCGACGGTCGCGCCGGTCGTGGGCGTGGCCGGCGAGGGCTTGGAGGACGTGACGGCGATCGAACGTCGAACGGTGTTCGGTCAGCTCGGCACAGACCTCCGTGACAGACACCCGGGAAGGGTCGAACAACCCGCCAAGCATGTCGGCTTCGCGGGCGAGGTTCGGCGTGCAGCACCGTGGTCGTGAAGCCGAGCGCTCCCGCGCGGTCGACCCAGTCGTCGTGCATCGACCACGCATCAACGTCCGGGGTCTTGGCGGGTCGGGTCCGCAACGTCGCCGCACGCGCCTCGCGGGTGTCGCGTCGGGTCCGAGCGCGGCTTCGATCTGCGCGCGCCGGCGGGAGAACTCGCGGCGCACCTCGACGGGTACGGCGGTCAGGTCGCCGGTGCCCTTCACCGTCCGTTCCCAACCGGCGTCCAGACGAGCGGAAAGGCCTGCGCGCAGCTCCGCCTGGTACAGGAACCCGGCGGTGCGGGCCTGGCCGTAGAGGTGGCGGGCATCCAACGCCGACCACCGACCATCCGGGCCCTGCGCCGCGTTCGCGACCACCACATGGGTATGGAGCTGCGGGTCACCGGCCCGGCTCGTGCGATGCCGGAACGCCGCACCCACCAGCCCGCCACCGACGAGGCGTTCCGCGCCGTTGTGGCCACGGCGCACGAACACCGCCTCCCGCTCGAGATAGCCGACCGCCGACGCGATCGCTTCCTCGTGCGCGGCGACGATCTCCCGGGCGAGCTCCGGACCGCCGAGCGCCCACGCGACCGACACCGACTTCGGCGCCGAGAACGTCAGATCCAACGCCGGCACGCGACGGTTCGGTCTGCCCAGTGCGCTCCCGTCCAGCGGGTTCACGCCGTTGCAGCAGCGCGACGAACGCGTCGTCGCTCACCGCGCCGTCGAGGTCGAGCTGCGCGGCGCCCGTGCCGATCCAGTAGCCGGGGACTTCGCCGGCGCCGAGGTAGTACTCCTCGGCGCCGTGCGCGACCGCGTCGAGGTAGTAGCCCTCCTGGCCCGCAGCGAGCTTCCCGATCGACAACACACCCTCGCTATGCGCGTCGACGCACCCGGAACGCGACAACCCCGCATCACGATGCAAATGCGTGGATCTCATCGGGGTCGTGGTCGCAGCGTCGCGAAACGACGAGTTGCAATGCGCATAGACGAATCCATGACTCATGATGAGAAGCAGCAAGTTCATCGAAGGCGCGAAGGTTGTCAGGAGGTCGCGCGCGCAGAGAACAAGGGTGGCGGGCTCGCGGCAGGTGCCCTGCCGGAGCTGCTCAGCCCGGATGAGCTGTCGATGTACCTGGGGATCCCGCTGGCAACGGTCTACGGTTGGCGGACCCGTGGGGAGGGACCGCCCGGAGTGCGGATCGGGCGCCATGTTCGCTATCGAGCCGAAGACGTTCTCGGCTGGCTCGACGGCCTCGGTGCTCACCAATGACTCGGCACGTTGCGATGCGGAGTCGGGCGGGCGGAGATCAGCTTGAGCAAGGAGGCGAACGTTGGCCCACGTTGAGCGGCGGGGTCCGCGTCGGTGGCGGGCTCGCTACCGCGGGCCGGACGGCGACGAGCGATCCAAGACCTTCGCTCGCCGCCACGACGCGGAGACATGGTTGGCGACCGTCGAGACCGCGAGGATGCGCGGCGATTGGATCGACCCGTCGGCGGCGCGCCTGGACGTTCCGTGACTGGGCACCGCAGTGGCTGAGCGAGTCCGTCCATCTCAAGCCGTCGACGATCGCGAGTTACGAATCGATTCTCGAATGTCACCTGCTCCCCCGCTGGGGAAACGTGGCGCTCGGTCGCATCGAGCGCCCCGCGGTACGGAGCTGGGTCACGAAGCTCTCCGCGGAGGGCATGGGCGCGGGCACCCTCAAGAACGTGGTCAACACGTTCAAGGCGGCGCTGAGTGCGGCCGTCGAGGCCGGTCTCATCATCGTGAGCCCGGCGGCAAGGGTCAGGCTCCCGCATCCGGTCCGAGCGGAGAAGACGTTCCTCACCGCGGAGGAGGTCGGCCGCCTCGCGGCCGCGGCGCCGACCGAGTATCGAACCCTGATTCTCTTCGCCGCGTACTCCGGCCTGCGGGCCGGTGAGATCGCGGCGCTCCGTTGGGAACGGGTCGACCTCCGCGGGCGACGGTCGAGGTCGTGGAGTCCTACGCCGAGGTTCACGGCGAGCTCGTGCTCGGCCCGACCAAGACCTACTGCCGCCGCATGGTGCGACTCCCCCGCTTCCTCGTGCGAGCTCCTCGGCGAGCACCAGGCGCTCACCGGGCCGACCGGGCTCGTGTTCCGCGACAGCCACGGCGGACCGCATCGTCACTCGAACTTCTACCGCCGGATCTTCCAGCCGGCCGTCGGGCGGCGGCCGCGCGGGCGCGATCCCGAAGGCTCCGCGCTTCCACGACCTACGGCACACGTGCGTCGGCGCTGCTCATCGCCCAGGGGCGCACCCAATGGCGATCAAGGAACGGCTCGGCCATAGCTCGATCACGGTCACGCTCGACCAGTACGGGCACCTGTTCCCCGCCATCGACGAGGCCTCGCGGACGGGCTCGACAGCACCTACCGCGAAGCGCGTTGCGGATTTTTCCGCGGACTCGTCGCGGCTCGAGCCGGTCGCCGAGCTCTCGGTGAGCCGGCTCGTAGGTCTCTGACCTGCACTTTTGTGGTCGGGCTGCCGGGACTCGAACCCGGGACCTTCGGTCCCCCAGACCGACGCGCTAACCAAGCTGCGCCACAGCCCGCTGAGCGGCTGAGTCTACGCAGGCGCGTTCCGCCCGGCTTCGCTCTGGGCGGCATCAGCCGACGACCCAGACGATCCCCTGGTAGAGGCGGTACCCGAGGTAGACCGCGACCCCGCCGGCCAGGACCTTGAGGTGCCACGGGATCGGCGGGAGCGGCTCCTCGGCCGCTTCGGTCTTCGTCCCCGCCGCACCGGGATCGACCGCTCGGCCACACGTGGGACACGTCCCGTCCGGGTTCACCGTCGACGGCGAGAGGAACCGGTCGCAGTCCGTGCACCAGGGCACTGGGTGACCTCTAGACCGGAGGGACGCCGTGGCGGCGCGGGAAGTCTTCCCGGCGACGGGTGCGGGCGAGCGCGTACCGCTGCACGAGCTCCACCCGCAGATCCTCGGGTTGCACCACCGCGTCGACGACGAGCTCGGCGGCGAGATGCACGAGGTCGACGTCCTCTTCGTACTCCGCCCGGCGCGCGGCCACGAACGCGGCGCGCTCGTCCGGGTCTTCGATCGCCTGGATCTTGTTGAAGAACACCGCGTTCACCGCGGGCTCCGGACCCATCACCGCGATCTGCGCGCTCGGCAGCGCGAGGCACGCGTCGGGATCGAACGCCGGTCCGCACATCGCGTACAACCCCGCGCCGTACGCCTTGCGCACGATCACGCTGATCTTCGGCACCGTCGCCTCGGCCACCGCGGTGATCATCTTCGCCCCGTGGCGGATGATCCCCTCCCGCTCGACCTGGGTCCCGATCATGAAGCCGGGCACGTCGGCGAGGAACAGCAGCGGAACGTTGAACGCGTCGCAGAGCCAGATGAACCGGGCCGCCTTGTCCGCGCTGTTCACGAACAGCACGCCACCGAGGTGCATCGGGTTGTTGGCGATGATCCCGACCGGCCGGCCGTCGAGGCGGGCGAAGCCGATCACCAGCTCCTTGGCGAAGAGCGGCTTCACCTCGAAGAACGACTCCTCGTCGACGATCGCGTCGATCACCTTGTGCATGTCGTACGCGCGGCGCTCCTCGACCGGGACCGTCGTGGCGATGGCCGGGGCGGTCGGCCGCGGCGGGTGCGCAGTCGCGACGGGGCCGGCTCCTGCCAGGAGCGTGGAAGGTAGGACAGCCAGCGCTTCGCGGCGTCGACTGCCGCGTCGTCGTCGGCCACGAGGTTGTCGCCGCAGCCGCTCACCGTGGCGTGCATGCGCGGCGCCGCCCATCTCCTCGAGCGTCGCGTCCTCGCTGATGACCTCCTGCGCCATGCGCGGCGAGCCGAGGTACATCGACGCGTTCGCCTCGACCATGAACACCACGTCGCAGAACGCCGGGATGTACGCACCACCGGCGGCCGACGGGCCGAACAGGCAGCACACCTGCGGTACCCGACCGGAGAGGCGCACCTGGTTGGCGAAGATCCGGCCCGCGCCACGACGACCCGGGAACAGCTCCACCTGATCCGTGATGCGCGCGCCGGCGGAGTCGACGAGGTAGACGACCGGCAGCTCGAGTCGCAGCGCGGTCTCGGTGAGCCGCACGATCTTCTCGACCGTGCGCGCGCCCCACGAGCCCGCCTTCACCGTCGGGTCGTTCGCCATCACGCAGACCGGGCGGCCGTCGATCTCGCCGATCCCCGTGACCACGCCGTCGGCGGGCAGGTCCGTCGGCGAGCGCGTTGGCGAGCAGGCCGTCTTCGACGAACGATCCGGGGTCGAGCAGGCGGGCGAGCCGGTCGCGCACGAACCGCTTGTTCTGGCCCGGCCAGCTTCTCGCGGTCCTTCTCCAGGTTCCCCTGCAGCGCGCGGTCGCTGTGCTTGCGCACCGCTTCGGCGCTCATGAGTGGCTCGCTTCCGCCGCGAGTTCGGGTGCGCGGACCCGATCGCATCACCTGGCCGGGCAGCTCCCGACCCACCAGCTCCTGGGCGAGATGCGCGCAGCCGATCAACGCCTCGAGGTCGACGCCGGTGTCGATCTCCATGTCCTCGAGCATGTGCACGAGGTCCTCGGTGACGACGTTGCCCGTCGCGCCCGGCGCGTACGGGCACCCGCCGAGGCCGCCGATCGACGCGTCGAAGCGGTGCACACCGCGGCCCAGCGCCGTCACCACGTTCGCCAGCCCGGTCCCCCGCGTGTTGTGGAAGTGCAGCCCGACGCTGTCGCTCGGGATGCCGAGCCGCTCGAGCTCGTCGAGCAACACTTCACGCGCTTCGGCGTGGCCATCCCGGTCGTGTCGCCGAACGAGATGCCGTCCGCGCCGCCGTCGAGCAAGCGCTTCGCCACCGCCGCGACCTCCGCGGGCGCGACGTCGCCCTCGTACGGGCAGCCGAACGCGGTGGACACGATCGCGTCGACCGGCCGGCCCTCGTCGTGCGCCATGCCGATGAGCACCTTGGCGCCGTCGAGCGACTCGTCGACGGCCCGCTTCACGTTGCGCAGGTTGTGGGTCTCCGACGCGCTGACCACCACCTCGAGCTCGTCGGCCCCGGCGGCGAGCGCCCGCTCGGCACCGCGCTCGTTCGGGACCAGGGCGCGGTAGACGACGCCCGGCGCCCGCTTGATCTGGGCCATGACCTCCTCGGCCCCGGCCATCGGCGGGATCGCCTTGGCCGAGACGAACGACGCCGCCTCGATCTGGCGGAGCCCGGTCTCGCTCAGCGCGTCGATCAGGCAGACCCGCTCCGCGACCGAGATCGGCTCCTCGTTCTGGAGCCCGTCACGCGGGCCCACCTCGCAGATCTCGACCGAGGTGGGGAAGCTGGACATCAGCCGTCCAATCTACCGGGGTCGCCGCAGGGTGCCCGGCTACTCGCCCCGGCGCCGTACCCGGATCTTCACCGGGGTCGGGCCCAGCTCGAAGGTCTCGCGGATCGTGCGCTCGATGTAGCGCAGGTACGTCTGCGGGAGCGGGCGGGTGGTGAAGAGCGTGAAGGTCGGCGGGTCGATCGCACCCTGGGTCGCGTAGAGGATGCGCGGCCGGTGCTTGCCGTCGAGCGGTGGCGGGTGCCGCTCCTGCGCGAGCTTGATGGCGCGGTTCAGCACCCCGGTCGAGACCCGCACGTGGTACGCCGCCTCCGCGGCCCGCAGCGCCGGGATCACCTGGCGCATGTTCTTGCGCGTCGAGCGCGGAGAGCTTGAGCACCTGCGCGTAGCCCGAGGAACGCGAGCCGGTCGGCGACGTCCGCCATCACCTGCTCCCGCTCTTCGGTCGGCACGAGGTCCCACTTGTTGAGCACGATCACGACCGCGGTGCCGGCCGCGTCGATGCGCTCACCCAGCCGCTGGTCCTGGTGCGCGACCCCTGGATCCGCGTCGATGACCAGCAGCGCGGCATCGGCCTGGTCCACCGCATTCAGCGCCCGCACGACCGACGAGTACTCGGTCGACTCCTCCACCTTGCTCTGGCGCCGCATGCCCGGCCGTGTCGATGAACCGCAGCGGGCCGTCCTCGGTCTCCACGATCGTGTCGATCGTGTCCCGGGTCGTGCCGGGCATGTCGTGCACGACCGAGCGGTCGTCGCCGACGAGCCGGTTGAACAGCGTCGACTTGCCCACGTTCGGCCGGCCGACGATCGCGATCGAGAACGGCTGGTCGTCCTCGACGACCGTCTCCGGCAGCTCCGGCGGCAGCGCGGCCACCAGCGCGTCGAGCAGGTCGCCGCTCCCCCGCCCGTGGATCGCCGAGACCGCGTACGGGTCGCCGAGGCCGAGCTTGATGAAGCCCCACACGTCGTTCTCGCGGTTCGGGTCGTCGACCTTGTTCGCCACGAGCAGCACCGGCTTGCCCGACCGCTTCAAGATGCGGGCGACCTGCGCGTCCTCCTCGGTGGTCCCGATGCGTACGTCCACCACGACGAGGATCACGTCGGCTTGGCTCATCGCCCGCTCGGCCTGCCGGCTCACCTGCTTGGCCAGCGACTCTTCGGTCGCGAGCCACCCACCGGTGTCGATGATGCGGAAGTTGTGGCCGGCCCATTCCGCGACGAGCTCCTTGCGGTCACGCGTGACGCCGGGCTGCTCTTCGACGATCGCGGCGCGCCGACCGACGATGCGGTTCACGAGCGTGGACTTGCCGACGTTCGGGCGCCCGACGACCGCGACGATCGGCAGCCGGTCGACGTTGATCTCGGCCTCGGCGCCCACTCATGCCAACGCCTCCACCAGTGACGCGCCGTCGGTGCCGACGATCTCGACCGGACGCGGCAGGTCGGCCACGCCCGGTGCCGTCGAGGAACTGGTCGTTCGAGAGCACCACGTCCGGCAGCAGCACCCGGTCGCCCGCGTCGACGTCCGCGAGCGCCCGGGCCACGTCGCTCCCGGTCAGCAGGCCGGTGACCCCGATGTTGCCGCCGAAGAACTGGTTCTCGACCGCGAGCAGGCGCACCCGGGTGCCGGCCCGCTCGGTGAGCGTCGGGCAGGAGCGGGGCGAGCACCGATTCCCCGTAGGTGCCGGTCAGCACGGTGATGGGCGCCGGGCCGCGTGACGGCCACGTCACGCGCGTCGAGCACCGCGAGCCCACCACGCCCGCCGCCGGTGTGGCGCGGCGCGTGGTAGCCCTCGGCCGGCGCGCCGTCGACCCAGGCGAAGAAGCCGCTGCGGGTTCCGGTCGGCGCCATCGCCGCGCCGGCCAGCGCGTCGTGCACCTCGGCTTCGAACACCCGCGCCATGCCGATCCCGTTCTCGTGCTGCGAGACCTCCTCGTACTCCGCGAGCGCAGGGAACGGACGGCCGGCCATGAGGTAGTACTCGTCCGCCGCGAACACGAGCCGACGACCGAGCGCGGACTCGAAGCGCGACTGCCACCGTTCCGACGTGTCGAGCACGGCCTCGGCCTCGGCGCTGCGTGTGCGGCCGCATGTCGGGCTCGCGGTTGAAGCCACTGACCCCGAGCGGGACGATGCCCGCGGTCTCGAGCCGCGGGAAGCGGTCGAGGATCCCGAGCATCGTGTCTTCGAGCACGTCGCCGTCGTTCACGCCGGGACACACGACGATCTGGCCGTGCACGGTGACGCCCGCGTCGAGCAGTGCGCCGAGCCACCGCAGGCTCGTCGCGCCCGCGCCGGTTGCGCAGCAGCTGCGAGCGCACCTCGGGATCGGTCGCGTGGATGCTCACGTACAGCGGCCCGAGCCCCTCGGTCAGGACCCGCTCGAGGTCCGCCTCGGTGAAGCGGGTCAGCGTGGTGAAGTTCCCGTAGAGGAAGGAGAGCCGGTAGTCGTCGTCCTTCAGGTACAGGCTGCGGCGCATGCCCTTGGGCAGCTGGTAGATGAAGCAGAACGGGCAGTGGTTGTCGCAGGTGCGCACCCGGTCGAACACCGCGCTCTCGAGCTCGAGGCCCAACGGCACGCCGGCGGCCTTCTCGACCCGGACCTGCCGCTCGAGCCCGCCGCGGCGCAGCTCGACCTCGACGACCGGTTCGTCCGCCTGCACCTGGTACCGGATCACGTCCCGCAGCACCTCCCCGTTGAGGGTCAGCACCTCGTCGCCCGCGAGGACGCCGGCCCGAGCCGCAGGGCTCTCGGGCGCGACAGCAAGAACTCGTGCAACGGGCATGTCGTGAGTCTAGAGGCGAAGGGGTCCGGCATTACCCTTGGCCGGTGGCTGTGCAGCAGGTTCTTCTCGCCCAACCGCGCGGTTTCTGCGCCGGCGTGGAGATGGCGATCAAGGCGCTCGCGTGGATGGTGCGCATCTTCGAGCCGCCGGTGTACTGCTACCACGAGATCGTCCACAACCGGCTCGTCGTCGAGCGTTTCGAGGCGCTGGGCGTCATCTTCGTGGACGACATCGCGTCGGTCCCGCCGAACGTCCCGCTCATGCTCTCGGCCCACGGCTCGGCGCCCGGAGGTGGTCGAGGCGGCCCGCGCCCACGGGCGATTCGTCGTGAACGCGGTCTGCCCGCTCGTGACGAAGGTCCACCACGAAGCCAAGGTCCGGGCCGGGCAAGGGCTACACGATCCTCTACGTCGGCCACGCCGGCCACGACGAGGCGGTCGGCACGCTCGCCGTCGCCCCCGAGTCGATCCGGCTCGTCGAGCACGAGGAAGACGTCGACCAGGTGCTCGGCGAGGTCAGCGACCCGTCCAAGGTGGCGCTCCTCGCCCAGACCACGCTCGCCCTGCACGACTGGCAGGGCATCACCGACCGGGCCCGGGAGGAGTTCCCCGAGCTGTGGACCGCGACCCGCAACGACCTGTGCTTCGCGACCACCAACCGCCAGGAGGCGCTGTCCGAGATCGCCGCCCGCGCCGATGCCGTCGTGGTGATCGGGAGCGCCAACTCGTCGAACACGGTCGCGCTGGCGAAGGTCGCGGAGACCGCGGGCTGCCCGATCGTCCTGCGGATCGACGGCACCGAGGAGCTGGACCTCGCCGCGTTGGGCGACGCGAAGATCGTCGGCGTCACGGCGGGTGCGAGCGCGCCGGAGGATCTCGTCGAGCAGGTGATCGAGCACCTCGCCCCGACGGACGGGGTCGAGCTCGTCAACGTCACCGACGAGGACGAGTACTTCCCTCCCCCGCGTGAGCTGCGGGAGCTGCTCCCCCGCCTCGTGTCGCTGCTCGGCGCCGCGCTCGGAGCCCCGGCCGACGCACCGACGGCGCGCAGCTCACTTCCCGACGACCGCTCCGTCGACGCGTCCACCGTCCTCGCCCACCTCGCCCCCTAGCCCAACTCCTCGTTTCAGCGTGCGTCTCGACCCCCCAGAGGGGGGTGACGTCACGTCGAAACGAGCGGAGGACGGTGGGTCGAGCGGGCGGGTTCAGTAGCCGGCGAGGAGCATCGCTTCGTCGAAGAGCTTCTGCAGCTCGACCTGGAGCTGCGCGGTGATCGACGGCGAGGTCGCTGCGCTTGCGGGTCGTCGCGTCGCGTCGGCGGTTCGATCGGCTCGCCGATGACCACCGCGACGCGCCGGAACTTCGGGATCTTCTTGCCGCTGGCGAGGATCTCCTCGCTCCCGCCGATCCCGACCGGGACGATCGGCACCCCGAGCTTCACCGCGAGATAGGCGGTGCCGTCGAACAGGTCGGACACCTCACGGCCGTGACGACGGGTGCCCTCGGGGAACATCGCCACCGGCTCGCCGGTCTCGAGCGCGGCCCGGGTCGCCTTGAGCGCGGCGCGCGCGTTCGGTGAGCCACGTTCGACGGGCACGCCACCCAGCGCGGTGAAGAACTTCGCGCCGAGCGGGTGCTGGAACATCTCCTGCTTGGCCATGAACCGGATGCGGCGCTTGGTGACGAACGCGGTGAACGGCGTATCGAGGTTGGACCGGTGGGTCGGGGCGATGATGTACGCCCCGGTCGGCGGCACATGCTCCGTCCCGACGACCCGCACCCGGAACAGGATGCGGCACAGCGACCACGACGACCGTGCGGGCAAAGCGATACAGCGTCATGTCGCCTCCGGGACTGCCGCGCGAAACCGTTCCACGATCTCCGACACCACATCGTCGATGCTACGACCCGTCGTGTCGAGCACGAGTGCATCGTCGGCCGCCCGCAGCGGCGACGCGGCGCGGCCCGAGTCCAGCGCGTCGCGTCGGGCCAGCGCTTCTCGGACCTCGTCGACGGCCGTCGATCGCTCCGCCGCCTGCTCGTCACGATGCCGCCGGTTGGCCCGCTCCTCGTCACTCGCGGTGAGGAAGACCTTCACCGGCGCGTCAGGAAACACGACCGTGCCGATGTCGCGGCCCTCGACCACGCCGCCCTGATGCTGCTCCACCCAGGCCCGCTGCCGGCTGACCAGCTCCCGGCGGACCTCGGGATGGGCCGAGACGGTCGAGACCGCCCCCGTCACCTCCGGGCCGCGGATCCGGGCGCTCACGTCCTCGCCGTCGAGCCGGACGATCTCGTCCTCGAGCTCGACGCGGCGCGCCGTGGGCGATCCGACCGCAGGCCTCGGCGTCGGCCAGATCGGCCCCGACCAGGATCGCGGCGAGCGCGACGGAGCGGTACATCGCGCCGGTGTCGAGCACGTGCAGACCCGAGCTGCTGCCGCCACGCCGCGGCCGACGGTCGACTTCCCCGACCCGGACGGCCCGTCGATCGCCACGACCCGCGCGGTCACGACGCCCTCCAGCAAGCTCGTCGAGATCGGCTTCGAAGCCGGGGTACGAGATCGCGACCGCGGGCCAGCCCTCGCACCGTCGTCTCGCCCGTCGGCCGCCAGCCCCGCGACCGCCGCGCACATCGCGATCCGGTGATCGCCGTGACTCTTCAACGTCGCACCCTGCGGCGTCGCCGCCGTGCACCACGAGCCCGTCCGCGTCGCGGCCTCGACCTGGATCCCGAGCTGGGCGAGCTCCTGCTCCAGCGCCCCGATGCGGTTCGTCTCCTTCACCGCCATCTCCGCCGCGTCGCCGATCGTGGTCGTGCCCTCGGCAAAGGCCGCGGCGACCGCGAGGATCGGCAGCTCGTCGATGATCGCCTCGTGGCCGGAGATCTCGACTGCCGTGCAACGGCGCGGCCTCGACCGTGATGTTGCCCGACCGGCTCGCCCACCCGGGTCCCGGTCGACTCCACCTCGATCCGGGCCCCCATCTCGCGCAGCAGGTCGAGGTACTCGATGCGGCCGGGGTTGAGGCTCACGTCCTCGAGCACGATCGCCGACCCGGGAACGATCGTCGCCGCGACGACGAAGAACGCGGCCGACGACGGATCGCCGGGCACCACGAGCTCGAACGCGTCCGGCGCGCCGGCGTGCACCTGCACCGTGGTCGTCGTCGACGTGCGTCAGCGGCGCGTGCAGCGCCGCCAGCATCCGCTCGGTGTGGTCCCGGCTCGGCGCGGGCTCGACGATCTCGGTCTCGCCCGTCGGCCTGCAGCCCCGCGAGCACGAGCGCGGTCTTCACCTGGCCGCTCGCGACCGCCAGAGCTCGTGGCGCACGCCGTGCAGCGACCCGCCGCGAACCGTCAGCGGTGCCAGCTCACCATCGGCGCGACCGTCCAGCGTTGCGCCCATCGCCCGCAGCGGCTCGACCACCCGCCGCATCGGCCGGCCGGAGAGCGACGAGTCGCCGGTCAGGATCGACAGGAACGGCCGGCCGGCGACGAGCCCGCACAGCATGCGCATCGTCGTGCCCGAGTTGCCGCAGTCGATCACCGACTCGGGCTCTCGCATCCCGTCGCACCCCGCGTGCGCTCACCGACGCCGTGCGCGCCATCGACGGTTGACGCGCACGCCGAGCTGCTCCGAGCGCCCGCGCCGTGCGCGACACGTCCTCCCCGTCGGCCAGGTTCTCGATCCGGCTCTTCCCCGTCTGCGAGCGCGGAGAACAGCAGCGCGCGATGCGAGATGCCCTTGCAGCCCGGCAGGCGCAGGCGACCCCGCAACGGGCGACCACCGCGGACGACGAGCTCCGCGTCGAGGCTCATGGCAGCGCGCTCCGCGACACGTGGTAGCCCGCGTCGACGAGCCCGGCTTCGAACGCCTCCACACCCTCCGCGGCCACCACCATCACGAGGACACCGCCCTCGCTCTCCATCGAGTGCGCGATCTCGAGGTCGGCGATGTTCACGCCGAGCCGGCCCGCGAGCATCGTGATCTCCGCCAGCACGCCCGGCCGGTCGGGTACCGGTACCCGCAGCTCGACCAGCGGACCCTCGACCGTCGCCCGCCGGGGCAGGTTGCGGCGCGAGGTGCGGGCACGTTCGAGCACCCGGAGCAACGCGTCGCCGTCACCCGCGGCCACCAGACCGCGGACGACCGCCAGCGCGCGGAGGTAGTCGTCCAGTGCGGCGACGATGGCGTCCCGGTTGGCGAGGCAGATGTCAGGCCAGATCCCGGGGTCACCGGCCGCGATGCGGGTCATGTCCCGGAAGCCGCCGGCCGCGAGCCGCAGCAGGATCGACTGCTCCTCGCCCGTGGTCGTCGCGACGTCCATCAACGTCGTCGCCGCCAGCTGCGGGACGTGGCTCACCACCGCGACGATCGCGTCGTGATGCTCGGGCGTCACCTCGATGATCTCCGCACCGAGGTCGGCGACCATGCTGCGCACCGCGGTGTGCGCACCCGCATCCGTCCATGTCGTCGGGGTCAGCACCCACGTGGCGCCGGAGAACAGATCCACGTCCGCGCCGTCGAGCCCGTCCTGCTCCGAGCCGGCCATCGGATGCCCACCGACGAAACGCGTCGCCAGATCCGGACGCGCCTGCTGGACGGCGCGCAGGATCGGCCCCTTCACCGAACCGACGTCGGTGACGACCGGCGCACCCGCGTCCAGCGCCGCGACCACGAGGTCCGGCCACCTGGCCGACCGGGGTCGCGACGATCGCGATGTCCGCGTCCCGCACGACCGCTTCGATGCTGTCGGCGGTCTCGGCCACGACGCCGCGGGCCAGCGCGTCCGCGGTGCGACCCGGATCCGCGTCGAAGCCCCGAACCTGCATGCCGGCGCGCGTCAGGGCCAAGCCGATCGACCCTCCGATCAGGCCGGTCCCGATGAGCGCGACGCGGAGGCGGGCCACAGCAGCTACTCGGGGAGGTCGTCTCGCAGGGATCGAGCACCCTCGAGGTAGACGTGATGGAGCTCGCTGCGGCTGCGCTCGCTGTACAGATGCATCAGCACCCGGATCGTCAGCGGCATGCCGCCCTCGACCCCGAGCTCCCGCGCGCAGATCAACGGGACGTCACCGAGGCCGAGCGCCCGGGCGGCGGTCGCCGGGAACTGCGCGGTCAGGTCATCGGTCGCGGTGAAGATGATGCTCACGATGTCCTCGTGCTCGACGCCGTTGCGCTCGAGCATCTGGCGCGACGAGCTCCTGGGTCTTCGCATCGATCTCGTCACGACTGTTCTCGTCACACGTGGTTGCGCCTCGGAGCGCCAGCAGCCTCATTGCCGCGGCAGGCTAGCGGCGTAGAGCCCACGCACCTCGTCTTGTTGCAGCTCGCGCCAGGCCCCCGGCGCGAGCTCCCGGTCGACCAGGTTGCCGATCCGGGTGCGCACCAGCCGGCGCACCGGATGGCCGACCGCGTCGCACATGCGCCGAACCTGACGGTTGCGCCCCTCGTGGATCACGATCTCGATCGCCGCGTGGTCGGCCCGCTCCTGGACCAGGCGCACCTGCGCCGGCGCGCTCGGACCGTCGTCCAGCTCCACCCCTTCGCGCAGCCGGCGGAGCGCGCCGCGACTCGGCACGCCCTCCACCTCGACCAGGTACTCCTTCTCCACCCCGTGGCTCGGGTGGGTGAGGCGCTGGGTGAGGTCCCCGTCGTTGGTCAGGATCAGCAGCCCCTCGGTCTCCCAGTCCAGGCGACCGACGGGAAACACCCGCGGCTCGTCCGGGACGAGCGCCACCACGGTGGGCCGACCTTCCGGGTCGTCGGCGGTCGTGACGGTGTGCGTCGGCTTGTTGAGCAGGTAGTAGACGAGCCCCTGCTGGGTGACGACGGGGACGCCGTCGACCTCGATGTGGTCGTGCTCGGGATCGACGCGACGGCCGAGCACCGCGACGTCACCGTCGACGCGGCACGCGACCCGCGGCGATCAGATCGTCACAGACCCGACGAGAGCCGAGACCCGCTCGGGCGAGGACCTTCTGGAGCCGCTCCCCGTCGGTGGAGGCGGTCAAGCTCCCGGGCGCGGGGCGTCGTCCGGCCGCGTCGCCACCGATCTCGTCGCGCGTCGCCTGATGTCATCCGCGGTGATCTCGGGCTCGGGATCGGTGCGCAGCAGCAGGCCCCGCTCGAGCTGCTCGACGACGCTCGGCTCGGGCACGAACTCGGCGAGCTCGGGCAGGTCCTCGACCGAGTCGAGACCGAGCCGCTCGAGGAACAGGCTCGTGGTCCCGTAGAGGATCGCCTGGCCCGGGCCGGGGTCGTGGCCGACCTCTTCGACGTAGCCCCGCTGCTGCAGCGTGGCGAGCGTGGACTCCACGCTCACCCCGCGGATCGCCGCGAGCTGGGCCCGGGAGACGGGCTGCTTGTACGCAATGATCGCCAGCGTCTCGAGCGACGCGGGCGACAGCCGCACGGTCTGGCCCTCGAGCACGAACCGCTCGACGTACGGCGCGAGATCGGGGTGCGTCTGGTAGCGGTACCCGCCCGCGACCCGCACCAGCGCGAACCCGCGACCTTCCCGCTCGTACTCCTCGGCGAGCTCGGTGCACAGCGCCTCGACCTCGGTGACCGGGATCTCGACGAGCTGCGCGAGCACCTGCGGCTCGACCGGCTCGACCGCGGCCATCACGACTGCTTCGACCGCGCGCCGCGCCTCGGTGATCACGCGCTCCTCCATGAGATCGGTCTAGCCGACGGAGCGGCGACGGGCGTGTCGTCCCAGTCGTCGAGGCTGACGAGATCGATGCTGCGCTCGTCCTCGTCGAGCCGGCGCACGACCAGGTCCCCGAACGTCATCGGTCTGGGCGAGGTCCACGAGACCCTGCTTGAACATCTCGAGGATGGCGAGGAAGCGCACGATGATCTCGAGCTTGTCCTCGATGCCGGCGACGAGGGTGCGGAAGCTCACCGGACGGTCGTGCGGGAGCGACACCATCAGCGCGTCGACCGCGTCGCGCACGCTCGCGCGGATCGGCGCGAGGTGGTACGTGTTGACGACGGTCTCGGCCTTGGGGGCCAGCCCGCGCCGGGCCGCGTTGACGAGCGCCTTGGCGGTCACCCGCTCCAGCGGATCCGGGGCCATCGACCGGAACGGCTCTTCGGGGCCGGCGCTGCGCGGGACGCAACGCGCCCCGACCCGCAGCCGGCTCTCGAGCACCCGGGCGGCGTCCTTGAACGTCTTGCACTCGAGCAGGCGGGCGAGCAGCAGGTCCCGCTCCTCGAAGCGCATCAGCTCCTCGTCCAGCTCGGTCATGTCGGCGCCCGGCAGGAGCCGGCGGGCCTTGAGCTCGACCAGCGTGGACGCGATCAGCAGGAACTCGGTGGCGACGTCGAGGTCCAGCCGGTCCAGGCGCTCGACCTCGACCAGGAACGCGTCGATGACCTGGGCCAGGGACACCTCCCAGAGCTCGACCTCTTCCTTGAGGATCAGGTGGAGCAGGAGATCGAACGGCCCTTCGTAGACCGGGGTGATCACCGCGTACGCCATCGCGGGGCCACGTTACAAGAGAGCCGACGCTGCGGACCCGGCCGACTTCGCGGACCCGGCGTCCGCATCCGTGCCCGCTCCCACCGCACTCCGCTAGTTTCCCGCCGATGACACGAGTGTTCTCCGGGATCCAGCCGTCGGGCGAGATGCACCTCGGAAACTACGTAGGGGCCGTCCGGCGCTGGGTCGACCAGCAGGACCAGGCCGAGGCGCTGTACTGCGTCGTGGACCTCCACACGATGACGGTCGCCTACGACCCGGCCGAGCTCACCGTGGCCACCGAGCGCCTCGCCATGCTCCTCCTCGCGGCCGGCCTGGACCCGAAGCGGTGCATCCTCTTCGTCCAGAGCCACGTGCCCCTGGTCACCGAGCTCACCTGGATCCTCAACTGCGTCGCCACGGTCGGCGAGCTGCGGCGGATGACCCAGTTCAAGGAGAAGGGCCAGGGTCAGGAGTCGGTCAGCGCCGGGCTCCTCGACTACCCCGTCCTCATGGCCGCCGACATCCTCCTCTACGACACCGACGAGGTCCCCGTGGGTGAGGACCAGACCCAGCACGTCGAGCTGGCCCGGGACGTCGCCATCCGCTTCAACCACCGCTTCGGCGACACCCTCGTGGTCCCCAAGGCGACGATCCCGCCGTTCGGCGCCCGGGTGAAGGACCTCCAGCGGCCCGAGTCCAAGATGTCCAAATCGATCGACTCGCCCCAGGGCACGATCGGGGTGCTCGACGACCCCAAGGCGATCACCAAGAAGGTGAAGTCCGCGGTCACCGACTCGGGCTCCGAGGTCCGCTTCGACCCGGCCGAGAAGCCCGGCGTGTCGAACCTGCTCGCGATCTACGCGTCAGCCACCGGCACGACGGTCGAGGCGGCGGAGGCCGAGTTCGCGGGCGCGCAGTACGGCACGTTCAAGACGGCGGTCGCCGAGGCCGTCGTCGAGTACCTCGCACCGGTGCGCGAACGCTACGAAGCGCTGGCCGCCGACCCGGGTGAGGTCGCGCGGATCCTCGCCGAGGGCGCGGCCAAGGCCGAAGCGATCGCGACCGTGACGATGGACCGGCGTCCGCCGCGGCGACGGGACTGCTCCTCCCCCAGCACTGCATCGCCGACGACGCACGCTAGGTCTGGTCGGCGCGGTCGAGGGCGACGATCACGGCCTGCGGGATCGCGAGATCCGGGCCAGGTGTCCGGGTGATGGTGCGCGGCCGACCAGACGGCCGGCCTCTTCCCGACCCCCGGCCCGACGGATCTGCACCGCCCCGAGCTCGCCGTGCTCCGCGTACAGCGCGGCGCGGCCGCGAAACCCGTTGGCGCCCTGCCAGCGCGCCATCCGTCGCGACCCGGACGATCCCGCCGCCGCGAGCGTGGCGAACGCCCGGCCGGGCACCGAGAGGTCCGCGTCGTACTTCCCCACGTCGTGCAGCAGCGCCGCGGCGATCCAGCGCGACTCGCTCTCCGGCCCGAGCTCTCGCTCGGCGCGGCGGGCGACGCGCAGCGCGTGGCGCCGGTCGTGGTTCGGCAAGCGGCGGTAGAGCAGCAGCTCCTCCGGCAGCAAGACCTGCGCGGCCCAGGCGTCGTCCGCGGGCGACGGCGCGGACGGCGACAGCGCGCCGAAGAAGCGACGGACGAGATGCGGGGCGCTCATTGGACGATGAAGCGGACGAGGTCCTGTCGAAACGGCTCGATGATGTTGCTCAGGATCGGGGTGAAGAACACCAGCGCGAACAGCAGGAGCATGCCGTAGGGACGGAACCGGTACCAGTGCGGGAGCCAGCTCTCGGGCAGGATCCGCTCGAGCAGCGACGAGCCGTCGAGCGGCGGGATCGGCAGCAGGTTGAAGACGCCGAGGAAGAGGTTGGTCAGCGCGAACGTCACGGCGATCTGGAACGCTGAGCGGGTAGTCCGTGAACAGGAACGGCGGGTTGTCGATGCCGCGGAAGATCGATCGGGCGACGAGCGCGGATCCGAACATGAGCGCGAAGTTCGTGAACGGCCCGACCAGACCCGACCCAGAGCATGTTGCGCCGCGGGTTGCGCATCTGGTTCGGGTTCACCGGCACCGGCTTCGCCCACGCGATCACCGGGATCCCGGAGAGCGCGCCGAACGCGGGGAGGATGATCGATCCGAACGGGTCGATGTGCGGGACCGGGTTCAGCGTGAGGCGGCCCGCCTTCTTCGCGGTGTCGTCACCGAACCAGAGGGCCACGACGCCGTGGCTGATCTCGTGCAGGATGATCGCGATCACGATGCACGGGAAATAGATGAGCGCGTCTTGCAGACCCACGCCGGGTTCCGGGCCTGGCTACCGGCGCTGCGAGGCGCAGCTGATGCAGAGCCGGGCCGACGGCATCGCCTCGAGGCGGGCGTCGCTGATCTGCCTGCCCGCACGACTCGCAGCTTCCGTACGTGCCGGCGTCGAACTTCGCCAGCGCGTCGTCCACCTCACGCAGACCCTCGAGCAGGCTGGTCGACAAGCGCGTCGACCTCGCCGCGCTCGGCGGTCACCTGACCCGAGTCGGCGAAGCCCTCGTCGAACGCCAGGCTCGTCGCCTCGGGGTTCTCCGGGTCGTCCGACTCCTCGCCCCGCGGCGTGCGTCCCATATGACCGAGCTGCGCCAGCAGTTGCTCACGTTCTTCGGTGAGCTGGGCGCGCCGAGTCGCGTCAGTCGTCTCCGGCATGGCGCCAAGCCTACCGCCGCTCGGCTCCGATCTTGGCTCGCGGATGGGCCAGCTCGTAGACCGCGCGGAGCCGCTCGGGCGACACCTTCGTGTACACCTGCGTGGTCGAGAGGCTGGCGTGGCCCAGGAGCTCCTGGACCACGCGGATGTCGGCGCCGTGCTCGAGCATGTGCGTTGCGCACGAGTGCCGCAGCACGTGGGGCGAGAGCCGCCCGCTGAGCCCGACGCGATCACCGGCCGTCGTCACGATCTTCCAGCAGCCCTGCCGGGTGAGTCGCCCACCGCGCGCGTTCAACAGCACCGGGTCGCCGGCGACGCGGGTGCGGGTCACGGGGCGCTCCAGCTCCGGGCGGCCACGCGCCAGGTAGTCCTCGAGCGCGCCACGGGCGGACCGGCCGATCGGCACGACGCGTTCCTTGTCGCCCTTGCCCACGACGCGCAGGAGCGCGCCGTCGAAGTCCAGGTCGCGCCGATCGAGTCCGACGAGCTCACTGATGCGCACTCCGGTCGCGTAGAGCGTCTCGAGGATCGCCCGGTCGCGCAGCGCCCGCGGGTCCTCGCCGATCACCGCGCCGAGCAGCGCGTCGACTTCGTCCTCGGTCAGCGCCTTGGGGATCCCCTGGGGCACCCGCGGCGCCCCGACCTCTTCGCTCGGATCTCCGTCGACCAGCCCCTCCTCGAGGCAGAAGCGATGGAACGAGCGCACCGCGACGAGCGCCCGGGCGATCGACGACGGCGCGTAGCGCGGCCGGCCGTCCTCGTCGCGCGCCGCCTTCAGCTGGTCGACGTACGCCGAGACGGTGGACTCGTCGACCAGTGACGCGTCGGTCAGGCCGTGGCTGCGCAGGTAGCTCGCGTAGCGCCGCAGGTCGCGCCGGTACGCCGACAGCGAGTTGGCCGCGAGCCCCCGCTCCACCGCGAGCCACGTGTCGTGCTCGTCGAGCAGGCGAGCGAGCTCGTCACCTTCCGGCATCGACAAACCGGCGCGCCAGCAGCAATCCGATGATGCTCTTGGCGTCGCAGATCTCACCGCTCGCGATCAGCCCGTCGACCGCGGCGAACGGCACCCGCTCCATCGTCATCGCCTGCTCCTCCGGTCCCTGCCGCTTCGTCGCGCCGAGGTCCTCGAGATCGAGCGCGGCGTAGAGGTGCGTGTACTCATCGGAGAATCCGGGGGTGTTGTAGAACTCGGCCAGCTTCACCATGCGACCGGCGCGGTGCCCGACTTCCTCTTCGAGCTCGCGATGCGCGGTCTCTTCCGGCGGCTCACCGTCGACGTCACGCTTGCCCGCGGGAACCTCGAGGATGTCGGTGGCGAGCGCGGCGCGGAACTGGCGCACGAGCAGCACCGCGTCGCCGTCGACCGGGACGATCACCACCGCGCCGGGATGGCGCACCACGACGCGGGTGAACGCGTCGCCGTCCGGACCCTGGATCTCCTCTTCGGTGATCGCCAGGAAGCCCGCGTGGGCCACGACCTCCGAGCCGACGACCGTGAACCCGCTCACGGTTGATGGTCGCTCAGTGCAGGGTCGAGTCACGTGATGTCGACCGGCTCGGCGACGAGCGGAAGGCGCGGCATGCGGCCCTCGGCCCGGGCGCGGGCGGCCTTCACGAACGCGGCGAACAGCGGGTGGGGGCGATCCGGCCGGCTCTTGAACTCGGGGTGGGCCTGGGTCGCCACGAAGAACGGGTGCGCCGACGGCGGCAGCTCGATGAACTCGACCAGCCGGTCGTCGGGTGAGGTGCCCGAGCAGACGAGCCCGAACTCCTCGAGCCGGCGGCGGTAGTTGTTGTTCACCTCGTAGCGGTGCCGGTGGCGCTCGTAGACGACTTCCTCGCCGTACGCAGCCCGCACGACCGAACCCGGCATGAGCTTCGCCGGGTAGGCGCCGAGGCGCATCGTGCCGCCCTTGTCGACGATCTCGCGCTGCTCGTCCATCAGGTCGATGACCGGGTGCGGCGAGTGCGGATCGAACTCGCTCGAGTTCGCCCCGACGAGACCGCACGCGTCACGAGCGAACTCGATCGTCGCGCAGTGCAATCCGAGGCAGAGCCCGAGGAACGGGATCTCTTGCAGCCGAGCGAATCCCGCGGCGGCGATCTTGCCTTCGATCCCGCGGAAGCCGAAGCCGCCCGGGATCACGATGCCGTCGAGATCACGCAAGCGACCTTCGGCGAGCAGACCTTCGGTGTCGTCCGACGCGATCCAGTCGATCTGCACGCGCGCGCCGCACGCGTAGCCGCCGTGCCGCAACGCTTCGGCGACGGAGAGGTACGCGTCGGGCAGGTTGACGTACTTGCCGACGAGTCCGATGCGCACGTCGAAGTCCGACCGGCGCACGCGGTCCACGAGGGCGCGCCACTCGGTGAGGTCGGGGACGTGCTCGTCGAGGTGCAGCACCCGGCACACGTAGTCGTCCAGGCCCTCGTCGTGGAGGACGAGCGGGATCTCGTACAGGGACTCGGCGTCCACCGCGGAGACGATCCCCTCTTCCGGCACGTCGCAGAGCTGGCTGATCTTCTCCTTGAGCCGGGTCGGGATCGGCCGGTCCGAGCGGCAGACGATCGCGTCGGGCTGGATGCCCCGGCTGCGCAGCTCGGTGACCGAGTGCTGCGTCGGCTTCGTCTTCTGCTCGCCGGACGGGCCGATGAACGGCACCAGCGTCACGTGCACGTAGAAGACGTTCTCGCGGCCGACGTCCTTGCGGAACTGCCGGATCGCCTCGAGGAACGGCAGGATCTCGATGTCACCGACCGTGCCGCCGACCTCGGTGATCACGACGTCGACGTCTTCTGCCGCCAGCGACGTGATGCGGTCCTTGATCTCGTTGGTGATGTGCGGGATCACCTGCACCGTCTCGCCCAGGTACGCGCCGTGGCGCTCCTTGGCCAGGACCGCCTGGTAGATCGAGCCGGTGGTGGCGTTGCTCTTGCGATTCAGCGGGACGTCGACGAAGCGTTCGTAGTGACCGAGGTCGAGGTCGGTCTCGCCGCCGTCGTCGGTGACGAACACCTCTCCGTGTTGGAAGGGATTCATCGTTCCCGGATCGACATTGATGTAGGGGTCGAGCTTCTGGAGCGTGACCCGGAAGCCCCGACTCTTGAGCAGACGCCCCAGTGAGGATGCGGTGAGCCCTTTGCCGAGGCTCGATGCCACTCCCCCGGTCACGAAGATGTGCTTCGCCAACCCCTGCTTACCCAACCTCAGGCCTCCGTCTCCCGTAGGTTCGCGCGCAGGAACACCGCGCGCTGCTCTCGGGAAGCCGACGGTACCATGCGCGCCCTCGTCCTTCGTTCATCCTGGAGCACCGTGACCACCGTCGAGCAGGGGCCCGCGCGCGAGGCGCACGCCGGGACGGGACGGACCCGCGGGCTGGACATCCTGGTGCTCGGGCTCGGCGCCATCCTGCTCCGGATCCCGGCGCTGCTCGCGCCGACGAACCTCGGTTACGACGACGGTGGTTACGGGCTCGCGGCGATCGCGATGCGCGAAGGCTTCGAGCCGTTCCGTGACATCTTCTCGTCACAAGGACCGCTCTTCCTTCCGCTCGTCCACGTCGCCGATCTCATCGGCTTCGAGACGCTCGACGCGCCGCGCCTGCTGGCCGTGCTCGCCGGCGCGGTCACCTCGATCGCGGTGTACTGCGCCGGGCGCGAGCTCATGGACCGGGGACGCGCGCTGCTGGCCGGCGCGCTCACCGCGACGAGCGGCATCCTGCTCTGGACCACGGGACCGCTGACGAGCGACGGCACCGCCGCCGCGATCTCGGTCTCCGCCGTCGCCGTCGCGCTCGTCTACCGCCGCCGCCCGTCCACCTGGATCGCGATCGCCATCGCGGTGCTCGCGGGCAGCGCGTTCTCCGTGAAGAACCTGCTCGTCACGCCCGCGTTGATCATCGCCTGGATCCTCGTGCGTGTCGCGCCGGCGGATCCTCGACGCGGTGCTCGTGCCGTTCGGTGCGCTCGCGGTGCTCGTCGCCGCGTCCGCGCCCTGGGGCTTCAAGGACGTGTACCAGAACTCGATCCAGTACCACCTCGAGAAGACGGGCGAAGGCAACCGCGGCGGGAACGCCGAGCAAGCTCGTCACCACCTACTTGCGCCGCAGCACCTTCCTCGTCGGCCTCGGCGTGGTCGCGCTGCGTCGCCAAAGTTCTCGGTCGGCCGCTGGAGGACGGACCGCGCCTCGGCCGCCGGACCGTCCGATCGCAGCGGCATCTCGAGCCGAGGGACGAAGCTTCGGCGAGCAGCCTGCTGGATCGACTCGACCGGGCGAGCCGAGGATCCTGTGGTGGTGGGCCGGACTGGTCCTCGTGGTGCTGCTGGTCCAGGACCCGATGTTCCGCAACCACCTGGCCGCGCTCGTCGCGCCGTTCGCGCTGCATCGTCGCCCGGTTCCGGCCGTCGTGGCGGGCGGTTGCGATCACCGCGATCCTCACGCTCCCGTTCCAGGCCTGGCAGCTGCAGGAGCTGCTCGTGCCCGAGGACTACTCGGGGAACGCGGCGATCGTCGTCGACCACCTGCGCGCGTTGCCCGATGGCGCGTGGGCGTTGAGTGACGAACCCGGCTTCATCTGGCGCGCCGGGCAAGGCGACCGATCCGTTCTACGTCGATCCGTCCGTGCTGCGCATCGACTCCCCCGTCCCCGAGATCAACATCACCGAGGACAAGCTCGTGAAGGCCGCCGCGAACCCACGCCAGTGCGCGTTCGTGATCTGGGCGCCGGTGCGCTTCGGTTCCTTCCCGGATCTCCCGGCCCGCATCGAGCAGCTCGGCTACGAGCAGGTCGAGGACTTCGGCCACGGCCGCGGCGTCTGGCTCAGACCTCGGTGTGAGGTTCCGACTTCCTGAAGATCTCCGGAGCGCACTCGTACGCCAGTTGATATCCCGGGCGCTCCGGCGGCTACGGCGCGTCGGGTTTGGCTCTTCCCAGCTGGTCGAACCAGCGCAGCGGCGGGACGCGGTCGATCACCTGGCTGAACGAGACGCGCTCGGACACCAGGTTCGAGCACGATCAGCACGACGAGGATCACGTTGCGCGCCGGTGCGCGAGCACTCGAGCACGATGACGAGCCCGAGCAGGCCGCCGAGCACGTTCGCCCCGGTGTCGCCGAGCATCATGCGCTCCCGCAGGTCCTCGGGCATCAGGCCGACCGCCCGCCGATCACCGGGGCGACGGCGATCCCGACCGGTCCGGTCCCGGCGACGATCGCGATCGGGATGTACGCGACGAGCGAGCACTTGAGCGCCCGACCCGGCGCGCGGTCGAGCAGGTTGCCCAGGTTCGCCGCGAGTGCGATCAGGAGCGCGTCGGAGACGAGGCGTTGGCCGGTGACGAAGCCAGGCGCGGCGGCGAGCACGAGCGCGATCGCCGCGCCGCCGATGAGCTTGAGCATCCCGGTCGTGAGCCGGCCCTGGGTGAGGGCGCGGACGTGACCGCGAAAGCCGCGGTCTTCGCTCCCGAGCACGTCGTCCATGAAGCCGAGCAGCCCGAACCCGAAGGCCGCGAACAGCACGAGCGGGCGGGCCGGGTTCAGACCGGGCGCATCACCGACGTTGAACGCGCCCAAGGTGGAGCGACCGGCCTCGACGATGAGGATCGCCATCACGAGGAACAACCCGCCCGCGGTCACGAGCGTGCGCCCACGGTAGTTCTGCCGTTCGAGCACCGGGGCGTGCAGCATGTCGTGACCCGCGAGGAGCACGAAGCGGACGGCGAGAAACCCGACCACCCACCCGAGCACCACCCCCATGAGGGTTCAGCCCGTCATTTCGCCACGGGGACCGCGGCCGGCGGCAGGACGCTCTTCGCCCCGGCCCCGTAGCCGTAGCTGCCGGTGACGCCCCGCGCGAGGTCGGCCAGCGCGAGCGTCGAGGCGACGCGGCCCTGGACGAGGTCCACGTCGTCCACGGTGGAGACCTCGGCTGGCGAGCTGCTCGTCGGTGCGGATCGGCGCCAGCCATGTCCCCCGGTCGGGGACCCCGTCACCGTCGGCCCAGACCTCACCGACCACGGTCGGTGCGTTCGCGGCGACGAGCGCCCGAGTCAGCTCCCGGGCGCTGCCGCGCGCCGTGACGGAGCTCTGCGGGCCGCCCAGCAGCAGCATGCGCGCCCCGGTCCCCGGAAAGCTCGCCGCGGTCACGTCCGCGTCGCCCGAGCCCTCGAGATTGACGAAGCCTCCCTTGGCCAGGCTGTCGAGCACGTCCACTTCCCCACTGGCCGCGCCCTGGGCCAGCGCGCCCGGCGAGCGCGTCGAGTGCCTCGTTGCGCAAGGTCCGCGCGTTGCGGGTCGTGCTTCCGGTCGCGGCGCGCAACGCGTCCGCCGTTCCGTCCTCGGTCAGGTTCCACGCGCTCTCCAACCAGAGGATGCCGGCGACTCGCGCCCCCGCCATGCGGAGCACCTCGACCTGGGCCTTCACGGCGTCTTCGTTCAGGCCGCGCTCGGCCAGCACTGCCACCGTCTGATCCGTGAGCTCGCCACTGACAGCAAACGGTGCCGACTCCGCGGCGTAGAGGTTCAGCCGGTCGATCTCGGTTTGCAGCGCGTCGTTCTTCGCCTGCACGGAGTCCGCGCGCTGGTCGACCTTGTCGATCCGGTCGCGCAGACCCTCCACGATCGCGCGCTGGACCACCGTCGATCCCATGACGACGCCGAGCGCCAACGCCAGGAACACCGCGATGAGCGACGCGATGTGGAAGCGGAAGTTGATCATGGGTCAGAGGTCATCCGATGCGAGGAGGCTACGAGCCGGTGATGGAGTACCACAGGTCCTTCAAGGTGACCCGGATGCCATCCAGGAACACGTGGATCGGCTCGGACACGACACTGATCGCGATCATGGCCAGGAGGGCCGCACCCACGAGCGCGACGAGGTCCCGGCGCCGGACTCGTCCCTCGTAGAGCCGGCTCACTCCCTTCGCGTCGACCAGCACCGGACCGAGACGCAACCGGGTGAGGAACGTCGATGACATCCCACCCCGGCCCTTGTCCAGGAACTCGACCATCGACGCGTGCGTCCCGACGGCGACGATCAGCTTCGCCCCCGCCTCGTAGGCGAGCAGCATGGCGACGTCCTCGCTCGTCCCGTCGATGACGAACTCCTCGTACGGGACGCCCCACTCGAGCAGGTTGTCCCGTCCCGGCGCACGTCCGTCGAGGTGCACGTGGTGCACGAGCTCCGCGCCACACCGCAGCGCGCGGTCCGACACCGAGTCGAAGTCGCCGATGATGATGTCGGGGCGAAAGCCGTTCTCGAGCAGCGCGTCGGCGCCGCCGTCGACGCCGATGAGCACCGGCTGGTACTCGCGCAGGTACGGCTTCAGCGCGGCGAGGTCACTGCGGTAGTCGTGCCCGCGCACGACGACGATGGCGTGGCGGCCTTTGATCTCACACTTGAGCGGTGGGAGGTCGATCGGCTCGAAGGTGAGCTTCGCCTCCCGCTGGATGTATTCGAGCGTGTTGGCGGCGAAGAGCTCGAGCTCGTTGCCGATGTTGGCGCGGGCGTCCTCCATGGCGGCTTCGATGCCCTCGAGGTCGAGCGCGGTGCCGGTCCCGACGAGCTCCCCACCACGCCACACCTCCCCGCCCACGATCCGGAGCTCGTCACCCTCGCTGATCCGGTCGAGGATCTCGGGGCCGGCGGCATCGATGAGCGGGATCCCGGCTTCCACGATCCGGATCGGCCCACCGTTCGGGTACCGGCCCGAGATGGACTCACCACCGTTGACCACCGCGATCGCACCCTCCGCGATCAACCCTTCGGCCGCGACTCGGTCGATGTCGGTGTGGTTGATGATCGCGATGGAGCCGGGTTGAAGGCGCCGCACCAGGTCCTTGGTCCGCTGGTCCACCAGTGCGCGACCGACCACGTCGGTCGACGGGGCCCGCCGCCGCGAGCGCGTCCGACGAGCCATCAGCGGGCCTGCTTGCTGGGTCGCTTCGGGCTCGCCACTTGCTCACCGGGTCGCTCCGGCGTCCGCACAACGTGTCCGCTCCCGCGCTCCGCTCCGCTGCTCAAGAGCTCCTCCGCGTGTCGACGGGCATGGGCGGAGTCCTCCACCCCCGCGAGCATCCGGGAGAGCTCCGCCACCCGATCCGGCCCGCTGACCACGGCCGCACTCGCCCGCGTCCGGCCGGCCTGCTCGGCCTTCCGCACCACGATCTGGGCATTTGCGCACGCCGCGACCTGAGCCAGGTGGGTGATGCACAGTACCTGGGCACTCTCGGCCAGGGAGGCCAGCTCTCGGCCCACTGCGGCCCCGGCCTCGCCGCCGATGCCGGCGTCGACCTCGTCGAACACGAGCACCGGGCCCCGTCCCCGGCCGCCCCGTTCGGCGAGCACCACCCGCAGGGCGAGCATCGCCCGGGACAGCTCTCCGCCGGAGGCCACCTTGGCGAGCGGCAGGGCGGCTTCGCCGGGGTTCGCGGCCAGCTGGAACATCACCCGGTCGGCCCCGTCCTCGCCCGGCTCCGCGGCCTCGACCGTGACGGCGAGATCCGCTCCGGCCATCGCGAGCCGCCGCAGGCGCTCCTGGACCGCCTCGCCGAGCGCGCCGGCGGCCGCGGTGCGGGCAATGTGCAGCCGGCGGGCCGCCTCGGTCGCCGCGGCCTCCGCCTGGGTGCGCCGGGCTTCGAGATCGGCGATGCGCGCCTCGTACCCGGCCAGCTCGTCCAGCCGGTCCGCGGACTCGTTGCGGTGCGCCACCACGTCGGCCAGCGTGTCGCCGTACTTGCGTTGCAGCTCCCGGAGCCGGCGCCGGCGCTCGCGCACCTGGTCCAACCGCTCGGGATCCTCGACGACGGACTCCGACGCGACCCGCAGGTCGTGGGCGAGCTCCGCCAGCTCGGCCTGGAGGGCTCGGGCCCGGTCGGCGAGCGGCACGAACGGCGGCCGGTCCACCAAGCTGCTCGCGGCGACGCCGATCGCCTCTGCGGCGGCGCCGTCGACCGACGCGTGCGCCGCGGTCAACGCCTCGCGGTTCGCCGCGGCGTCGCCCAGCGCGTCTTCCTCGGCTTCGAGCTTCGCGTCTTCGTCGCGACCGCTCGCGTCGAGCCCACCGAGCCCGGCGCCGTCGATCTCGTCGATCTCGTACTGCAGCAGCGACATCTCCCGGGCGCGGGCGCGTTCGTCGCCGCCGAGATCCGCCATCGCGGTGTCGATGTCGCGCAAGACCTGGCGCGCGGACTGGTAGTCCGCTCGCGCCTCGAGCGCCGGTGGACCGGCGAACGTGTCGAGCACGGCCCGTTGCATCGCCGGGGCCAGCAGGCTCTGGTGCGCGTGCTGGCCGTGCAGGTCGATCAGGCGCGCTCCGAGATCGGCGAGCTCGCTCGCGGTCGCCAGTCGGCCGTCGATGTAGGCGCGGCTGCGGCCTTCGGCCGGGACCGCCCGTGCCACCACGATCTCCTCACCGCTGAGCGGATCCTCGAACCGGCCCTCGACCCGGGCTTCGTCCGAACCCGGGCGGACGAGCGTCGAGTCGGCCCGGGTGCCGGCGAGCAGCTCGAGCGCCTCGACCACCAGGGTCTTGCCCGCGCCCGTCTCCCCGGTGATCGCGCTCAGCCCGTCGGGCAGCACGATCTCCAGCTCCTCGATGATCCCCAGGTTCTCGATGCGCAGCTCGAGCAGCATGCGCCGGCTACCGGTCCGCCAGGCCGAACTTGGCCTTGAGGATCTGGTGGAAGTCGCGTGGGCCGAACGTCACGACGCGTGCGGGTCCGGGGCCACCGGTGCAGCGGACGACCGAGCCCGGCTCGAGCACCCCGAGCTCGCGACCGTCGATGGTCAGGAGCACCGGGCGGTCGTCGGTGACGGTGAGGTCCAGGTCTTCCTCGGCATCCAGCACCAGCGAGCGATCGAACAGCATGTGGGGCGAGACGGGGGTGAGGAGCAGGCACCGCAGTCGCGGCGAGACGATCGGACCGCGAGCGGAGAACGAGTACGCGGTGGATCCGGTCGGCGTCGCGACGATCACGCCGTCGGCCGCGTACGAGGTGAAGAACGCTCCGTTGATCGCCACGTCGAGCCGGGCCAACCGACCCGGATGCGGCTTCTCGAGCACCGCTTCGTTCAGAGCCCACCATCGGCCACTCGCGGGGCCACTCGACTCGACCGTGACCTGCAGCATCATCCGGTCGGCGACCACGTAGTCACCGGCCACCAGACGATTGAGGGCATCGTCGAGGTCGTCCGGGTCCACCTCGGCCAGATAGCCGAGCTGACCCACGTTCACGCCGAGCACCGGGACGCCGGCCTCGTACGCCAGGTCGACGGTGCGCAGCATCGTGCCGTCACCCCCGAGCGAGATCGCGAGGTCGAGCCCGGATGCGAAATCCTCCACCGGTACGCCGAGCCGCCCGAGCTCGAGCGCATCCGACTCGGGGATGCGCACCGCGATCTCGTGCAGCTCGCACCACGCCACGACCTGCGCCGCCAGCGCACGCGCCTCGGGCCGGTCCCGGTGCGGAACGAGCCCGACCGTCTTGATGCCGCTGCTCATGCGTCCCGCTCTCGGCCCGGTGGCGCCTCCACGACGACGGCGTCGAGCTCGGCCGCGGACACGGTCGGTTCGCCCTTGCGCGCGTGCACCAGGAACTCGATGTTGCCCGCGCCACCCTGCAACGGCGACGGCATCGCCGCGGTCACGCCGAGATTCGCCTCCGCCAGCCCGCGGATCACGTCGTCCAGCACCTTGCGGTGGATCTGCGGCTCCCGCACGATCCCACCCCGGCTGACCTGCGCCCGGCCGGCCTCGAACTGGGGCTTCACCAGCAGCACGAGCTCGGCGGTCGGGGTGGTGAGCCGGGCCAGCGCCGGCGCGACCAGCGTCAGCGAGATGAAGGACAGGTCGGCGACCGCGGCGGGGCACGGCTCACCACCGATGTCGGCGACCTCCAGGCCGCGCAGATTCGTCCGTTCGAGCAGCACCACCCGGTCATCCTGGCGCAGGGACCAGTCCAGCTGCCCGCGACCCACGTCCACCGCGACCACCGCCGCGGCGCCGTGTTCGAGCAGGCAGTGCGTGAACCCGCCGGTCGAGGCGCCCGCGTCCAGCACCCGGAGACCGCGTACGTCGACCGCGAAGCGCTCGAGCGCCGCGTCCAGCTTCTCGCCGCCGCGCGAGACGAACCGTGGCGGCGCGCCGCTCAACACGATCGCCTCCTGCTCGCTGACCTGGCGGGCAACCGATCGCGTCGGCGCACCACCGACCATGACCCGTCCCGACTCGACCGCTTCCGCGGCCCGGCTGCGACTGGTCACGAGGCCGCGCCGCACCAGCTCCACGTCGAGTCGGCGGCGCACGGAACTCCGCCCGGGCCCGTTAGGAAGCGGCAGCCTTCGAGGCTGCCCGCCCCGAGCGCTTCTTCGCCGGCTGGGCCTTCGCAGCCGATCTCTTGGCCGCCTTCTTGGTGGACGCGGCCTTCGTCGACTGCTTCGCCCCGGACTTCGCCTTGGCGGGCTTCGGCTTGGCGGACTTCGCCTTGGCGGGCTTCGGCTTGGTGGCTCCCGACTTCTTCGCCGGCGCTGATTTCGGGGCCTTCGACGCCGTCCCCGTCTTCGACGCCTTCCCGCCGTTCTTGGTCAGGCGGTTCTCGAGGCGGGCCAGGTCTTCCTTGGTGGCGATCCCGAGCGTCTTCACCTGGCGCTGGATCTCCTTGCGCACCACTTCGAGCATCACGTCGGTGCGGCGCTTGCTCTCGTCGACCAGCTCGTCGACGAATCCCGTGACCTGCTCCTGGGCGAGCTGACCGGTGCCCACGAGCACCTTCGCCCGCTGGCGAGCCTG
The DNA here is from genome assembly GCA_963819945.1 of uncultured Acidimicrobiia bacterium. GTDB lineage: Bacteria > Actinomycetota > Acidimicrobiia > IMCC26256 > JAENVU01 > Chersky-806. The sequence goes on from CAWFYD010000004.1 coordinate 267,204, forward strand.
CGCGCGGGTCATTGCGACGAACTCCACCCCGGCGTCGAGGTACTTGTTCCAATCCGGCGGTTGTGGCATGACACGACTCCCTGGTGCGGATCTCGAGGTGGGGGCGATCGTCGGAATCGCGGGCGGCGGCGTGCGGCCCGCCGACCGGGGACGGCGGCGAACCGCCAGGCTACCCCGGGCCTTCCGTTGGTTCGCGATTTCGCCGGCGGCCAGACCAGCAGACCGGCGGTCAGACCAGCAAGGGGACGAGCGCGGCGAGGTCGTCCGCCACGAACGCCGGCGGCGGTGTCGGTATCGGCTCGGATGGGTCGTGCCCGCCGATGCCGGACAGCACGAGCGCAAACGGCCAGCCGAGCGCGGTGGCCATCGCACCGTCGGTCGACGGCCGGTCGCCGACCATGACGCCGCGTGTCACCGAGGCGACGGCGGACCATGGCCACCGCCGCGGCCTCCGGTTTGCCCGCGACCTCCGGCGTCCGCCCCGAGGCGGTCGCGACCGCGGCAACGATCGAGCCCGCGCCGGGCAGCACCCGGCCCCCGCCCGCCGGGTACGTGGGGTCCGCGTTGGTAGCGACGAAGCGCGCCCCGTCGCGGACCGCACGCGACGCTCGGTCCAGCCGCTCGAAGTCGAAGTTGCGGTGGAAGCCGACGACCACCGCATCCGCCGGCCCGTCGTCGACCACCTCGAACTTCGCGTCGTCGAGCGCTTCGACCACGCCCGGTCCAGCGCAGGCCAGCACGCGCGCGCCGAACGCGAGCGAGCCCTCGAGCAGCTCCGCCGCGGCCTGTGCGCTCGTCAGGACATCGCCGGGATCGGCCTCGATCCCGAAGCCCGCGAACTTCTCCAGATAGTCGGAGACCCGGAGGCTGGAGTTGTTGGTCAGGAACGCGACCCGGCTCCCGGCGTCGCGCAGCGTGCGCACGGCGCCGGCCGCACCCGGGATCGGCTCGTCGCCACGCCAGAGCACCCCGTCCAGATCGAGGACGACGACGGTCACTCGGTGACGAGCGCCAACGCGTCGCGGTAGCTCTCGGACTCGGGTCGCATGATCGTGGCGAGCTTCAGGTGCCCGCGCGCCCGCTCCGGATCGCCCTGGCGCATCGCGCACATGCCGAGGCCGAAGTGCGCGTAGTCGTTCACCGGATCGAGATCGACCGCCTTGGTGAACTCCTCCTTCGCCTCGCGGAACCGGCGGGCGGCGAAATACGCCCGAGCCAGGGCCTCGCGAATGGAGCCCTGCTCCGGCTCGAGGTCCCGGGCTCGCTCGAGCTCCGAGATCGCGGCGGCCGCGTCACGCTCGGCGAGCCGGGCCTGACCCTCCATGAACCGCTCGTACGCCTCGTGCATCTCGTCTGGGTCGCTCCGTTCTCCGCACTTCGTGCCCGCTACGACCTGCGCTCTTCCCACCGTGCCAGAATCGCTGTACCCGTCATTTGTCTTCACGCAGGAGCCGAACACCGCGTTGCCCGAGTTCCTTCCCTTCCGCGGCCTCCGGTACCGCCACGACGACCTCGCGGCCGTCACGGCACCACCCTACGACGTGATCGACGACGATGAGCGCGCGGTGCTCTGCGCGCGATCACCGCACAACGCGGTTCGCCTGCTGCTCCCGGAGGGCGATTACGCGGGCGCGGCGGCCGAGCTCACCCGCTGGCAGGCCGACGGCGTGCTGACCCGGGACGACGTGGCCTCGTTCTACGGATACCGGATGACGTTCACCGACGACCTCGGCGTCACCCGGACCACGAACGGGGTCCTCGGCGCGCTGACGCTTCCGGCCGCGGCCGGTGAAGGTGACGTGCTGCCGCATGAGCGCACGATGCCGAAAGCCAAGAGCGATCGGCTCGCGCTGCTCCAGGCGACGCGGGCGAACCTCGATCCGATCTGGGGGCTCACGCCGGCCACCGGCCTGCCCGTTGCCGAAGGCATGGCCGACGCGGAGACGACCGACGACCACGGCGTGCGCCACTCCGTCACGCCGATCACCGATCCCGCCCACATCGCCGAGATCCAACGCGTCATCGCATCGGCCCCCCTCGTGCTCGCCGACGGCCACCACCGCTTCGAGACCGCGATCGCCTACCGGAACGAGCGGACCGCCGCGGGCACCGTGACCGAGGCCGACGGCCGGGTGATGTGCCTGATCGTGGAGCTCGCGCCGGACCAGCTCTGGGTCCAGCCGATCCACCGCCTGATCACGGGCGCGCCCGATCCGGTCGTGCTGCGCGCCGCGTTGAGCCGTGGGTTCAAGATCGAGGACCTCGGATCGGGCTCACCCGACGGCGTCGAGGTGCTCGAGCGGCGGCTGCGCGACGAAGGTGGCGTCGGGCTCGTCGACGGGTCCGGCTACGCCCGCCTCACCGCGCTGCCCGGCGTGCGGGCCGCGGCGACGAGCGACCTACCGGAGGAGCTCAAGGAGATCCCGTCGGCCTGGTTCGACGCAGTCGCCACACCCGCGCTCGACGCGGCCGGTCTCGGTGATCTCGACGTCTCGTACCGCGCCGACGCCTCGACCGTTGCCGCGCTGGTGGCGAAGGGTGCGGCCGACGCCGCGATCATCCTGCCGCCGATCACCGTCGAGCAGATCCGCGCCGCCGCGCTCGCCGGGATCCGCATGCCGCAGAAGACGACCTACTTCGCGCCGAAGCCTCTCAGCGGCCTCGTCTACCGCACGCTCGACTCCTAGCCCCCGCCCGCCCGGCGAGATCACCGTCGGCCGGCGCCGAGGCTTCACTCACCGGCGGCAGCGGGCACAGTTGGGACGCCGGTCGTAGGGTCGCGTCGGTGAGCGGGGACCTGTCGAACGCGGCGAGCGAATGGCTGCGTTTCGTGATGGCGTACTGCAACAAGAACGGCGCTCCTTCCGACGAGTTGACGCTGGCGATGCTCACCGACGACTACGTCTATGAGGACCGTCGACACTCCGGACAGAGTTTTCCGAACCTGGACGCCGAGTCGACTCCGAGGGCGGTCACGTCCCTTTGGGACACTGGTGGCGGCGAGCCTCGTTTCAACATGCACGAGATCATCGCCGTGCGAGGCGACCGGATCGCCGCGTGCAGAGTTTCCGTCGACTACCCCAACGGCTGGACGACCGAGTCCATCCAAGTGATGGAACTGGATGCGAGCTTGAGCTTGCTGCGGCGATGGTTCGACTTCGATCACGACGACGTCGATGGAGCGATCGCCGAACTGGACCGTCTGCACAGCCAAAGCGACGCGATCTGAGCGTCCCACACCCCGGGCTCTCGGAACATCGGGGAAGGCCGCGGTGCCCGGCGGAGCCGTCCCCGAACGGCACTTCTGGGGCACTCGCCGATGGCGAGGGCCTCGTCGGGAACGAGGACGCATGGTCGTTGCGGTGCGCGATAGGTGAGCGCCGAGGTTCTGGCGTCACGGGATCGACGCCGCTGCGACAATGACGGCTCGTGCGCCGCTACCAGGCAACCGTCTACGACAGCAACCGCTGGGACGGCTTCGAGCTCCGCCCCGGCGACATCATCATCAGCACGCCGCCGAAGTGCGGAACGACGTGGACGCAGATGATCTGCGCGCTGCTGATCCTGCAGGAACCCGAGCTCCCGCTTCCGTTGGACACGCTCTCACCGTGGATCGACATGGTGACCCGCTCCCGCACGGAGGTGTTCGCAGACCTGGAGGCCCAGACGCACCGCCGCTTCATCAAGACCCACACACCGCTCGACGGGATACCCAACGATCCGACGGTCACGTACATCTGCGTCGGGCGTGACCCCCGCGATGTGGCCCTGTCGATGGACCACCACATCGACAACATGGACTTCGGCGCGTTCCTCATCGCCCGTGACCAGGCGGCGGCGATCGACGGCATCGAGCTCGAACCGTTGCGGCCACGGCAGCCGCGCCCGACGGCGAGCGGGCCCGCTTCTGGCAGTGGGTCGACGACGAGACGCCGTCAACGCAGGTCGGGTCGTCGCTGCGCCGCACCGCTGAACACCTGCAGGCGTTCTGGGACGCCGCCGACGATCTCGACGTCGTGTACTTGCACTACGACGACCTGCAGGCCGACCTCGAGGGGCAGATGCGCCAGCTGGCCGCACGCCTCGGCATCGACGTCGACGAGCACCGGTGGCCCCGCCTGGTCCAGGCGGCAACGTTCGAGTCGATGCGCAGCAGGGCCGACACGACCGTCCCCGCTGGAGGGCCGGACCACTGGATCGACCCCGCCGCGTTCTTCAGCCGCGGCACCAGCGGCCAGTGGCGCGACCTCCTCGACGACGCCGACCTCGCCCGGTACGCCGCACGCGTGCGGACGCTCGCAGCCGACGACCTCGTCGAGTGGGTGCACCGCGAGCTGATCGACTGAGATCCCCTCGCCCGTCAACCCGCCATGCCGAAGCTGGTCGTGTTGATCCCGGCGAATTCGTCTGCGAACGCCTCTGAGTCCGTGTCCTCATGACCGTGCCCCCTATCGCCGGTTCTGGGTCGCCCCGGCCGACGGCCCTGTGGCGTCATGAGCGAACAGTGGCCTGGCCGATTGGCGTGTGCCTGATGAGGCCTCACTCAGGTATTGCGTTGTGCTGGTGGATCAAGCCGTTGAGGTGGTCCACGAGCGCTTGGGACGCGTCATGCCCGCCGAGACCGCGAACACGAACGAAGCTCGGTCCCAAGCCCACGGTCTTCATGCTGCGGCCATCGGTGGTCGTTAGATAGACAGAAACGCCGCGTAGGGCGAAGCCTGACGCGCGGGTCCAGGGCACGCACGGCTTCGTGAGCAGCCGATGCAGTACAAGCCCGTCGTCGGTCGCTTCCACGCCGACCCGTCTCAGCATGGTTGCTCCCCATCCGATCGAGACGAGCGCGAACAGACCCACGAGAACAGTCGCCGGCGACCGTGAGTCGGCGACCGCACCGAAGACCACGAGCACGCCTGTACCGATGACGTAGTAGCTGAACGCTCGTGCGTTTCGGTTTCGGTAGACGGTTCGCTCGGTGACCACGCAACCTCATCGGCTCCGCAGCGACCGGTCCTCAGCGCTGGGGTCATTGGCGTGACTGGCGCACACTCGCTCGCGCCACCATGTTCTCCATTTCTCGCGGATTCTCGCCCCCCTGAGGGCGGGTCTGCGCGAGAGAACGTCCAAGTGGCGTCATTCATGAACCCGTGGCCTGAGCCAGTGCGCGAATTCGCGTTTCTTCCGCCGTAGCTGTCCCACCCTCGTGGGACGATGTTCACGTGATCAAGGATGATCTTCGAACTTCACGGAAGGCTCTCGAAACCGCCGCACGCGGCTTCGATCCGAGCGCGTGCAGTGGCCAGGATGCAATCGACTTGGTCGAGGAGCTCGGGGTCCAGCGTCGTCTGCTCGATGGGATGTTGGGGAAGGCCGCGAAGCGGGTCGAGGACACTGCGGCACATACCTACGGGACCGATCGAAACGCGGCGGAGCTGTGCCAACGACTGACCGGCGTGAGCACCGGTGAAGCGAAACGGGCGATCGAGACGGCCACCAAGCTCGAGTCGCTGCCGGAGATGGATGCGGCGGTACGGGCCGGGACATTGTCGGCTCGGGCCGCGGATCTGATCGCGCAAACCGCGGTGGACGACCCGATGGTGGAGGCCGAGCTGATTGCTGCAGCCGCGAAGGGGTTGGTGCCGTTGCGGGACCGGTGCATCGCCGTGCGGGCCCGCCGTGAGGATCAGGCCGAGCGGGCGAAGCGCCAGCATGCCGCTCGATCGTTTCGGATGTGGCCGACGCCCGACGGGATGGTTGAAGGCCATTTCAAGGTGACGCCGGAAGTCGGTGGCGCGATCGAAGCGGTGATCGATCAGGGGACGCGCAAGAAGTTCCGCGACGCCCGGAAGGTCCGGCGCCCGCGAGCCCCAGGATCGCGTACGCGGCCGACGCGTTTGCGGATGTCATCACCGGCGACCCGGAGACCTCGAAGGGTGGTGGGTGGTCAGCCCACGTGCTGGTCGACCACGAAGCCCTCGTCCGCGGTCACGCGCTCGACGGCGAGACCTGTGAGATCCCCGGCGTCGGACCCGTCAGTGTCGAGTGGGTGCGGAAGCTGCTCGGCACCGCGTTCGTCACCGCGATCATCAAGAAGGGCGAGGACATCACGACCGTGGCCCACTTCGGTCGCCACATCCCCGCCGAGCTGCGCACCGCGATGATCGTCTCCGGAAGAGAGTGCTCGATCGAGGGATGCTTCGGGCCGCGAGTACTTGGAGCTCGACCACTGCACCGTTGACTACGCGGACGACGGGCCGGCGGCCCAGTGGAACCTCACTGGCTCTGCTCGATCCACCACACGCGAAAAACCCAGGGCTGGATCCTCGGCCCGCCCGACCCGATCACGGGGAAACGAAGACTCGACCCACCACCAACTGCCAGACCCCGCGCGGCGTGACCGCCGCCGCGGGGGACGCGGCACATCGGTGGCGTATCGAGCGTGGCGTGAATACCTCAGAGCGGGCAGCATGCGCTGTCCGTCGGACGATGCGATCGACGTGTAGGGAGCAACTGGGGCGCGGTGTACGGCGGCGCGTTGGCAACCGGCTCGCTCGCCATCGCCCGGACCTTGGCGCCGACGCGGTCACCGCGGTCACCGCATATCCAGATCGTGCGCTCCGTCCCCACCGGGCCGGCGTACGTGACGGCGGAACTGCGTCACCGCGGCCGGACCGTGGGCACGGTAGAAGTCGATCTCTTCGACGCGCGCCGCAAGCTCGCCGCGATCACCCTCGTGACGATGGTGACGCCGGATGCCGTGCCCGCCAACCTGCACAACACCGCGGTGGCGCCGGCGTTTCACGTCGACTCGCAGCCGAATCCTCCGGAATACAGCAACCTGGGAGGAGCCGCGCCCATCGTCGAGACGCTCGATCTCCTCGGGACGCTTGACGGCGTTCCCCAGATGCTCACCGCCGACAACGTGCGCAGCAGCGTCGACGGCTCCCTGGCCTTCGTCGGCGACTCCACCATCCCGTGGGAGCAGCTCGAGCACACCGGGCCGGAAGCTGCCTGCCTCACCGCCGACGCGCGCATCGGCACGGCCGTCATGCGCTCCTCCGTCCCGCTCGCGGCCGCCGGACCGAACGCCGATCTCAGCCTGCGATTCACCACTGCGCCCGCGACACGACGAATTCGCACCGCCGCGACGATGCTGTCACTCCAGCACGGCACCGCCACGGTCGGTCTCGAGCTGCACGCCGGCGACCAGCAGCTCGCCCACGGACTCGCCACGTCGCTGCTCCGCCCGCCTGGCTGACGGCGGCTACTTCCCCTCGGCGCTCACGATCACCGCGTCGTCGACGGAGATGGTGACGGTGCTCGGCCGGAACCCACCGAAGACCCTCGGCCGGACCTTCACGATCTCGACCTGGTGCTCGCCGACCCGCTCCCGCCACTCGGTGCTGGTGCGGAAGTCGAAGTGGGTCGAGAGCCGATACGGGCTCTGCAGGCAGACCACGTCGTCTCCGACCTGGAGCTCGGCGCGGCCCGTCCATGCGCTCCGGCGGAACTCGGCCGGGGTGCCGTCAACGTCGAAAGCCATCTGCATGCTGCTCGCTCCTCACTCGCGCGGAGAACACCACGGTGGATCGGATGCGAACCGCGGATTCTTGAGCGCGCGACGCCACCTCCCGGCCTGCGATGGTGCCGTGAGGGTTCGCAGAGAACCGTGACGGCACCAACGGCGTGAGGGTGGATCAGCCGGCCGTCCAGGCGATGGCGGCGTCGAGCTCGGCGACGGGGAAGACGCGCACGTCGCCGGGAGTCAGCCACGCGAACATCGAGGTGGCGTGGCTGATCCACTCGATGTCGGTGACGAGCGCGGTCTTCTTCCATTCCTTCAGGTGCTCCAACCCGAGCTTCATGTCCTGCCACGCCGCGCCACCGGAAATACCCTCGAACTTCGGGTACACCAGGACGAGCCGCACGCCACCGACCGCGGCGGCCTGCTCGACTGCGGGGATCAGCACCTTCGTGTAATCGGAAGCCTCGATCTTGCCGACCGCCCGGAACCCGATCACACCCTCCGGCAGCCCGGGCAGTGGTTCGATCATGGTTCCTCCCGACGTAGGGCTAGTTGCTCGCGCCTTCGCTGACTTCCCAGACGCTCGGCCCACTGATCAGCGACTTCAGGTCGCCGGGACCGCGCTGTTCCTGCGCGGCGGCGAGCTGCAGCTGGACCTCGGACTCGTAGCTCGGGCGCTGCACAGCTCGGAACACACCGACCGGCGTCGGCACGATCGGGTGATCGGCCAGGCGGGACAGCGCGAACGCGACGCTCGGGTCGGTGCGGTGCTCGTCGTGGATCAGCACCGCGTCCTCCCCCACCTCGGCGATGTCGACGATCTCCGCCTCGCCGTAGATGTTGAGCCGCACGCCCTTGTCCTTCTCGGCGCCGAAGCGGATCGGCTCGCCGTGCTTGAGCTCGATCAGCATCTCGGGCCGGTTGTCCTTGGTGAGGATCGCCGAGAACGCACCGTCGTTGAACACGTTGCAGTTCTGGTAGATCTCGACGAACGCCGCGCCCTTGTGCTCGTGCGCGCGGCGGAAGACCTCTTGCATGTGCTTGCGGTCCATGTCGTGGGTGCGGGCGACGAACGTGGCCTCGGCGCCGAGCGCCAACGCGAGCGGGTTGAACGGGTGGTCGAGCGAACCGAACGGCGAGCTCTTCGTGACCTTCCCGATCTCACTCGTCGGCGAGTACTGACCCTTGGTGAGGCCGTAGATCTGGTTGTTGAACAGCAGGATCGTGAAGTTCACGTTCCGGCGCAGACGCGTGGATCAGGTGGTTGCCGCCGATGGAGAGCCCGTCGCCGTCACCGGTGACGACCCACACGTCGAGGTCGGGTCGCGCCACCGCGATGCCGGTGGCCACCGCCGGCGCGCGGCCGTGGATGCTGTGCACGCCGTAGGTGTTCATGTAATAGGGGAACCGGCTCGAGCAGCCGATGCCGCTCACGAACACCTGGTTCTCCGGCTTCCCGCCCAGCTCGGGCATGAGGAGCTGGAGTGCGGTGAGCACCGAGTAGTCCCCGCAGCCGGGACACCAGCGGACCTCCTGGTCCGACGAGAAGTCCTTGCGGGTCAGGGCGACCGGGTCAGCCATCGATCATCTCCAGGATCTTCGTCTCGATCTCGGCCGCACGGAACGGGAGTCCCTGCACCTTGGTGAGGCTCTGCGCATCGACCAGGAACTCGGCGCGCACGAGACGCGAGAGCTGGCCGAGGTTCATCTCCGGCACGAGCACCTTCGGGTAGCGCGCCAGCACCTCGCCGAGATTCCGCGGGAACGGGTTGAGGTGGATCAGCTGCGCCGACGCGACCAGCTTGTCGGCGGCCCGGATGCGGCGCACCGCGGCCTTGACCGAACCCCAGGTGCTGCCCCAGCCGAGCACCAGCACCTCGGCGTCGCCCGTCTCGTCGTCGACCTCCACCAGCGGGATGTCGTTGGCGATGCGGGCGATCTTCTCGGCTCGCAGCCGGGTCATGAACTCGTGGTTCGCCGGGTCGTAGTTGACGTTGCCGGTGCCGTCCTGCTTCTCGATCCCACCGATCCGGTGCATGAGCCCGGGCGTGCCGGGGATGGCCCACGGGCGAGCCAGCGTCTCGGGGTCACGGAGGTACGGCCAGAAGTCCCAGGTGCCGTCGGACAGCTCGTGGTTCAGGTCCTCGGCGAACGGCACGGAGATGTCGGGCAGGTCGTCGACGTCCGGGAACCGCCAGGGCTCGGATCCGTTGGCGAGATACCCGTCGGTCAGGACGATGACCGGCGTGCGGTACTTCAGCGCCAGGCGCACGCCTTCGAACGCGGCGTTGAAGCAGTCGCTCGGCGACTTCGCGGCGACGATCGGCAGCGGCGCCTCGCCGTGGCGGCCGTACATCGCGAGCATGAGGTCGGCCTGCTCGGTCTTGGTCGGCAATCCGGTGGACGGACCGCCGCGCTGCACGTCGATGAGCACGAGCGGCAGCTCCATGCTGATCGCGAGGCCGAGCGCCTCGGACTTCAGGTCGACGCCCGGACCGCTGGTCGCGGTGACGCCGAGCTGGCCCGCGAACGCGCCACCGATCGCGACTCCGACCGCGGCGATCTCGTCTTCGGCCTGCATCGTGCGCACGCCGAAGTTCTTGTGCTTCGAGAGCTCGTGCAGGATGTCCGACGCCGGCGTGATCGGGTACGACGCGTAGAGGATCGGCAGCTTCGCCATCTGCCCCGCCGCGATCAGGCCGTACGCCAACGCGACGTTGCCGCTGATGTTGCGGTAGCGGCCCGGAGGCAGCTGCGCGGGCGCGACCTCGAACGGGTGATCGAACAGCTCGGCGGTCTCGCCGAAGTTGTAGCCCGCCTTGAACGCGGCGACGTTGGCGTCGTGGATGAGCTGCTTCGACGCGAACTTCTGGTCGATCCAGGTGAGGACGGGCTCGGTCGGCCGGGTGTACATCCAGCAGATCAGACCGAGCGCGAAGAAGTTCTTCGAGCGCTCGGCGTCACGCGGCTTCGCGCCGGTCTCCTTGGTGGCTTCGATCGTGATGCTCGTCATCGGCACCGGGTACACGCGGTACGCGGCGAGCGTGTCGTCCTCGAGCGGGTTGCCGACGTAGCCGGCCTTCTCCAGGTTGCGCGGCTCGAACGCGTCGGTGTTGGCGATGATCGCCGCACCCGGGCGGTACGTCGGCGATGTTCGCCTTGAGCGCGGCCGGGTTCATGGCCACGAGCAGGTTCGGCACGTCGCCCGGGGTCACGATGTCGAAGTCCGCGATGTGGACCTGGAAGCTCGACACGCCGGCGATGGTTCCCGCCGGGGCGCGGATCTCGGCCGGGTAGTCGGGCAGCGTGGCGAGGTCGTTGCCGAACGCTGCGCTCACGTCGGTGAACCGGTCTCCGACGAGCTGCATGCCATCGCCCGAGTCGCCGGCAAACCGGATCACCACCCGATTGAGCATCTCGGGCTTCCGGGTGGTGAATGCCGCTTCTGTCACTGTGCCTCACTTTGCTCCGGCTTCGTCGCGCGGAGCGTGGCCGCATCGGGCGGTGAGGTCGCCACCGACCGGTGCTCTCTCTGGGACCCGGGGTGACGGGACCGCCACCCCGGGAGACGAGTGTAGTGGCGCCGGCCCGCGGATCCGGGACCCTGGGTGGTCGATATGCTCGCCGGGTTCTCGATCGATCACGGCCCGCGACCACACGGGTCACAGGGTCAGAGGGGCACCACCGTGGCGCGGGCTACGACCACCAGCTGTTCCTCCTCGCATTCGACCACCGAGGGTCGACCCACCTACGCCGGGAGCTCGGCGCCGACGTGGCCCAGGTGAGCGCGACCTTCCTCCGGGCAATCGCCGCCTCCCACGGCGCGCGGTAGCGGCCGCGACGTTGACGGCCTCGGAAAGCGCACCGGCGGGCGGTGCGCTGAAGCAGGAGCTGCGCTACCAGCTCGAGATCTTCGCGCTGTGCGGCTTCGCGATCGCCCAGCCGGTCCTGGACGTGTTCGGGAACCATCTCGAGGCGTTCGTGTTCCGCGGCGCAGGCCGGGCCCAGATCGTGCTCTTCGCACTCGCAGTCACGCTCGGGCCGTGGCTGGTTGCCGGAGCCGTGGCCGCGCTGACCCGAGTCGCCGGCGCGACCGTGCGACGGTGGGTCCAGGTCGTGGTGCTCACCGGCCTGGCCGGGCTCATCGGCATCCACGTCGTGAAGCAGACGACCGCGCTGCGCGGCGCCGCGCTCGCGGTGGGAGCCGCAGTGATCGCGCTCGCCTTCGGGTTCGGGTACTCCCGCTTCCGCCAGGTCGGCCTGTGGGCCCGCTACGCCAGCATCGCCCCCGTGATCTTCCTCGTCCTCTTCCTCGTCGTATCACCCACGTCGAGCCTGGTGTTCCCCTCCGATGCGCGCGCGGCAGACATCCAGAGCTCGAAGCTGCCGCGCCACATCGTCTTCGTGCTCTTCGACGAGTTCCCGACCGAGTCGCTCATCGGCCAGGACGCCCAGATCGACCCGGTCCGGTACCCGAACTTCGCCCAGCTCGCGACCCAGGCCACCTGGTACCGCAACTACACGTCCGTCAGCGGGTCGACGCAGTTCGCCGTCCCGGCGCTCCTGTCCGGGGGCTTCCCGAAGAACGACCAGGCCACCGCCACCAACTACCCCCACAACCTCTTCACCCTCCTCGGAGGCGGATACGACGTGCACGCGAGCGAAGTGATCACCGCGCTGTGCCCGCAGTCGGTGTGCCGCGAGCGGGCCGGCGGCACGTCGTCGCGTGCGCAAGCTCTCGGACGACGCGATCGACATCTACCGCCAGCAGATCTCGCTGCACACCTCGCGCCGCCAGGTCGAGGCCGGGTTCGTCGAGGAGACCCAGACCGACGAGCAGATCGCGCAGTCGAGCAACCCGGGAGAGAACGCGTTCGAGGTGCTGTCGGAGAACGCGTCCAGCTCGCCGGCGCGGCGTCGACGACGTTCCTCGACGACATCACGACGGACCAGCCGATCACTCGAGTTCGTCCATCTCCTCCTCCCCCACGAGCCGTGGCACTTCTACCCGTCCGGCCTGCAGTACCCGCATCCGGACAAGGACCCGGGACTGCACGTCTTCCTGACCGGCCGCTGGGGTCCCGAAGCCCGCCCGGCCGAGTTCGGCCGGCAGCGCCACCTGCTCCAGGTGCAGTACGTCGACAACGTCCTGGGCCAGGTCGTCGCCAACCTGAAGCACCGCGGCATCTACGACGACTCCCTGATCGTCGTGACGGCCGACCACGGCGCCGCGTTCACGCCCGACCAGGAGCTGCGACCCGGCATCGAGAGCGCGGCCTTCCCGGACCAGACCTACGAGCAGATCATGTGGGCGCCGCTCCTGATCAAGACGCCGCACCAGCGCGAGGGCATCGTCAGCGACGTGAACATGGAGTCCATCGACCTGCTCCCCACCATCGCGGACATCGTCGGCGTGGACATGCCGTGGAAGGTCGAGGGAACGCCGGTGTCCAAGCCCCGGCACACCACGAAGAAGCAGTTCATGACCTCCAGAACCGTCGCGTTCAAGAGCATCACGCTCGGGAAGAAGTTCACCGTCGACGGCCGCACCGGCTTCCAGCGGATGCTCGCCGGCAACGCCGGGAAGTTCGCACCCCGGCCCGACCCCAAGTGGGGGCTCTACCAGGTCGGACCGCACGCGGACTTCATCGGTCGCACCGTGGGCGCGCTCCCGGTCGGGCCGGCGGGTTCGCTCAACGTGCAGCTCGACGATCCTGGCGCGTACTCCTCCGTCGACATCGGATCCGGCACCGTCCCCGGGCTGCTGCTCGGCTCCTCCCCCGTCGACGCCACGATCGCGGTGGCGGTCAACGGCACGCTGGTCGGCGTCTCGCCGACCTTCTCGGACGACTCCGGGGAACGCCGGTTCGGCGTGGTGATCCCCGACTTCGAGTTCGTGAACGGGAAGAACGACATCCGGCTGTTCTCCGTCGAGGGCACCGGCGCCGGCACCGTGTTCCGACCGATCCCAAGTCCGTAGCCCGGCCCGGCACTAGGCCAGCAACACCTCCAGCGCGGCCTCGACCCGCCGCATCGCTGCATTCGAGCTGGCGCCGCTGCCCGGCCCGGCCGATGAATGCGGCCTCGACGTCCACCCGCGGTCGCGCTGGCACCGGTGGCGATGCGGAAGAACCGCCGCCGCACTGCCCCGACGACGACGACCTCGGTCCCGGCCGCCAGGTCCTCGACCCAGGCCGCCGGCTCCCAGACCGTGACCGGCACCGAGCGTGGCGCGACCGTCCGCGCCACTCGACCGGATCGCCAGCGCGGCGAGGCGCCGCCCCGACTCGAGCTCGCGCACCTCGGGCGCCGTCGTGATCTCTCCGAGCACGACCACGAGGTTCACCCGGCTCGCCGCCTCCTCGGGCTCCGGATCGGCGCCGCTCGCCTCCTTCACCGCGTGCACCCCCACCGCGGCGGGCCTTGCTCCTGGCCTTGCTCCGCGTGTTCGCGGCCATGACGACCTCCGTGTCGCGCGCCATCTCGGGGCGCGTGGTGTAGCGAAAGGGGGAGGTGGCCGCGCCGTCACGCCGGCAGAACGCAACGTAACGGGAGGGTGGGACAACGACCCGGGTGCGGCGCTCAGCCGACCCCCGCGGACGGCGCGCTGCGCGCGGTGAGGCCCCGCTGATAGCGGCGGCAATCCGGCGTTGCGATCGGTCGCTCCTCGAGCCGGCCGGTGAACTCCGCCGCGACCGGACCACCGATGTCATTGCGACCGATCGTCACGTGCCGGACCGGTTCGATGACGTCCGATGACGTCGCGAGGTACTCCAACACCCGCGCCCCGTTGAGCAGCACCGAGACCTGCGGAACCTGCGGATCGATCTCCACGTCCAGCGCGTAGCGGGCGCCGGCAACGACGCCCACCGGCCGGCCCCGGTGCACAACATCCGCGCCCTGCAGGATCGTCCCGAACACGACCCGGTTCCCGGGCCGGTACTCGACGAAGACGTACTGACCGTTCCCACGCTCACCGCTCACCATCAGCGGCTCGCGGCCGCTCGTCCGGTCCGTCGGGAAGGTGGCCAGGAGGTGCGCCCGGCCGGCCTTCGGCGTGAGCTCCAACGCCCGCCACTCGGATCCGCTCGATCGGTAGAGCGCGGCGCAGTCCCCCACGATGAGCACGTTGCCGAGATCGCCCGGCGGTGGGAACGACGACGACACGGACGACGTGGTGAGCACCTGGGGATCCCAGCCGCGTTGCCACGCGATGGTGAGTCCGGTCGAGAACCACACCGACAGCACGGCCAGCCCCGCGACCGCAACCCACGCGAGCCGCACTGCGGCGCCATGCGGTCGCGACACCGTCCAGGAGATCAGGAGGTAGATCCCGGCCAACGCCGACAGGACCAGCAACGGCACGAAGTCGGCGAGATAGCGGTTGGCGATGAACCCGAACGCGACCGTGACGACACAAGCCGCCGCGGCGCCCAGCGCCGGCGCGCGCAGCGCGGCGAGCTTCGGCGCGTGGCGCGGGGCCGTCACGATCCCGGCGAGCCCGAGCAGCCCGGCGACGCTCAGGAGCGGCATGGATGCCGGCACGCTCGACGCCGGCATCACCTGGTCGAAGCGGGCCCCGCCGACGATGGTCGCCGGGTTCGGGAACGTGACCCACGGAAAGCTGGCGGTGAAGTGGATCGCGTCGGGCCGGAAGTACTGCAACACGCTCGTCGGGACGAACTGCGACCCGACCAGCGTCCCGTGGTTCCGTTGGAGCACGGCTCGGTGGGTCGCGTTGAACGCCGTGATCAGCTGATGGTCGAAAGGCAGGGACAGCGGAGTCCCGAACTTCACCAGGTTCAGCGCGACGTAGAGCCCGACCGGAACCAGCACCGCGATCGCGAGAGGCAACGCCATGCGCCGCAGGGCCGGTCCGTCGTCGATTCCGAAGATCCGGTGGCCCCGGCCGATGAGCGCGACGAGCAAGAGCAGACCGAGCGCGGCGAGCGGCCCGGCTCCGGTCGCGGCGCGAGAGAACAGCGCGAGCAGCGTCACGAGTGATGCGAGCACCAGGAGACGCGGCCGGAGCGTGACGGTGAACGCGATCACCAGCTCGAGCGCGCCGATCGCCCACGCCACGCCCCAGATCTCGGCCTCGTGGAACACCACGAGGTTCGAGCCGAGGAACACCAGGACCGATCCCGTGCCGACCACGAACGTGAACGCCGCGATCACCACCGCTTCCCACGAGCCGACGGCGCGCTGGCCGAGCGTGAACGACCGCACCCGCCAGGCCAGGCGCAACGGTGAACCCGAGCGCGACGACGAACGCGAGGAACATCGAGAGCTGGGTGAGGCGCCCGTCGAAGCGATGGGTGAGCGCGGCGATGGGCAGCCGCAGCACCGCGGGCCACGGCCCGAAGTAGATGTAGGTCCCGTCGTCCATCTTGAAGCCCTCGATCCCCAGCTGCTGCGCCGGGACGCGCCAGTGGAGGCCGAGAAGGCTGTGGGCCTGGGCGTCGTAGAAGCTGCCCAAGCTCCCACCGAACGACGGCGTCGGCGGGACGAGTCGCAGTGGCGTGAGGTGGCCGTCGAGCAGGACGATCCCGAAGACAACCGCCGCGAGCACGAGACCCACGGCGCCCGCGACGAAGAAGCGTCTTCGGTCGGCGCGGCCCGGAGCGCCAGCCGCGGCGACGCTCACGCCGGTCGCGTCAGCGCTCGAGGTCATGGCACAAGGTCTGGATCGGCGGCAGCGTCTTGATCGCACCCGGGAAGCGTCCCGGCGCCGGGGCGCGCCCGCCGCCGTCACCGATCGCGACATCGTGCACCGGTGCGACGATCCGCGCGACCGCGGGATCGCCGCGACGCGCAGCACCTCGCGGCCGTCGATCGAGCCGGCGATTTCCTGGGTTCGCTCGTCCAGGGCGAGATCAACGGTGTGCGGACCCGGCGGGAGCACGACGGCGGCGCTCCGGTAGGTTCGGCCATCGGGACCGGAGTACCCGAGGATGCGTCGTCCGTTCGGCTTGGACTCCAAGAAGAACATCATCGGCGCGCCGCTCGATCCGGCGCGCAGCAACGGAGCGATCGGACTCCCCCGGCGACGGCCGCATCGGGGAACGTCGCCCGGAGCCGGTAGCCACCCGTTGCCGGAGTGCGTTCGAGCGCCCGCCATGCGAATCCGTTCGAGATGAACACGCCTCCGCAGTCACCGACGACCACGACGGTCCCGAGCGGTGCCCGCTCCGGAAGGTGGCTGGCCACGGTGAGGTCGGGCGCACCGCCCGGGAACACCCGTTGGCCGGCGAACTGGTTGCGCACGAACGCCCGAAGGCCGGAGCTGTCGTTCACGCTGACCTGTTGGTACAGGACGGCGAGGCCGACGCCGAACCAGATCGCGATCAATGCGACGAGCGCGAACGCGACCGAGGCCGCGATGCGGGTCCGGATCGCCACCCGCTGGCACCACGCCACCACGACGTACAGCCCGACGATGCCGAGGAGCACCATCACCGGAACGAAGTCTCCGAGGTAGCGCTGGGCAATGAACCCGAAGATCAGGACCGGGCCGGTTGCGATCGCCGCGCCGATCACCGGCGCCGCGGAGCGCGGCGGTCCTCGACTCCCGAGCTCGCCTCGGTGAGAGCACCGCCACGAGTCCCGAACACCGCGAGCACCGTCTGCAGCGGCATCGCCGTGACGACACTCGTCGTCGGGCGTGATGCGGTCGTAGCTGACATGGCCGATGATCGATGGGGCGCCGGGAAATCGGACCCACGGGAGGAGCGGAGCGAGGTCGATCCGGTCGGGTCGGAAGTACTGCAAGCAAGTTGGTCGGCAGGAACTGCAGGCCGAACAGCGAACCGCCGTTCGCCGCGAGCACCGCGCGGTGCTCCGGGCTGACGAACGTGACGAACTGCCGATCGAACGGCAGGCCGAACGGGGTCTGAAACTTCATCCAGTTGATGACGGCGTACACGGCGATCGGCGCGATCGACCGCGACCACCACCCAGACCGCGCCCCGGCGGGAGCCGGCGCCGAACCCGACGAGCGTGCGTCCTCGGGCCGAGAGTGACGCCAACGCCAGCAAGCCGAGCGCGATGACCGGTCCCGCCCCGAGCGGGGGCCGCGACAAGACCGCGCCAGTGGCGCAGCCGGACGCGAGCACCAGCGTCCACGTGCGTGGCCGGTCGATGTAGGCGAGCACCAGGTCGAACGCGGCCGAGCGCGAGCGCGATGCCCCAGAGCTCGGCCTCATGGAAGACCACGAGCTCCGTTCCGAGAAAGAGCGGAATCGCCACCCCTGACGCGAAGGCGAACGTGCCGATCGCCCAGAGCTCGGCCACCGTGACCGGAGCCTCCGCCCGGACCAGGCGCCGGATCCGGGTGAGCAGGCGGACCGTGAACCACATCGTGACGGCGAACGCCGCCAGCATCGACAGCTGGCTGAGCCGCCCGTCGAGCTCGTGGGTGACTGCGGCGACCGGCAGGCGGAGCACCGCCGGCCAGGGACCGAAGTACATGTAGTTCTTGCCGTCGATGTGGAAGCCCTCGAGCCCCAGGGTGCGGATCGGAACGTTCCACCGGCCGGCGAGCAGGGCGTGCGCCTGGAGGTCGTAGAAGTCGCTCTGGAGGCCGGACCGCAGCAACGTGAGGCGGCCGTCGAGCAGCACGATCAGGAACCCGATGCCGGCCAGCCAACGCGCCGATGAGGCCCGCCCGCCGGACCCGCCGATCAACCAGCGCACCCGGCTCGCCCGGCGTTTCCCCCGGCTCCGCCGCCCCTTGCCCCCCGTTCACGGCGCGTGAGAGTAGTCGCCGGGCCCATGAACGCTGATGGCACCCCACCGCGCCCGCAACCCCACTCCGTCGGCATTCACGCTCACCGTGACTCATCACGAGGCCGCGTGCTTGGCCACTCACCGTGCATGCCAAACTGGGCCCAATGTCAGGGGGGCGCGTAACGATCCGGCACATGCCGGCTCTTGATGGGCTGCGCGGTCTTGCCGTCGCGGGCGTTCTCCTGTTCCACGGCGACCATCTCTCCGGTGGATTCCTCGGCGTGGACCTCTTCTTCGTGCTCTCGGGCTTCCTGATCACGTCCCTGTTGCTGGCCGAATCGACCGAGAACGGCGGCATCGGGCTCGGCGGCTTCTGGTCCCGGCGGGCGCGGCGCCTGCTCCCGGCGTTCGCCGGCGTCATGGTGGGCGTGGCGATCTACTGCCTGGTGTTCGCCGAGCCCAGTGAGCTCGCTCGAATCCGGGGTGACGGGCTGGCCAGCCTCTTCTACGTCGCCAACTGGCGGTCGATCTTCGCCGGGCAGGACTACTGGGCGATGTTCCAGTCGCCGTCGCCGTTCGAGCACACCTGGAGCCTCGCCATCGAGGAGCAGTTCTACCTGCTCTGGCCGCTCATCTTCGTCGGCATCCTGGCCCTGTTCCGCCACGCGACGGCCCGCGCCATCCTCGTGGTCTCGCTGGTGCTCGCGGCGGGCTCCACCATCCTCATGTGGGCGCTCTACAACCCGGCCGACGTGTCGCGCGTCTACTACGGCACCGACACCCGAGCGACCGCGCTGCTCCTCGGGGTCGCGCTGGCCGCCGGGCTCTCCGCGTGGGGTCCGGTGAAGTCCCGGGCCGGCCGAATCGCGCTCGAGACCGTCGGGTTCCTCGGCGTCGCGTTCCTCGCGTTCACCTGGATCACCGTCGACGGCGGCGACTCGTGGCTCTACGAGGGTGGGTTCCTGCTCTGCGGCCTCTCCGTGATCGCCATCATCGCGGCAGCCGCGCATCCTGAAGCGGGACCACTCTCGAAGGCGCTCGGCTGGAAGCCGCTGTGCTTGCTCGGCCTCATCAGCTACGGCGTGTACCTCTGGCACTGGCCGTTGTACATCGTGCTCAGCCCCGAGCGCACCGGGCTCGACGGGTGGCCGTTGTTCGCGGTGCGGGTCGGCGTGACGCTGATCGTCGCCGTCGCGTCGTTCATCCTGCTGGAGACCCCGATCCGTCGCGGCGCGATGAGCGCCCGGCAGTGGCGGGTCCTCACGCCCGTCGCCGCTGGCGCCCTCGTCCTCATCATCATCGGAGCCACCGCCGCGTCCGAGCCGTCGCCCATGGCCGCGAGCACCGTCGATGCCCCCGTCGGCGCAGCCGAACCCGGTGCTGGTCGTGGGCGACTCCGTGGGGATGACGCTGGCACCGGGCATCCAGGATGCGGGATTCAACGTGGTGAACGCGGCCCACCCCGGATACCGGCTCGTCAACGGGACCATGGAGTTCAGCATCCCGCTGAAGTTCCGTCCCTGGCCGGTCGTACTGGGCCCGGCAGGTCAAGAAGTACGACCCGACCGTCGTCATCGTCGATCTCCGGCGCCTGGGACCTCTTCGACGTCATTCCGCCGCACCAGACCAAGGCGATCGCGCCCGGGAGCACGGCGTGGAACGCCGACTACGAGCGGACGATCCGGCGTGTGGTCCACGTGGTGAGCGCGGGCGGCGCGCATGTCGTCATCCCGACGATTCCCTTCTTCAACACCCAGGGCCTCCTCGGCCAGCGCACCAACACGGTCCGATCGTCGTTCAACCCCGAACGGGTCAAGATCGCAAACTCGATCTTGAAGAAGCTGGACGTCGAGCTCGGCGACTCGCTGTCGGTGCCGGACCTGAACCACCTGCTCGCGCCGACCGGAAAGTTCCAGCGGGCGCTCCACGGCATGGACCCGATCCAGTCCGACGGCGTGCACTTCACCCCGCAGTCGGCGGCGTTCGTCGGCCGCTGGATGGTGAAGCAGCTCGCGCCGTGGGTCACCCCCCACGCACCCTCACGCGACGCACCACAGGCTTCGTCTCCGACCCCGTAATGGCGTAGACCCCCTGAGCGAGGATCTCGGGCACGCCATCAGCGTCGTCGGACGAAGAACAGCGTGCGACTGCCGCTCGGCAGCGTCTCGCGCTGCTCGATCGAGAAGTGCTGCTCCAACAACCCGACGAAGGTGTCGAGGTTGTAGTCCGGGAACATCCCGGCGGGCTTGTTGCCCAGCAGCCGCTCGGCCATCGGATCGTGCGGCTCGACGAACTCGACGACCACGGTGTCGGCGAGCGACGCCAGCCAGTCGACCACGTCGGGCAACGGCACGTTGGCCGCGATCGCCAGGTGGTGGACGAGCGCGAGCGCGAGCACGAGGTCGGGCCGGCTCCGATCGGTGAACGCGCGCCGTTCCTGGCCGCGCCAACCACGCGCCGGCGACGGGTCCACGAGGTTCATCACGAGCGGGAGCACGTTGGCGACGCCGTCGGTGCGCAGCGCCCGGTAGAGCACGTCGACGGTCACGTCGTCGGAGTCCACCGCGACGACCGATCCGCCCTGCTCGGCCACGATCCGCGAGTACACGCCGTCGTTGCACCCGAGGTCCCACGTGAGATCGAACGGCGCGCCCTCGAGCACCGACCGGATGAACCGCTCCTTCACCGCGCGGTCCTCGTCGCTGTACGAGCAGGTGTCGCGGTATGCCTTCCAGCCGGAGTCGGCGCGCTTGGAGCGGAGCTTGCGCACCAGCTTCAGGAGCTTCGTGACCGTGGCCTTCGTCGAGCTCCTTGCCGAACCCGGACTTTTTGAGGTCGTCGTTGATCTTCTGGCCGCCCTGCGTCACGCGGCTCTCCGCGACGCTGTGCAGGTAGACGTGGCGGAACACGCCCTTCTTGAACCGCTTCATGCCGGAGAAGATGCGCCGCATCTCGGTGGGCTCGAGGCCGTCGAGATGACCGAGCAGGTAGCGCTGGAACGGGATGCCGAGGTGCGCTTCGAGCATCAAGGGGTACAGGAACGTCTGGCAGAACTGCCGGTAGCCGATCCACGGACCACCCTTGGCGCCTTCGAACGAGCCGATGTCGATGAAGACCGGCGTGACGCCCTGGAACTGCACGTTGAAGGCGTAGCCGTCCTTCATCGTGACGTCTTCCTCGAGCGCGGCGAGGAGGATCTCGAGATGCACGATCGCCGCGTCGCGGAGCATCTCGAACGTCCACTCGTACGGGTACGAGATGAACGGGATGAGCTCGTGCTCGAGCACCGCGGCGTATTCACCGGGCGCGTCGAGCCGGAACGTTCGCGGGTTCGACGAGGGTCGTCTGCACGACCGCACCCGACGCGAGCAGCTCCGGGAAGAACTTGGTGCCGCTCAGCTGCTCCCAGTCGGCGGCCGCGGTGGCATCGAGCCCGCGGTACACGTGACCATCGGAGTAGAAGACGGTCGTTGCGGGGTCGCGGAACGACCCGGGCTCGCGGCTCGACGTCAGGGGACTTGCCTTTCGCTGCGCCTAGTGGCGAACGGGCTTACGTGTCGTCGGAAGTTGAAGCTAGCTCGGCCTTCGCGGCCCGTCGCCGCTTCGGCGACAAGAAAGTAATTGTCCGGCTCCACCCGAGCTTGAACACCACGGCGATGCCGGCAAAGCCTGCCGCAATAGCCGAAGCGATCAAGCTTCCCGAGTTCGCATCGAGATACGCCAGCATGAGACGCCACCCCCCATTGAGTCCCGAAGTACACCAACCCGCCCGACGCACCCGTTGTCCGTGTGCCCGCACGCCCCGTCAACCGGGAGCGGCCAGGGTAGCACCACGGAACGTGAGTCAATCCGCGTGCGCGGTCACGGTCCGTTGCCGCCTCCCGGGCGCCGCGGTCACGGTCTCTGCGGCCCACGTTCAGCCCCCGAGCCGGACCGGGACGAGCCGGGGCGCGTCCGGCGGTCCGACGACCTCGTAGACCGCGACGTCGTTCGCGCCGTCCCGGAAGGCGCTCGGGTGCGAGGAGGCTCCAATACCGGGTGCGATCGGCGACACCGGGGATCACCGCCGTCTGCGCCACGCCGGCGACCACTCCGTTCACCACGACCGCCAGGTCCCGGCCCACCTCGCCGGACGTGGATCTCGCCCTGGGCGTAGAGCCACGGGGTACGCCGCGCCGCCACCCGGACCTGGCGGTACTGGCTCGCGGTTCTCGAGGGTCCCGCTGACCCCCCGGGCTCCCGCCGTGATCAGGGGTTCGGCCTGGAGCCCGATGAGGGCGCCCCGGGGCCCGATCCGGTAGAGCCGCAGCCTCGGATCCCCGGTCGCGTCCGTCGCCTGGCCCTTGATCGCCTCGGCGAAGCCGGCCGGACCGTCGACCCGGATGTACTTCGAGCCCGGCGGCGGCTGCAGCACGTTGAGATCCCATTCGAAGATCTGGCGCGGACCGTCCGGCGTCGGTTGACCCAGCACGGACTTGCCGTCGATCTTCCACGGGATCTTGGTGTGCAGGAGATCGGCCATCGTCGGGAGCACGTCGATGGAGCGGACCCGGCGATCATCGACCTTCCCCGCGACCTGACCGGGCTGCTTGACGAACAGTGGTGTCCACATGATCTGCGGGTAGTTCTGCGCCGAGACCCCGCGGAACGAGTCGCCGTCGTCGAACGCGACCCCGTGATCGGCGGTGACGACGACGAGCGACGAGTCGTACTCACCGAAGCTCTTGAGCTTGGCGACGATCTGGCCCAACAACGTGTCGGCCGCCTGGAGCTGGAGCAGGTGACGTTGCTTGCCGGTCAGCGCCGACCACGGCGACGTCCACGAGTAGTAGACGAGACCGGGCGCGACCCCGGTCTGCTCGTAGTCCTGCCCCGTGCCGATGTAGTGCCAACCCTGGTGCGGCAACAGGATGTGGAGGTAGTCGAGCTGTGGTCGCGTCGCCGGCTGCAACGACGCGACGAACTGCCGACCGGTGGCGAACGCGCGCTGGTTCGCATCGGCGATCTTCCCGAGGTTGATCTGGGTCGGCTGCCGCTCGGGCGATGCGTCGTCAGCCCAGAGGCTCAGCGTCTCGCGCACCAGCCGGCGCAAGCCTCCCGAGGTGCGCGCCTGGTCGCGTCGCGTCTGCGTGCAGAGGCTCGACGGGCACAGACGGGTGATGCGTTCGTGCACGTTGAGGCGGTACTTGTCGCCCAGCAACGTGAACAGGTTCTCGGGATAGCTCGCCGCGACCGGCACGAGACCGGGATCCTTCGGCAGCCGGCCGGTGAGGATCGCCGGCACCGCGGCCTCGGTGTACGGCGCGACGGTCGCATCGTTGCGATACCACGTCGACCCGCTCGCGAGCTTGGCGAAGTTCGGATAGAGCGCGGCGTCGATCTTGCCGGTCCCGTCGAGCAGCGACTCGAGCGGGAACTCGTCCATGACCACCATGACGACGCGGCTCGGCTTCCCGACCTGTCGCGCCGCTCGCCGCCGTCTCGCCCGAGTTGAAGACGACGGTCGACACCGGCGCGGAGATCAGGAAGAGGAACGCGAAGATGACCGGCGCGACCGCGAGGAAGCGCAGCCAGAGCCGGACGACGTCGAAGCGGAACACCAGGACCGCGCCGACGATGCCGATGACGATCCCGCCCACCAGCAGCACACCCGCGCCGAAGTGCGTCTGCTTCTTCAGGACCTGCACACCGATCGCGGCGACGACCCCGCCGACGAACACGAGGTGCACCCAGCGGCGGATCGTCGGGAGCACGAGACCGACGACGACCTCGGCCGCCCAGAGCGCGAGCGGCGCGCCGACCACGAGGCCGATCGTGAGGAGGACCAGCTGGGTGCCGGTGGTGCCCTGCGCGACGAAGATCGCCGGGTTCTTGCGCAGGATCGAGAGCGCCGGCTGGGTCAGGGCGATCCCGCAGAGCGCGAACAGCTCCAGGAACGCGCCGGCCTCGCGGCGCCACGGACCGAAGCGCGCCGGGCGTGGCTGGGTGTCTGGCTCGGCGGGCAAGGCGCGAGACGATAACCGCGGCGGTACGGCCGTTCCCAGGCACCCCGCGAGGGTCAGGGCAGCGGGTTCGACCGGGGCGCTCGCGGGCGGCTCTCGGGGTCGGCGGGCTTCCGGCGGCGCTTCTTGCCCCGCGACCAGTCGATCAGCGGTCGCTCCAGCAGGTAGTAGCTCAGCGACGCGGTGATCACGGTCAACCCGAAGATCACCGCGAGCTGGGTGAAGAAGTCGTTGGAGATCGCGCCGTCGCCGGCCCAGCGTTGCGCGAGCTCCGTGTAGGGCTTGTGCCACAGGTAGATCCCGTACGAGATGACGCCGAGGTACACCATGACGCGGCTCTGCAACATGGCCGCGGATACGCGCCGCGTTCCTGGGGGCCGAACACCGCGGGATAGATGAAGAAGAACGCCACGGCGCCGTGCAACGCGAACAGCCCGAGCGCCTGCCATCCGTTCCCCTTCGAGAACGGCTCCCCGAGGTGGAGCTGGAGCGCGACCCAGTAGAGCTCGAGCGCGAGGAGCCAGCACGCCAACGGGGATCGGGCGAGCGCCCGCGCGATCCACGGGAGCCCTCCGCCCATCGCGAGCCACGCGCTGCCCGACCGCCAGGAGCATGCCGAGCGCGAACCAGTCCAGGTACCCGATGAGCCACGCGGGGATCTGCCCGAGCGGGAACCACGTGCCCTTCTCCACCCGCTGCGTGCCGAGGATCCACCACCACCAGATCCGCGTGACGACCGCGGCGGCAGTAGATGACCGCGAGCCCGACCAGCTGGACCTTGAGCTTGCGGTGCAAGGAGCTGTCCGAAGCCGAGAACGCCCGGATGCCCATCGCCAGGAACGGCAACGCCAGGTAGAAGCTGACCTCGATCACGAGCGACCACGCGACGTCCATGCCGAGGAGCGGATAGCCCGCCGCGGTAGCTCTGCAGCAGGCCGTAGAACGTGACCGCGTCGAGCCAGTTCCCGCGGATCGAGTTGACGCCGAAGATGTACACCGAGACGGAGAGCGCCAACCAGTACGCCGGGAAGATGCGCGTGAACCGGCGCTTCCAGAACTCCCGGAGGCTCGGGTGCGGTCGCCCCTCGAAGTGGCCGATGACGAACGGTCGGTACAGCAGGAAGCCCGAGATGAGGAAGAACACGCAGACGCCGAAGCTGCCCAGCCGGTCGATCCAGTCCCAGGCCCAGGTGCTCACCCAGTCGGGGGTGGTGGCGAGGAACACGTGGTACAGCAGCACGGAGAGCGCGGCGAACGCGCGCAGGCCCTCGAAGCACGGGAACCGCGCCGGTGCCGCGACGGCCGGCCCTTCCTTCGATCGTGGTCGTCGCGGTCACGGGCCGGACCTCCGTCGTCGCGGAGGTGCGGACGTCCTCGGGCACGGCCCGGAATCCGCTCCAGCGCGCGGCACCGGCACCCTTCCCCGACGTCTGCCACAGCCCGACGCCCGGAACATCGCGCAGCGCCGTGTCGCGCACCGCCTTCTGCAGCTCGCCCCCGACGAAGAGGCGCAGGCGCGGCCCGTGCATCTCGACCGCGATGTTCGCTCCCGCGACCGGGGCACCGCCGAAGTGGGCCACGACCTCCTCGCGGTTGCGCACGACCTTCACCAGGTTCCAGGTCCCGAATGCGGGCACGGCTTCGATCCGCCAGCAGTTTCCCGGTCCCCGGCAACGGAACGCGATGCCCGAACCGGGCCGGACCTCGGGCATCGTCGCCTCGACCCGTCCGTCGGCTGCGCCACCCTGGACCAGAGCCAGGTTGACGGTCGGCGACGGCCGGGCGACGTACGCCGCGCCGTCGCGGATCCCCCAGACCCCGCGACGAGCCCGCCACCGCTGGCCGGTCGTGGCATTCCCGAGGCGTGGTCGACGAGCTCGGCGCGCGCGAAGTCGTCGTCGACGGTGCTCGGCCGGGGCCCGGTGGTCATCGTGACCGAGACGCGCTCGGCGCCGCCCACGTCGGTCAGCGCCATGTTCCAGCCGGCGGGCACGGAGCGGATCACCGATGCCTGGCCGTCCCGAATCCCCCACTGGCCCCGCACCGGCTCGCCACTCGTCGCCGGTAGCGGTCGTGCCGAGCTGGTCGGCGTCGGCTCGCTCGAACCCGTCGGTGCTCGTGCCGGTGGCACTGGCGACGGAGAAGTCGGACCAGTGGGCGAGCGCGGTCCGATCACTGGCGGCGAGCACGAGTCCGGCCCCCCGCTCGTCGCGCAGCGACGCGTCAGTGATCGAGCGCCGCGCCCTGCCGTTCACAAAGAAGCTCAGCCGGTCACCTCGCATCTGGACCGTGATCGTGGTGCCGGACGCGACGGTAACCCGCCCCAGATTGGCCATGAGCGCGGCATCGCCGTTGACGACGCGGGTGATGTTCCAGGTGTGGAACGCGGGAACCGCCTGCAGCCACCAGCAGTTCCCGGGGTTGCGACACCGGAAGGCGATCCCGGCGCCGGTGACCACGGAGTTGGGATCGACGGGTCCGCCGGGGCGGCGGGCGGTGCGGAATCCGCTGGCCACCTGATCGATCCCGAGCCCGACGACCAGCAACGCAACCATCGCCACGACGAGCCAGAGCGGGCCGCGGTGACCGGACGATTCTGCTGGCGACGCGGTCACGCATTTCCCCCAAGAGAAGGCGATATCTCAGTCGGCATGCCGGGTGGCGTCAAGTCACGTCATCCCGGCCTGCTCGGGCCGGGCTGCGACAGATTGCGGCAACTCGACTGCTACCTTCTCGCAGTTCTACCGGGATCAGAGAGGTCGCCAGTGGCGATGCACGGGGCGGCTCGGCGCGAAGACCGGCACGCACGCCGAGGCGCGGCGCTTCTGGATCCTGCTCCTCCTGATCGTCCTGGCCGGATTGGCGTGGCGACTCGTCTACATCACGCGCGTCAGCCCGGTGCACGCACACTATCGGGGATCCGTTCTTCTACCACCAGCAGGCCAACTTCCTGGCCCACGGTCACGGCTTCGCCAATCCCGACGTCTGGGCGAGATCCCGACGGTACGTCGCCGACCGCGTTCCATCCCCCGCTGTACCCGATCGTGCTGTCGATCAGCTCGTTCCTCGGGTTCGAGAGCTACTTCGCCCACCGCGTCACGAGCTGCGTGATCGGGGCCGGCGTCGTCCTGGTCCTCGGACTGGTGGGACGGCGTCTCGGGGGGAATCGAGCCGGACTCATCGCCGCGTTCCTCGCCGCCGCGTATCCCAACCTCTGGATGATCGACGGCATCCTGTTCCCCGAAGGCCTGTTCGCGTTGACGATCGGGCTGACGCTGCTCGCGGCCTACCGGCTGCGCGATCGCCCGACTCCCCTCAGCGCCGTCCTGCTCGGCGTCTCGATCACGCTCGCGACGCTCACCCGCGGCGAAGCCATCGTCCTCGTCGCGTTCCTCACCCTCCCGCTCATCGTGTTGATGGGCGCGCTGACGTGGCGCAAGCGGTTGGAGCTCCTGCTCATCGCGGGTCTGGCCACCGCGGCCACCATGGCGCCGTGGACGATCCGAAACCTCACGACGTTCCGAGAACCGATCATCGTCTCGTCGAACGGTGACGCGGTCCTCGCGTTCGCGAACTGCCCCGAGGTCTACTCGGGGCGGTACATCGGGCTCTGGTACACGCGCTGCCCGCGGGCGACCCGAGCGGTGACGAGTCCGAGGTCGCGCGGGCGTACCGGGACATGGGCCTGCGCTACATGCGGGACCATGCCGACCGGCTGCCGGTGGTCGTCGCGGCGCGCGTCGGGCGCATCTGGCAGGTCTACCGCCCGTACCAGAACATTGCGGCTGAGCACCGGAGAGCTCCGTCCGCTACTGGGCGGCCCGGGCCGGGCTCTGGACCTATTGGGTGATGCTCCCGCTCGCCGCGTTCGGCGGCTGGCTCACCTGGCGCCGGCGGGTGAGCGCTCGTCCCGCTCGTCGCCCAGCTCGTCCTCGTCACGTTCATCGCGGCGACGGTGTACGCGACGTCGCGGCTTCGCGCTCCCGGCCGACGTCGTCATCGTCGTGCTCACCGGCGTCGCCATCGACGGCCTCATCACCCGGATCCGCGGTGGAAGCTTCCCGTCACGGGTGCAGGCCCCGCCGCCCGCACCGGAACCCGTCCGCGACGCCCGCAACCGAGGCCAGCGCGGCCGGGGTCACCCCAGCGAGCTGAGCCGCTCCGCGACGTCGGCGAACGACGGGTCGTCGCGGCTGATGCGCTCGAACAGCGCCCGCGCCCGGGGCAGGTTGCCGGCCCGCTCCTGCAGATCGGCCAGTGCGTACCAGAGCCGCAGGTGATGCTCCTTGACGTTCTTCACGTCGTTCGCGCGTCGCTCGAGCACCGAGACGGCCTCTTTGATCCGGCCCCGATCGGCCAGGCTGCCGGCGAGGACGATCCGACCCTCCGTCACGACCTCGGCCGCCGGTGAGGTCTCGCCCAGCTCGGCCCAGAGGGTCTCGATCCGCTTCCACTTGCGCAGCGCGCGGTAGCAGTCCATCAGCGCCGGGTGCTGGTCGACGGCGCCGTACAGCGCGACGTACTGCTCGAGCTCCTCGGCGGCCTGGTCGAAGCGACCGGCCCGGTACAGGGCGAGCCCGAGCTGCTCGTGAACCGTCGCCGACTGCGGCAGCGCGGCGCGGAGCGGCCGCAGCAGCCGGATCGCATCCCGCTCACGGTCGGCGGCCAGCGCGTCGGCGGCCTTGACCAGCTGGCCGTAGAGCTTGGCGCCCCGCGGGCCACCGAGCTTCAGGAACTCGTCGCGCACCGCGCCGGGTGCCGGACCGCGGGCGCGGCGCGGCACCGGTCCCGCGTCGGGAACCGGCTTCGCCCGCTTGCGGGCCTGGGCCTTCGTCGCCGGCGGCTTCGCGGCGGCGGCCCGAGCGCCGGGCTTGCCCCGCACGACTCGGAGGGGTGCGGGCTCACGGGTCGAGGGCTTGCGCACCCGCGGCTCGGGACCGTCGAGCGCCGGATCGGCGGCCGCCCGGTCACTCGATCGATCGGGCCGCCACGACGCGCCCGACGGGCGCACGTCGGTGATGCGGGGCCGGCGGTCCGACGGTCCGGCCGGCTTGCGACCGCGGGGCGCGCCCCGGGCGCCGGACGGTGCGCCGCGCGAGCCCGACGATGCCCCGCCGCGAGCCCGACGACGCGCCCGACCCACCCGGCCTCGGTCGGCCCGGCTTGCGGTCGGTGCTGCGGTCCGAGCTCCGGTCCGGGCTGCGTTCGCCGCCGGCCCGGCCCCGCCCCGACGGCCCGCTCCGCTCCGGCCGGCGGCTGGAGCTCGACGCCGGCTTCGCGCCACGCGCGGTCGACTTCGACCGGGCGGGCTGGGTGGTGCCCCGCGGCGACGGCTTCCCGCGTTCCTCCGGCCGGGCACCCCGAGCGGCCGGCTTGGCGCCCCGGGCCGGCGGCTTCGCGGTCCGGGAAGTCGACGAGGTCGTGCGCGACGCGGATTTCCCGCCGCGGCCCGCCCGGCTCCGCGGCCCGCGACTCCGGCTTGGCGCCGCGGGGAGCGGGCTTCCCGCCGCGAGCGACCGGCTTGCCACCCCGACCGCTGGATGCGCCGCCGCGCGCGGCGCCACCGGACGACGTCCGGCCCTTGCTTCCGCTCGGTTTGCGGCTCTCGCCGCCGCGCGCGCGTCCTTCGGCCACGTTCCAACCATTCCTACTGGGGGTCTCACCGGGGTCGGTGCGGGTCGTCGAGCGTACAGAATCGAGCCACCGCACCGGAGACGCGACGAAGGGGCACCGATGACGATGCCCCTTCGTTCGAGAAATCCCGGCGGCGACCTACTCTCCCAGGGGGCTGCCCCCCAAGTACCATCGGCGCGGGCGGTCTTCACTTCCGTGTTCGGAATGGGAACGGGTGTTTCCCCGCCGCAATTGCCACCGGAAACCTGAATTTCAAAACCAGAATTTCAAAAGGTCTGTCGACCTTCAAGAACTCCATAGCGAGCACAAGCAACAAAGATCCCAAGCCCTCGGCCGATTAGTACCGGTCGGCTGAACACGTCACCGTGCTTACACCTCCGGCCTATCAACCTGGTCGTCTTCCAGGGGCCTTACCCGGTTAACCCGGTGGGAGATCTCATCTCGAGGCGGGTTTCGCGCTTAGATGCTTTCAGCGCTTATCCCTTCCGCAGGTCGCCAACCAGCCGTGCTCCTGGCGGAACAACTGGCACACGAGAGCTGCGTCCGTCCCGGTCCTCTCGTACTAGGGACAGCTCCCCTCAAATCTCCTACGCCCGCACTGGATAGGGACCGAACTGTCTCGCGACGTTCTAAACCCAGCTCGCGTACCGCTTTAATGGGCGAACAGCCCAACCCTTGGGAGATGCTTCACCCCCAGGATGCGACGAGCCGACATCGAGGTGCCAAACCTTGCCGTCGATGTGGACTCTTGGGCAAGATAAGCCTGTTATCCCCGGGGTACCTTTTATCCGTTGATCGACCGCGCTTCCACATGCCACGGCCGGGTCACTAAGCCCTACTTTCGTACCTGCTCGACTTGTTGGTCTCGCAGTCAAGCTCCCTTGTGTCTTTGCACTCAACGCCTGATGGCCGACCAGGCTGAGGGAACCTTTGGGCGCCTCCGTTACTCTTTAGGAGGCGACCGCCCCAGTCAAACTGCCCACCTGACGCTGTCCCAGACCCGGATTACGGGCCCTGGTTAGAGTTCCAATACGAACAGGGTGGTATTTCAACGGCGTCTCCACCGAAGCTAACGCCCCGGCTTCCTAGACTCCCACCTATCCTACACAATCCGTACCGAAACCCAACATCAAGCTGCAGTAAAGGTCCACGGGGTCTTTCCGTCCTAGTGCGGGAAACGAGCATCTTTACTCGTCGTGCAATTTCGCCGGGTCTCTGGTTGAGACAGTAGCCAAGTCGTTACGCCATTCGTGCAGGTCGGAACTTACCCGACAAGGAATTTCGCTACCTTAGGACCGTTATAGTTACGGCCGCCGTTTACCGGGGCTTAGGTTCAGAGCTTCGCCTTGCGGCTAACCCTTCCCCGTAACCTTCCGGCACCGGGCAGGCGTCAGTGCGTATACATCGCCTTACGGCTTAGCACGCACCTGTGTTTTTAGTAAACAGTCGCTTGGCCCTGGTCTCTGCGGCCTCCTCGAGCTCAGGACGCGAAGTCCCTCACCCTACCGAGGCCCCCCTTCTTCCGAAGTTACGGGGGTAATTTGCCGAGTTCCTTAACCAGAGTTCTCCCGATCGCCTTAGTATTCTCTACTTGCCCACCTGCGTCGGTTTGGGGTACGGGCACCGTGCCAACTCGCTAGAGGCTTTTCTCGGCAGCATGGGATCAGTCACTTCACCTGAATCGGTTCGGCATCGCGTCTCAAGGTATGTGCCCGACGGATTTACCTATCGGACCCTCTACACGCTTACCCCGGGACAACCATCGCCCGGGTTGACTTACCCTCCTGCGTCCCCCCTTCGCTCCCCGCCGGCATCTGGTACCGGATTCGTCCGAAGACAGCCTCCAGCCAGCACACAATTGGGGTTGGCGCGGACACGGTGGTACAGGAATATCAACCTGTTGTGCATCGACTACGCCTTTCGGCCTCGCCTTAGCTCCCGACTAACCCTGGGCGGATGAGCCTTCCCCAGGAACCCTTGGGCATTCGGCGGAGGGGTTCCTCCCCCCTCTTTCGCTACTCATACCGGCATTCGCACTCGACCACGCTCCACCGCCGCTTACGCGACGGCTTCACAGCTGAGATCGACGCTCCCCTACCCATCTAATAAATTAGATGACGCAGCTTCGGCTCTACGCTTGAGCCCCGTTACATTGTCCGCGCAGGATCACTCGACCAGTGAGCTGTTACGCACTCTTTCAAGGGTGGCTGCTTCTAAGCCAACCTCCTGGCTGTCTGGGCAATCCCACATCGTTTGCCACTGAGCGTAGAATTTGGGGCCTTAGCTGGCGTTCTGGGCTGTTTCCCTCTCGACCATGAAGCTTATCCCCCATGGTCTCACTGCCGCGCTCTGGAGTATCGGCATTCGGAGTTTGATTGATTTCGGTAAGCTTGTAGGCCCCCTAGACCATTCAGTGCTCTACCTCCGATACTGAACACGCGACGCTGCACCTAAATGCATTTCGGGGAGAACCAGCTATCACCGAGTTTGCTTGGCCTTTCACCCCTAACCACAGGTCATCCCCCAAGTTTTCAACCTTGGTGGGTTCGGTCCTCCACGAGGTCTTACCCTCGCTTCAACCTGCCCATGGCTAGATCACTCGGCTTCGGGTCTACCGCCTGCGACTCTGCGCCCTATTCAGACTCGCTTTCGCTCCGGCTCCCCCTCTCGGGTTAACCTCGCCACAAACGGTAACTCGCCGGCTCATTCTTCAAAAGGCACGCCATCACGGCGAGGAATTCGAAAACTCCTCACGACGCTCTGACTGCTTGTAAGCCAACGGTTTCAGGTTCTATTTCACTCCCCTCCCGGGGTACTTTTCACCCTTCCCTCACGGTACTCGTGCACTATCGGTCGCCAGCTTGTACTTAGCCTTACGAGGTGGTCCTCGCAGATTCACACGGGCTTTCCCGGATCCCGTGTTACTCGGGAACACCACCAGGAGGTCGTTAGTCTTCGCGTACGGGGCTATTACCGTCTACGGCGCGCCTTTCCAGAGCGCTTCTGCTGACTATCGACTTGATAACTCCTTGAAGGGTCTGCCACCCCTTCTGGTAGGTCCCACAACCCCTTCGCAGCATCGCCGGCAGGCTGTACCACTACGAAGGTTTAGGCTCGTCCCGTTTCGCTCGCCGCTACTCAGGGAATCGCTTTTGCTTTCTCTTCCTCGGGTTACTGAGATGTTTCAATTCACCCGGTTCCCTCCCTCTGCCCTATTTTATTCAGGCAGGGGTGACTGGGCATGACCCCAGCCGGGTTTCCCCATTCGGACATCCACGGATCGAAGCTCGGTCGGCAGCTCCCCGTGGCTTTTCGCAGCCACCCACGTCCTTCATCGGCATCTGGCGCCAAGGCATCCACCGTTGGCTCTTTGTAGCTTGGGATAACAATTGTCGTTCTAAAACACGACGAATTTACATTGATGCTCGTGCTCGCTATGCAGTTCTCAAAGGTCGACTGAGGCGGGAACCCGTGGGTTCCGCCCCGTGGCCACTGCCGGGCCGGCGCCGGATGGGCATCGGGGGGCAGGAGGGCCGGAGCGCGCAGTAGACGCCGGCCAAGGCCGGCGTCGTTTGCGACTCCCTCAAAACGGAACAGTGATGCGCCGATCGTGCAGGTCCCTCGGCGGTATGTGTAGAGATACGGCTGTCGGGTGATTCTGCATGACACGAATAGCCAGTGATCGACGTAGGAGCTCCCCGGCGTGATTCCCAAAGACGAACGCTTCGGGCGCCGAGCAGTTGGCTCCTTAGAAAGGAGGTGATCCAGCCGCACCTTCCGGTACGGCTACCTTGTTACGACTTCACCCCAATCGCCAACCCCACCTTCGACGGCTCCCTCCCTAAGGTTGGGCCACCGGCTTCGGGTGTTGCCGACTTTCGTGGTGTGACGGGCGGTGTGTACAAGGCCCGGGAACGTATTCACCGCAGCAATGCTGATCTGCGATTACTAGCGACTCCGACTTCACGCAGTCGAGTTGCAGACTGCGATCCGAACTGAGACCGGCTTTTTGGGATTACCCCACCCTCGCGGGTTCGGAACCCTTTGTACCGGCCATTGTAGCATGTGTGCAGCCCAAGACGTAAGGGGCATGCTGACTTGACGTCATCCCCACCTTCCTCCGGTTTGGCACCGGCAGTCTCCGAAGAGTGCTTGGCATTACCCAGTGGCAACATCGGACAGGGGTTGCGCTCGTTGCGGGACTTAACCCAACATCTCACGACACGAGCTGACGACAGCCATGCACCACCTGCGCTGGATCCCGAAGGATCACCGTGTTTCCACGGATTACCCAGCATGTCAAGCCTTGGTAAGGTTCTTCGCGTTGCATCGAATTAAGCCACATGCTCCGCCGCTTGTGCGGGCCCCCGTCAATTCCTTTGAGTTTTAGCCTTGCGGCCGTACTCCCCAGGCGGGGCACTTAATGCGTTAGCTTCGGCACGGAACCCGTCGATAGAGCCCCACACCTAGTGCCCAACGTTTACGGCGTGGACTACCAGGGTATCTAATCCTGTTTGCTCCCCACGCTTTCGCTCCTCAGCGTCAGTACCGGCCCAGAGTGCCGCCTTCGCTACGGGTGTTCCTCCCGATATCTGCGCATTTCACCGCTACACCGGGAATTCCACACTCCTCTACCGGACTCCAGTCATGGCAGTATCGGGTGGCCCCTCCACGTTGAGCGTGGAGATTTCACACCAGACTTACCAAACCGCCTACGAGCTCTTTACGCCCAATAAATCCGGACAACGCTTGCCCCCTACGTATTACCGCGGCTGCTGGCACGTAGTTGGCCGGGGCTTCTTCTGCAGGTACCGTCATAATCGTCCCTGCTGAAAGCGGTTTACAACCCGAAGGCCGTCATCCCGCACGCGGCGTCGCTGCATCAGGCTTTCGCCCATTGTGCAAGATTCCCCACTGCTGCCTCCCGTAGGAGTCTGGGCCGTGTCTCAGTCCCAGTGTGGCTGGACATCCTCTCAGACCAGCTATCCGTCGTAGCCTTGGTGGGCCATTACCCCACCAACAAGCTGATAGACCGCGAGCCCATCCCGAAGCGGAATCCATTTCCTCATCTCGCCATGCGACATGATGAGGGTATCCGGTATTAGCACCGGTTTCCCGGTGTTATCCCGGTCTTCGGGGCAGGTTGCTCACGTGTTACGCACCCGTTCGCCACTTTCCACCCGGGCAAGCCCGGGCTTCACGTTCGACTTGCATGTGTTAAGCGCGCCGCCAGCGTTCGTCCTGAGCCAGGATCAAACTCTCCGTCAAGATATCGACCTCTCCGACCTCGAAAGGATAGGAAAGGCTTTCAATCCGTGTGTGAGAGCTGCCGGTCCGGGAACTGAGCCCATTCCGGCAACTGACTCGGTAGACACAACCAACATGCCTACCGGTATTGACGTTTGAACATGTCCACATCAGCGCCAGTCCACGAGGGACCAGAGCCAAATGCGTCATGCCCGCACTGACTTTTGTGCATCACTGTTCCGTTTTCAAGGAGCCGCTGCTCGATGCTCGCAGCTTCCCGACCGTCGCGGTCGAGGGCGAGTCGAGCTGACACTCATTCCCCTGCTGTATGGATCCCGATTTCCGGGCTCCGCGGCCGCCAGAAGCGGCCGAATCGAGCCGCGAGCGACTCGATGGAGCGGGGGGCGTCCGTGTCAATCCGCCACACGAAGCCATGAGAGGCACCCGTGGGCGGAGGGCAAGACTACGTACTGCCGCACGCTCCGTCAAGCCGGCCCGGATGCTGCCTCGAGGTGCTTCGCGAGGAAGGACAGTTTGTCACAACCGGGGAGTCTCCCGAGGGATGGCCGCCCGGACTACCCTGCGTCCCCGTGGGAAGCAAAGGGAAGAAGCCGAGGAAGCCCAGCCACTCCCAGCACCTGCCGAAGGCCGG
>CAWFYD010000005.1:0-469996 GCA_963819945.1 uncultured Acidimicrobiia bacterium
CCGGCGGTGTGCGGCTGAGCGAATTACCCGGGGTGGTGCGCTCAAAGGATGGGGACGGCGGACCTCAGCGTCTCGACACTGGCCCAAGCCTGCGTCAATGACGCCACCTCTAATCGATTCGGCGTGAGTCGCGTGGCTATGACAACGCGAATCCACGCCGAAAGGTCCGGGCACGGTGGCGCAGGCCACGGTGATCTCACTCGGCCGGTTGCGTGCTCCGGCCGCGCCCGTTATGCAGCTGACCCGCGGCGCGGCGGGATCAGGGGTCCTTCGGGAGCCCGAGGACGCGCTCGCCGATGATGTTGCGCTGGATCTCGCTCGTGCCGCCGGCGATGGTCAGGCAGCGGGTGAACAGGAACTGCTGCGCCCACGACGCGGCGGCGCCGTCGACGGCCGCGCCCTCCCCCGCCAGCAGCCCGAGCCCGACCTCCTGGACCTTCTGGTCGTGCTCCACCCCGAGCAGCTTCTTGACCGACGCCTCGGATCCCGACGGGTCCGCGCCGGTGAGCGCGGACAGGGTGAGCCGGAAGCCGAGCACCGCCAGCGCGTAGCCGCGGGCGACGAGCTCGCCCACCTCGGCCAGCACCGCGGTGTCGTGCTCCGCCCCCTTCGAACGCACGATGTCGAGGATGCCGCGGATGCCGAACCCGATGGTCGCGCCGCTTCCCATCGACACCCGCTCGTTCGCGAGCGACGTGCGGGTCGCGCGCCAGCCGTCGTGCTCGCGCCCGACGAGACAGTCCTCGGGGACGAACACCTCGTCGAGGAACACCTCGTTGAACATCGCGAGCCCGGTGAGCTCGCGCAGCGGTCGCACGTCGATGCCGGGAGTCTTCATGTCGAGCATGAAGAACGAGATGCCTTCGTGCTTCGGCGACCTCCGGGTCGGTGCGGGCGAGCAGGATGCCCCAGTCGGCCCGCTCGGCCATCGACGTCCAGACCTTCTGCCCGCTGACCAGCCAGCCGCCCTCGACGCGCTCGGCCCGGGTCGTGAGCGACGCGAGGTCCGAACCCGCACCGGGCTCGCTGAACAGCTGGCACCACTCGATCTCGCCCCGCAGCGTCGGCGGGATCCAGCGCTGCTGCTGCGCCTCGGTCCCGTAGACCATCAGCGGCGGGAGGGCCCAGCCGCCGACCGCGATGTTCGGCCGGGTCATCCCGGCGTGGCGGAACTCGTCGTCGATGACCAGCTGCTCGAGCGCGTCCGCGCCCCGGCCCCACGGCTTCGGCCACTGCGGCTGCACGAACCCCTCGTCCGCCACCCGCCGCGCTGCTCCAGCGGCTCCAGCTCCTTGAGCTCGGCCAGCAGCGCGCGCAGCTCCTCGCGATGCGCTTCCGCTTCGGGCGGCAGGTCCACGCTGAGCCGGCGCTTCGCGCCACCGAGCGCGAGCTGCGCGATGCCGACCTGCCACGACGCGCCGAGCCGAGCAGCGCGCGCGTCGCCATCGCGCGGCGGAGGTACACGTGCGCGTCGTGCTCCCAGGTGAAGCCGATGCCACCGAGCGTCTGCACGCAGTCTTTCGCAGTGAGGAAGTACCCGTCGATCGCGAGCGACCCCGCCGCGGCCGCGGCGAAGCTCTCCGTCTCCGCGTCGCCGACCGCGCGTGCCGCATCCCACGTCGCCGCGCGCGCCAGCTCGGTGCGGCCGACCATGTTGGCGCAGCGGTGCTTCACGCCCTGGAACTGACCGATCGGCCGGCCGAACTGCCGGCGGTCCTTCGCGTACTCGGATGCGGTGTCCACGCACCACTGCGACCCGCCACCGCATCGGCCGCGAACAGCACGCCGGCCAGGCCGACCACGGCCATGGTCGAGAGGTCGGGGAGCTGGCGGCTCGTCGGGATCACCGCGTCGGGCACCGTCACCTCGGCGACCCGGCGCGTCGGGTCCACGCTCTCCAGCTCGCGGGCGGTGAATTCGTCGGCAGTCAGGACGACCCAGGTCCCGCCCGCGTCGGTGACGAGCAGCGACGCGAGGTGCCCCGACAGCACGGGGCGCAACGTGCCGCTCACCCGGATCGAGCCGTCGTCTCCCGGCGTGGCCGCGAGCCCGGCTTCGAGCGCGACCGCGCCGACCAGCGAACCGTCCGCGAGTCCGGGCCCGAACGCGCGGCCGCTTCCTTGCCCGCGGCCTGCAGCACCGCGCCGGCGAGCACGGTGGCGAGGAACGGCCCGGGGACCGCCGCGGCGCCGAGCTCCTCGAGCACGACCGCGAGCTCGGGGATCCCGTAGCCCTCGCCGCCGAAGCTCTCCTCGAGGTGCAGGCCGGTCCAGCCCTGCGCCACGAGATCGGGCCAGAACGCGGGCAGCGCCTCGGTGCCGGCTTCGAGCTGCGCCCGCGGTACGGACGGTGGGCAGTGGCGCTCGACCCAGCCCGCGTGCGGCCGCGTGCAGGGCGAGATGTTCGTCGGTGATTCCGATCGGCATGCGCCCGATCCTACGAGAGGGGCCTGACTCGTCGCGTCAGGTCCCGGCGCCGACCTACCCTGTGCGCCATGCATGACTTGGTGATCAGTGGGGGAACGCTCGTCGACGGCACCGGTGCGCAGCCGCGGCGGGCCGATGTGGCGATCGACGGCGACCGGATCACCGAGGTCGGCGACCTCGAGGACTCGGGCGCCCGCCAGACGATCGACGCCGGCGGCATGGTCGTCACCCCGGGCTTCGTGGACGTCCACACCCACTTCGACGGCCAGATCACCTGGGACCCGATGCTCACCCCGTCGTGCTGGCACGGGGTCACGACCGTCGTCATGGGCAACTGCGGCGTCGGGTTCGCCCCGGTGCAGCCGGACAAGCACGAGTGGCTGATCGGGCTCATGGAAGGCGTCGAGGACATCCCGGGCGCGGCACTCTCCGACGGCATCCAGTGGGGTTGGGAGACGTTCCCCGAGTACCTCGACGCGGTGGACCGCGTGCCGAAGATGCTCGACGTCGGCGCGCAGATCCCCCACGGCGCGGTGCGCGGCTACGTCATGGGCGAGCGGGGCGCCAAGAACGAGCCGGCGACCGAAGCCGACATCGAGGCGATGGCCGTCATCGTGCGCGAGGCGATCGAAGCCGGCGCGCTCGGCGTGTCGACCTCACGCACGATCGCGCACATGGCGATCGACGGTGAGCCGGTCCCCGGTACGTTCGCCGCCGAGGACGAGCTGTTCGGCATCGGCCGCGCGCTCGGTGAGCTCGGCACGGGAATCTTCGAGCTCGCACCGGCGGGCGCGCTCGGCGAGGACCTCGCCGCGCCGGAACGCGAGATGGCGTGGATGCGCAAGCTCTCGGCCGCGATCGACCGGCCGGTGACGTTCGCGCTCACGCAGAACGACCACGACCCCGAGTCGTGGCGCCTGATGCTCCAGCTCGCGGGCGAGGCGGTCGGTGAAGGCGCGCGCATCCGGCCGCAGGTGGCCGGACGACCCGTCACCCTGCTGCTCGGCCTGCAGACGTTCCACCCGTTCGCCTACTGCCCGAGCTGGGGCGCGGTCGGGATCCTGCCGACGGTCGCCGAGCGCATCGTCGCCATGCGTGATCCGGAGACCCGCCGCCGGCTGGTCGCCGAAGCCCAGACCCCGGACCCGGCCATGGAGCAGTTCCTCGACCCGGCCAAGGCGTTCCCGCTCGGTGATCCGCCGAACTACGAGCCCGACCCGTCGACGAGCATCGCGGCCCGCGCCGCGGCCGAGGGTCGCAACGTCTACGACCTCTACTACGACCTCCTGATGGAGGACAACGGCCACGCGCTCGTCATGCGTCCGCTGCTCAACTACACGGACAGCAACCTCGACGCGGTGCGCGAGATGCTGCTGCACCCGACGAGCGCGCTCGGCCTGGGTGACGGTGGCGCGCACTGCGGCACGACGTGCGACGCGTCGACGCCGACCTACATGCTCACGCACTGGGCCCGCGATCGCGACCACGGGCGGCTGCCGCTCGAATGGGTCGTGCGCAAGATGACGTCCGAGACGGCGTCGTTGTACGGCCTTGGTGATCGCGGCGCGATCCGGCCGGGGCTGCGGGCGGACGTGAACGTGATCGACCACGGTCGGCTGCAGCTGCGCGCGCCGCACATGGCCCACGACCTCCCCGGCGGAGCGCGCCGCTTCATCCAGGAAGCCGACGGCTACGTCGCGACCGTCGTCGCCGGTCAGGTCACGCTGATCGAGGGCCAGGACACCGGCGCCCGCCCCGGCACCCTCATCCGCAACGCCCGCTGAAATTCAGCTGCTGACCTTGGTCCGGCGGGATCTCGGCTTCCGCGGCTTGGGCGCGTCGTCCGGGCCGGCGAGGCCCGGGGGGAGCGGGGCGCCGGCCTCGCGGCGCTGGTCGATCAGCGCATCGAGCTCGGCGTGCGCGGACTTGAGCTCGCGCTGGACGACATCCGGGGCCGGCGGCGGGAGATCGGGCAGCGGCGTGAACGGTCCAGTGATCGGACCTTCGAGGTTCCGGATCCGCATGCGGGCCTGCGGCGATGCCCGTGCTCAACGCGGCCTGCTCGGGACCGAGGCTCAGCAGGACGTCGGCCGTGCGCATGTAGCCGTAGTCGATCGACGCGGCAATCAGCTGGCGATCCACCGTCAGCGCGTCGTGCACGTCGATCTCCGGTGCGATGACCGTGACACGACGCCCCCACCCGCGCGGCGGGCTGATCTCCTTGCGCAGCGTCTCGTCCGGAACGATGTCCGCCGTGACGCGTCGGGCGAGCTCGAGCAGGCCCTTGTCACCCACGTCCGGGATCGGCTCGACCCCGGGAGTGGACGCAACCACGGCGAAGATGTGACCCGCGCCGAGCTTGTTGAACGCGAGCTCGAGCGGCAGGATCTCGCGCACTCCCCCGTCGACGTAGTGCTCGTCACCGAGCTTCGTCGGCGGGAACACCAAGGGGATCGACGCCGACGCGAGAATCGCCTCCGTCAACGACACCGGATCACGTCCGAGTGGTTCACCGTCCCGGTTCAGCAGCTCACCGTGCTCCGTGATGTAGCGCAGCTCCCCGCTCTCGAGCCCTACCGCGCCGATGCGCAACACGATCCCGGACGCGGCGATCCGCTCGGGATCGATCTGTGTCTCCACCAGGTGCCGGACCGGCTCCATGCTGAGCAGCGACCGGGCGCGCATGGCCTGACGTAACGCATCGAGCGTGCCATCCGTCTCCGGCGGATGCCGAACCACCTCGGACAGCATGCGCATCACGACGCGCGCCTGGCTGCCCGCGGTGCCGTTCTCGGCCGCGCGCCCGCGCAGCTCCGCGGCCCAGTTGGCCTGTGACCGCAGCTTCTCGAGCCAGGGCTCGGCCAGCCACATGTCATCGTTGTTGCGCAGTCCCCGCCAGATCTCTTCCGCCTCGTCGATCGCCCGACGGCCGCTCTCGGGGTCGTCGCCTTCCGCGAGCTTCGCCGCGATGATCGACCCGACGGAGCTGCCACATAGGATCGCCGGGCGAAGCCCGAGGTCGTCGTAGAGGAACCGCAGCGCGCCGGTCTCGAAGCTGCCCTGCGATCCGCCGCCGCTCATGGCGAACGCGATCGGGCTGCGCGCCATCCGCCGGCGCACGTTGGTCCGCGCCGCGCGCACCCATCGGGCCGGCGCGCCGTCGGCGACGAGCGCCGCCGTCTTCCGCCGTTCCGCCGCCGGAGCGTCGGGAGAATCGGCTCCGGTGTCGGACACGGTGTTAGACGATCTTCTCGCCGTCTTTGATCAGCGAGATCGCCTGCGTCGGGCATCCCTGCGCGGCGAGGATGATCTTGTCCTCCGGGGCGCCGTCGGGGTCAACGACGAACGCGACCCCGTCGTCATCGAGGTCGAACACGCCGGGGGCCCAGAACGAGCAGTTCCCCGAACCCATGCACACCTCGCGGTCGATCGCGATCTCGAGCGTCACGGCTCCCGTCCTCCGTCCGAGTGACAATCCGATGTTGAGCTGACCGCCACGCTACCGCCGCCACGGGCACCTGACGCATCCGTCAGCCTGCCGCCCTAGCCTGGCCGCCGTGAGCAACGCAGTGGGAGCTGCACTGGCGCAAGAGCGAGACGCACGGGCTGCTGCCCGACCCCGAGCCGCGACCGATCCGATACACGCTGATCTCGGTGGACGACCACCTCGTCGAGCCGCCGGACATGTTCCTCGGCCGGCTCCCCGCCCGGCTCCAGGACTTGGCCCCGAAGGTGGTCGAGACCGTCGAGGGCCACGAGGTCTGGGAGTTCGACGGGAGGATCTACTTCCAGGTCGGGCTGAACGCCGTAGTCGGCCGGTCGAGGGAGGACTGGCGGATGGAGCCGACCCGCTTCGAGGACATGCGGCTCGGTTGCTACGACATCGACTCCCGCATTCGGGACATGGACATCAACGGGGTGTGGGCGTCGGTCAACTTCCCGAGCCAGATCACCGGCTTCTGCGGTTCGGTGTTCTCACGCTGCTCCGATCCCGAGCTCGGCCTCGCGGTGACGCAGGCGTGGAACGACTGGTTCTTCGAGGAGTGGCACTCACGCCATCCCGACCGCATCGTGCCGCTCGGGATCACGTTCCTCGGCGACGCCGAGCTGGGCGCGGCGGAGATCCGGCGCAATGCTGCTCGTGGTTTCGTCGCGGTCACCTTGCCGGAGCAGCCGCACCGCATCGGGATGGAGCCGATCTTCTCCGACTGGTGGGAGCCGATCCTCGCGGCGTGCGCGGAGACCGGGACGGTGATCTGCCTGCACACCGGTTCGAGCGGTGTCGTGGACTTCCCCGCCGGCGCGCCGGTGAAGGAGCTCCCCGCCACGCTGTTCGGCCAGCTCGCGTTGACATCGTGCGCGGAGTGGATCTGGTCCAAGTGCTGCGTCCGTCATCCCGAGCTGCAGATCGCGATGAGCGAGGGCGGGATCGGTTGGGTGGCGATGCTGCACGACCGGCTCGAGAACCTCGTGGAACGGTCGGGCTACGGCCGCAAGTACGCGCCGGATCTTTCGCCGGCCGACGTGCTGCACCGCAACTTCTGGTTCTGCACGATCGACGACCCGTCGACGCTCTCCACGCTCCCGACCGTCGGCGTCGATCACGTGATGTTCGAGACCGACTACCCGCACGGCGACGGCACCTGGCCCGACAGCCAGCAGGTCTTCCACGACGTCTTCGGCACCCTCCCCGCCGACTGGGTCGCCAAGATCAGCCACGAGAACGCGGCCAGGTTGTTCCGTCACCCGCTGCCCGCGCCGGGCTCGGCGCACGCCGCCGGCCTCCGCTGACCCACCGAAGCTCGTTTCGGGCGCGTACGTGTCGCTCTGGCGACGGCTAAGCGCCCCGAAAGGAGTGGGAGCGGCGGTTAGTCGCCGAGGAGCCAGAGGTATTGGCCGACCTCGCCGGCGACGCGGTCGGCGAGCTCGACGATGCTCGCGAGCGTGACATCCTCGGGGTCGGCGCGGCGGGTGATCTCGATCGCGAGCTCGCCGGCCTGGTTCGAGTTGAACATCGTGGTCCCGTAGGGATCGACGAACCGCAGGCAGCAGAACGACGGATCGTCCGCGACTTCGGCCACGAGCGCGGCGATCTCGCCCGTGTCATGGAAACGCTCGAGGACCGTCCCGTCCTCTTCCCGGATCTCCACCGTGTGCATGCCCACCAGTATCGGTGACGACGCGAAGCGGGGTGGGGTTAGCTGTTGCGGGCTACTCGGACGGCGTCGAGGATCATCGGGATCTGGAAGGGCAGGCGGATCCAGGCCGCGGCGGAGGAGCCCATCGGGCCGTCGACATCCTGCATGCCGCCGTTCA
Organism: uncultured Acidimicrobiia bacterium; assembly: GCA_963819945.1. Lineage (GTDB taxonomy): Bacteria > Actinomycetota > Acidimicrobiia > IMCC26256 > JAENVU01 > Chersky-806. Next base: position 7,743 of record CAWFYD010000005.1, read on the forward strand.
GCGCGACCTGGATGTTCGCGGTCCATACCGTCACGAGCGTGCCGGCCGTCAGCCAACCACCGAGCTTGCGGGTGCGCGGCGAGATCAGCAGCGCCGCGCACGTGAGCTCGGCGACACCACTCGCCTGCACCCAGAACTTCTTCGTGCCCGGCAGCCACTCGGGCACGATCTGCTCGTAGAAGCCGGGGTTGGTGAAGTGCGTCGTTCCCGCGCCACCCATCACCACGACCATCCGCCAGATGCGCGGCTTCTTCGGCGGCTTCCCGGTGACGACCTCGACTTCGCTCACGCGTCGAACAGTACGGGCAACGTCGTCGGCGAGCGAAACCGCTCACCGTGGATGTGCACGTCGTCGGCGTCCCAGCGGTCCGGGTCGGGCCGCAGGTTCGGGCACCGGTCGAGCAGGCGGTTCATCGCGCTGGCCATCTCCATGCGGGCCAGGTGCATGCCCAGGCACATGTGCACGCCGACGCCAAAGGCGATGTGTGGCTGGCTCTCCCGGAAGATGTCGAACTCGTCGCCGTCGGGCCACCGCGTGGGGTCGTGGTTCGACGAGCCGACGTTCGTGATGACGCCCGCACCCTTCGGGATCGCGACTCCGGCGAGCTCGGTGTCCACCGAGCACTCCCGTGACGTGATGAGCAGCGGGCTCTCCCAGCGGATCGACTCTTCGATCGCCTGGGTCATCAGCGACCGGTCCGCCTTCAGCGCCTCGAACTGGTCCGGGTGCGTGAGCAGGCCGTAGATGAAGCTGCCGGTCGCGCGATACGTCGTCTCCGCGCCGGCCGGGAGCAGCAGGCGCAGGAACGAGAAGATCTCCTCGTCGCCGAGCGTCTCGCCGTCGAGCTCCGCCCGGCACAGCTCACTGATGAGGTCGGTACCCGGATTGGCGCGCCGCTCCTCGAGCACGTTGGCGAAGTAGTCGCGCAGCTCTTCGCTCGCGGCGATCCCCTCGTCCGGACGCACCGCGACGTTGATGACCGCGAGCGCGCGCGGATGGAAGTACTCGTGGTCGTCGCGCGAGAGGCCGAGGACCTCCGCGATCACCTGCACGGGATACCGGTACGTGAACTCGTTGACGAGCTCGGCCGAACCGCGGTCGACGAAGTTGTCGATCATCCCGTCGACGACGGGCACAACGAGGTCCGCGTCCCAGTGCGCCAGCATGCGCTGGCGGAACGCCTGCGCGACGAGTGACCGCAGCCGCTTGTGCTCGGGCTCGTCCATGCCCACGAGCGGGTACGGCCCCATCGCGACGCTCATCAGCTCGCGGATGCTCCCCGAGCAGAACGTCACGTTGTCGCGCATCACCGCGGCGTTCAGGTCGTAGGTGAAGACCTCGACCGTTCCGTCGGGGTGCGTGAACACCGGGGTCTCGGTCCGGCGCTGGTGGAAGCCCGGGTACGGGTTGCGGACGTCGCCGGCCACACCGGTGAACTGGCTCATGGGATCGAACGGACGATCGACCGTTGCCGTCATGGCTCCCCCGGGGCGTTTGCTGACGTGTGCGTCACATTCTACGCGGAGAGGTCAAGGAAGCGTTGGTACCGCTCGGCTGCCGGCTCGACCCACGCCGGCGCCGGTTCGACGGTGCGACCGGGCCGGGCCCAGCGGGCGGCGTCGAGCATGCCGCCGTCCTCGAGCCCCGCCGCGCAGCGGGCCAGGAACGCCGAGCCCAGCGCGGCGCCCTCCGGCACCAGCGTGAGCTCGACCGGGAGGCCGGTGCAGTCCGCGAGTGCCTGCACCCACTCGTCGACCCGGGTCCCGCCCCCGGTGGCGATGATCCGCCGCGGGTCGGTGCCGTGCGCGTCACGGGCCGCGTCGATGATCCGGCGGGCCACGAACCCGCACGCCTCGAACGCGGCGCGGCGCAGCGCGGCCGCGTCATGGGTCAGATCGAGGTCGGCGAGCACGGCCCGGCGGTCGGGATCGTGCATCGGCACGCGCTCGCCCCGCGGGTAGGGCGCCCAGACCGGGACCCGGTCGCGGGTCCGGCAACGCGCCGCCGACGTCGCCAGCGGTGCCGTCGCCCAGTTCACGAACAAGCCACCCGCGTTGCTCGGCCCGCCGGCGAGGAACTTGCCCCGCGACGTGTGCGGGATGACCCAGTAGCCCGGGATCGGATCGTGGCTCGGCGTCACGGTGTTCACGATCAGCGTGGTCCCGAGCAGCACGAGCACATCGCCGTCATTGTCCGCGCCGGCGACGATCTGATCGGCGAGCGCGTCGATGCACCCGGACGCGAGGACCGGGCCGTCCGCACCGCCGACCCGCCCGCACTCCCACGCCGTCGGGCACGAGGCGCGGGCAGCTGGTCGACGGTGATGCCGAGCGACGCCGCGACCTCGGGATCCCAGCTCGTCCAGTCGAAGAGGGGGAACGCGGTGGACGCGGTCGAAGTGTCGAGCACGGCCTCGCCGCTGAGCGCGTGGTTCGCGACGGCGGTCGCCGGCCAGAACGCAGCCGCCTCTGGGTCCTCGGCCCGCGTCCAGCGCAGGAATTCCAACAGCTCCTTGCTCTCCACCGGGTTCGCACCGCCGGCATCCGATCGACCCCGGCCATCTCCGTAGAGGAGACCGGGCGTTCGGGGCACGCCGTCGGCATCGACGGCGGTCAACGACGGCACCATCGCCGACACGCTCACCGCGACCGGCGGCGCGTCGAGCTCGCAACGCGTCGAGCGCGCGCGAGCGGACCCTCGCGCCAGGCGACCCGCGCGTCGTGTTGGAACCGGTCCGCGGCCGGGATCTGGATCTCGTGCGGGATGCGCGACGACGCGACGACGTTGCCGTCTCCGTCGGCGGCGACGGCTTTCACCGAGCTCGTGCCGATGTCGATCCCGACTGCGATCTCGCTCGCCATGCCGGCGCCTACCCGTGGGGTCGCAGCGCGTCGAGCACGGTGTCGTGCAGGATGCCGTTCGTCGAGACTGCACTGCCGCCGTCCGCGGTCGCGTTCCCGGCCAGGTCCGTGAAGCGACCGCCCGCCTCTTCCACGATGACGAGCAACGGCGCGAGATCCCAGAGCGCGACGACCGGCTCCGCCGCGATGTCCGCCGCGCCTTCGGCCACGAGGATGTGGCTCCAGAAGTCGCCGAAGCCGCGGGTGCGCCAGACCTGCTTGGCCAACGCCTCGAACTCGTCCTGGAGCCCGTACTCGCCCCACCACTTGAAGTCGCTGTAGCAGAGGTGCGCGTCGTCGAGCTGCGAGACGCCGGACACTGAGATCGGCGCCCCGTCGGCGAACGCACCGCCGCCGCGCACCGCCCACCACGTGTGTCCGAGCGCCGGGCGCGGACACGACGCCGACCCGCAGCTCGCCGTCTTCCTCGAGCGCGAGCAGCGTCGCCCAGACCGGCACCCCGCGCACGTAGTTCTTGGTGCCGTCGATCGGGTCGATGATCCAGCGGCGCCGGCCCTCGCCTGCGGTGCCGAACTCCTCGCCGAGCAACGCGTCGCCCGGTCGGGCACGCGCCAGTCCGGTCGCGGATCAGCTCCTCGGCCGCGTGATCGGCTTCCGAGACCGGCGTGAGGTCGGGCTTGGTATCGACCTTCAGGTCATGGGCGCGAAACCGGCCCATCGTGACCTGGTCGGCATGAGCAGCAAGCTCGAGGGCGAGGGCGAGATCGGCGTCGATCCGGCGACGCTAGTCCGGTCATCCGGTGGTACCCGGCCGACGGATGACGGTGCGGCATGCTGGTCCCATCGCTGTGCGTCCCCGTCCCCGGTCTCCGTCTCGCCGCCCTCACGATCGCCGTCGTGGTGGTGCTGTCGCTCGCCGCGTGCGACGACAGCTCCGACACGAGCAGCGGTACCGGCCGGTCGACCACTTCGTCTTCTCCGAAGTCGTCGAGATCATCGACCTCCTCTTCGAGCACGTCGACCTCCACGACCTCCCGCCACGCCACCGACCAGCGCGGCGGCGCCCCCCGGTGACCCGGGCACGTGCGGCAACCAGACCGACGCGATCGTCGCCGCGACGAAAGCGACCGACGCGCAGGGACTCAACGCCCGGGCCGGCGAGTTCTCGGTCCAGGCCTGCCACGTCGCGGCGTCGTCGCCGATCTGGGCTGCGGCGCAGGTCGTCGGGAATCCCGGCGTCGTCATCCCCCGCTACACCGTCGTGCTCCAGCGCATCGGCTCACTGTGGAACGTGATGGACGTCGGCGAGTCGGGTCACTCCGGTTGCGACGCGCCGTCGGAGATCCGCGCCGATCTCGGCCTGGGCTGCTGAGCGCCGGGCGCGGACGCGAAGCGGAAGCGCCGCTGCTCGCTTACGCGGGCATGACCTCGAGCACCGTGGCGCTCCCCATGCCGCCACCGGCGCACATGCTCGCGACGCCGATGCCACCGCCCCGCCGGCGCAGCTCGTGCACCAAGGTGACGATCATCCGCGCGCCGGTCGCCGCGATCGGGTGACCGATGCTGCAGCCACTCCCGCTCACGTTCGTGATCTCGTGCGGGATGCCGAGGATGCGGGTGCTGGCGACGCACATCGACGCGAACGCCTCGTTGATCTCGAAGAGATCGACGTCCTCCACCTCGAGGCCGGCGCGACCGAGCGCCTTCGGGATCGCGAACGTCGGGCCGAGGCCGTGTCACCGGGCGCGACCCCCGCCGACGCCCAGGACTTCACGATCGCGAGCGGCTCGAGCCCGTTCGACGCGACGTAGCCGGAGTCGGCGAGCACCATCGCGGCACCGCCGTCGTTGAGCCCGGACGAGTTACCGGCCGTGATGCTGAAGCCCTCGATCTCCGGGTGGAGCGGGTTCAGCGTGGCGAGCTTCTCCATCGTGGTCGTTCGCCGCGGGTGCTCGTCGACCTGGAAGATCACCGTCTCACCGTCGCGGCGCTTCACCTCGAGCGGGAAGATCTCCTCCTCGAAGCGACCTTCGTCGATTGCCTCGACCGCGCGCCGGTGCGACTCGTACGCCCAGAAGTCCATCTCTTCACGCGTGACGTTCGCCTTCTGCGCGGTGTTCCAACCCACGGTGATCGACATGTCGAACGCCGGCGCGTCCGGGGTCTCGGGGTGGCTCGGCGACATCCACGGCTGCATCTCGTCCGTGCCCATGACCCGCTTCATCGAAGCCGGTGAGGTCGAGACCGACTCGGCGCCGCCCGCGATCACGACCGAGTCCATGCCGGCCTTGATGCTCGCGGCCGCACCCTGGACCGCCGCCATGCCCGACGCGCAGTGACGGTTGAGCGCGACGCCGGGGACGTTGCTGAGACCCAGCTCCACCGCGGCGTAGCGGGCGATGTCGCCACCGCCCTGGAGGCTCTCGCCCATCTGGAGGTCGTCGATGTCGTCACCGGGGATGCCCGAGCGCTTCAGTGCCTCGCCCACCGACTCCCGGGCCAGGTCGAAGGCCGTGACGTCGAGCAGCGTGCCCTTCCGGGCCGTGCCGATTGCAGTCCGCGCCGCGGAGATGATGACGGCGTCACCCATGGTCGAATCCCCCTGAGAACGTTGGGCGTTTGAGGAGACCGATCGTAGCGTGACGCCACTGTCAGGTTCCCAGCCCGCTCCGCGTCGGTGTCGTCAGGGTGCTCCGGAGACCGTGACGGCACGACGGAGGATGGGAGTCGGGGTCAGGTCAGGTGGGCGGGCTGCACGTGGCCGGCCCGGATCTCGGCGGCCAGCTCCTCGGCGGTGTGGACGACCCGGTCCAGCTCGGTCGCGTACGTTCCCGCGAGCCCGGGCCCGTGCGCGTCGCTCGCCCCGACCGACGGCCGGGGCACGACCGCGAGCGCGGCCGCGGTCAGGGTGTGCTCGAGCGTCGTGGTCTGCGTGCTCGCCACCTCGATCGCGTGCACCGCCTCCCACTGCGGCAACGCGGCGACGGCGGCCGGGAGTGGCGGGGTCCGCCCGCCCTTGATGGCGCGCTCCCCCGCCAGTCGGCGCAACGGGTGCGGGAGGACGAGCGCGGTGTCCGAGTGCTCGCACTCCTCCACCAGCTCGTCGAGCTTGTAGCCCAGCCAGAGCGGCTTCCGGAGCGGGCCGAACACGAGCACGTGACCGACATCGGTCGTGAGCTCGACGCCCGGTATCAGCGGGAAGTCGAGCATGCGGGACGCATCCTCCAGCTCCGTGCCCGGCCAGCGGACGTCGTGCTCCGTGATGCAGAGCGCATCCAGGCCACGCTCGCGGGCGGTCGAGACGAGCTCCTCGAGCGTCGTCCGTGAGCAGTTGGAACGCGGCGCGGTGTGCGCGTGGAGGTCGATCAGCACGACAGCGACACCGGCTACTCGGTGATCCGCGTCGTCCGCAGGCGGTGCTCGTCGTCGTCCGACGTGAGGCAGCGACCCGTCTCGAGATCGAACTGCCAGTGATGGACCATGCACTCGAGCACGCCGTTCTCCACCACGCCGAAGCGCTCGAGGTCCGCACGCAGGTGCGGGCAACGCTTCTGGACCATGAAGTCGCCGCAGCGGAACATCTCGTCGGACGGCTCGGACCGCGCCGCGTAGTGCCCTTCGCAGTAGGCCATCCGCTCGACCGAGAGGCACTTGAAGAACGTGTAGACGTACTCGTTGTACTGGCCCTCGCGGTGCGGCGCGGAACCGGCACGAGAGGAAGAGCTCGTTCACCCAGTCCTCGATGTGACGGTCGATGCAGGACTCGACGAGCGCGCGCTCGGCGTCGATGCGGTAGCCGACCGCCTCCCCGGCCCACTCGCGCACGGTGCCGTTCGGGAAGTCGATGAGCACGCCGACATCGCCGAGGTGCAGCAGCACCGGAGCTCCCACGCCCGCACGCGTCAACGGAGCGATGTCGAGCAACGGCTCCCACCACTCGGCCAGCGCGCGCACCACATCGATCGGACCATCCGCCCGGACCGCGGTCCACGACGCGTGCTCCGCCGCGAGCCAATCACTCCAGTCCGCGCGGTAGCGCTCGAGCGTGGCCCGCTTGTCGGCGAAGATCGCGTCCGGGTGCGCATCGCCCGTCGGGTGCTCGACCGCGCACCCACCGTCGACGAGCGTGGCGACGCTCCCCGGGACGATCAGCTGCCCACCCGCGAGTCCGGCCTGCTGCATCACGTCGAGAAACACGTTCTGGTCGGGGAAGATGTTCGCCGGATCAGCATCCAGGTCGTTGAACGGGAACAGGTCGTCGTCGAGGAAGCAGGGCGGGCCGGCGATCGGGAAGATGTGGGGCGCATGGACCCCGCGGAGGTAGTGCATCGCCCGTTCCATCTGATCGGCCCGCTTGCGCACGCCGAGTGCCCGCTTCTCGTCGGGCGGGAAGTCGTAGACCATCGGGTACCAGATCGCGCCGGAGAACTGCGTGTAGTGCGCGTCGAACGGGCCGAACGCTTCCAGCTCGTGCAGATCACGGGGTCGGGCGTCGTTCTGGTTCAGGATGCGGGCGGTCGAGTCGGCGAGGACGAGCGCGGAGTCCCCCGCCGGGCCGTCGGCCGGGGCGGTCATCGCCAGGATCGCGATCTCGAGCCCACCGAGCTGGACCGGCTTCGCGTGCTCGGTCCGGACGAACTGTCCGAAACCCAGATCGCGCAACGCGCGTTCGAGGTGGTCGAGCTCGAACGCGGGCAGGAGCACCGTGGCCGACCGGTCCACGTGGTCCGCCAGCCAGACCGGGTCGAAATGGTCGTGGTGCAGATGCGAGATGTACAGGTAGTCGGGGCTCTCGAAGTCCGCCGGATCGAGCCAGTCGTTGCGCGGAAACGGGAACCACGACCCGAAGAACGCCGGGTTGAACCACGGATCGCACAGGACGCTGCCGCCCTCGGTCTCCACGTACATCCCCGCGTGGCCGAGGAACGTCACCCGCATCCCTCCAGCCTGCCAGACGGGTTCCGATAGTTTCGGTTCCGCTTGGGCGGCCGGCACGACGAGTCAGATCGCGGGGAAGTTCGATGGGAACGCTGGACGGGAAGGTGGCGATCGTCACCGGCGCCGGGCGGGGAATCGGCCGCGGCGAGGCCATGCTCCTGGCCCAGGAGGGCGCCCGTGTGGTCGTGAACGACCTCGGCGTGGCCCGCGAGGGTGACCGCGCCGACGGCACCCCGGCCCAGGAGGTCGTCGACGAGATCGTCGCCGCCGGTGGCACCGCCGTCGTGAACGGCAACGACGTGTCGTCGTGGTCCGGCGCCCAGGAGCTCATCGCGGCCGCGGTCGACGAGTTCGGCCGGCTCGACATCCTCGTCAACAACGCGGGCATCCTGCGCGACGCGATGAGCTTCAACATGAGCGAGGACGACTGGGACTCCGTGATGCGCGTCCACCTCAAGGGCCACTTCGCGCCGAGCAAGTTCGCGTGCGCGTACTGGCGCGAGCAGGCGAAGACCAACGGCGAGTCACCGACCGGTGGTCGCATCATCAACACCGTGAGCGAGTCGGGCCTCTTCGGGATGGTCGGCCAAGCCAACTACTCCGCGGCGAAAGCCGGCATCGCGTCGATGACGCTCGTGCTCGCCCGCGAGATGAAGAAGTACGGCGTGACCGTGAACGCGGTCGCACCGCGCGCCCGGACACGGATGACCGCAACCGTCGGCGGTGCGGGCGACTTCATGGCGCCCAAAGAGGGCGAGTACGACCCGTGGCACCCCGACAACGTCGCGCCGCTCGTCGGCTTCCTCGCGTCGGATGAAGCGGCGGACGTCAGCGGCCAGGTGTTCGTCATGTGGGGCGCGCACGCGTACCTGATGTCGGGGTGGTCGCTCGCGAACACCTTGGACGCAGGCGACCGGCGCTTCACCGTCGACGACCTGATCGCGCGCAAGGGCGAGCTGTTCGCGCCGGTCGAGCGGGGCAGCAAGATCCCGACGATGGGCTTTGGCTTGTGAGTGCACCGTTCGGTGAGCTCCAGGTCGACCAGCTGCGCTTCATGGCGAACCATCACGGTTCCGAGGTGGCGTACCGGGACCTGGACGCCGGCACCTCGCTGACCTTCGCCGAGTGGGACGAGCAGTCGAACCGGCTGGCCCGCTTCCTCGTGCATCAGGGCATCGAGAAGGGCGACCGGATCTCGATCTTCCTCCCGGCCGACGAGTGCCTGCGCTGGATCATCAGCTACGCGGCGACGCACAAGGCGGGTGCCATTGCCGTGCCGACCAACACCCGGCTCTCGGTACCCGAGCTGCTGACGATCCTCGGGCACGCGGAGACTTCCGCGTGCATCACGTGCGAGTCGCTGGTGGAGACCACGGTCAGGGTGCGCGACCGACTCCCGTGCCTGCGTCTTGTGGTCACCGCGGGCGGCGCGACCGGCACGCTGTTCGACTACGACGAAGCGCTGCACGAAGACGGGTCGGACATGCAGGTCCCGACCAAGATCGACGACCTGGCCGACATCATGTACACGTCGGGTACCACCGGGTTGCCGAAGGGCGTCGCCGTCCGGCACCGCAACGTGGCGATGCTCCCCAACGTCGAGCCGAAGTGGACCGGCGGCGGTTGGATGCACGGCGCGCCGCTCTTCACGTTCGCGGGCATCGCCTTCATCTACAACCCCATGAAGATGGGGCTGCACGGGATGTACCTCCCGAAGTTCGACGCGGTGCGCTGGCTGGACATCGTCGAGCGGGAGCGACCGCCGATGGCGTTCCTCGTCCCCGCGATGGCCGAGCTGCTGGTCGCGACGCCGGAGCTCGCCGACCGCGACCTCACCAGCCTGCGCATGCTGTCGATCGGCAGCGCGCCGCTCGCGCCGCGCACGTTGCTGGCGTTGCAGGAGCGCCTGCCCGACGCGACCGTCTCGAACTCCTACGGCATGACCGAAGCGGGCCCCGCGTTCATCGTGATGCCCAAGGAGGAGGTCCGGAAGCGGATCGGCTCGGTCGGCAAACCCGTCGGTCCCACCGAGATCCGCATCGTGCGCGACGACGAGTCGAACTGCGATCCCCACGAGGTGGGTGAGGTGCTCACGCGCATGTCCGGGGCGCCAGCGCGAGTACTACAAGGACGAAGCGGCCACGGCGCGCACCTGGACCGAAGACGGCTGGCTGCGCAGCGGCGATCTCGGGTACCTGGACGAGGACGGCTTCCTCTATCTCGTCGGGCGCAAGAAGGACCTCATCATCCGCGGCGGCAACAACATCTACCCGACCGACGTCGAAGCGGTGCTCCTCGAGCATCCCGCCGTCCGGGAGGCCGCGGTCATCGGCATCCCGCACGCGGTGCTCGGTGAGGACGTGGCGGCCTTCGTCGTGCCCCGCGCCGACGACTCGCTCGAGGGTGACGAGCTGCTCGCGTTCTGCGCCGAGCGCCTGGCCGACTACAAGCGGCCGCGCCAGCTGCACCTGGTGGACGAGCTCCCGCGCAACGCCACGGGCAAGGTCATGAAGCACCTGCTCGAGGTCCCGGCGGGCAACGGGACCGGGGATGAAGCGGCGCGCTAGTCTCGCCCGCCGTACCTGACGCCAGCGTCATCCCAGGGGGAACCGTGGCACTCACCGAGCTCAAGGGTCGCCAGACCGGGTCGCAGAAGGTCCGCATCGAACGCGGCCCCGTCCGAGTCTTCGCCCAGTCGCTGCTCGACGACGACCCGGTCTACGACGGCGACGACGCGCCCGTCCCGCCGACGTTCCCGTTCGTGATGCCGTTCTGGGGCTCGCTCGGTCAGGGTGGGGCGGCCGGGCTCCCGATCGAGAAGCTGCGCGGCAAGGGCCGGGCCATCCTTCACGGCGAGCAGGGCTTCGAGTTCACCCGCTACCCGCGCGTCGGCGATGTGCTCGACGGCGTCACCACGGTGACGGACGTGTACGAGAAGGAGCGTTCCAACGGCGGGAAGCTCGAGTTCTACGTGACCGAGACCGTCTGGACCGACGCCGAGAACGCCGAGCCGGTGTGCACGTCGACGTTCACGCTCGTGATCAACGTCCGCCCGCCCAAGACCGACTGAACACCTCCGAGCTGCCGATGGATACGCCGCCGGACGATTCGCTCACCGTGCGGATGGGTGACCCGGATGGTCCGTACCGGCGCCGCATCCGCTTGGTGACGGTCGATCCGCGCACGGTGTGGGGCGGGCTCGAGGACGACTTCCACCACTTCGAAGTCACCCTGCAGCACGACGGCACCCACGTGACCGCGATGGACATGCACGCGGTCCGCTGGCCGTGGGCGACGTGTCCCGCCGCCGGGCAGGGACTGCAGGCCCTGGTCGGCATGGAGCTGTCCGACCGTTCGACGGCGGTGGCCAAGGTGACCGATCCGCGCTGGAACTGCACCCACCAATTCGATCTCGCCGGCCTGTGCGTCTCGCACACGGTGCGCGGCACGCCGTCCCGGCAGTACGACATCGAGCTCCCGCCGCCGGTCGACGGCACCGTGACCACCCGCCTCTGGCGGGACGGCGAGCTCACCTTGGAGTGGCAGCTCGCGGTCGGGTCCACCCGCACGCGGGATCTCGTGAGTCCCCCGCCGTTCACCGAGGCGCCGTGGCGCGGCGGGTTCATGAAGTGGGCCGACGCGACCTTCCCGCCCGAGGAAGCGGAGGCGGCGATCGTCCTGCGCCGTTCGTGTGACATCGGGATGGGGCGCGGGATGGACCTCGAGGCGATCTCCGTCGCCGAGGAGCTGGCCGGGATCATGACCGGCATCTGCTACTCGATGCAGCCGGAGATCATGCCGGTGGCGTTTCGCAACCGCGGCTCGATCCGCGACTTCGGCCGGCACCCCGAGGTCATGCTGTCGGACGCGCCCGGCGACGGACCGAACGAGGCCTGACTCGCGAGTCGGTCTCGGCCGACGCCGGGCTGATCCGGACCCGGGCGGTGAACACGGGTGCGGCACCGAGGTCGGCCTCGGTCTGGCCGGTGAGTGCGTTCACGCCGGGGCCGCGCCGCACGTCGCGGTGCCACCAGTTGTCGAGCACCACGACCGTGCCCGCGAGCACGTTGTCCGACACCGACGCGTCGAGCTCGAGCGTGCCGTGCTCGTTGGTCAGCACGATCGGCGCGCCGTCCTCGATGCCGGCCGCGATCGCGTCCGCGGGCGCGACGAGCGCGACCGCAGTGCCGGCGGCCTTGCGCAGCCGCTCGTGGTTCACCAGCTGCGAATTCAGGAAGTGGTGCGACTTCGGCGTGAGGAGGATCAGACCCTCGGCGTCTTCGTCGACGGTCTTCGCCCTGAGGAACCGCGTCGACACCGGCGATCTCCGCGAGCATGTCGGAACGGAGCTGCACGCGCGCGTCCGGCGCGGTCACGACCGGCAGCTTCACGTAGCCCTGCGTGTCGAGCGCGGCGCGTTGCTCGGCGGTGCAGTCGGCGAGGTACGTGTCGACGAGGGTCTCGTCGTCCTCGTGGAGCTCGGGTTCGTCGTAGCCCATCTCGCTCGCGAGTCGACGGAAGATCTCGGTGTTGGGCGCGGTCTGGCCGCGAGGCGGGATCGCCGGACGGTTCAGCGAGAGGTAGTAGTGGCCCCAGGACCAGAGGACGTCGAGATGCTCGAGCTGGGTGGTCGCGGGAAGCACGACGTCCGCGTAGCGCATCGTGTCGGTCGGCATCAGCTCGAGCACGACGGTGAAGAGGTCGTCGCGGGCCAGGCCTCGGGTCACCGCGTTGGTGTCCGGGCACACGACCGCGGGATTGCAGTTGTAGACGACGAGCGCATTGATGCCGTCGCTCGTTCCGGACCCGTGGGTGAGCGCGTCGCCCAGGCCCGTCATCGGCACCGTCCGTGCCGCGGGCGCGGCGCGGAGGTCCGGGCGGGTCATGGCGTCGCCCTTCGCCGGGAAGCCGTCGACGCTGTGCACGTGCGCGCCACCGCCCGGGTACTTCCACGCGCCCGTGACCGCCGGCAGCGAGAGGACGGCGCGGAAGGCCTGGCCGGCGTGCCGCTGGTGGTTCGCGCCCGGCCCGAGCTTCACGAACCCGGGGCGGGCCGCGGCCCAGAGCCGGGCCACGGCCGCGATCTGCTCGGCGGCGAGACCGGTCGCCCGTGCCGTGCGCTCGAGCGGCCATTCCGCGGCGCGCGCCCGCAGGTCGTCCGCGCCGTCCGTCCGCGTGGCGAGGAACTCCGCGTCCTCGAGGCCCTCGGCGAAGATCACGTGCATCAGGCCCAGGGCGAGCGCGGCGTCCGATCCGGGCCGGAGCTGCAGGTGGATGTCGCTCGCCGCCGCGGTCTTCGTCCGGTACGGGTCGACACAGATCAGCGTCCCGCCGTTCTTCCGCACCGCCTGGAAGTAGGGCCAGAAGTGCAGGTGGGTGGAGAACGGATTCACGCCCCACGCGATCGCGACCTCCGCTTCACCGATGAGCTCGGGGTCCGTCGCCGCGAAGCCCGGGTACGTGAACGCGTACGCCCAGCCACCGGCTGCGAGGCAGATGTTGCGGTCCAGCTCGGCACTGGCCAAGCGGTGGAAGAACCGCTGGTCCATCGACGCGCCTTGCAGCACGCCCTGGGTTCCCACGTAGCTGAACGGCAGCACGGACTCCGGTCCCGACTCGTCGATGACGCGGGTGAGCCCGTCGCGCACCAGGCGCAGCGCCTCGTCCCACGACGCCTCGCGGAAGGCGCCCGCACCCTTGGATCCGGTGCGCACGAGCGGCGTGAGGAGCCGGTCGGGGTGGTACACCCGCTCCTCGTAGTGGTTCACCTTGATGCAGAGGTGGCCGGCGGTGAACGGGTGATCCTTGTTGCCGCGGACGCCGGTGACCGTGCCGTCCTCCACCGTCGCCGTCCACGAGCAGGTGTCGGGGCAGTCGTGGGGACAGCAGCCACGCACCTCGGTGATCGCCATGTCCCCTCCACGGTCCGGGTCACGTGCGGTCAGACGCTACGCCCGGGGTCGACCGGTCGCCAGGATGGGCGGTTCAGTCTCGCGGTGCTCACGACGCACGCGGGGTGAGTCCGACGAGGTCGGCGTAGCGCGTCATGCCGTCGACGGCTTCGGGCGAGCGGGACCATGGCGCGATGACGAGTCGGGTGACGCCGATGTCTTCCCACCGCTTGACGTCATCGAGTGAGCGCACCGGTCCGCCGACACAGATCTGGAACGGCCGACCAGGCTGACCCTCGTCCTCCCGTTGCGCTCGCAGCTCGCGCAGTCGCCCGATCTGCTCGGCGGCGGACTCGAACGTGTGCGCCATCCCGATCCAACCGTCGGCCGCGAGCGCGGCGCGGCGCAGCGCCGCGGGACTCTCACCGCCGACGAGGATCGGCGGCCAGGGCTTCTGCACCGGCTTGGGCTCGAAGGCGACCGCGTCGAAGTCGAAGAACTCGCCGTGGTGCTCGACCTCGGGCTCTGCCCACAGTCGCTTGCACACCGCGAGTGACTCGTCGACGCGGCGGCCCCTCGTGCGGAAGTCGAGGCCGGCCGCGACCCATTCCTCTTCGAGCCAGCTCGCGCCGATCCCGAACTCGAACCGTCCGTCGCTCACGATGTCGAGGGTCTGCACCGCGCCGCGCCACGACGAACGGATGGCGCAACCCGAGGTTGTAGACGTGGGTGCCGAGCCGCAGCGACGGGAAGCGGCCGGCGAGGAACGCGAGGTAGGCGCACGCGTCGTAGACGGGCGCGGTCGGCGGGATCGGCGGGTGGTCCTCGCCGGCGCGGGGCGAGCGGCTCATGTGGACGGGCAGCACGAGGTGCTCCGGGAGCCAGACCGACTCGTAGCCGAGCGATTCGGCGGCTTGGGCCGCGGCCGAGATGGAAGTGCGGGTTGAGCGCCCCGAGCGCGATGCCGAACTGCACGCCGAGTCAGGCCTTCACGTCGTGTAGCTGCCGTCGGGTTGGCGATGCCAGCCCCCGGCCGCCGAGTTGCCGCCGTCGACATGGATCGTGCTGCCGGTGACGAAGCCCGAGAGATTCGGGTTGGCGAGGAACACGACCGCCGCGGCGACATCGTCGACGTGACCGGCGCGCGGCAGCGGCGTCCGAACACCCATGTCCTGGCCGATGCCCGGGGTCGGGATCACGTCCGGCGCGACGCAGTTCACCCGGATCAGCTTCGGCCCGAGCTCGAGGGCGAGGCTCTGGGTGAGGTTCACCTGCGCGGCCTTCATCGCGCTGTAGATCGCGAAGCCCGGTCCGGCGCGATGCGCTTCGATCGAGGTGACGTTGACGATCGAGCCACCCGTGTCCGGCATGAGCGGTACGACGCCGCGCACGAACGTCGTGACGCTGGTGAAGTTCTCCCGGATGAGCGCGTCCTGGCCCTTGTCGCTGACCTCGAGGAACGCCGCCTGGAATCCACCACCCGCGTTGTTCACGAGCACGTCGACGTGGGCGTGCGCCGCCGCGATCTCGGCCAGCCACGTCGGTGACCTGCTCCCGTCGCGGACGTCGAGGAGACCCTGGTGCGCGGCGCGCCCGGTCGCTTCGATCGCGGCCGCGCAGCTCGCCAGCCCTTCCGGCTCCCGGTCGCAGATCGCCACGTCGGCCCCGAACCGGGCCAGCGCGAGCGCGGCGGCCCGGCCGATTCCCTGCGCGGCACCGGTGACGATCGCGACCCGGCCGTCGAGGCGTACGTCGTCGGGTCCGAGGGCCATCCGCGGAGGCTAGCGGCGGCCGGGCCGGACATGACGCCAACGTCATATGCTGGCCCGCGCTCGGACCGGCCCGACCCGGACCCGCCTCGGACTCGATCCCGACGAACGGAGCGCGCCATGGGCTACTCGGTCGCAGGCAAGCACGTGCTGGTCACGGGCGCGTCGTCGGGCATCGGCGCCGCGCTCGCCGAGGGGTTCGCGGCCGCGGGCGCGACCGTCGGCATCTGCGCCCGCCGGGAGGACCGGCTGGCCGAAGTGCTGGCCCGGGTCCAGACCCACTCCCCCGGCTCGCGGATGTGGTCCGTGGACCTCGCGGATCTCGACGCGCTCGAGCCGTTCGCCCGCCAGGTGAGTGACGAGCTCGGCGGCGTCGACGTGCTCGTGAACAACGCGGGCATCCCGAAGCGACGGATCGTGACCGAGCTCGATCCCGCGACCGTCGAGGCCGTGATGGCGATCAACTACTTCTCGCCCGTCCGGCTCACCCTCGCGCTGCTCCCCGAGCTGATCGAGCGCGCCGGGCGCGTCGTGAACATCTCGTCGGTCGCGGCGAGGCTCGGACCGCCGGCCGAAGCTGCGTACACCGCGTCGAAGGCCGCGCTCACCGGTTGGTCGGAGTCGATGCAGGTCGATCTGGCGGTCGCGGGCACGGACGTGCGCGTGCACGTGGTGAACCCGGGCGTCATCGACACCGACCTGTTCCACCTGCCGGACAACGACGAGTCACTCGCCGACATCGAGGCGCTCCCCGTCGAGGCGATGATCCAGCCGGTGCTCGAGCAGCTGGACTCGGGGACGTTCGAGATCTACGTCCCGGGCTGGTTCGCCGACGTGGTGGGCGGCAAGTTCCCCGACGTCGGCACCTTCCTCGCCGGCTCCATCGCCTGGGTCAAGCAGCAGCAACAGGCCTCCGACCCCCACCCCCTAACCCCCGTTTTGGCGTCACCTAGGCACGCGCATAGCTGCACGTACACGACGCCAAAATCATGGTGCGCGGTCTCGGAGGGCTTGGCGCGATCGCGCGCGCAGGCAGGGCGCCCCTCGGCGGAGATCGGTCGGGCCGACGTCGATCGGGAGCCAGCTCGCCGCGATGAGCTCGTGCCGTCGGGCGCGGTCGTGCTTCGTCGCCGCACGCCCGGTGTGGAACTCGTCCGAGTCGTACTCGATCGCGATCCGCGCGTCCGGGTACGCAGCATCGACTCGTCCGATGCAGACGCGCACCATGCCAGACCTCGTACTGCGGACCGGCTCCGGAAGTCCGTGGGCCCGGATCGCTTGCATCAGGAGCGTCTCCATCTCGCTCTCCGTCGGCCGCTGCTCGGGCGCACGTACGCCAGGAGCAGCTCCCGGAGCACCGGTCCGCCGGGCCGACCCGAGCGACTGAGCCGCCTGACGGTCGCGACGAGCTCCGCTTCGCTGACGAGCCCGCGTCGCAAGGCGTTCTCGAGCGCGAGCTCGACCAGCCCGATCCGCCAGACGCCACCCAGATCGAACAGCGTCCGAGCCGGTGTCGTCGTCGGGATGTTCGAGACGACTGCGACGTCGAGCGGATCGAGCACCTTCGTCTCGTGCACGATGAGTCCGTCATGACGGGCGCGCCGCCACCGCGGGCAGGTGATCTCGGCCAGGTCCCGTCGGCCGCCGGGCAGGCCGTGCAACGCCGCCGCCGACCGATGCGAAGCGACCGCCCGGAACCCGCCGGCCCAACACGCGGCCAGCACGGTCCCCTCCCACGACCGGCGCACCGTTCACGCGGTACACGTCGTGGTGGAGCTCCTCCACCGCCTGCGACGCGATCCGAGCGACGATCTGACGGGCGCGAGAGGCCCGCCATGCGTGCGTGCGCGCCGCGGAAGACCCCGTGGTGCTCGAGCGGCATGCACGCGCGAGACGCTCGTCCGCCTCGAGTTCGACATCCATGTCGATTTCCATGGCCGGCAGTCCAGCCGCGACCTGGGACACCAACGATTTTGGCGTCGACGTAGGTGCGCATATGCGCACGCACGACGCCAAAACGTGCGGGCTGGCGGGCGCTCTAGCCGGCTTGCTTGGCTACTGCGGCCGCGGCGGCCGCGGCGGCTTCGGGGTCGAGGTAGCGGCTCTCGACCACCTGGAAATGGTCGTCGAGCTCGTACACGAGGGGTTGGCCGGTGCCGATGTTGTACTTGACGATGTCGGCCTCGCTCATGCCGTCGAGGTGCTTCACCAGTCCGCGCAGCGAGTTGCCGTGCGCGGCGACGAGCGTCACGCGCCCGGCGGCCAGGTCCGGCACGATCGAGTCGTACCAGTACGGGAGCATCCGCTCGACGACATCCGCGAGACACTCCGACTTCGGGATCAGCTCCGCCGGAAGGTCGCGGTAGCGCGGGTCCTCCGACGCGTCCCACTCCAGCGGCGGCGGCGGCACGTCGTAGGAGCGCCGCCACTCGAGCAGCTTCTCCTCGCCGAACTCCTCCGCGGTCTGCAACTTGTCCTTGCCCTGCAGCGCGCCGTAGTGACGCTCGTTCAACCGCCATGACCGGCGCACCGGGATCCACGACCGGTCACAGGCCCGCAGCGCGAGCTCGGCCGTGTGGATCGCCCGGATCTGGAGCGACGTGTGCACGACTTCGGGCAGCACGCCGTGCTCCTGCAGCAGCTCGCCGCCGTGGATCGCCTCCTCGATGCCCTTCGGGGTCAGACCCACGTCCACCCAGCCGGTGAACAGGTTCTCGAGGTTCCAGGTGCTCTGCCCGTGACGGAGCAGGATCAAAGTCGACATGACGCCGAGGCTAGGTCGCGCGAGAGTCAGGGCCATGAACAACGACGGCTTCTACGGCCAGGCCCAGGCCGCGATCCACCACGACCGGTTCGGCGACCTGGCGACGGACGCGGCGAAGGCGCTCGCGGGTGAGCTGGTCTCGCACGGGCTGACGACGGGAACCGTCACGGACCTCGGCTGCGGCTCCGGCATCCTCGCCGGCATCATGAGCGACCTCGGCTACGACGTTCGCGGCTACGACATCTCCGCGGACATGCTCGAGCTCGCCGCCGCGCAACGCGCCCCGCGCCACGTTCCGCAACGAGTCGCTCGTCGACGCATCGATCCCGCCGTCGGTCGGGGTGACGGCGATCGGCGAGGCCCTCAACTACGCGACCGACCCTCGGGCCGGCCTCGTTGCGACCGTCTCCGTCGCCCAACGGGTCTTCGACGCGCTCGCCCCCGGTGGCACGTTCCTGTTCGACGTCTCCACCCCCGGGCGGAACCTCGGCGCTCGCCGTCCGCGAGCGGATCCACGAAGGCGACGGCTGGATGCTGGCCATGCGGGCCGAGGAGTCCGGCTACCAGCTCGACCGGCGCATCACGATCTACTCGCGGGAGCCCGACGGCCGGTACGCGCGCGTCGACGAGCATCACGTCATCCATCTCTACGACCTCGACGCGGTGACCGCGATGCTCACCGAGCATCGGCTTCAAGGTCGAGACGCGGGCGAACTACGGCGCGACGCGATCCGACTCGACGCCACCGATGGGCTGGTCCGTGTTCGTGGCGACGAAGCCGCAGGCCTGAGCCGAGCGCGCGAGAACCTACGCGGGAGAACCTAGGCGGGCAGGCCGACCGTCTTGGTCTCGAGGTACTCCTCGAAGCCCGCGATCCCGTGCTCGCGCCCGAGACCCGACTCCTTGTACCCACCGAACGGCGAGTCCGGCCCGAACCACTGACCACCGTTGACCGCCACCGTCCCGGTCCGCAGACGCTTCGCGATCCCGTAGGCCCGGTCGAGGTCGGTGCCGTTCACCGCCGCCGACAGCCCGTAGCGCGAGTTGTTCGCGATGCGCACCGCGTCGTCGTCGTCCTCGTAGGGAATGACCGCGAGCACCGGCCCGAAGATCTCTTCCTGCGCGATCGTCGAATCGGGGTCGACGTCGACGAACAACGTGGGCTCGACGTAGAAGCCCTTCTCGAACTGCGGCGGCCGGCCGCCACCGACGAGCAGGCGAGACCCCTCGCTCTTGCCCTTCTCGATCAGGCCGAGCACCCGCTCGCGCTGGCGCGCGTTGATGAGTGGACCCTGCAGGTTCGCCGGGTCCGTCGGGTCGCCGTACGTCCACGCCTCGAACGCGGCCTGCAGCAGCTCGACCCCTTCGTCGTAGCGCGAGCGCGGCAGCAACATGCGCGTGGTGATCGCGCAGCCCTGACCACCGTGCATGCAGACCATCGCGCCACCGCCCATCTGGGCCGGGAAGTCCGCGTCGTCGAGGATGATGTTCGCCGACTTGCCCCCGAGCTCGAGGAACACCCGCTTCAGGGTGTCCGAGCCCTGCGCCATGATCCGCTTCCCGACGACGGTCGATCCGGTGAAGCTGATCATGTCGACGTCGCGGCTCGCGCTGAGCACCTCGCCCACCGCCGCCGGATCACTCGAGGTGACGACGTTCAGCACCCCGGCCGGGATGTCCGTGTACTCCGCCGCGAGGCGACCGATGTGGGTCGCGCTCCACGGCGTGTCCGGCGCCGGCTTGAGAATCACCGTGTTGCCCGGCCGCGAGCGCGGGAACGATCTTGGAGAGGTTGAGCATGAACGGGAAGTTCCACGGCGTGATCGCGCCCACGACGCCGATCGGCTCGCGCAGGACGCGACGACCGCTCGTCATCCCGAAGAACTCATGGACCGGGAGGTCGTACTCCCACTCGATGCGGTCGATGCACTCGATGTCCCACTCCATGTCGTCGATGCAGCTGTCCATCTGCACCGCGTACGTGAGCATGATCGGCGAGCCGACCTCGGCGACGATCTGGGGGCGCAACGTCTCGCGCTCCTTGGCCAGCGCCTCGTGCAGCTGGCGCAGGCACCGCTTCCGCAGCTCGGGGTCGGTCGCCCAGGCCGACTCGTCGAACGCCCGACGGGCCGCACCGACCGCGCGCTGCATGTCGTCCACGCTCGCGTCGGCGACCGTGCCGATGACTTCCTCGGTGGCCGGATTGACGTTGTCGTACCGGGCCCCCGAGGCCGCTTCGACGAGCTCGCCGCCGATCAACATCCGGTGCTCGCCGCTCACCGATTCCCCCATGACGCGTCTCCCTCGTTCCGGCTGGCGTTCGCGCCGAGGCTACCTGACACCGGAGTCAGGTCCCACCGCCACCTCCGTCTCGGCGTTCAGAGGACGCGGTCGGGGATGCCGAAGGACGCGCGCACGTCGGCCAGCGGCTCGTGGGCCCGGGCGAGATGGTCGATCGTCGTGAAGTCCCCCGTGCACTGCGTGCCCCGCCAGAACGCGTGCGCGACGGCCTCGGGCGCGCCGGGACGGGTGAGGCAACCTTCCTTCGGCACCAGCGACCCGCCGCCGTCGAGGTACCCGGCCTCGTGCACACCCAGGTTGCCGAGGAACTGGAACCAGTGGGCGTCGGTGTCGTTCATCCCCAGCTGCATCGCGCCGAGCGCGATCTCGTCGATCGCCACCGGCTCGTAGCCACCGATGACGTGCGACATGTCGTGGGAGACGAAGACCGCGGGCATGTTGGTGCCGTCCCCGGCAGATCGAATCCGTAGCGCTCGTAGAACTCGACGTACGCGCGGCCGAGGGTTCCGGGCCCGGCGTCGGCCAGCGCCCGCAGCCGCGCCGCCAGCGCGGATCCGGCGCGTCGATGCTGTAGCCGGGGTACGCGGCGGCGAGCTGTGGCTCGAGCAGCGGCTTCGCGAGATCGCCACCGAGGAAGCGCATGTAGTCCGCCGCGGCCTGCGCCTTCCTCTGGTCCACGAGGTCACGGACGATCTGCAGACCCGGGCCCGCCTCCCCCATCGCGGCGCAGTACTCCTCGACCCGCGCCGGCCTGGCTGGCCGTCGCCGGGTGGCGGCACAGCTCCACGAAGACGAGGAGCTCCCGCACCCGCCGGCGCTCGGCGGCCGGGCCGAACGCGTCCGCCGTCGCCGCCGGCGAGAGCGGCTCGGCGGCACCCGGATCGAAATCGATCTCGTAGTAGCCCCGGGCCAGCGCGGCGATGACGGCCAGCTGCTCGGCGGTCGGTCCGCCGTCGACGTCGGCCGCGCCGACCATCGCCCGCAGCGCCGGCTCGGCGTGCTCGGCATCGATGATCCTCGGCATGGCTCGTCCGTTCCTTCGCTTCTCGGCACCCGTGTCCAGCCGGGGTGACGGCGACGCGTACCCTAACTTGGCGTGCGCATCGCGGCGGTCGACCTCGGATCGAACTCGTTCCACCTCGTGGTGGCCGAGGTCCGGCCCGACGGCACGTTCGAGCCGCTCATCCGCGAGAAGGAGATGCTGCGGCTCGGCGACGTGGTGAGCCGCGAGGGCGTCGTCACTCCCGAGGCGACCGAGGCCGCGGTGCAGACCGTGCGCCGGTTCCGCTTGCTCGCCGAGGCCGCCGGCGCGACCGAGATCCTCGCCTGCGCCACCAGCGCGCTGCGCAGCGCGAGCAACGGCGACGCGGTCCTCGACCTGATCGAGACCGAAGCCGGCGTCAGCGCGGACGTCATCGACGGGCTCGAGGAAGCCCGACTCATCTTCACCGCCATCCGCACCGCCGTCCTCATCGATCCCGGACCGGCGCTCTGCTTCGACCTCGGCGGCGGGAGCGTCGAGATCATGGTCGGTGACACGACGGGGCTGCACTGGGCGGCCAGCGAGCGACTCGGCGTTGCTCGTCTGAGCGCGGAGTACGTGCGATCGGATCCCATCTCGAAGGGTGACCGTCGCCGGCTCCGTGAGCACCTCGTCGAGATCCTGGGCCCGCTGGCGGTGGACGTCATGCGCTTCGAACCCAAGCTGGCCATCGGCAGCAGCGGAACGCTGGAGGACATCGCGAACATGGTCGCGGCCCGCCGTGACGAGTCGGTCCCCCGCTCGCTGAACCAGCTCAGCTTCTCGCGCGAGGAGTTCGAGCCGCTGCATCACGAGCTGGTCCGGTCCACGTCGGCGCAGCGCAAGAGCATCAAGGGGCTCGACGCCAAGCGCAACGACCTCATCGTCGCCGGCGCCGAGTTCCTCGCGACCGCGATGGAGCTGTTCGAGGTGGACGAGCTCACGATCAGCGAATGGGCGCTGCGCGAAGGCATGGTGCTCGACGCGATCGGCCGCCACGACCCGGTCGACTGGTCCGACGATCCCCGCGCGATCCGTCGCGCGTCCGTGCAGGCGCTCGCCCGCCGCTTCTCCTGGCCCGAAGCGCATTCGCGTCAGGTCGCGCAGCTCAGCCTCGAGCTGTTCGACCAGACCCGCGAGCTGCACGGGCTCGAGCGACACCGACCGCGAGCTGCTCGAGTACGCCGCACTCCTGCACGACATCGGCGAGCACGTCTCCCACGACGGCCACGACCGCCACGCGGCCTACCTCGTCGCGCACGGCCAGCTGCGCGGCTTCGATCCCGAAGAGATCCTCGTGCTGACCGCGCTCGTCCGCTGGCACCGGCGCGGCGAGCCGAAGGCGAACGACGACCTCGTCGGCGAGATCGACCTGGAGACACGTGCGAGCGCGTCCGGCGCCTGGCGGCGCTGATCCGCATCGCCGACGGGCTGGACCGCAGCCGCAAGCAGGTCGTCGGCGGCATCACGGCCCGGGTCAGCCCCTCGCTCGTGCTCCTCCGCCTGCAGACCGACGGTGATCCCGAGCTCGAGCTCTGGGGCGCGCGGCGCAAGCGGGAGCTCTTCGAGAAGGTGTTCGACCGCGAGCTCGAGCTGACCGCGCACCCGAGCGCGTGACCCGAGGCGCTCCGCTAGCCGGCCACCGTCCGGAACACGATCCGCGCCGTCGTCTCCACCACTTCGGCGCGCGTCGCGCCATACGGCTCGAGATCGACATGGAACGCGGCCATGCGCTCCATCATCGCGACGAGCGCCGCGGCCGCCGCGTACGGAGCGATGCCCTCGGCGCCGTTCTCGGCGACCTTCCGTGACAAGCCTTGCGTGATCGGCTGCAGCGACGCGTTGCGCACGTCACGAAACCGCTGATCACCTTCCTGGGCTGCGAGGTTGCGCGTGCGCAAGATCGCCCGGTGGTCGTCCCAGTAGCGGAGGAAGCCGTCGACGAGCCGGCGCGCCGACTCGAGCCCGGCTTCGCCCTGCCACGGCGAGTCCAGCAGCTCGACCAGCGGCGACGTCTGCTCCCCGACCGTCTCCGCGAGCGCGAGCACCGCTTCTTCGACGTCGCGGAAGTACTGGTAGAAGGTCGCGGGCGACGTCCCGACCGCACGCGCGATGTCGACGACGCGCAGGTCGCGCAACCCGTTGCTCTCGAGCTGCTCACCGGTGGCATCGAGCAACCGGCGTCGCGTCGCCGCGCCCCGCTTGCCCAGTGCCCGCCCGTCGAGCGCGACCGTGTTCTCCGCCGCCGTCACGGCTGGTCAGGGTATCTGACACCGGCGTCAGACTCCCGCGCCATGCGAGGATGCACGGCCATGGAGACCGTCGGAGACCTCCTGCGCGACGCGTCACGCGATCTGGCCGCGGCATTCGACTCGGTGCCGATTCCGGGGGCGCTGCGCTACGCACTCGGGCTCGCGGTGCCGCCGCGCCAGGGGTCGCCGCTCGGGCGGCTCGACCAACCCCGCGGGCCGGGTCGCGATGCTCGCGGGTCCCGGGGTCCTGCGGGACCGAGCGGTCGAGGGCCTGCGCGCGTTCGCCGCCGCCGCGAACATCGGGCGTCGCGAACACCTGGGGCGCGAAGGGGGTGTTCGCGTGGGACAGCCCTCACCACATGGGCACCTGCGGGCTGCAGGCACGCGACTTCGAGCTGCTGGGCTTGGCCGATGTGGACCTGCTGTGGGTCACCGGCATCGATCCGGACGAGTCACCGCGCGAGCGCTACGAGCTGGGTGCGCGCGTCGTGCCGATCGCTCCGGCCGATCTCGAACCCTTCGCCGCGCAGGTGGCCCGATCCTCGTACCCGATCACGCGGCCGCCGCTGTTCGACCGTCTCGCTTCGGTCGCCCAACCGGGGTACGTCGACGACCGGTACCCGCGCCACCCCGCCCGTGCCGTCATCGAGATCAAGCAGCGGATGGAACCCGGGGCGCTCGTGACCGCCGAACCGGGACCGGCCGGGCTGTGGGTCGCGCGCACCTTCCCCACCGACGGTCCCGGATCGGTGGTGGTCCCGGCGATCGCACAACCCGGCATCGCCATGGCGCTCGCGCTCGCCGCCGGCCGAGCCGGCCGGTCCGCGACCGCCGTGACGGTCGCGCCCGTCGACGCCACCACCGAGGCCCTCGTCGAGCTGGCGACCACCCTCGGTGCGCCGGTCACGCTCGAGGTCTGGGCGCGATGACGTCGATCTCGCGCTCACCGCTCTGCTCGTCGACGCGGCCGGTCCCGTCGTAGCGTGGGGATCGTGACCACCGAAGCCGCGCGTCGTCGCCGTCACCGGCGCCTCGTCGGGAATCGGCCGGGCGATCGCCGTCGCGTTCGGCGAGCTCGGTTGGCGGGTGGCGGTCGGTGCCCGCCGGCGCCGACGAGCTACAGGAGACGGCGAAGATCGTCCTCGAGGCCGGCGGCGAGGCGTTCCCGATGTCGGTCGACGTCACCGACGCCCACTCGATCGACGCGTGGATCACCGCCGCCGAGGACGGCCTCGGGCCGATCGACGCGCTCGTGAACAACGCCGGCATCGCCATCCCCGGGCCGTTCTGGGAGCTCGCCCCGGAGCAGCTCGAGCGGGAGGTCCGGACCAACCTGCTCGGGCCCGATGCTGTGCGCCCGCCGCGTGCTCCGCTCGATGATCGGCCGCGGCTCCGGCGACATCGTGTTCGTCTCCTCGGACACCGCCCGCGCGCCGCGGCCACGCCTGCTCGGCTACAGCGCGACCAAGGCCGGCGTCGAGGTGGTGGCGCGCACCCTGGGCATGGAGCTCGAAGGGACGGGAGTCCGTTCGACCACCGTCCGCGTGGGCCCGACCCTCACCGACTTCGCGTCGGGCTGGACACCCGAGCAGGTCGCGGAGCTGATGACCTACTGGCCGCGGTTCGGGATCCAGCGCCACTTCCACACCCTCCAGCCCGCCGACATCGCCCGGGCGGTGGTCTACGCGGTGACGTCGCCTCCGGACGTCCACATCGACGTCGTCGAGGTGCAGCCCGCCGCCCCGATCGAGCCCGTAGCCGCCCGGCAACCGGTTGCGCGTCCCGGGGATACGCTTCACCCATGCAGATGGATGACCTCATCATCGTGAGCGTCGACGACCACGTCGTCGAGCCGCCGGACATGTTCGAGCGCCACCTCCCCGCGAAGTATGCGGACGTCGCACCGAAGCTGATCCACAAGGACAACGGCACCGACGTCTGGTCCTTCCAGGGCTTCGAGGTGCCGAACATCGGACTCAACGCAGTGGCCGGCCGGCCCAAGGAGGAGTACGGGATCGACCCGACCTCCTTCGAGGAGATCCGCGACGGCTGCTTCGACGTCGAGAAGCGCGTCCTCGACATGAACGCGAACGGCGTGCTGGGCTCGCTCAACTTCCCGAGCCTGCCCGGTTTCGCCGGCCGCCTGTTCGGAGCGCTCGACGACAAGGACACGTCGATCGTGCTCGCGCAGGCCTACAACGACTGGCACATCGACGAGTGGTGTGGCTACGCGCCCGACCGCTTCATCCCGCTCGCGATCCCGATGATCTGGGATCCGGAAGCGTGTGCGGCCGAGGTCCGGCGGGTCGCGGCGAAGGGCTGCCACGCGATCACGTTCCCCGAGAACCCGGAGCCGCTCGGTCTCCCGAGCCTGCACTCCGATCACTGGGACCCGGTCTGGCAGGCGTGCTCCGACGTCGGGACGATCGTGTGCATGCACATCGGGTCGTCCGGCAAGCTCGTGATGACCGCGGCCGACGCGCCGATCGACGTGATGATCGTGCTGCAGCCGATGAACATCGTGCAGTGCGCGGCCGACCTCATCCACTCACCGGTGTTCAAGAAGTTCCCCGATCTCACCGTCGCGCTCTCCGAGGGTGGCATCGGGTGGATCCCGTACTTCCTCGAGCGCCTCGACCATTCGTACAGCGTGCACAAGGCGTGGACCGGCGCCGACTTCGGCTCGAAGATGCCGAGTGAGGTGTTCCTCGAGCACGTCGTGCTCTGCTACATCTCCGATGCAGCCGGCGTGAAGCTCGCGCGTGACATCGGCGTGGACCGCATCACCGTCGAGGTCGACTACCCGCACTCGGACACGAACTGGCCGTACGCGCCGGAGCGGATGATGGAGGAGTTCGACGCGACGGACCTCACCGACGCCGAGATCAACGCGATCACGTACGAGAACGCGATGGGCTTCTTCCAGTACGACCCGTTCGCGATCCGGCCCCGGGAGCGCTGCACGGTGGGCGCGCTGCGGTCCGAGGCGATCGGTTGGGACGTCGAACCGCACCCGGCCGTGGGTCGCGCACCGAAGGAGAAGACGGGTCCGGTGACGGTCTCGGATCTCACCGTCACTGCCTGATCGCGTCACCTCCCCCAGTGGTCCGGTTCGATCCGTACAGCTACGAGCACCACGAGGACCCGTACCCGACGTATCGACGGCTCCGGGACGAGGCGCCGGCGTACCTCGACCCGGAACACGGGTTCTGGGCGCTGTCGCGCCATGACGACGTGCGCGCCGCGATCGACGACTGGCCGACGTTCTCGTCGACCGGTGGCATCACGCTCGAGCGGCGAACCGAGGACGTCGAGCCGATGCTCATCGAGATGGACCCACCGCGGCACACCGAGCTGCGGTCGCTCGTGAGCCGCGCGTTCACCCCGCGGCGCGTCGCGACCTCGAACCGTCCATCCGCGACCTGGCCAACGAGCTCGTCGACGGATTCGGCGGGCGGTCACGCGTCGACGTGATCGAGGACTTCGCGGCCAAGCTCCCGATGGCGGTGATCTCCGTGATGCTCGGCGTACCCCGCGAGGACCAGGACGAGCTCCGCGAGTGGTCCGACGCGATGCTCCATCGCGAAGAAGGCAGCGCGGAGCTGACACCGGCCGGGATCCGCGGCGCGACCCGGCTCTACGGCTACTTCAACGACGTGATCGCCGACCGGCGCCTCCACGCCGACCGACGACCTCGTCGGCGCGCTCGTCGCGGCCGAAGAGGGCGACCGCTCGCTCACGCCCGGCGAGGTGCTCGGCTTCTGCTTCCTCCTGCTGATCGCGGGCAACGAGACCACGACCAAGCTGCTCGGCAACGCGATCTACTGGCTCGACGCGATTCCCCGACCAGCGGGCCAAGCTGCTCGCCGACCCGACGCTCATCCCGGCCGCGGTCGAGGAGACGTTGCGATACGACACCTCGACCCAGGCGCTGGCCCGACTGCTCACCCGCGACGTCGAGCTGCACGGCACGACCCTCCCCGCGGGCAGCAAGGGCTGCTCCTGTTCGGGTCGGCGAACCGAGACGAGCGGCGGTGGGACGAGCCCGACCGGTTCGACATCGGCCGCAACCCGGCGGGCCACCTGGCGTTCGGCCACGGCATCCACCACTGCCTCGGCGCGGCGCTCGCCCGGCTCGAGACGCGGGTCGCGCTCGAGGTGCTGCTGCCGGAGCTCGGCGAGTACACGGTCGACGCCGGCGACGCGGTTCGGGTCCATTCCGGGAATGTCCGCGGGTTCGCCCGACTTTCGATCGAAACTGGGGCATGACCAAGAAGCACCACGTCCGGATCGGCAAGGACCCGGAGCGGCTCAACCGTGGCTTCTGGGACGACGACGCCGACGACTACCAGGCCGAGCACGAGTCCCAGCTCGACGTCGAGACGATGGGTTGGGGCGTATGGGACCTCCCCGAAGCGGAGCTCAACGTGCTCGGCGACGTCAACGGACCTCGACGTGCTCGAGTACGGCTGCGGCGCCGCGCAGTGGGCGATCAAGCTCGCCCGCACCGGCGCGGTCGTCACGGGGCTCGACCAGTCACGCGGACAGCTCCGCCACGCGGCCACGAAGATCGCGGCGGCGAACGTCGCCGTGGAGCTCACGTGTGCGACCGCGACCGCAGTGCCGTTCGGAGACGAGTCGTTCGACGTCGTGTTCTGCGACCACGGCGCGATGAGCTTCTGCGACCCGTACCGCACCGTGCCCGAGGTGGCTCGGGTGCTCCGCCCGGGCGGCTTGTTCGCGTTCAACATCTCGACGCTGCTGCGCAACCTCTGTTACCCGCCGGGTGATCCCGATGCGCCGGTCAGCCGCCGGCTGCACGCGAAGTGGTTCGGTGCTCGGGCGTTCGACTGGGGCGACGGGACGATCGACTTCCAGATCCCGCACGGCGAGTGGATCACGCTGTTCCGCGAGCACGATCTCGTCGTCGAGGATCTGCTCGAGCTGCGCCCGCCGAAGCACGCCACGAGCACCTACGGCGACTACGTCGACCACAGCTGGGCCCGCCGCTGGCCGGCCGAGGAGATCTGGAGGGTACGGAAGCGGTGATCAGGCCCGCCGAGACCGCGCTGCTGGTGCCCGTGCCCGAGGCCGAGCCCCTCGTCCAGTCGCACCGCGTCGCGCACGATCCGGTCGCGCCGCTCGGTGTCCCGGCCCACATCACCATCCTGTACCCGTTCATCCCACCCGACGCGCTCGACGACTCCGTCGAAGGCAAGGTGGCGGAAGTGCTCCAAGGGTTCGCCGCCTTCGACTTCGAGCTTCGCGACGTCCGCGGCTTCGACGACGGCGTGCTCTACCTCGCGCCGGAGCCGGCGGAGCCCTTCGCCGCGCTCACGAACGCCTTCGCGGTGCGCTGGCCCGAGCATCCGCCCTACGACGGCAGCTTCACGGAGATCGTTCCCCACCTGACCGTCGCGATGGCCGCCGGCGCGCCGATCGAACAGATTGCCGACGAGCTGCGCGGCGGGCTGCCGGTGAGAAGCCGGGCCGAGACCGTGTGGCTGATGGAGGGCCGCAAGAGCGGCGGCTGGGACGCTGCGGGCCGCGTTCCCGCTCAGCGACGGTCGAACGTGAACCCGGCCGCCTCGCGGTCCCAGGTTGCGTCCGTCACGCCGTCGTCGCGCAGCTCGTACTTCAGGACCCGACCGACCGGGTTGCGGGGCAGGTCGTCACGGAACTCGATGTAGCGCGGGACCGCGAAGTACGGCACCTGGTCCACCGACCACCGGCAGAGCTCTTCTTCGGTCACCGTCGCGCCCTCCTGCAGCACCGCGGTCACCTTCACGTCGTCCTCACCCTGCTCGCTCGGCACCGCGTGGACCGCCACGTCCTTGATGTCCGGGTGCGCGACGAAGGTGCGTTCCATCTCGAAGCTGGAGATGTTCTCGCCCCGCCGGCGCAGGTAGTCCTTCTTCCGGTCGACGAAGAACAGGAACCCGTCCTCGTCGAGCCGGGCCAGGTCACCGGTGTGGAACCAGAGGTTGCGCCACACCTCGACCGTCGCTTCCGGGCCGACGCCAGTAGCCGGCGAACATCAGGTTCGGTCCTTGCGGGCCGGCACACGATCTCGCCGATCTCGCCCACCGGGACCGGACGGTCTTCGTCGTCGACGAGCCGGACCTCGAACTCGACATCGTTGAGGCGACCCGCGGCGCCGACCTTGTTCGGCTCCCCTGCCGGCAGCAGGGAGATCAGTGAGGCTTCCGTGAGCCCGAACCCGGCGCTGAACGTCGCGCAGCCGAACCGCTCGCGCCAGATCCGGTCCGTGTCGGGGGGGATCGGCGCGGCGGCGCACAAGCGGAGCCGGTGCTCGCCCGTCTCGGGTCCGTCGGTCGCGTTCGCAACGAGGATCGCGAGCGACCCGAGCATCGACAGCATCGTCGCGTTCGTGCGCTGCACCTCGGACCAGAACCGGCTCACCGAGAACTTGCGGACGATCGCCGCGCTGCCGCCGGTGAGCAGCGTGCCGACGACGCAGACCGAGATCGCGTTGAAGTGGAACAGCGGCAACGGCGTGAGCACGATGTCGTCCGGACGACGCTGCCACGCCCGGGCGATCTGGTCCGCGAGCGCGACCACGTAGTGCTGCGGGAGCATGCAGCCCTTCGACGGCCCGGTCGTGCCCGCGGTGTAGATGAAGCAGGCCAGGTCCGACGGGCGCGCCGCGACGGGTGCGGGCGCAGTGTCGGGTCCGGCGGCGAGCAGCGACTCCCAGTCCTCCACCGGCAACCCGATGTCGACCCCGTCGGTCGGCCCGACCACGACGACCGCCCGGAGCTCCGGCAGGGTCTCGCGCGCCACCGGGATCGCTCCCGACCTCGGCGACCCGGGCGGCCAGGCTGGCCTGGGTGACGACCACCCGAGCCCCGGAGTCGGCGAGGACGTGGCGCAGGAACTCGCCCTTGTACGCCGTGTTGATCGGCACCTGGATCGCCCCGAGCTTGAGCGCGGCGAAGAAGCTGACCACCTGCTCCGGCGAGTTCTCGAGCAGCGTCGCCACCCGGTCGCCCGGACCGACGCCGAGCCCGGCGAGGCGCGTGCGCGGCCCGGTTGGCGGCCCGGTCCATCTCCCGCGGCGGTGAGCGCGACGCCGTCGAAGTCGAGGTACGGGCCGTCCGGGTCCGAGGCCAGGCGCCCCGCGAGCGCGTCGAGGACGGTCGTCTGCGAATCCTGGGCCATGACCTGACAATACCGTCATGTTTCCGGCTGCGATCCGTGCCCGGCCGCGACCGGCTCACTCTGGTGCGAGCGGCGCAAACCGAGCATCATGGCCTCGGCCACGCGTTGTCCGAGCGTCACCACGACCGGTGGCGTTGGGGGTCGGGCGGAGGAGGGGCATGGCGCAGGCTGCGAGTCGACGTCGCCAACGGCGACGGGTGCTGGTCACGCCGGTCGAGCGTGACCCGTTCCGCGTCGCGTTCGACCACGCGCCGGTCGGCATCGCGATCCACGATCCGGTCGGCGAGATCGTGGCGGTCAACCCGGCGATGTGCCGCTTGCTCGGACGGGACCAGGTGGACCTCGCCGGGTTCCTCGAGGTGGTGCACCCCGATGAGCGGGTCAGCCTGCACCGCCGCCTGCGCTCGCTCATCGCGGGCGAGGCGCCGGATGTCGTTGCCGAACATCGCTTGATCCACGCGGACGGGACCCGGCTGAGCGTGCGCGTGCACGTCACCGCCACCTCGGACCGCACCGGCGTCGATCACATCGCTGGTCACCCACGCGGTGGATGTCACCGAGCAGCTCGCGCAGACCCGCGAGCTCCTGCATCAGACGCTGCACGACGCGTTGACCGGCTTGCCGAACCGGACGCTGCTCGTCGACCGGCTCGGCCATGCGTTGAGCCGGGCCGAACGCGTCGACGACATGAGCGTCGCGCTCCTGTTCCTCGATCTGGACCACTTCAAGCTCGTCAATGACTCGCTCGGCCACGCGTGCGGCGACGCGATCCTCGTGGAGGCGGCGGCTCGGCTGCGCGCCACGGTGCGGCCTTCGGACACCGTCGCCCGTTTCGGTGGCGACGAGTTCGTCGTGTGCTGCGAAGACGTGCGCAGCGGCACCGAGACGATCAGCATGGCGGAGCGAATCCTGCGCGCGATGCGCGAGCCGTTCACGACCTCGGGCCAGGACCTCCGCCTCTCGACGAGCATCGGCATCGCGCTCGCCACTCGCCCCGACGACACGCCCGAAGCCCTGCTCCGCGACGCGGACACGGCGTTGTACGTGGCGAAGGGCGGCGGGCGGAACCGCTACGAGATCTACGACGACGGGATTCGCAGCCAGCTGCTCGCGCGCGTCGAGACCGCGGCCGAGCTGCGGCGGGCGGTCGAAGGCCGGCGAGCTCTGCCTGCACTTCCAGCCCACGTTCTCGCTGGACGACCACACGCATCGTCGCGATGGAGGCGCTCGCTCCGTTGGCACCATCCCGACGCGGGGTCTGCTGCGGCCCGGATGACTTCCTCGCCGATCGCCGAGCAGATGAGCCTCGACGTGCGCATCGGCGACTGGGTGCTGCGCGAGGCCGCGACGCAGGCCCGGGCCTGGCGCGACCTCGACGCCGCAGCGCACTCCTCCGGTCTGGGTCAACCTCTCGGCCCACCAGCTCACCGAGCCCGGGCTCCCGACGCGGGTCGCCGCGGTGCTCGCCGAGCTCGAGCTTCCCGCGAGCGCGTTGGGCTTCGACGTGCGCGAGGCAGTGCTCACCGAGGTGGAGCGCACGCCCGGTGCGCACGACGTGCTCGCCGGGCCTCTCCGCGCTCGGTTGCCGGATCGCGATCGACGACTTCGGCACCGCGTACTCGTCACTGCGAGCGCTCGGTCGCTATCACGTCGACACCCTCAAGATCGATCGAGCGCTGGTGAGCGGACTGCCCGACAACAGAACGGACGCCGCGCTGGTCGAGCACGTCGTCTCGCTCGGCCGGCTGCTCGACGTGACGGTCAGCGCCGAGGGCGTCGAGACCGACGCTCAGCTGCGCGCGCTGCGAAACGTCCACTGCTCGGCGGCGGCCGGCTTCCTCCTCGCCCCACCGGCTGCCGCCGACGCGGCAACTCATCTGCTCCACCCCGGCGCTCGGCTGACAGACTGGCGGCCATGGGGATCGTCCGGTACTCGATCGGCGAGGCAACGTTGGTGCGGGTTCCGTATGCGGATGTGCTCGTCGACGCCGAGGTGCTCGGGCTGACCCCGGAGGACATCACCGCGGTCGAGTGGTCGGTCCCCACGTGGGCCGAGGGTGTGCAGGCCCGAGCGGGCGCCGCGGTGTGGATCATCGAGTCGGACGGGCGGCGCATCGTCGTCGACCCGGCCCAAGCCGCCGACGACATCCTGCGCGCGGACGGACGCGGCGTTCCACCAGGAGGCCGTCGCGGCGGCGCTCGCCGACGCCGGGTATCCGCGCGAGTCCATCGACACCGTGATCGCGACGCACATCGACGGCATCGGCATGATCGCCTGGCGCACCGACGACGGTTGGGCGCCGTTCTTCCCGAACGCCGACTTCCTCGTGTCGCGCCGCGAGCGCGATGCGATCATCGAGGCGGGCGACGTACCAGCCGTCCGGCGCCGAGGCGTTCCTCGCGCTGTACGAGCAGGGCGTGGTGAGCACCGTGGACGACGAGCACGTCGTGACCTCCAACGTGACGACGGAGTGGACGGGTGCCCACTCGCCCGGACACCATGGTCGTGCACACGATGGCGGGTGACGACACCGCCACGATGATCGGACACCTGGCGCTCAGCCCGCTGCACCTCGAGGTTGACGCGCACCGGCCCGCACATCGACGCGGCCGCCGCGGATGCCGCGCTCCAGGCTCTCGGTGACGGCCGCCTGATCATCGGGCCCTTGTGGCCCACCCCCGGCGCCGTCCGCTGGACCACCGCGGGCGGGTCGCGAGTAACACCACCCGATACTCCCGGGAGCGCTAGCGTCCGACGCAACTGAGATTCGCGAGCAGGCCAAAGTGCGGGGGAAGCGTGAAGCAGAGTTCGGGCGATCGCCAGGTGTTCGGCATCGGCACCTTCATCTTCTCGTTGTTCGCACTGATCTTCGCCTTCATCGCGGTCGTGCTGGCCGGTCAGGCAATTTCGAGAAGCGACGACGCCAAGGACTCGGTCAACAAGCTGGTCGCCGGCGGCCTCCTCGGCGACCAGGTCAACGTGCGGCTCCAGGAGTACTCGATGGTGGCCCGCCCGACCGCAGTGAAGGCGGGCGACGTCCGGTTCAACATCCAGAACAACGGGACCATGACGCACGAGATGGTGCTCGTGCGTGCCCCGAGTGCGGCTGCGCTGCCCAAGGTGACCGACCCCAGCTCCGAGCGAGCCCTCGGCGACGTCGACGAAGAGGCAATTCCCGGAGCAGGACAAGCCGGGCGAGGCGGAGGTGAAGAAGGGGGCGACGGTGACGAAGACCATCGAACTCACCCCCGGCACGTACGTCATGTTCTGCAACATCGACACGAAGCTGCCGGACGGGACGATCCTCAACCACTTCCAGCGAGGCATGAGCGCCGTCATCACCGCCGGCTGACCAGCCTGCGGGCATTGAGCTCCCGGGCTCGTGAGCTCCGCGCTCCTGCCGGCTACTCCGGAGCGTCGGACTCGATGGGTGCGGGTGCGGGCGCGGGTCGGCGGCGGGTGCGGAGGAGCACTGCGCCGATTGCCACCCCGGCGGCTCCGGTCAACGCGAGCTTGGCCAGCGGTGCGCCCGTGTAGGCGAAGGGGCTCGTCGACGCGGCGGCCGTACTCGGCACACCGGTCGCCGCGAGCGCGCTCGAAGCAGGTGCTCCGATCGTCGAGCCCCCCGACGTGACATCGCCGCCGTTCGAACCACCGGGCGTACCGGGAGGGTCGACCGTGGGGTTCGCGGGTGCGCACACGAGCTGCTCACTGACGCCGGGCGTGCGAAGGTCAACGCTCGCGCTCGTCGCGAACAGCTGCGCGTAGGTCGCGGTGTCGACCGCGCACGCAACTTCGACGCCACACTTGCAACCGGGATGCGCTCGTCCGGCTTCGGCGGCGGCTCGCGTCGCGAATCGCTTGTTCGCCGCGTGCTTGACGCACGCGTGACAGCCACCACAGGTGCGCGAACCGCCGTTCGCGACGCAGGTCGGATCGCCGGCACCCCAGTTCGGGTTCAGCCGGTAGACCGTGCGCGTGTCGGCGCGGGCCTGCGCCGTCATCGGGCCGACGAGAATCCCGACCCCGATGGCGGTGCCGAGAAACGCGCGACGAGACAGGTGCTGCGGCATGGTGGTTCCCTCCGGGAGGGGTCCCGGTTCCGGGAACCACACCGCCCGTCACCAGCTCTTGACGATCCCCCGAGGGGAATCGCCTCAGCCTGGCCCGTGACAGGGGCTCTCAACGGCCGCCCGAGGGAGACCTCAAGCCCAAGTTCGTGACCTGCCCCGACGACCCCCGAGAGGGACCGCCGCAACCTGGCTCGTAGACGATGTGGTATCCGCAACCGGGACACGATGACCTGGTGATCATGACCCGGATGAAGAGATAACCGGTGGATACCTACACAGAATTCGGAAAGAACTGCACCTCCACTGCGAGTGGCAGGCGGTAGCGGAAGCGGAACGAGCGGTACCCGTCAGCGGCGGAGTTCAACGGTTCGAGGTTCACGTCGCGTGACTCTGCATCGAGACCGGCCCAGAGCGTGTCGGCTTCCTCCGGCGAGCGGACGAGCAGTCCGAAGTGCTCGTAGCCGTGGCACACCATCGTGTCGCGGCGCTCACGGATGTTGACGTACGTGCCGCGCCCGACGTCGAGCGTGAGCCGATCCGGGAGACGTAACTGCCTCCATCTCACTCCAACCGAAGTAGTCGCCGTAGAAGCCGAGGAGCTCGGTGCGGTACTCGTCGGTCAGCGTGCCTTCGGCCACGCTCATCGCGACGTGACTCAGACCATTCGACATCACCATGACCGCCTCCGAAGCGTGGACTAGAACCGACCGCCGAGCTTCTTCAATCGCTGCAACGCGGCCTCGAGTCGCGGCGGATCGGGATGCGGACCGAACGGAGTTCGGCCGACGAACTGGATGGAGTCGGGTGCGCCGAGTCTCCACATCCTTGACCACGAGGTCGGCCAGCGCGAGCTGCCCCGCCCGGGGCCCTTCCAGCAGCACGACACCGACGGTCCACACCTTCGGTGCGTTGCCATTGATCAAGAAGACGCCCAGCCGAGCGTGCCGCGCCAGCTCGCGCGTCGAGGTCGTCGATCTCGAGGTCCGTCAGCCCGCTCTGCGCGTACTCGACCATTCCTTCGTAGCCACGGCCGTCTGGTCCGGTAGTGGATTCAGCCGTGGTCCGGAGCGGCCGCATCGTCGGCGGACGCGGAAACTCGCGCTCCCCGTCAGCCGTTGTGACCACAACCGGCCCACCCGAGGACGGAACTTCGACCAGGAACGCGTTGTTCTCGAGGACTGCTTCAATGCCGTCCACGCGCACCGCGATGACCGAATCAGCGACGATCCCATACGCGAAGCAACGCCCGTTGCCGCCGGAGCTCCACGCCGGCTTCGCGCCGTGCGACGCCAGGACAGACCGCGGTCCGCCACTCCCACCGCCACCCGACGAGTGCCAGAAGAACTGGTAGAGCTCGTCTTCATCCACACCGCGACCGATGTAGACGCGGCGGCCGTCGACGGCGAGCGCGAGCCGGATCGAGTCCATATCCAAACGATCGTGGAGCATCGGTGCCTGGTGATCCGGCACGCCGTCCGTCGGCGGCGCGCGGCCGATCCAACACCGATACCCGCAGCTCCACCGGACGATCTGCTTCCCGCACGCCGAAATGGTCGCGCCCACGAGGGTGCCTGACCACTGAATTCCGGTTCAGATGATGGTGAAGTAGCAGGTGAGCTCGGGCAATCCGAGATCCTGGCGGAGCCGGTCGAGGTCGTCACTGCTCGCGAACCGGTCCCGGCGGGACTGCTTGACCGTGGCGTCGAACTCGTCGTCATCTTGCGCGTTGATGGCACGCCCGACCCTCTCCAAGGTCGAGTCGTACTTCGCCCGATCCTCGAGGAAGCGCTGCCGGTCGATCGCCGCCACACCCTTGAGGTCGATTCCGGAGAGCTGGCGGGCGAAGTCGCGATCCACGCGCAGCAGGAACACGATCGAGTTGACATCGGTCCG
Source organism: uncultured Acidimicrobiia bacterium (assembly GCA_963819945.1). GTDB lineage: Bacteria > Actinomycetota > Acidimicrobiia > IMCC26256 > JAENVU01 > Chersky-806. Next base: position 44,690 of record CAWFYD010000005.1, read on the forward strand.
GCCGGGAATGGTGCGGTAGTAGTACTCGAGATCCTGCAGGCCGAGATGGAGTCCGATCAGCGCGTTGGCGACCTGCTGCGTCGATCGATCTTGTGCAGGGCTCGTGGCGACCCCGCAGAATGGCGCGTGCCGGATGGACGGGACTTCGACTCCAAGGACGTGCGGCATGCCGTCGAGCGCGCCGGCCCCGGCCAGCACGTCACCCCGCGTCAGCGACCGGCCGGTTGCGGTCAACGTGATGGTGCGGCTGACCAGCGACGAGCTCACCTCGAACGGAAGTCCCGAGGCGCGGATCACCTTGCCCGCGGCGCGCCAGGCCCGGTCGAACGAGCTCGCAGGGAGCTTCGGGTCGGTGTACGCGATGACGCTGGCCTGATCCGACGCGACGATCGGGAACGGCTTCGATGCATTCTGCGACGCCACGAGCATGGTCGGCGTCCCTTTGGATGCTCCGACCGATCGCAGCGCCCCCGATGATCACGACGATGCAGACTGCCGCGACCGCCGGACCGAGCCAGCGGGGCGTCTTCCCGCGCGGTCGCTCCGGCGGGGCGACGACCGACGAGAAGAGCGGTGACCCTGCGTCGGGCGCGCCGGCAACCGTCGCTACTGACCCGCGGGGATCGACCGGATCGTTCACAAGACACCCACCCTTCGGTACCTGTCATCGGCACCGCGGGCGAGTGGTTGAACCTCAATGTGAACCGGTTACGCCCGCCGACGCCGTGCCGTCGACTCGTTCCTCGTTTCGGGCGCGTAGCCGTCGCTATGGCGACACGTACGCCGCCCCGAAAGGTATCTCGCCGCGACTGGTCCGGGCGGGAGCTACAGGGTCTTGGCGAGGGTGTCGGCGTGGTGGTCGATGGAGCCGAAGTGGGTGTCGAGGACCCAGGCGCGCTTGAGGTAGAGGTGCACGTCGACCTCCCAGGTGAAGCCCATGCCGCCGAACACCTGCGTCGCCGACTTCCCGTTCGTGATCGCGGCTTCGTTCGCCAGCAGCTTGGCGCCGCTCACCGACCGGACGAGATCGCCGGTGCGACGGGTCGTCGAGCACGCACGCCGCCGCGTACACCGCGGCCCGCGCGACCTCGGCCCGCACCACCATGTCCGCGCACAGGTGCTTCACCGCCTGGAACGAGCCGATCGGGCGGTTGAACTGCTCCCGCTCCTTCGCGTAGGCCACCGCGAGGTCGACCAGCGCGTCGGCCATCCCGACGCAGAACGCGGCGGTCAGCAACGCGCCTTCGCGTCCGCAGCGTGGCCAGCGCGTCGACGTGGCCGACGTGGGTCAGCGGCGGCAGCTCCACCGGCGTCACGGGGGTCAGCGGGTCGAGCGGCCAGTCGGCCGCCGACCCGGTCAGCGTCGACGGGTCGATGATCGCGATGCCCGTGTCGTCGAGCACCACGAGCGCTTCGAGCGCGTCGAGGTGCTCGACGTAGCGCGTCCCGCCGACGGTGAGGTCCAGACCGCCGGTGATCGCGTCGCGGCCGAAGCTCCAGACCAGCGGCCCGGGGACCAGCGCGCGACCGAGCTCCTCGTAGACGATCGCCGCGTCGGCCCAGCCGAACCCGTCGGCCCGCAGCGAGAAGACGCCGGCTTCCTTCAGGTCGTCGTAGGTGGAGCGGTCGAAGCCCTCGCGCACCCGGCTCATCGGGAACTTGCCCTCGAGCAGGCTGCGGATGCCGTCGCGGAGCGCGACCTGGTCTTCGGAGAGGTCGAAGTTCACTTGGGCGTCGGCTCCTTCGGCAGCCCCAGCACGCGCTCCCCCAGGATGTTGCGCTGGATCTGCGAGGTCCCCGCGGCGATCGTGAGCGCGAGCGTGCGCAACCGCTCCTCCACGAACTCCCCCTTGCCGTCGACGACGAGCCCGTCGCGTTCGAGCACCCGCAGCGACAGCTCACCGAGCCGCTGCCGGGTCTCGGAGTACGCGAGCTTCATCATGAACGCGCCACGCCCGGGCGTGCCGCGCGAGGACTGCGTCACGTTGCGCTTCGTCAACGCCCACTGCGCGTCGAGCTCCGCGGCGACGTGGCCGAGCTCGCGGCGGTGCGCCGGATCCTTCACGAGCGGTGCGAGATCCTCGACGAGCCGCATCGCATCGACGAGCTCGCTCACGAACGCGGTGCCGCGCTCGAACGACAGCGTGACGTTGGTGACCCGCCACCCGTCGTTCTCCTCGCCGACCCGGCACGACACCGGGACGCGCACCTCGTCGAGGAACAGCTCGGCGAACTCCGAGGATCCGAGCACCGTCTTCAGCGGCCGCACCTCGATGCCGGGCAGGTCCATCGGCAGCATGAGCCAGCTGATGCCGGCGTGCTTCTTCACGTCGGGATCGGTGCGGACGAGCAGCTCGCCGAAGTCGCCGATCTGGCCGAACGAGCACCAGATCTTCTGGCCGGTCACGACGTAGTGATCGCCGTCGCGCACCGCGCGGGTGCGCAGCGACGCGAGGTCCGATCCCGCGCCCGGCTCGGAGAAGCCCTGGCACCACACCTCGTCGCCGCGCAGGATCTTGGGCAGGTGGTCGCGCTTCTGCTCGTCGGTGCCCTCGGCCACGATCGTCGGCCCCGCGTGCAGGAGCCCGACGAAGTTGACGCCCACGTACGGCGCCCGGGCCCGGGTCGTCTCCTCGAGGAAGATCAGCTGCTGGCTCGACGGCAGGTCCTGACCGCCGTACTCCTTCGGCCAGTTGAGGCCCGCGTACCCGTGGTCGAACAGCCGGCGCTGCCAGTCCGTGTCCCAGGCCCGGCGGGCGATCCAGTCGTCCCGGGCCGGCTGCGGCGCCAGGTCGGGAAGCTCGGACGCGAGCCACGTGCGGAGGTCGGCGCGGAAGGCCTCGTCGGCTTCGGAGTATCGGAGATCCATGCGGTGGCGGAGTCTACGGGCCGACCTGACGACCCCTCAGATCCGGCGTTCCCGCGCTCGAATCGCGGCCGGGCCGGTCCACAATGACGGCGTGCAGGGCCCAGGCAGGCGACTCGCGGTCATCACGTTCGCCGCCGCCCTCATCGCGCTGACTCTCGCCGGCTGCGGCTGGATCCGAATGAGCCCGCGGGTGCTGGGACGAGGGCCGACCAGCGCGGTCGACGGCTTCGCACAGTTCACGGTGCCGCTGAGCTCCCGACAAATGCCGGCCATCGTGGCCGCCGGGCACTTCATCGTCGTCTACGGCGGGTACGTGTACGACGCGTCCAACCCGAAGAACAAGGTCCGGCCGCTCGGCGACGGCGCGGTGTACGACGTAACGAAGGGTGAGTGGACCGCCTTGCCGGCTTCGCCGTTCGAGTACCCGCTCTACCAGTCGTCGGGCGCATGGGACGGAAGCGAGGTCGTCATCACCGGCACGCCGTGCACCGGAACACCCGGAGAGGATTCCGAAGGCGACTACGCCTCGTGCGAGCCCGGTGGACAAGCGATCGGCGCCTACTCACCCACGAAGCGCATCTGGCGAACGATCAAGGTTCCCCCGGGCCTCACCGCTGACTACGGCGGGCGGATCACGCCGATACAGCTCCGCGCCTTCGGGTACGCGAACGGGCACGTCATCTTGGACGCGTCAATCTCTGTCCTTCAGCCACGCCGCCTGCTGCTCGCTCGACCCGAACACCGGTGCCTCGAAGTTGCTCACCGTGCCCGACGCCGGCATCGACTCGGTCTGCGTCACCGGACAGAAGCTGATCGCCGCGCATACCGGCGATGCCAATCCCGGCCCGATCCTCACCTTCGAGCTGGACTCCGCGCCTGAATTGGAAGCAGTTGCCGAATGCAATGCGATCGGCGGTCGCTCCCGCACTGTTCGTCGGTCAGCCGAACTGCGCCGCCGGTCAGCTGGTCTACTTCCCGATCCTCCAACCGCCGGTCGGCTTGGACGCCGGTGCGCTCTGGTACCTCCCCGACCGAGCAACGGTGGGAACCGCTCCCCCGCTTCGGATCGCTCGGCTTCCCGAATCTCGCACCGTCGAGCTTGCGTGGAACCCGCGCGCTCTGGAACAGCGGAGGAGACGAGATGTACCTCCTGCCCGCCGGCGCGACTGCGTGGATTCGGGTCAAGCATCCGCCAAGCTTCGGTGGCAGTACTCGAGCCAGCTCGACAACGCAATCCTGATGCATGACTGGGACGAGCGACCGCCCGCGGGAATCACGCTGACGCTGTTCGACCCGAACGCGTTCCTTCCGAAACCGCCGGGCTGACTCGCGCCTGGTCGGTAGGGTTCGGCGCGTGGAGTACGAGACGCAGGTCGACGCGGTGGAGCGGGAGCTGGCGGGGCTTGTCGCCGCGGCCGGTGCGGGCCCGCTCGACGCGCCCGTGCCGACGTGTCCGGGATTCACGGTCGACGACCTGGCCGCGCACGTCGGTGAGTTCTGCGGGTGGTGGACCCACAACCTGTGCGAGGGAACGGGACGCCCGAAGACGCCGTACTCGGATGACGTCGGGCCGGAAGGTCGCGTCGAGTGGCTCGCGAGCCATCGGCGAGCATCTGGTGACCGAGCTGCGAGCCGCGGCGGCGGACACCGTCGTGTGGACGTGGAACCCGTCGGACCAGTCGGCCGCGTTCGTGGCCCGCAGAACCAGCAACGAGCTGGCCGTGCACCGCGTCGACATGCAGCTCGCGCGTGGTGCCGCGGAGCCGGTGGACGCGGAGCTCGCGGTCGACGGGATCGAGGAGATCATCGTGATCATGACGCGCGGCCGCCCCGTCGATCCGGCGCTCCGGCCGACCACGCGCCAGACGTTGCACCTGCACGGCACCGACTACGAGCCGTCCGAGTGGTTCGATCGTGCTCGATCCCGACGGCGTGCAGGTCACCCGCGAGCACGCGAAGGGTGACCTCGCGTTGAAGGGCGGCGTGAGCGATCTCGAGATGCTCCTGTACCAGCGGCCGACGGTCGGCGCGGTCGAACGGTTCGGCGACGACTCGGTGCTCGAGACGTTCCACCGAGAGTTCACGTTCTGAGCACGCCGGCCGTGACCATCGGCGACGCGGCCCGCAACAACGCGGAGCTGTGCGACATCGTGTGCCGGACCCACAACGTCGTCGGTGCCTTCGCCCCGGATGCGTGGACCAGTGCCGAGCGCACTCCCCCGCTGTATCCCGACGCGGTCACGCTGCGGCCCGGCGTCTCCGCGTCCGGCCTGCTCGCGCGCATCGACGGCTCCCCTGGCTGCTCGATCAAGGACAGCTTCGCCGACCTCGACCTCGGGCCGCACGGGTTCGAGATCCTGTTCGCGGCCGAATGGATCCAGCGGCCACCGACGAAGGCGAGCGGTGACGTCCCGCCCTGGATTCCGATCGTCGACGACGCAGTCGCTGGCCCGATGGTCGGCCGCGTGGGCCGACGCCGGCGACCCGACGGACCTGTTCCGCCCGGCCCTGCTCCGTCATCCCGACATCGTCGTGCTCGCGGCCATGGTCGGCCCCGAGGTGGTCGCCGGCGCGCTGGCGAACCGCAGCGCGCACGTCGTCGGACTGTCGAACGTCTTCGTGACGACCGCCGCGCCCGACGACGTCTGGCCCGGCTGCCTCGACGCGATCACCGCGACGTTTCCCGGCCTCCCGATCGTCGGGCTACGAACCGGCCGAGTCGCTGGAGACCGCGCGGCACTACGGGTTCACCTCACTGGGGCCGTTGCGGGTCTGGATCCGACCGGAATAGCAACGCCTGGCTCACCACGCCGGCGGCGACGAGCACGAGCCCGATCGACCAGCCACGGGAGCGGGTTCAGGTGCTCCTCGCAGCCACTCGACGTCGCGGTGTGCCAGCACGTCGTGCCCGGGACCGTCGCGCTGCACCCACGCGACGAAGAGGAACAGTGCCCCGGCACCGGCCAGCAACCCGAACGCGGATCGCTGCGAGCTCGGACGGATCGCGAGCCACACCGCCAGCGCCGGCGAGCGGGATGACCGCGACAACGAGCACCACGACGAACGAGATCAGGCCGAGCACCAAGGCCGCAGCCGATCAGTGCCCACACGCAGAACCAGGCCCACCCGACGAGATGCGACCGGCGTCTCGTCCGCAGCCCGGCTCGGCTCATTGGTGCAGGCGGCGGGCGAACTGGTCGCCGGCGAGCAGCTCGATGATCTGACCGTCCGGGTCCGCGACGAACACCGCGTTCGGCAGGCGCGACTCCTCGAACACCGTGCCGCCGTGGGCGATGACCGCCGCGCACGTGGCGTCGATGTCATCGACCCCGACCGAGAGGTGGGTCAGTCCCGGCTCGGTGATCGGCCGGACCCGCGGCGCCAACGGCTCCGGCTGCGCGAACGCGAGGAGCTCGAGCACGAAACCGTCGCGCTTCAGGTACACCGCGTGCATCTCGACCGGATCCGGCAGGCGCAGCAGCTTCGCCGACTGCGGCCCGCTGACGTCCAGCTCCATCACTTCCTCGAACGCGAGCACCTCGACGTAGAACGCGCGCGACACGTCGAGATCACGAACGCACTGCCCGACGTGACTGAACATCACCACGGCGCCGATCCTGCCAGATCCCCACGTTTTGGCGTCGTACAGGCACCTCTACGGGGCCAAGGCGACGCCAAAACGATGGGAGGGTCAGTCGAGGAGGGAGGTGCGGATGCCTTCGACGGCGACGGGCTCGAGGCCGTGGGCGAGGACGTAGCCCTCGATGGAGCCGTACTCGCTGATCAGGTGCGTCGATGACCGCTCGCATCGCCACCGCGTCCACCGCGTAGTGCTGCTTCGGCCACCTCCGCGATCGCCCCGTCGGTCGGCCCGGGCCTGGTGCCGCTCGAGCAGCACCGGCATGCGGTCGTGGGTCAGGCCGTAGTCGGCCGCGATCAGATCGGGATCCACGCCGAGCAGCCCGAGCACGAGCATGGCGACGAGCCCGGTGCGGTCCTTGCCGGCCGCGCAGTGGAAGACCAACGGCTGACGGTCCGTCTGCGCGATCACGCCGGAGCACTTCGACGAAGCTGGCGGCGAAGCGGTCGAGCATGAGCAGGTAGAGCCCGTCGAGCGGCTTGTCCGCGCGGCGTCTTCCCAACCGTCGGGCGGCGGGCGCGGGTCTCGTCGATGATCGGGATGTGCGCGACTTGCACGCCGAGCGAGCCGAGCGGGCCGTGGGTGAACTTGCTCGACCTCACCGACCCCGCGCAGATCGATGACGGTGCGCAGCCCGAGCACCTCGATGACGTGCCGGACGTCGGCGTCGCTCATGTACGACAGCGAGTCGCTGCGGTACAGGCGACCGGTGCGCACGAACCGCCCGTGCATCGGTCTCGTAGCCGCCGACGTCGCGGAAGTTCGCGGGCCCGTCGAGCGGGATCAGTCGGTCCTGCATCCGCCGACCTACAGGTCGAGGCCGAGCATGCGGATCGCGTTCCCGCGGCAGATCTTGTCGACGACGTCCTGCGGGAGGAACTCCCATCATCGACGCGGCCAGCTCCTTGGTGTGGGGCCAGGTCGAGTCGGTGTGCGGGTAGTCCGTCTCGAACGTCGTGTTGTCGACGCCGACGCGGGCGAGCGACTCGAGGCCGTGCACGTCCCGGAAGAAGCAGCCGAAGACCTGGCGGTAGTAGTAGGTCGACGGCGGTTCGGGGACGATGTCCTTCACGCCACCCCACGCCCGGTGCTCGCGCCACACGTCGTCGGCGCGCTCGAGGATGTACGGGATCCAGCCGATCTGGCCCTCGGAGTACGCCAGCTTCAGCTCGGGTGCCGCACGAGCACGCCGGAGAACAGGAAGTCCGCGAGGCTCGACATCGCGTTGCCGAAGCTCAGGGTCGCGGCGACCGCGACCGGCGCGTCGACCGACGTGGCCGGCATCTTCGAGCTCGAGCCGATGTGCATGCACACGACCGTCTGCGTCTCCTGGCACGCCGACGAAGAACGGGTCCCAGTAGCCGGTGTGGATGCTCGGCAGCCCGAGGTGCGGCGGGATCTCGCTGAAGCACACGGCTCGCACACCGCGCGCCGCGTTGCGACGAACCTCCGCCGCGGCGAGCTCGGCGTCCCAGAGCGGGATGAGCGTGAGCGGGATGAGCCGGCCGCCGCTGTCGCCGCACCACTCCTCGACCATCCAGTCGTTGTACGCGTAGACACACGCTTCCGCGAGCTCGCGGTCCTTCGCCTCGAGGAACGTCTGGCCGCAGAAGCGCGGGAAGGTCGGGAACGACAGCGACGCCTCGACCCAGTTGATGTCCATGTCGTCGAGGCGGGCCTTGGGCTCGTAGCAACCCGGCCGCATCTCGTCGTAGGTGATCGGCGACATCGTCATGTCGTCACGGTCGAAGCCGACCGACGCGACGTGGCGCTTGTTGATGTAGACGAGATCCTCGTAGACCCAGCAGTCGGCCTTCGGGCTCTCGTCGTCGAAGGTCTGCTCGTAGGTGCCGCCGCCGATGTGGCGCATGCCGGCGACCCCGCGGCGCTCGACCTTCGGCCCCCGGTCCCGGAAGCGGGCCGGGAGCCAGGTGTCCCAGAGGTGGGCGGGCTCGACGACGTGGTCGTCGACGCTCGACGATCCGCGGGATCTCGATGCCGGCCTCCGTGCCGTGCTCCGCCGTTGCGGTCATCGTGCCTCCGCGCCCTGGCTCCGAATCTGACGACCCGTCAGATTACCGCCACGGCCCCCGGCGGCCTCGCAGCGGAGCGGTCCCGGGCGCGGAGTCGGGCCGCGTCACGCCGGGCAGTGCAGATCCGGCGCGGGCGGGCGCAACCGGACGACGTAGGCGACCAGCGCATCGTCCAGGCAGGGGTTCGCCGAGAGGCTCGACGTGTGGCTCGTGCCCTCGACGGTGACGAGCCGGGCCGAGCCGAGCTCGCGGGTCAGGCTCTCGGCCCAGGCGATCGGGGTGGCCGGGTCCCCCGTCGTGCCCACCACGACGATCGGCGGCGCGTCGGGCGCGGTCACCGCCGTCGGCGTCCGGGTCACCGGCGGGACCGGCCAGTACGAGCACGTGAGCGTGAGGCCGATCGTCGAGACACCGAAGATCGGCGCCGCCGCCCGCGGCGTGCGCCTCGAGCGCGGGCAACGTGGACGGGGCGAGCTCGGGACCGTCGGCGCACGAGATCGCGAGGAACGCGGCCCACTCCGGCGAGTAGGTGCCGTCCGCCTTGCGCCCGACGTAGTCGTCGAAGCTCTCGAGCATCGTCGGCCGGATCGCCGTGCTCCGCCTCGCGCAGGGAGTGGGCCAGGTCGTCGTAGCCGTCCGCGCCCTCGTACAGCGGCGACGCGACCGCGAGGTCGAACTGCGTCGGGCCGAGCAGCTGGCCGTCGTCGCCCTTGATCGGCCGGCGGTCGACCTTGGCCCGCAGTGCGTTGAACGCCGGCCGCGGGCTTCCCGCCGTGATGGAACGCGCAGCTCTCGACGCTTCGCGCAGTCGGCGAGGAACGCGTCGAGCGAGCGCTCGAACCCCGTGCGACTGCTCGATCGACACCTGCTCGATCGACAACGCGGGGTCGATGGCTCCGTCGAGCACGAGCGCGCGGACGCGGTCCGGGTACTGCTGCGCGTACAGCGCACCGATGTACGTGCCGTACGAGAGGCCGAGGAACGTCAGCTTCTCGTCGCCGAGCGCGGCGCGAATGTGCTCGAGATCCGGACGGTGTCGAGACGTCGAGACGTGGCGGATGAGCGCGGGCTCCGCTGGTCGCACGCCTGCGCGAACCTCTTGGCCGCGGCTTCCCGGGCCGCGGACTCGGCCGCGTCGTCGGGCGCGACATCGACGTTGAAGAGGTAGTCGAGCCGGTCGCCACATCGGACCGGGCTGCTCCGGCCCGTGCCGCGGGGATCCCAGCCGACGACGTCGAACCGGTCGCTGATCTCGCTCGGGAGCACGCTCGGCCAGCTGGTCCACGATAGTCCGAGCCCGGCGCGCCCGGCCCGCCCGGGTTGACGACGATCGAGCCGATCCGCTCGTCGGGCTTCGCGGCCCGCACCCGGGCAGAGCGAGGCCGATCTTCTGGCCCGCGGGCTGCGCGGGGTCGAGCGGGACCTGGAGCGTGGCGCACTCGCCGTCTCCGCAGTCCGTCCAGTCGAGCGCGGCTTCGACCGGGCGCCTCGTCGCTCCGACGACCGTCGCGTGGCGTCACCGGTGCCGACGAGCTGCCGCCGCACGCGGCGAGCGCGAGGAGACCGGCAACGAGCAGCGCGACGGCGCGACGGGATGACATGAGCCGACCACGGTGCCACACCGGCCGGGCTCGAACCGCGGCAGGGGTCGCAGCCATGTAGGTTTCGTCGATGGTCCAGAGCTTGTTGGTGGGTGGACAGTCCCGCGCTGCACTCGACGGCAGCGAGTTCAGCGTGCGCGAGCCGTCGACCGGCGAGCGAGCTGGTCCAGGTGGCGCGGGCCGGTGCCGCGGATGTCGACGCGGCCGTCACGTCTGCGGTCGCGGCGTTCGAGAGCGGCGTCTGGGCCTCACGAGTCCGCGACCGGCGCGCGGCCGGGTGCTCATGAAGGTCGCGACACTGCTCCGGGAGCGGGCCGAGACGTTCGCGGTCGCGGAGGCGCGCAACGCCGGCAAGCCGATCGGCGACGCCCGCTGGGAGGTCGAGGCCGCAGCGGGGACCTTCGAGTACTACGCCGGCGCCGCGAACAAGCTGTTCGGCGAGGTGGTGCCGGTGCAGGACGCCGGGCTCGACGTCGTGCTGCGGGAGCCCGTCGGCGTCTGCGCGCTGATCGTCCCGTGGAACTTCCCGCTGCTCATCACGTGCTGGAAGACCGCGCCCGCGCTGGCGTGCGGCAACGCGGTGATCATCAAGCCGGCATCGCTCACGCCGGTGACCGCGTTGATGCTCGGCGAGCTGCTGGTCGAAGCCGGCGTCCCCGAGGGGTGCGTCTCGGTGATCCCCGGTCCCGGCAGCGTGGTCGGCGACGCGCTCGGTGAGCGATCCCCGGGTGAACAAGATCTCGTTCACCGGCGAGACCACGACCGGCGCGTCGATCCTGCGCGTCGTCGTCCGACAACATCACCCGCGTCTCACTCGAGCTCGGCGGGAAGTCGGCGTGCGTCGTGTTCGCCGACTCCGACTGGGAGCGGGCGGTCGAGGACACCGCGATGGCCGTGTTCGGCAACGCGGGCCAGGACTGCTGCGCCCGGAGCCGGATCGTGGTCGAGCAGTCCATCTACGACGACTTCGTCGCCGCGTTCGCCCGCCGGACCGAGCGCATCAAGGTCGGGGCGCCGCTCGAGGAGAGCACCGAGATGGGCCCGATGATCTCCCCGGCCCAGCGCCAGGTGTCGCTCGACTACCTCGAGATCGGCGCCGGCGAAGGGGCGGAGCGGGTGACGGGAGGCGAGATCCCGACGCGACCCGGCGTTCGAAGGTGGCTCGTACCTCACGCCCGCGGTGCTGGCGAACGTGGACAACGACATGCGCGTCGCGCGCGAGGAGATCTTCGGGCCGGTCGCGTCGGTGATCCCGTGCGCCGACGAAGCCGACGCGATCCGCATCGCCAACGACGGCGACTACGGGCTCTCGGGCTCGGTGTGGACCCGCGACCTCGGCGCGCGCGATCCGCGTCGGCAAGGCGATCCGCACCGGCGTGCTGTCCGTGAACTCGAACCGGAGCGTGCGCACCGAAGCGCCGTTCGGCGGCTACAAGCGCAGCGGCCTCGGCCGCGAGCTCGGCATGCACGCGATGCAGCACTACACCGAGGTCAAGAACCTCTTCCTCTCCTCCGAGTAGCCCGTCGCGCCCGCCGTAGCGCTCGGTTTTTGGCGTCAGGCCCTTCGCGTTTGCGCAGGTCAGAGCGTCGCGACTTCAGCCTTACGACGCCAAAACGTTGGGCTCAGGGGTCCGTCACCACTGGTTCGGGGGGAGGGGGCCGCCGGGAATCGTCGCCACCGACCGCAACTCGTCGCGGCAGCGTTGCGCAGTCGGCGCCGATGTCGCCCTGCACCGCCAGATCGCCCGCGACGCCCCGGCCGTCGATGCCTCCGGGTTCGAGGAAGAGCCGAGCAGTCCAGTCGCCCGTACTGCTTCGCTGTATCCGGAGCTCCGGAGCGGCTCGCCGGGTCCCGGCATGGACCGACGAGTCGGCTCACCACGTCACCGCGGCGAGCAGGGCGCGGCATCCCGCGGAGGTCTCGAGGCCTCCGGGCAGCAGCAAGCACTGGCCCTACCGGAGGCGTCGGCCACTGCGTCGACGCGCGTGAGATGCCCGCGGCGTCACCGGTGATCGACCGGTACCTGAGCGTCACAGTCGCCGATGTCGTAAGCCTGGATCCCCAACACGGAGTCGGTCGCCGATCGAGACGCGACCGAGAATCAGCCGGCACTGGCGACGCCGCGTCCGGCCATGTCGGGTGGCCGGCACTCGATCGCTGAGCGACCTGACAGCTTTGAATGCACCATCCCCAGCGTGCTGGAGCTGCCGGGAACTCGGTGACGAGTCGAACTCGCTATTCGACGATCCCATGGCCGCGAACGAGGTGAGCCCGCGCCGCGATCACGGCGAGGTCAACACCCTGCCGCGTCCGGTGATTCCTCCCGCTCCGCCCGATGCTCCACACACGCTCATGCACCCGCCGCCCCCGCGATCGCGTCGCTGCCAACAGATTTTGGCGTCGCCTAGGACCCGTATGGGGTCCCTCTTGACGCCAAAATCCGAAGGGGAGCTGGTTAGGTGCCGATGACTGGGGGGCGGCCGAGGCCTTCGGCCTCGCACATGGCGAAGTAGGTGTCGCGCACGAGGCCGGCGTCGATGACCATCTCGACGTTGCCGTCCGCGTCGAGGTTGAGGTTGGCGCCGTAGATCGCGAACCACACGTCGGTCAGCTCGGTGTTCTCCTCGGGGACCGTCAACGTGTGGACCGACCCGGCCGGCTCGTACAGGTACGACCCCGCGACGTTCACCTCGGGGTACTCGAGGTACTTCCAGCTGCCGGACCGGGTGAACGCGAACACCTCGCCGGTGTGCTTGTGGGTCGGCACGGTCGTGCCCGGCTCGAACTTGCTCCGGATCACCCACAGGCCGAGCTCGATGTTGACCTGGAGGAGCTGGAGGTGGGTGCCGTCGCCGAGGTTGACGAACGGCAGCTCCTCCTCGCCACGGTGGAGGGCTTGGGGAATCTCAAGTGTCGTCATGTGCCCATGAAAGCACGCGAGCGGCAGGGTTACGAGCGCAGCAGGCGGCCGGCCAGCTCGCCGGTGTGCTCGCCGTGCTCCATGAACACCGCACCGTTGACGATCGTGGCGTCGTAGCCCGTCGCCCGCTGGACGTACCGGCCGGCTCCCCGGGGGAAGTCGTTGACGTACTCGGGCTGCGGGAGGCGCATGCCGTCGAGGTCGATGACGTTCACGTCGGCGAACGCCCCCGGACGCAGCACACCCCGATCGACGACCCCGAACAGCTCCGCGGTGTCCGACGTCAGCCGCCGGATCGCCTCACCGATCGGGGCGAGGCCCCGGTCCCGGATCCAGTACGTGAGGTAGAAGGTCGGCTGGCTCGAGTCCATGATCATCCCGACGTGCGCACCGGCGTCGGCCAGACCGAGGACCGAGTGCGGGTCACGCAGCATCGTCTCGACGGCTTCCATGTCGTCGTTGAGGAACGGCCAGTTGACGAGGACGTTGCCGTTCCGCTCGTCGACCAGCTGGAGGAACGCTTCCGCCGGGCTGACCTCACGACGCTTCGCGTGGGCGCCCAGCGTGTCGTCCGGACCGAGGTCGTAGCGCGCATCACCAACGGGGAGGACGTACAGCTCGTCCATCGGGATCGTCGGCAGACCCTCGGCCGCGGCGACGAGCTCGGCGCGCCGTCCGGGGTCGCGCATGATCCCGACCGTCTCGGCGAGCGACAGGTCCCGCAGCGCCTTCCACGCCGGGGCGCCGTCGAACGGCGTGCGGCACGACGGACCGAACAGCAGGCCGATGCCCCGGGCGGTCGTCTGCGGTCGCAGGTTCGCGCCGAGACCGTTCTGCAGCTCCACGGTCTCGAGCGCGTCGGTGTGGATCCCCGGAACCCGCTTGGTCTGGCTCATGCCGAACGTCGCGGGCCGTCCGGTGCGGCGGCTGATCTCACCGAGCATCGCGACCTCGGCCTGCGTGCGCCGGTCGCCGTCCGGCCCACGCTCGCCGAGCGCGGCCGCCGCTTCGAACACGCCCCGCTGCCGGTCACCCATCACCTGCGCGATCTCGAGCAGCTCGTGCGGGTCCGCGTGCGTACCCGGGACGACGCGACCATCCGGGACGCGGTGCAGCGCGGTGCGCGACGTGGAGAAGCCGAGCGCGCCGGCATCGATCGCCTCGGCGACCAGCTCGCACATCGCCGCGACATCCGCCTCGGATGCGGGCTCCTCGTCCATCGCCCGCTCACCCATCGCGTGGATGCGGACCGCGCAGTGCCCGACCATCCCGCCGGCGTTGATGCCCTTCGGCATGCGGTCCACCGCGTCGAGGTACTCGCCGTAGGACTCCCAGTCCCAGGCGAGGCCGTCCATGATCGAGTCGGCCGGGATGTCCTCGACGGACTCCATCATCTCGGCCAGGAATCGCCGGTCCTCCGGCTTGCAGGGCGCGAACGTGACGCCGCAGTTGCCGAGCACCACCGACGTCACGCCGTGCCAGCAGGACGACGAGCCGATCGGGTCCCACGCGAGCTGCGCGTCGAGGTGGGTGTGGATGTCGACGAAGCCCGGCGTGACGAGCCGCCCTTCCGCGTCGAGCTCCCGCGTGCCCGACCCGTCGATGTCGCCGACTGCGGTGATGCGGTCGCCGTCGATGGCGACGTCCGCGGCGACCGGCTCACTGCCGGTCCCGTCGACGACGTGGCCGTTCCGGATGACGAGATCGTGTGCCATGAGACGCTCCCCCGGTTGAGGGGGCCAAGGTACCGCCGATTACGAGAGCCGAGCAGCGCGAGCGGGCACGAAGTGCGGACGTCGGAGCGACCCAGCTACAAAGCGGCCCCGAGTCCGGAAGAAGGGCTCGACGTCGGCCCGGCTGCGCAGGAAGCGCCCGAGCGCGACCGACACCGTCGTGATCCCACGGGCCGCCAGGTCCGGTACCGGCGCGACCGTCGCCTCGAGATCCACCGTGCCGTCCTCGTTCGTCTTCACCGCGAGATTGCTCCGAACCCCGAGGGTCGCCGGATCACGGCCGTGCTCACGGAATGCGGTGCGCATGCGTTCGATCGTCGCGGTCACGTCGTCGAGCGGGATCGCGAGCGGGAGCCAGCCGTCACCGAGCTCCGCGACGCGCCGAACGGTGGCGTCGTTCGCCGCGCCCGGAGAACCAGATGGGGAGCCGGCTCTGGACCGGGCGGGGCTCGCACCAGAGATCGGTGAACGACGACGGTGTCCGAGGCGAACGAGACCGGCGGATCCGTCTCCCACAGCGCCCGGCACGCCCGCACCGCGTCCTCCATCCGCGCGGTGCGCCCGACGAACGGCAGCCCCGGATCGGTGAACTCCTCGCGCTGCCAGCCGGTGCCGATCCCGAGGTCGACCCGGCCGCGGGACAGGACGTCGATCGTCGCGACGGCCTTGGCGATCTCCAGCGCGGGCCGCACCGGAGCGATCAGCACTCCCGTCCCCAGCCGCACCCGGCTGGTCGCGGCCGCGAACGCGGCGAGCGTCGCCAGCGGCTCGAGCCACGGCTCATCCGGCGGGTACGGGAACTTCGGCGCGAACGGATAGCGGTCGGTGCGGGGCCCGATGGCGAGATGGTCCGTCATCACGATCTGGTGGATGCCGGCCTCGTCGGCGATCCGGGCGACGTCGACCACTGCGGCCAGATCGTCGCCGAACAGCCGCGACAGCCCCGAGACCGTCACCGAGATCTGCATTGCCGGCTCCACCGCCTCTAGGTTTCGCGCCTCTAGCGTCAACGCCTCCGGCGCCCGCCGGGATCCTAGGAGGAGTGCATGGCTCGGCTCGACGGCAAGGTGGCGCTGATCACCGGCGCGGGAAACGGCATGGGTCGCTGCGCGGCCGAGCTGTTCGCCGGCGAGGGTGCCCGCATCGTGGTCGCCGACTTCGACGAGACGCTCGGCGCCGAGTCCGTCGCCGCGATCGAGGATGCCGGCGGCGAGGCGGCGTTCGTCAAGGTCGACGTGGCCGACGACGAGCAGGTGGCCGGGATGATCGCGTTCGCGGTCCAGCGCTTCGGCGGCCTGCACGTCCTCTACAACAACGCCGGGATCTTCCCGGCGGACGACGGCGGGGTCACCGAGACGCCCGAGTCGACGTGGGAACGGGTGATGGACGTCAACCTCAAGGGCGTCTGGCTCGGCTGCAAGCACGGCATCCCCGCGATGCTCGACTCGGGCGGCGGGTCGATCGTCAACGTCGCGTCGTTCGTGGCGATCGTCGGCGCGGCGACCGCGCAGATCGCGTACACCGCGAGCAAGGGCGGCGTGCTCTCGATGACCCGGGAGATCGCGGTCGAGTACGCCCGCCGGGGCATCCGGGCGAACTCGCTCTGCCCCGGCCCGATCGCCACGCCGATGCTCGAAGAGCTGATGAGCGATCCGGCGCGGCGCGAGCGGCGCATGGTGCACATCCCGATGGGCCGCCTCGGTCAGGCCGAAGAGCTGGCGCAGGCCGCGCTGTTCCTCGCGTCGGACGAGTCGTCGTTCATGACCGGCGCGTCGCTCGTCGTCGACGGTGGGATCACCGCCGCGTACGTGACCCCCGAGTGAGGCACGTGAGCCGCCGTGAGCCCAGCCGATCCCGTCGAGATCGTCCGGCGCGTCCCCGGCTGGGCCGGTCGCGCCCGGGTGCTCGGTCCGCTCGACGGTGGGATCACCAACCGCAACTTCCTGGTCGAGGTCGGCGACGATCGCTTCGTCCTGCGCGTCCCCGGGCGTGGACACCCACCTGCTCGAGATCGACCGCCGGGTCGAACGCGAAGCGAACGCGCGCGCCGCGGGCCTCGGGTTCGCGCCGGAGGTCGTGGCGTTCATCGAGCCCGAGGGCTTTCTCGTCACCCGCTTCGTCGACGGCGACCCGCTGCCCCAGCGCGACATGACCGAGCCCGAGGTGCTCACCCGCATCGCCACGATGCTGCGCCAGTTCCACGACTTCGGCCCGATGGCCGGCGAGTTCGACGCGTTCCGGGTCCCGGCCCGCCACCTCACCGCCGCCCGCACCCGCGCCGTGCCCGATCCCGGACGCGTACCGGATCGTCGAGGACCTCGTGCAGGAGATCGCCGCCGCGTTCGCCGAGTCGCCCGACCCGCGCGTCCCGTGCCACAACGACCTGCTCAACGCGAACTTCCTGCGCGACGGCGACCAGCTCTGGCTGCTCGACTGGGAGTACGCCGGGATGAACGACCGGTACTTCGACCTCGCGAACCTGGCCGTCAACAACGGGTTCCAACGCCGACGCGGAGGTCGCGCTCGTCGAGGCGTACTTCGGCGCGGTGACCGAGCGCCGGCTCGCCCGGCTCCGGCTGATGAAGATCGTGAGCGACGCCCGGGAGGCCACGTGGGGGCTCGTGCAGCAGGGCATCAGCGTCATCGACTTCGACTACGTGGCGTACGCGCAACAGCACCTCGACCGGCTGCTCGCGAACGCCGCCGCGCCCGACTACCGCGACCTGCTGCTCGCGGCCGCGGCCGCCGGACGACGACGCGACGCAGTGAAGGACCAGGCGCAGGTCGTCATCATCGGCGGTGGCGTCGCCGGCGCGAGCATCGCCTGGCACCTCGCGCACGCGGGCTGCACCGACGTGCTGCTGGTCGAGCGGGCCGAGATCACGAGCGGGTCGACGTTCCACTCGGCCGGCCTCGTCGGCCAGCTGCGGGCGCAGCCTGCCGCTGACCCGCATGATGATGCACAGCGTCGACGTCTACCGGCGGCTGCAGGCCGAGGCCGAGGAGACCGGCCGCTCGCCCGGGTTGGACGCGAGGTCGGGTCGCTGCGGATCGCGTCGACGCCCGAGCGCGCATGGAGGAGCTCACCCGCCAGCACGGCTGGGCGAAGACGTTCGGGCTCCCGATGGAGCTGCTCGGCGCGAGCGAGGCCCAGCGAGCGGTTCCCGCTGATGGACCCGGCCGGCGTGCTCGGCGCGGTGTGGCTCCCGACCGACGGCCACCTCGACCCGAGCGGCCTCACCTACGCGTTCATCGGCGGGGCGAAGGCACTCGGGGTGGCCGTCGAGACCGGCGTTCGCGTCACCGACATCCTCGTCGAGCGGCGGACGGGCCGTCGGCGTCGTCACCGACCACGGGACGGTGCGGGCCGAGACCGTCGTCGCGGCGTGCGGGATGTACACGCCGCAGGTCGCGGCGTTCGCCGGCGTCAACGTGCCGATCGTCCCGATGGCGCACCAGTACCTGATCACCGAGCCGCTCGACGGCGTCCCCGACGACCTCCCGCAGCTCCGCGACCCCGACCGGCTCGTCTACTTCCGCCGCGAGTCCGGTGGGCTCGTCGTCGGTGGGTACGAGCGCGATCCGGCGCCGTGGTCGGTCGACGGCGTTCCCGAGGACTTCAACAACAAGCTGCTGCAGGAGGACTGGGACCGCTTCGCGCCGCTCATGAGCCAACGCGTGCGAGCGCGTGCCCGCGGTCGAGCACGCGCCGATCGTGTCGCTCGTCAACGGTCCGGAAGCGTTCACCCCGGACAACGAGTTCATCCTCGGCGAGAGCGAGGTGCACGGGTTCTTCGTCGCGGCCGGGTTCTGCGCCCACGGGATCGCGGGTGCGGGCGGCGTCGGCCGGGTGATGGCCGAGTGGATCCTCGACGGCGAGCCGAGCTTCGACACCTGGCGCATGGACATCCGCCGGTTCGGCGCGCAGTACCGCAGCCGCGAGCTCGACCCTCGCCCGGTCGGTCGAGGTGTACTCGACCTACTACGACATCCACTACCCGAACGAGGAGCGGCACGCGGGCCGGCCGCTGCGGCGCTCCCCCGCGTACGACCGGCTCGCCGCACTCGGCTGCGCGTTCGGCGAGAAGAGCATGTGGGAGCGACCGAACTGGTTCGAGCCGAACGCGGTCCGCGGCGACGAGCATGCTGCGCCCGCGCGGTTGGGCCGGCGAGCACTGGAGCCCGGCGATCGTCGCCGAGGCGCTCGCGTGCCGCGACACCGCCGCGCTCTTCGACGAGACCAGCTTCTCGAAGCTGGAGCTCTCCGGGCCGGGCGCGGTCGCGTTCCTGAACCGGCTGTGCGGCCAACGAGATGGACCAGCCGGTCGGCTCGGTGATCTACACCCAGCTCTGCAACGAGCGCGGGCGGCATCGAGTGCGACCTCACCGCGACCCGGCTGGACGCGCCAGCGCTACCTGCTCGTCACCGGGACCGCGTTCGGCCAGCCACGACCTCGGCTGGGTGCGCAAGCAGCAGGAGCTGCTGCCCGAGGGCGACGCGGTCGACGGCCGTGGACGTCACGTCGAGCTACGCGTGCTTCGGGCTCTGGGGTCCGGCGCGCGCGCGAGATCCTCGCGCCGCTCACCCGCGCCGACCTCGGCAACGACGCGTTCCCGTACCTGAGCGCGCAGCGGATCACCGTCGGGCGCGTACCCGGTCATCGCGCTGCGGGTCACGTTCGTCGGCGAGCTCGGCTGGGAGCTGTACTGCCCGACCGAGTACGGCACCGCGTTGTGGGACGAGCTCTGGGACGCGGGCGCGCCGCACGGGATGCTCGCCGGCGGCTACCGCGCGATCGACGCGCTGCGGGTCGAGAAGGGCTACCGCGTCTGGTCGAGCGACATCACGCCCGAGGACAACCCGTTCCAGGCCGGGCTCGGCTTCGCGGTGAAGCTCGACAAGGCACACGACTTCGTCGGGCGTGACGCGCTGCGCGCGGTGAAGGCGCAACGGCGTCGACCGCCGCCTGCGCTGCGTGCGCCTGGCCGATCCGCTCGCGGTGCCGCTCGGCTCGGAGCCGGTGCGGGTCGACGGCGAGATCGTCGGCCGGGTCACGAGCGGCGGCTCGGGATACCGGGTCGGTGCCGCCATCGGGTTCGCGTACCTCCCCGCCGACGAAGGCGGAGATCGGCCGGCCGGTGGAGATCGAGGTGTTCGGCGAGTGGATCGCCGCCGAGGTCGTGGCCGAGCCGCTCTGGGATCCACAGCGGCGAGCGCATCCGCGCCTGATCCGCACCGCCGCGAATAGCCTGAGCCGCCGTCGGCCCCTGGACCGCCCTGGCACGATCGGCCAGATAGCCTGCAGACCGATGACGACCGGAATGCTCGACCCCCAGGCGCTCGAGACCCTGATCCGCAACGGCAGCGTCGACACCGTGCTCGTCGTGTTCACCGACCTGCAGGGCCGCCTGATCGGCAAGCGGGTGACGGGCCACTTCTACCTGGACCACGTGGCGTCCGGTGAGGGCGCGATCGAGGCCTGCGTCTACCTGCTCGCGGTCGACGTCGACATGACGCCGCTCCCCGGCTTCGACTACGCCAACTGGGAGACCGGCTACGGCGACTTCCGCTGCGTGCCGGATCCGTCGACCCTGCGCATCATCCCGTGGCTCGAGAAGACCGCGCTCGTGCTCTGCGACCTCGTACGACGAGGAGAGCGGCGAGCCGGTCGAGGTGTCACCCCGCCAGATCCTGATCAAGCCAGGTCGAACGAGCCGCGGCGCTCGGCTACCGCGTGATGTGCGCGTCGGAGCTCGAGTTCTTCCTCTTCCAGGAGTCCTACGAGGAAGCGCAGGCGAAGCAGTTCCAGAACCTCACGCCGCACTCCGGCTTCATCGAGGACTACCACATCCTCCAGACGACCCGCGACGAGTACCTGATCCGCCAGATCCGCAACGGCATGGACGGCGCGGGGGTGCCGGTCGAGTTCTCGAAGGGTGAGGCGGGCAAGGGTCAGCACGAGATCAACCTGCGCTACTCCGACGCGGTGACGATGGCCGACCGCCACGTCATCTACAAGAACGGCGCGAAGGAGATCGCGGGCATCAACGGCCGCTCGCTCACGTTCATGGCGAAGTACTCGATGGACGACGTCGGGTCGTCGTGCCACGTGCACTCGAGCCTCTGGAACGCGCGACGGCACCGAGTCGCTCATGTGGCAGGAAGACGGGCCCGGACCACATGTCCCCCGCGTTCCGCGGTTGGCTCGGCGGCCTCGTCGCGACGGGCCGCGAGCTCGCGTGGATGTTCGCCCCGACCGTCAACTCCTACAAGCGCTACCAGCCCGAGTCGTGGGCGCCGACCGCGCTCGCGTGGGGCCGGGACAACCGCACCTGCGGGTTCCGCCTGGTCGGGCACGGCCAGGGATTCCGGATCGAGTCCCGCATCCCCGGCGCGGACTGCAACCCGTACCTCGCGTTCGCGGCGACGATCGCCGCCGGGCTGCACGGCATCGAGAACAAGATCGAACCGCCACCGATGCTCGTCGGCAACGCGTACGAGGCGCCCGACATCCCGCACGTCCCGTGGAACATCGTCGACGCGATCAACGAGTTCGAGCGCAGCGAGGTCGCCCACGCCGCGTTCGGCGAGGCCGTGCACCGCCACCTCGTGCATGCCGCCCGCCAGGAGTGGGCCGTCTTCAACCAGGCGGTCACGGACTGGGAGCTGCGCCGCAACTTCGAGCAGTTCTGATCGTGACGAAGAAGCCGCTGATCGCGGTGCCCGCGTACCCCGTTCGTCCCGGACGGATCGAGGGTTGGCTCGACGGCGGCGTCGCGGTGCCCGAGCCGTACATCGCCGCGTTGAAGCGCGCCGGCGCGCAGGAAGCGATCCTGATGCCCGACGAGATCGGCCCGCTCGACGCCGAGGACCTCCTCGGCCACTTCGACGGACTGCTGCTGCTCGGCGGACCGGACCTCGATCCGTCGACCTACGGCGCCGAGCCCGACGTCCACCTCTACGGCGTGAACCAGACCCGGGACATCTTCGAGCTCGCGCTCGATGCGCGTCGCGCTCGAGCGGGGCATGCCGACGCTCGCGATCTGTCGCGGCGCGCAGCTGCTCAACGTCGCGCTCGGCGGCTCGCTGGATCAGCACATCACCGGCCGCGCCGGGCTGATCGGCCACGGCATCCCCGGCGTCGAGGGTGGCGCCGCGCTGCACGACCTCGAGCTCGAGCCCGGACTCCCGGCTCGCCAAGGCGATGGGCACGACGCACGCGGAGTGCTCGTCGCACCACCACCAGGCGGTCGACCGGATGGGCGCGGGGCTCCGGCTGACGGCGCGCGCGCCGGACGGGATCGTCGAGGGCATCGAGCTCGACGGCGACCCGTGGATCGTCGGCGCGCAGTGGCACCCCGAGGACACCGCGGGACGCGATCCCGTGCAGCAGGCGCTCTTCGACACGTTCGTGCGCGAGGCGACGCCGCGTGATCGAGATCCTCCGGTCATCGAGACCGAGCGGCTCCGGCTGCGGCCGTGGCGCGACGACGACCTCGACGCGTACGCCGCGCTCTGCGCCGATCCCGAGGTCATGCGGTGGCACGGCGCGCAGGGCGACCCGCTGACCCGGGCCCAGGCGGCCGAGCAGATGGAGAGCTTCCGCCGGCTCTGGGACGACGACGGGTTCGGCCTCTGGTGCGCGGCGCCGAAGGACACCGACGAGTGCATCGGGTTCATCGGGCTGGCGATTCCCCGCTTCCTCCCCGAGATCCTCCCGTGCGTCGAGATCGGCTGGCGGCTCGCCCGCGTCGTCGTGGGGCCAGGGCCTCGCGACGGAGGGCGCCCGCCAGGTCGTCCCCTTCGCGTTCGACACCGCTCGGCCTGGACCGGATCGTGAGCGTCACCCGGCCCGAGAACCGCAGCTCCTGGAACGTGATGCAGAAGCTCGGCATGACGATGGAGCGCACGACCATCCACCCGGAGCACCAATTCGACGTGGTGGTCTACGAGCTGTTCGCACCGTGAGGGCGCCGCTGATGGACCGGGTCACCGAGCCGGAGCTGATGGTCGACGACGACCAGGCGCTCGCGTACTCCGAAGCCGACTTCGCCGAGTCGCACCAGGCGGCCGTCACCCGCTTCGCCGAAGCGTTCCCCGACTTCCGCTCCGGCCGCATGCTCGACCTCGCGTGCGGACCGGCCGACATCACCGTCCGGTTCGCCCGCGCGTATCCGGAGACGACGATCGTCGGGCTCGAGGGCTCGCCGGCGATGCTCGCGCTCGGCGTGCAGCGGCTGCGCGCGCGAGGGACTCGACCGCCAGATCTCGTTCGCGCACCGCGTGCTGCCGGATCCGGATCTCGCGCGAGCTCGGGCGGTTCGACGCGGTGGTGTGCACGAACTCGCTGCACCACTTCCACGACCCGGCGGTCGCTCTGGGACGCGATCGGCGTCGGCCGCGGCGCCGGGCGCGCCGGTGTTCGTCCAGGACCTCATGCGCCCGGAGTCGCCTGCCGCGGCCCAGGCGCTCGTCGACCAGTACGCGCCCGGCGAGCCCGAGGTGCTCCGCCGCGACTTCTACAACTCGCTGCTGCGCCGCGTTCACCCCGGCCGAGGTCGCCGAGCCAGCTGCGCGGCCGCCGGCTTCGACGGCTTCACCGTCCAACCCGTCACCGACCGCCACCTGACCGTCACCGGCCGCGCCCCCTCGCTCAGATGGAGTCGGGGTTGATCTGGGCGTCGATGCCGCCGTCGACGAAGACGATGCTGCCGTGGATGTAGGCCGCCGCCGGTGACAGGAGGAACTCGATCACCGCGGCCACCTCGTCCGGCTCGCCGATCCGGCCCGTCGGCACCGGCAGCGCGTCGATGAACTGCCCGAGCACCGGATGGTCGCGACCACCCTGGAGCAACGGGCTCTCGAAGGGACCGGGCGCCACCGCGTTCACCCGCACTCCGGCCGCGCCCCATTCCGTGACGCGCCGCCGGACCGTCCGGGCGACGCCGACCTTGGTCGACGCGTAGACCGTCCAGCCCTCGAGCTCGTCCGCCCGGGCCCGCGCCGCGGCTTCGTCGGCTGCGACACACGCGCCGACCAGCACCGCGTCGACCGTCGGGTCGATCGTGGTGGAGTTCGACGAGATCGCGACCGCCGCGGCATCGGTCCCGCGCGCCAGCGCGCCGAAGAGCCCGTCCAGCGTCGCCAGGAACCCGAAGTAGTTCACCGACGCGATCAGCGCGTGATCGGGAACCTGCGGCCCGAGCCCGCGCACGGCACGAGGCCGTCGAGCACACCTCCGCTCGCGTCGAGCACCCCCGCGATCGCCGCGTCGCGCCCCTCGGCCGACGACAGATCGGCCACCACCTCTGCGTCGCGCAGGTCGACGCCGATGACGCGCGCCCCGCCGGCTTCCAACCGGGTCCGCACCGCGGCACCCAGACCCGACGCCGAACCGGTGATCGCGATGGTGCGCGTCATCTGGGTGCCGTCACTTCGTCGCGGTCGGTGCGACGAGACCGCCCAGGCCGCCCACGACCGGAAGCGGCGTGGCCGAGAGCAGGAAGTCGTAGGCGCCGTCCTCGGCACAGTCGTCGGCGAGCTCGTCGAGCGCCCACTGCTGGCCCTGCGGGATGCCCATGTCCCGCAGCTCGATCATGTGCACCGGGAAGAGGAACGGGTTCTCACCCTCACCGGGGTACGGCTCGAAGGTGTGCGTGTCGGTGGCGATGCCGGCGATGTCGTTGTCGTGCAGCCACTCGAGCGCGCCGACCCCGACGCCGGGCGAGATGTCCGCGTACCGCTCCCGGTTGCCTTCCCGGAGCCAGTGCATCTGGTTGGTGCGGACCAGGATCACGTCGCCCGGCTCGGCGGAGAGTCCGGCGCTCGGACACGCAGGCGTCCAGATCGCCGCCGGTGATCGCGTACGGCTCGTCGAACCACTCGACGCCCTTCAGCCGCGCGATGTCACAGAGAATTCCGCGCGTCACGATCGGACCGAACTGCTCGATCCCCAGGCGTCGTCGCGCCGTCCTCCATCGTGATGGCCGACGACGGCACGCCGTTGAACAGCAGGTGGTCGTAGCCCGGCGTGCGCCAGCGAGTCCCAGTGGGTGGCGGACTGCAGACCGGTCTCGAGCTTGTCGTCGCTGGTCTGGAAGTCGCCCGGGATCACCCGTGAACGCGAACGACGCGACGGTGACGGTCCGCTTCGGGTTCTCGCGGCCCATGACCCGGCCCGTCTGCGGGCCGTCGGCGTGCATCGGGATCGAGAGCGAGAACGACACACCACGCCGGACCGCGGCCGCACCTCGGCGCACCGCGGCCTCGTCGATGAGGTTCAGCGTGCCGCGCTGATCGTCCGGACCCCCAACGTCCCCAGTTGGAGACGCGGGCCGCGAGCGCCCGCTGCTCGTCGTTCAGCGGCACGGGAACCTACGAGTCCGAGTACTGCTTGCGCAGCTCGTGCTTGAGCACCTTGCCGGTCGGGTTGCGCGGCAGCACGTCGAGCAGGACCAGCTGCTCGGGGATCTTCTGCACCATGAGCCCCTCACCCTTCAGGAACTCGAACAGATCGGTCAGCGTCGGCGGGTTCTCGGGATCGGCGGCGACAACCACCGCGCAGGCCCGCTCCCCCGACTTCGGGTCCGGCAGACCGATCACCGCCGCATCCGCGATCTGCGGCGAGGTGAAGAGGAGATCCTCCACCTCCTTGGCCGAGATGTTCTCGCCCTTGCGGATGATCACGTCCTTGAGGCGGCCCGTGATCGCGATGTAGCCCTCCGCATCGAGGTTGCCGAGATCGCCGCTGCGGAAGAAGCCTTCCTCGTCGAACGCCTCGGCATCGAGCGACGCATCGACGTACCCGAGCATCAGATTCGGGCCCTTGGCCCGAATCTCGCCTTCCTCACCCGGGCCCGCCGGCGTGCCGTCGAGCTTGACCACCTTCACGTCGACGCCGGGGCCGGCCCGACCTTCGGTGTCGGCGAGCTTCTGGTCGGGGTCGTGGATCCCGGCCATCGCGAGGATCGGCACCTCGGTCAGGCCGTAGCCACTGACGATCCCCACGCCCCCGAGCTCTTCCTTGACTTCGTAGTGCAGCGCCGGCGGCTTGGCCGCGCCCCCGCCGACGAACGCGCGCGCATCGGGGAAGATCGGCTGGTCGCCGTGCTCCCGCTGCGCGGTCAGGTACGCGAGGTGGAACGCGGTGCCCGCACCCGCGATCGTCACGTTCTCGCGCCGGAGCACGGGAATCGTGGTCACCGGCACGAACGACTCGACGAGCACGTGCACGTACCCGCCCATGAGCGACGCGAACAGCCAGCCGATGCCGCCGATGTGCGTGAACGGGAACACCATCGCGTTGCGGTCCTCCGGGCTCATCTCGAGCACGAGGTCCATCGTGTACGCCGACGCGCCGACGGTCTTGTCCGTGTGCCGCGCGCCCTTCGGGTCCGCCGTCGTGCCCGACGTGTAGAAGACCCAGCGCCACGGACCGTCGGTCGGCGACGCCGGGCTGGAAGGGCTCGGCGGCACCCGCGGCCGGCGGACCCAGGGTCGACGGGTCGCCCTCGGGCAGCACCTTGTCGCAGACGAGCACCTCGAGGTCGGGGTTGTCCGCGGCGACCGTGCGCGCCATCGCCTCGTAGTCGAACCCCCGCCACTCCGACGGGACGATGAGCAGCTTGGCGCCGGTCTGCTGGGTGATGAACCGCACCTCGCGCTCGCGGTAGATCGGCAGCATCGGGTTCTGGACCGCACCGAGCCGGGCCAGCGCGCCGACGAGGACCATCGACTCGATCCAGGTCGGGAGCTCCCAGGACACGTTCGTGCCCTCGCCGACCCCGAGCGCCGCGAGACCGGCGGCGGCGCGGTGGCGGCGTCGCGGTACTCGGCGAACGTGAGCGAGCGCTCGTGCTCGTCGATCGCGAACTTGGCGTCGGGCGTCGCCGCGGCGCGCTGCTCGATCAGGTCCCAGAGCGACGTCCAGCTCGTCAGGAGGTCGGTCACTTCGGGAAGCCTCCTCCGTAGCTCACGAGACCGCCGTCGATGGAGACGATCGAACCCACCATGTAGCGCGCGTCGTCCGACGCGACGTACGCGATGCAGTTCGCGACTTCCTCCGGCTCGGAGACCCCGATGCGAGACATCACCGGCCGCAGCACGTCGACGTCCGCACCCTCGGGCAGGCGGAAGCCCTTGGTGAGCGGCGTGCGCATCCCGCCCGGCGCGACGCAGTTGACCCGCACGCCGCGGTCGACGTACTCGACCGCGAGGGCGCGGGTCAGGTTCACCACGCCGCCCTTCGACGCGCAGTACGCGGCGCTGTACGGCTGGCCCATGATCCCGGCGTTCGATGCGATGTTCACGATCGTCCCGCCGCCGTCGAGCAGGTGCGGCAGCGAGTAGCGGCACATGAGGAACGTGCCGGTGAGGTTCACGTTGAGGATCGCCGCCCACCGGGCCGGGTCCTCCTCCTCGCTGCGGGCGAACCCGCCGATGCCCGCCGAGTTCACGAGGAGCTGCGGTCGGCCGAGATCGCCGGCAATGGCGCCGATCGCGGTCTCCACCGAGCCGGCGTCACTCACGTCGACGGAGTACGCCTTCGAGGTCCCGCCGTTCCCGTTGATCTCCGCCGCGACTTCCTCGGCGGCGTCGGTGGCCAGGTCCAGGACGGCGACCTTCGCGCCCTCGCTCGCGAACAGCCGGGCGGTGGCCCGACCCAGCCCGGACCCTGCTCCGGTGACCACCGCGACTCGATCCGTGAAACGCGCCATGTACCTGGGCCCCCTCGACCGTCATGAGCGGACCGTCGTGGCCCGGGTTCCGGAATCTAACGTAGTGTCAGATTCTGTGGCAACGGCCGAAAACACTGCGCAATTGCTGCGCGTCGCGGCTCGTGAGCATCCCGAGCGCGAGGCCTATGTTCACGGAGAGAAGCGGGTCACCTACGCGTGGCTGGACCGGGCCGCGGACGGGTTCGCCGCGACGCTGCTCGACTTCGGGGTGCGGCCCGGCGACGTCGTCTGCCTCATGCTCGCCTCGTCCATCAAGTTCGCCGCCTGCTACCTCGGCGCGCTCCGGGCCGGCGCCATCACCTCCGCCATCAACCTGCGTCTGGGGGTCAACGAGCAGGCGAGCATCCTCGCCCGCACCCGACCGGCGGTGACCGTCCTCGGCGACGGCGCCGAGATCCCGGCCGGGGCCGACGCGGGCAAGGTGCTCCACGTCTCCGAGCTCGGCACCGCGCTCGGCCGCGAGCCGCGTCAGCCGACGAGCGGCTTCCCGCGATCGGCCGCGACGGATCCGGCGTGCATCGTGTGGACGAGCGGCACCACCGGCGCGCCGAAGGGCGCGGTCTACGACCACGTCCGCATGGCCGCGATCTCCCGGCAACATGGGCCAGCTCACCGAGCCCGGCGACCGCCGGCTCGTCGTCCTCCCGTTCGCGCACGTCGGCTACATGACCCGCATGTGGGACGAGCTCGCGAACGGGACGACGATCGTCCTCGCCGGCGAGCCGTGGTCCGCGGCCGAGACCCTGCGCCTCATCCGTGAAGAGAACATCACGATGGGCACCGGCGTCCCGACGCAATGGGAGCTGGTCCTCGCGCCACGAGGACATGGCCCGCACCGACTTCTCCCGGCTCCGCGTCTGCGGCATCGGCGGCGCGGCGATCTCACCCGACCTGGTGCGCCGCATGCGCGAGACCATGGGCTGCCCGGTGATCAGCCGCTACACGAGCACCGAAGCCGGCGTCACGACGAGCACCCTGATCGGCGACCCGGACGAGATCGTCGCGACGACGGTCGGTCGGCCCGCGCCGGAGGTCCAGCTCCGCATCGTGGACCCGGCGACCAACACGCCGGTGGCGACGCGGTGAGGTCGGGCGAGGTCGTCTGCCAGTCCCCCGCGATGATGCGCGGGTACTGGCACGACGACGAGCTCACCGCGACCGTGATCGACGCCGGACGGCTGGCTGCACACCGGCGATCTCGGCACGGTGGCCGACGACGGCAACGTCCGCATCGTCGGCCGGCTCAAGGAGATGTACATCCGCGGCGGGTACAACGTGTACCCCTCCGAGGTCGAGGCGGTGCTGGCCGAACACCCGGCGATCGCGCAGCGTCGCGGTGCTCGGCCTGCCGGACCCGGTGCTCGGCGAGGTGGGCGGCGTGTTCGCCGTAGCCGCCGATCCCGGGCGCGCCACCGCAGCTCGCCGACCTGCGGAACTGGTGCAAGGCCCGGATCGCGGACTACAAGGCACCGGACCGGTTGGTCGTCGTCGACGCCCTGCCCGTGACCCCGATGCACAAGATCGACAAGGCGGCACTACGCGCCATCTACGAGACGACGGAGGAAACGTGAGCGAAGCGACAGCCGAGAAGCCGAAGGCGAACATCCAGGACGTCGGTACCGGGGACACCCGCGACAAGCCGATCAAGCTGGGTGGTGCGCTCGTGACGATGGTCGAGCCGCACAAGGGGCACGAGGTCGCGTACAACCGCTGGTACGAGCGCGACCACTTCTACGCCGGGTGCCAGATCGGCGCGTGGAACCTCGCGGGCACACGCTTCGTCGCGACCCGCGAGTGCAAGGCGAAGCGCTACCCCGCCGACTCACCGATCTGCCCGGACCCGACCTCGGGCTCGTACCTCGCCGTCTACTGGATCCTCGCGGGCAAGTTCGGCGAGTGGATCCAGTGGGGCACCAACCAGGTCAACTGGCTGCACGAGAACGGCCGGATGTTCCCGCACCGCGATCACATCCACACGCTGATGTACAAGTACCGCGGCGAGGTCCACGCCGACCCCGACGGCGTCCCGGCCGAGCTCGCGCTCGACCGCCGCTACCCCGGGCTCGTGCTCGTCATCGGTGAGCTGGCGGACGGCGTGCAGGACACCCAGGTCACCGAGTGGGTGGCGTCCCGGCCCCTCCCCTCCGACCAGGTCGTGACCTTCACCCCGATCCCGTTGCTGGGCAACGCGCCGTCGGACGTCCCCCGGGACGAGGCCAAGGACCGGTTCTGCCACCTGTACTTCGTCGACGGTGACCCGGTGGAGATCTGGGACGAGCAGTTCGCCGGCCTCGGCGACGACCTCGCGGCGGCCGGTCTCGGCACCGTCGTGTTCGCGTCGCCGTTCATCGGCACCGTGGCCGGCACCGACACCTACACCGACCAGCTCTGGTAGCCGCTCAGTCCGGGCGTTCGTCGAGGTACACCGCGATCTCGACCGCGGGCGCGTGGCGCCCCTTCCGCACCATGTCCAGCGAGCGCGTCTCGCCCGGCCCCGGGCGGCGTGCGCTCCGCTTCGTCCAGGACCGCTTGCAACGCGGCCCGATCCGCCGGCGGTCAGCGGGCGCGAGTAGTGGGCGATGCGGGGCCCGGGCGCCTTGAACTTCTTGATCGCGTCGCGGCCCAGCACCATGACGATCTTGGCCCGGTAGGGACCACCGTGGTCGCTGCGGTGCTCGCCGTAGACCACCGGCAGCGACGGGATGAGCTCGACCGGGATGCCGTGCCGCTCGAGCGCCAGCGCGAGGCCGGGCGACGACCGTGCCCGCCCTCGTAGGTGTTGATGCGAACCGGTCCGTCACCGGGCGGGAGGTGCTCGAGCACCTGGCGGGCGATCGAATGCTCCTGCGCCTGCTGCTTGGCGAACGGAGTCCCGGCGTTGATGGCGTCCACGGTCTCCATCGTGGCAGATGACCGCGAGCAGGACCGCGGCCAGTGGCGTCGCGACGCGCAGGACCGCGGCGCGTCGGGCCGGCGGGACGGCGAGCCAGATGCCTTGCAGCACCAGCATGCCGAGCGCGGCGCCGAGCACCCACGTCCAGCGGTTGAGGTACGGGAACACGATGTCGACGATGTTGCTGACCGCGAGGAGCGCGGCGAGCAGCCCGACCCCGATGAGCGCGGCGAACCACACGGTCTCGCGGGCGTTGCGATCCGTCGGTCGCCGCTTGACCGCGACGACCGTCGCCGCCGCGCCGAGCACCAGCCAGATGACCGCCCACCAACGTGGCTCGACGAACGCGTTGCCGAACACCGCATTGCCGCGCGGGCCGAGGATCCATTCGGGGCGGGGGCCCCACTGCAGCCCCATGACCTCCAACGCCGTGTGGAAGCCCGCCGTCGGCCGGTTCTGCGTGTAGAAGAAGTCGAACAGCCGCCCGAGGTTGCCGTCACCGTCCACGATCGTGCCGTACGCGACCGGGAGCCAGAGCACGACGAAGACGGCTCCGGCTACCACGGCTGATCTTCGCGCAGGCGACGCCACCACACCCCGCGCTCCTCGGCCGGGGTCCGGCGGCCCTGGACGAACACGCCGACGAGCGCGACGACCAGCAGCGCCACGGACTCGATCGCGAGCCCGACGTGGCTCTGGATCGTGAAGCTGGCCACCGCGATCGCGACCGGGAGCATCCACAGGTCGCCCACCGCGACGGACCACGCGAGCAGCAGCAGCAACAGCAGCGGCAGCACGGGGAGGTACGGGTTCCACGGATTGCGCAGGAGGTCCGCGCCGAGCGCGTGCGTCATGAGCGCGACCGGGACCAGGACCGTCAGCGCGATCGGCAGCCGGCCGCGCCGGTACGCGACCCAACCGATGGCCCCGATCGTCGCGGCGTTGATGCCGAGCGCGGTGATGTGCATCGAGATCGACCTGGACCCGAGCAGCTTGTACGGCACCGCGAGCGCGTAGAACATCAGCGGCCCGGGATGGTTGAAGCCGTACCGGGAGTAGGGGCCGACGAAGACGCCGTGGGTGAAGACGTCGCGCGTCTGCATCTCGAAGATCGCCCAGTCGACGGTCGGCACGTACGAATCGCCGACCACGAACCACAGGTAGACCGCCGAGACGACGAGCGGGATCACGAGCAACGCGACGAGGCCGACGGTCCACCACCGGTCGCGGCGACCGGCGGCGGGGATCGCCGTCGGAACGTCAGGCCGCGCCTGCGGCTCGCTCTGCTCGTGGGTCAGCACCGGGGCGCCACCCTACTGATCAACGCTCGGCGCGCCATTGCAGCGTCCGCGGGCTCAGTCGGCCACGAAGACGCCCGGCGCGGTCACGCGCACCGTGCGGCCGACCCAGTCCGATTCCGTCATGGCGGAGGCGATACCCACATCGGTGCACCGGGCAATCGTTCGCCCACCCTCGACGTCCAGCACGGCGACCCGCGCGTGACGGCTCGGCGCCCGCGAACACCACCGTGTCGGCCACGATCGTCGCCGGTCCGGTCGCATCCGGCAGGAGGTCCAGCACCTCGGTGCGCGCGGTCGCTTCCTCGGTGACATCGGTGGCGCGGAAGCCACCCGGTGGGCGGCGTGGCCGACCACAACGATGCGCCCGGCTTGGTGAGGATGGCGCTCACCGACGTGATGAGTCCGGTGGCGTCCGGCTGCTCGCGCAATCGACCGACGAGCGGCACCAAGCCCTTGGAGCACCGAGCTGTTGAGCGGGCCGCCCCCGAACGTCATGCCGCCCGAGACGGTGAGCGGGGAGTCGATCGGCAGCCCGAGCGCCGCGGCCTGCACCTGCACCGCGGCCGGGAAGCAGCTGTAGAGCTCGACGAGCGCAGGGACGATCGCATCCGGACCGCGCAGCCCGAGCGCGTCTGCGACCGCCTCGAACGCGGGCCAGCGGTGGATCTCGGCTCGCCGCGGCATCACGACCATCTGGTTGGACTCCGCCGCCGAGTGCGCGAACACCCACTGGTCCCGCGGCACTCCGAGGGCCGTCGCGGTCTCCGCGGCCATGAGCACCGCCGCCGCGGACTGGTCGACGTTCCACTGCGAGCAGAGCAGCTTCGTGTACGGCGTCGCGAGCATCCGGTTCTCGCGCGTGATCGTTGCGATCTCGTCGGCGCTCAGGCCCCGCTGGTCCCAGGCGATGTCGTTCGTCAGCGGCGACGGCACCGAAGCGGGACCAGAGCTCGGCCGCGTGGCGCCGCTGCTCGTCGGGCGTCCGGTGCGCCTCGTGCGCGAGCGCGCTCTCGATGAGCGCGTACTGGTGCGCGGGCGGAGCGAGATCACGTTCGATCTCGGCCGTGGTGTAGATGTCACCCGCCGGCTGCAGGAGCTCGTCCGGTGCACCGGCGGATGGATCCGGATCGTCCAGCGCGATCCCGGCTCTTGGCCGCGAGCACCGCGCGCTGCTTCGCCTCCGCACCGCAGACGAGCACCACGTTCGCGTCGCCGTCGGCGATCGCCTGCGCCGCTCGGGTCAGCAGCGTCTGCTGCAGCACGCCGACCTCGGCGAGGACGCTGCGCGGATCCGCCCCGAAGGTCTTCGCGACCGCGCGACCGGGATCGCGATACGACCAGATGCCCTTCGGGCACGAGCACGAGGTCGATGCTCTCGAGCGCACGCGACCGCCCCAGAGTCCTCGCCGGCGCGTGCGGCGGCCGCGACCATCAGATTCCAGGCGTCATCGCCGTCGTACGGGTCGGTGGCGCGTTGGGTGACCGCGCCGACCCCGACGAGGACCGGCGTTCGCGGATCGACCTCGCTCATGCGATCAGGCGGTCGGTCGGATGCGGGGCACGACCTCCGACGCGAAGAGCTCGAGGCTGGCCCAGGAGATGTCCGGCGGCAACCCGCCGGCGAGCGGGTTGAACGTCAGCGCGCCCATCGGCGAGATCTTCCCGGCCGCTTCGACCACCTGGTCGGGGGTGCCGACGAGGTACTGCGGGCTCGCCTTCAGGTCCTCGATGCCTTCCGCGTCGACCATCGGCGTGGAGTGCTGCCCGCCGGTCTGGAAGCTCGCGTAGGTCTGCGCCTCGTAGAGCACGTACGGCGCGATCTCCGCCCACGCCCGCTCCGGGTCGTGGCTCACGTGCACGAACGTCGGGCCGGACGGCGTCATCACGAACCCACCTTCGAAGCCGGTCTTCGCGGCTTCGTCGGCGTACCACTCGCTCAGGCGCGGGTCTTCGTTCATCGGCATCATCGGCAGCCCGAGTCGCGCCGCGCGCCGCGCCGCGGCTTCGACTCCGCCGCCGACGAGGATCGTCGGGTGCGGCTGGCTCAAGCGGCTTCGGCGTGCACGTGGATCGTGCGGCCGTTCCACTCGAACGGCTCCCCGGTCCAGGCCTGCAGCATGACGCCGACGTACTCCTCGAGCACCTTGCCCCGCCGGCCGATCTCCGCGCCGGCCATCTCGAACTCCTCGGGCCGGTATCCCGCGCCGGCGACGGTCCACACGCGGCCGCCGGTGGCGATGTCGATCACCGCGAGCTGCTCGGCCAGCCGCACCGGATCGTGCAACGGGACCACCACCGCGCTCAACAGGATCGGGATGCGCTCCGTCATGCCCGCGATCAGCGCGGCCATGGTGATCGGCGCCGGCAGCCATCCGTCGTCGAGTCCGTGGTGCTCCGACACGACCGCGAAGTCCCAGCCCTGCTGGTCCGCCCACCGAAACTGCTCCAGCGCGGCGCCGTAGATCTCGGCCGAGGAGGCCGGGCCGAACGCGGGAGCCCGGAAGTCGTGACGCATCACCAGCAGCGGCATGGATGGAGCCCTTCGGTCGCGGGTGGGTAGGGTCGGGTCAGCGGGCGGGGTCAGCGGGTGAGGTGCGGTCCGACTTCGTCGCCGAAGCGGGCCATCTGGTCGCACAGCTCGTCGATCGAACGCGTCGCGAACCGAAGCTGGAGATGCGAGATCCCCATCGCGCCGTACTCGTTCAGCTTGTCCACGATGCTCGCGGCCGAGCCGCTGCGGGTGTACGGCGGCAGGTCCCAGTCCGGCGTCGCCGACGTAGACGTACTCGGTGATCACGCCGACCTCGATCGGCTCGCCGGGGCGCACGGTGTCGCGGTGCGCGTGGAGGTAGTCGATCGACTCGGGCATCAGCTTCTTCGGGGTGCCCTGCGGGATCCAACCGTCGCCGCGCTCGGCGACGCGGCGCAGCGCGGCTTTCGACGAGCCGCCGATCCAGATCGGGGGACGCGGCTGCTGCACCGGGCGCGGCGCCAGCCCGACATCGCCGACGTACTCGTGGGTCCACGACTCCGTGATGCCGTCGATCGCCTCGTTGGTGAGGCGGCCGCGGTCGGCGAACGAGATCCCCAGCGCCTCGAACTCGCCTTCGACGTGACCGGCGCCGACCCCGAGGATCACCCGCCCGCCCGAGAGGTGATCGAGCGTGGCGAACATCTTGGCGGTCTCGAGCGGGTGGCGGTACGCGGCGACGAAGACGTTCGTCATCAGGCGGACGTTCTCGGTCTGGCCGGCGATCCACCCGAGGGTCGCGACCGGGTTGAACCACGTCGTCGACATCGTCTCGGCCTTCTCCCGCGGGATCGCGACGTGGTCGCAGATCGCGGCGTAGAAGAACCCGGCCTGGTCCGCGGTGACCGCGGCGCGGCGCAGGTCGTCGACGCCCGCGTCGCGCTCCCACGGCATCGACGTGTTGATGCTGAGCGCCTGGATCGGCAGCTGGATCCCGTAGACCAGCTGACCGTCCGGGATCACGGACACCGTGGGTGTGGTCACGCCGCTCCCATCTGCGCTTCCCGCTGCCGGGTCGTGGAGTGACCCGCGTCGTGATCGAACGCCGGGATCACCTCGCGCCCGAAGGTCTCGAGCGACTCCTGCGCGATCTCGAGCGGCAGCGTGTTGTTGAGGATGCCGTAGATCAGCTGGTCGGCGCCGGCGTCACGCCACCGCTGCACCGACTTCGCGACGTCCTCGGGCGTGCCCACGCTGCGCCGGCCCGCGTCCACGGACTCGGTGAGCTCTTCGAGGCTCGGCTCCGGTACGGAGAAGCTGTCGCGGTCGATGCCCTCGGGCAGCGGGATGGAGTCGAGCTTGCGGACGACGAGCGACTGGTAGTTGGACGTGCCCATGTTGCGGAACAGGTCGAGCGCGCGGTCGCGGTCGTTCAGGCAGAGGAGCATGCTCACGCACGCGACGTTGTCGTTGATGTACGCGCCGACCGGCTCCGTGCACTTGCCGATCGCGTTCTTGTAGGCGTCGATCAGCGGTGCGAGGTCTTCGGGGTCGCCCATCGTGAAGCACAGCGCGCCCATGCCCAGGCGCCCGGCCTTCTCGAACGTCGACGGGCTGCCGCACGCGAGCCACAGCGGCGGGTGCGGCACCGTCCACGGCCGCGGGCAGCACGGTGCGCTCGGGCATCGAGAACCCGCCGGCCGTCGTGCGCGTACGGCGCTTCCTGGAGCATGCGCACGACCTCGGGCAGCGCCTCGTCGAACAGATCCCGGGTGGTGTCCGGATCCGGGATCCCGAACCCCTGGTACTCGGTGCTCGACGAGCCCCGCCCGGTCCCGAACTCGAACCGGCCGTTGCTCAGGTGGTCGAGCATCGAGACCCGCTCGGCGACCCGGGCCGGATGGTTCACCGGCGGCGTGAGGTTGAAGATCCCCGAGCCGAGGTGGATCTGCTCGGTCCGAGCGGCGACGTAGCCCATGAGCACCTCGCTCGCGGAGACGTGCGAGTACTCCTCGAGGAAGTGGTGCTCGGTGAACCACGAGTACTTGAAGCCGTTCCGGTCGCCGGTGACCGCGACCTCGACTTCGTCGAGCAGCCGCCGGTGCTCGAGTCGTCGTTGCGCGTCCGCAGTCGCCTGCGTCGGCACGTGTCCCGAGTGGAAGATCCCGAACTCCATGGTGCCGGGGCTCAGCCGGGCCAGACGACGGACTGCAGCTCGGTGTACGCGTGGAGCCCGAAGGAGCCACCGTCGCGACCGATGCCGCTGTGCTTCGTGCCGCCGAACGGGGTCTCCTGGTTCCGCTGCACGGTGTTGATCCCGACGTTGCCGGCCCGCATGCGGCGCGACACGCGCATCGCGCGGCTGGTGTCCTTCGAGAACACGTAGTCGTAGAGCCCGAACTCCGTGCCGTTCGCGATCGCGATGCCTTCGTCCTCGTCGTCGAACGGCACCGCGACGATGACCGGACCGAAGATCTCTTCCTGCACGGCGCGCATGTCCGGGCCGGCAGTTCGCGATCAGCGTCGGCTCGAGGTACCAACCCTTCTCGAGGTGCCCGGGCCGGCCGCCGCCCACCACGACCTCGCCGCCCTCGTCGCGTCCGGACTGGATGTAGCCCTCGACGCGGTTGCGGTGGGCCTCGGTGATGAGCGGGCCGATGACCGTGTCCTTCTCCAACGGGTCGCCGACCTTGAGCACCGTGGCCATCTTGGCCAGGCCCTCGACGACCTGGTCGTAGACCGAGCGGTGCACGATCGCCCGGGTCGGCGCGGTGCAGATCTGCCCGGAGTGGAAGGTCCACACCGACCCGATCATGCCGATCGTCGACTTGAGGTCGGCGTCCTCGAACACGATCGCGGCACCCTTGCCGCCGAGCTCGAGCAGCTGGCGCTTCAGCCCGCGGCCGGCCGTCTCACCGATCTGCATCCCGACCGCGGTGGAGCCGGTGAAGCTCACCATGTCCACGTCCGGCGACTCGACCAGCGCCTGGCCCGACACCGGCGACGAGCCGGTGACGATGTTCACGACGCCGGGAGGGAAGCCCGACTTCGTCGAGGATGCGGACGAGCTCGATGACCGCGAGCGGGTCCTGGCCCGCGGGCCGCACCACGACGGTGTTGCCCGTGGCGAGCGCGGGACCGAGCTTGCCCACCATGTTGACGAGCGGGAAGTTGTACGACGTGATGCACGCGACGACACCGACCGGCGCCCGGCGAGCGAGTGCACCGATGAGGCCACCCGGAGCCAACGCGGTCGCCTGCACCTCCTGCGGCGCGAGCGGGAGCACACTCGACTCCAGCGCGCCGACCGCGTAGCGCTCGAGCCGCGTCGAGACCATCGGGACCTGCATCGTCCGGCCGACGTTCGTCGTGCAGCCGGTCTCCGCGATGACGAGCGGGACGAGCTCCTTCGCGCGGGCCTTCACCGCGTCGGCCGCGGCCTGCAGGAGCCGCGCGCGCTCCTGCGGGCTGGTCTGCGACCAGGACTCGAACGCGTCGCTGCGCCGCACTCGCGGCGGCGCGGGCCTGGTCGGCCGAGGCCTCCGGGCGCGTCGGCCACCAGCTCCTCGGTGGCCGGGTTCACGATCGGGTACGCACCGTCGTCGCCGGCGACCCACTCGCCGCCGATCAGCAGCCGGTAGTAGTCCTCGCCGGACAGGGTCTTGCTCACGTCATTTCCTCGAAGGTGGGCGTCAGGGCCGGGCCAGATCGAGCCGGCGGCAAGACTAGAACACGTTCTCGTTTCGCGTCAGAACGACCTGCGTAGCATGCGGCGGATGGATCTCGGCCGGGTCGGACTCTGGACGCACCACCTCGACTTCCAGCCGCTCCCCCGGTCGTGATCGAGGCGGTCGCCGAGCTCGAAGCCCTCGGCTACCCCACCCTCTGGCTCCCCGAGGTGGCCGGCCGCGACGTGTTCGTCAGCGCGACGATGCTGCTCGGCGCCACCGAGCGGCTGAACGTCGCGACGGGGATCGCCAACGATCTACGCCCGTGACCCGCTGGCGATGGCCGCGACGTGGAAGACCCTCACCGAGGCATTCCCCGAGCGGTTCCTGCTCGGGCTCGGCGTGAGCCACCAGGTGGCGGTCGAGGGTCTCCGCAAGCAGGAGTACGGCAAGCCGCTCACCGCGATGCGCGAGTACCTCGACGAGATGGATGTCGCGCCGTACTTCTCCCGGCCCCCGAGCACCGAGCCGCGCCGCGCGCTCGCCGCGCTGGGGCCGAAGATGCTGGCGCTGGCGGCGGAGCGGGCCGTCGGTGCGCACCCGTACTTCGTTCCGGTCGAGCACACCGCGATCGCGCGGGAGGCGCTGGGACCGGACGCGTGGTTGATGCCCGAGCAGATGGCCGTGCTCGAGACGGACCGCGCCGCCGCGCACGAGATCGCCCGGCGCACGATGGCGACCTACCTCGGGCTGCCCAACTACGTGAACAACCTGCGCCGGCTCGGGTGGACCGACGATGACTTCGCGGACGGCGGCAGCGACAAGCTCGTCGACGCGATCGTGGTGTGCGGCGACGAGGCAGCGATCCGCGCCCGGGTCGACGAGCACCACGCGGCCGGCGCGAACCACGTGTGCGTGCAGGTGCTACCCGCCGAGTTCACCGACCTCCCGATCGACGGTTGGCGGCGACTCGCGCCGGCGCTCCTCGGCTGACCACAGCACGTCCCGGCACGCGGTTCACCTGGTCACGGCACTAGCGTGGAGTGCGAAGCAGTGCGAGAGGTGCACCCCGTGAGCCAAGACCGCTGGAGCGACATTCTCGGCCACCTCGCGGCCGCGGCGGAGCTCGTCGACCTCGACCCGGACTTCCACCGGCGGCTGCAATCGCCGAGCCGGACGCTCGAAGTCTCGATCCCGGTCCGCATGGACGACGGCACGCCTCGAGGTGTTCACCGGCTGGCGCATCCACCACGACACGACCCGCGGTCCGGGCAAGGGCGGGATCCGCTTCCACCCGACCGTCGACGTGCGCGAGGTCTCCGCGCTCGCGGCGGCGATGACGTTCAAGACCTCGGTGATGGATCTCCCGTTCGGCGGCGCGAAGGGTGGGCGTGCGCTGCGACCCGACGACGATGTCGCTCGGTGAGCTCGAGCGCCTGACCCGCCGCTACACCTGGGAGATCCTGCCGCTGCTCGGTCCGGACAAGGACGTTCCTGCACCCGACGTGAACACGGACGGCCGCGTCATGGCCTGGCTGATGGACACCGTCTCGATGGCGCGCGGCGAGGGCATCACCGCGTCGGTCACCGGCAAGCCACTGTCCATCGGCGGCACCGCGGATCATGCCGGCGGAACCGCGACTGGTGTCGTGATGTGCGTGCGCGACACGTTCGCCGAGCTCGGCATCGAGCTCGCGGGCAAGCGCGCGGTCATCCAGGGCTTCGGCAAGGTGGGCGCGCCGCTCGCGTTCCTCCTCCACTCCGCCGGGATGCGCGTGGTCGCGGTGAGCGACGTGCGGCGGCGCGGTCGTTGAACACCGGCGGACTCGACGTGCCGGCCCTCTCGGAGCACGCCCGTGCCACCGGCAGCGTCGCGGGTTACCCGGGGGGCGAGCCGATCGACGCCGCGGAGCTGTTCTCGATCGAGTGCGAAGTCGCGATCCCGGCCGCCCTCGAAGGTTCGATCGATCGCAGGGAAGCCCGGGACTGCGGCGCCCGGATCATCGTCGAGGCCGCGAACGGGCCCGTGACCGCCGAAGCCGACACGATCCTGGACGAGCGCGGGATCATCGTCGTCCCCGACATCCTCGCCAACGCCGGCGGCGTCACGTCGTCGTACTTCGAGTGGGCCCAGAACCGCCAGGGCATCGCATGGCTGGACGGCGTCGCCGCCGACCGCCTCGCCTCGACGATGCATCACGCCTTCACGTCCGTCTGGGCCACCGCGCAGACCCACAAGGTCTCCCTCCGCCGCGCGTCCTACGCCATCGCCGTCGAGCGCATCGGCGAAGCGATGTCCGTCCGCGGCCTCTTCCCGTAGCGCGACTGTTCGCACCCGCCGCGCTCGAGCACTCTCGCTCCGCCGAAGCACCCACTTCGGTGCCAAACCGCTGCGGTGTCGCCGAGCGCAGTGCCCCGCGGAGCACTTGTCTGATGGTTTCCTGACTGACGGGCTGCGCCGGGTGCTGCCAGAATCGCTGCTTCATGGCGGAGGCTGTCGCGAAGTCACAACCGCGTTGGGGGCGCTGGCCGGTTCGGCTGCTGGCGCTCGCCGGGAGCCTCCTCATCGCGCTCGCCTCATTCGGTTGGTGGCTCGACACGCGGGTGATCAGCGACGAGGGCTTCGCGGACGTGGTCGCGAAGGCGTCGCAGCGGCCGCCGGTTCGGGACTACATCGCCGATCAGGCGACGCTGCGGCTCGCTCGTACATCGAACTTCGTCTCGGCGGCGCGACCGATCGTCACCGAAGCGGTCTCGCAGGCCATTGCGACTCCCCCGGTCGAGGACGCCGTCCACGACTTCGCGCTGCGCGCCCATTCTCAGGTGTTCAAGGTCGCGCGATCAGCGTCGCGTCGACATTGACGCGCAGCAGGCGTCCACCACGATCCGGTCCGCACTGCAGACGATCAACCCGTCGCTCTCCAAGAAGCTCCCGGCCAACGTGCTCGACGCGTCCGCCACCATCTCGCAGAACTCCGTCGTCGACGGGGTGCTCCAGGTGAGCAGCTGGATCTGGTTGTGGATCCCGATCGGAC
This sequence comes from uncultured Acidimicrobiia bacterium, assembly GCA_963819945.1. Classification (GTDB taxonomy): domain Bacteria; phylum Actinomycetota; class Acidimicrobiia; order IMCC26256; family JAENVU01; genus Chersky-806. The sequence continues at coordinate 85,592 of CAWFYD010000005.1, forward strand.
TGCTCGGAGCCGCGCTGCTGGGATTCGCGATGGTCCGGGCCCGAGATCGAGTGCACGCGATCCGCGCCGTCGGCATGACCATGGCCGTGGTCGGCGCGCTGCTCGTCGGCTTCGGCGCCGCCTCGCCCCTTGTCGCCGCGGTGGCCGCGGGCAACGAGCCGCTCCGGGGCGACGCGGTCGCGGCCTTCGTCGAGACGCTCGCGGGTCGACTGACCGGCTCCGGTTGGGCGTTGATCCTGGTCGGCATCGCGATCGCCCTCGCGCCGGGCCCCGACGGCGGGGATCTGGTCGACCGGGCGCGGCGGTTGCGCGCCTGGTGGGACCGGAAGTGGGAAAGCCCTCGGTGGCGGTTCGCCGCGGGCGTCGCGCTCTTCATCCTCGCCGCGTTCGTGCTCACGCAGCCCGCAGACGTCGCGCAGCTTCCTCGTTCCGGTGCCTTGCCCTCGGGTTGCTCTACGTCGGCGTCGTCCAATGCTTGCGGGCGTCGGGCCTGCTCGTGACCGACCATACGATCAGCCGCCTGCGCAAGCGGCAGATCTTCGGTGTGTTCGGCGTCATGGTGCTGGCGTTGCTCAGCACCGCCGGCATCGCGGTCACGCTCGTGGCCGCCACGACGAGCACTCCGACGGCGAATCCGCGTCGAGAACGGCTGCAACGGCTACGTCGAGCTCTGCCTGCAGCCGATCAACCAGTACGTCTGGCCGGCAAGCCACAACGCGATGTCGTCGAGCGCATACAACTTCCTCGGCGCCGAGCACACCCTCACGGTTCCCGAGCAGCTCAACGCCGGCGCGCGCTTCCTGATGCTCGACGCCTACTACGGCTACGACGACGACGGGCTCGTCCGGACCAATCTCGCCGGTGGCGTCGACCGCAAGACGCTCGAGAAGGAGCGCGGCGTCGATGCGGTGCGGGCACTCGATCGGCTCGGGGCGCTCACCGGCACCGCCGACACGTCCGGCAAGAAGCAAGAGATCTACTTCTGCCACGACTTCTGCGAGCTCGGCGCGGTCCCGGCATCCGAGGTGCTGGCCGGCGTGAAGGACTTCCTGGACCGCAACCTGACCGAGGTCGTGGTCCTCGACCTCGAGGACTACGTGCAACCGAAGGACATGCACCAGGCGCTCGAGGACGCCGGCCTCGTGCCTCGGCTCCGCACCCTCGACCGGAACCGGCTCGGCGAGACCACGCTGCTCGACCTCGTCGAACCGCGGCGCCCGGACGACGAGGAGAACCAGCGCCGCCTCATCGTGGTCAGCGAGAAGCACGGAGGGGTCGAGAAGTGGCTGCCGAAGGCCTATTCGCTGTTCCAGGAGACGCCGTTCACGTTCACCAAGATCAGCGACTTCAACTGCCGGCCGAATCGCGGTGGGCCGGACAACCCGCTGCTGCTGATCAACCACTGGCTCCGCCCTGACGGCCCACCCGACCCGAGCGAGGCGAACCGCGTCAACTCACGCGCGGTGCTCACCGACCGGTTCAAGCAGTGCATCAGGCGCCGGCAACGGCTCCCGAACGCGGTGGCGGTCGACTTCACCGAGATCGGCGACTTCTACCCGACGATCAACCGGTTCAATGCTGCGGTCGCGAACGTGACGGGCGCGACACGCTCGGTCACCCGGGTGGTCGACCACCACAGCTCGCGCGGGGATCTCACCGTGGCCGAGCTCGCGGAGCTGCGTGGCCTCCATCGGTTGCCGAAGATCTCCGACGCGGACGCCCGCAAGCTGCTCGGGATCCTTTCCGACCGCCTCGCTCCTCCACCGCAGCTCGCCGAATTCGAAGCGAGCAACGGGCTCGAACCGTCGTCGACCACGACAACGACTGCGCCAACCCCCGCGCCGTAGCCCGTTCACGTGTGACCCGCGCTCACCTCGTCGATTCGGCGTGAGCTCGCGTGGCCATGACAACGCGAATCCACGCCGGAAGTTCCGGGTACGCAAGTACCGTTCCGAGGCCAAGCACCCCGGCCGGGGATCGCACCATCGTGGCGAGGCGTAGCGATCGCCGGTGAGCGAATCGCGCCGACGCTCAGTCCTCGATCTGCCCCGTTCCTTTCCGTTGTACGGCATCGCGCATGACCTGCAGCTTCTCCGGCGAATGACCGACCCAGTCGACAAGCTCACCTACGACGCGCAGCGGTTCGCGGCTACGGAATGACTGCGTCGGATTCCCAGGGAACTTCTTGTCCGTCACATTGGGGTCGTCTTCGAATTCGCCCATCGGCTCGACGACGTAGATCCGGCCGCGGCCTTCGCCGGAGGCGAGTTCGGCGCCCCACGTCGCAGCGTCAAGCGTCGCGGTGAAGTAGACGTAGTTCATCACTCGGCCCTGCTCGAAGTTCGACTCGCGGCCGGCGGTCAGCATCTCGCCCACGGCGAGGTCCGCCTTCGTCCCGTGCAAGTACACGCCAAGCTCGTACACCTCGAAGGGCACCGGCTCGTGCTTGGCGCTCACGACGGTGACGCTACTCAAGTGCCACGACGCTCTCCGGTTCCCGCCCGTCGGACGCACCCGCACAGATTGGCCGTTCTGGCGCCGGCACGCTCGCGATGGCGACGGACCACGACGCCAGGCCAGTGTTCGCCAATGACGCCTCTCATCGATTCGGCGTGAGTTCGCGTGGCTATGACAACGCGAATCCACGCCGAAAGGTCCGGGCACGGTGGCGCAGGCCACGGTGATCTCGTCGCGACCGTCGCCCGCCGATGTGGCGGCGGTGGGGTCAGGCGTCGAGGTCGAGGTGGAGCATGCGGATCGCGTTGGTGCGCACGACCTTGACGATCTCCTCGTCGGTGAGGCCTTCCATGATGTCCATCGCGACCTTCAGCGAGTGCGGCCACGTCGAGTCGCTGTGCGGGTAGTCGGTCTCGAACGTGATGTTGTCGAGGCCGACGCTCTGCAGGTTCTTCAACCCGTGCGGGTCGTCGAAGAAGCAGCCGTAGATGCTCTCGTAGTAGTACTCCGACGGCGGCCGCTTCACCTTGTCCGCGACACCACCCCACGCGACGTTGTCCTTCCACACCGCGTCGGCCCGCTCGAGGATGTACGGGATCCACCCGATCTGGCCCTCGGAGTACGCGAGCTTGAGCGTCGGGAAGCGTTCGAGGATGCCGGACATCAGGTAGTCCGTCATCGACATCGCCGCGTTCATGTACGTGAGCGTCGACCCGACCGCGGCCGGCGCGTCCGCGGACGTCGACGGCATCTTCGAGCTCGAGCCGATGTGCATGCAGACGACGTTCTCGGTCTCGGCGCACGCCTGGAAGAACGGGTCCCAGTATCCGTCCTTGTCGTGCACGGACGGCAGGCCGAGGAACGGCGGGATCTCGGTGAAGCACACCGCGTGTCCACCCCGCGGCCGCGTTGCGCCGGACTTCGGCCGCGGCGAGCTCCGCGTCCCAGAGCTGCACGATCGGGAGCGGGACGAGGCGGCCACCGGAGCCGGCGCACCACTCGTCGAACATCCAGTCGTTGTAGGCCTTCACGCAGAGGTCCGCGAGCTCCTTGTCCTTGCGCTCGAGGAACGTCTGGCCGCAGAAGCGGGGGAAGGTCGGGAAGGACAGCGACACCTCGGTGTGGTTGGTGTCCATGTCCTCGAGCCGCGCCTTCTGGTCCCAGCAGCCCTTGCGCATGTCGTCCATCGTGATCGGGGTGACCGTCACCTCGTCACGTGGGTAGCCCGCGGCAGCCATGAGGCGCACGAGCGGGTACTTGAGGTCCTCGGTCAGCCACCAGTCGCACCAGATGCCGTCTTCGTTCTCCCCGGCCTCGGAGTAGCTGAAGACGCCACCGACGAACTTCATGTCCTTGACCTTCAGCCGGACCATGCGCGGCCCGACCTCTTTGAACTTGCCGGGCAGCCGGTCCTGCCAGACGTTCGGCGGCTCCATGATGTGGTCGTCCACGGAGATGATCTTCGGGAAGGTCTCTGCGGTGAACATGGGCGCAGGCTACATCTGCGCGGCGTGCGACGGTCGCCTACCGGCGCGTGATCGACAGCCAGCTGCGGCGCCGCGTGCTGCCCCGCTCGTCGAGCGCCCGACCATCACGACGACGTGATCCCCCGGGCGATGTCCCAGTACGGCCAGTAGGCCGAACGGGTGGCGGTCGGGACCGGCGGATCGCGATCCGATGCTGGAACCCGTGAATGCCCCCGAAGGCATCGACGGTGAACCCGCCGGTCTCGGGCAGGCACGGACTGGAGCAATGGGCAGCTGTCGACTCGAGCAGCGAGACACCGCGGGTGAGATCACGCACCCCCGAACGACGTCGCCCCGAGCCGGCCTGCGGCCGCGGATGGTGGTTCAGACCGAAGGGATGGATGCCCCCGAGCCCGTCGACGATGTACCCGCCGGTACCCGCGTCGGTTGATGACGATTCCTCGGACGATGTCCCAGCCCGGCCAGTACGGGTGTGACGTCGTCACTGCCGGAGGACGGTTCGACCCGGAACCGACGGTGAACCCGTGGATCCCGCCGAAGCCGTCGACGATGAGTCCGCTCTTGCCGTTCGGCATGAGCGCGACACCGCGCGCGATGTCCCAGCCGACCCAGTAGGGGCCACCGTGCGGTACCGCTCGTGCCGCGGCACCGGTGGTGAACGGATGGAGTCCGCCGAACCCGTCGACGACGAGGCCCTGTTGGGTGTTCGATCGGTAGCTGACCCCGCGTGCGATGTCCCAGCCCGGCCAGTACGGACCACCCTTCGGAGCGGGTGGCTGCGAAGCCGAGTGCCCCTTGGAGTGCGAGGTGAATGGATGCAGCCCGCCGAAGCCATCGAGCACGTAGCCACCACGCACGCCGGTTGACGGAGGCGGCGGAGGCGGCGGAGGCGGGGGCGGGGGCGGCGGTCCTGCGGACGCCACCGTGCCCGGGTCCGAGTGGGCGGCGACCCTCGCGGCCGTGAGCGCCGTCGGGTAGATCGCCACCTCGTCGAACGAACCGACGAGGGCGCTGGAGGACGGCTGCGTTCGGCCAGCCGGTGAGGTTGCCGCCGCCGAGGCGCCAGTAGCCGTTCGCGGCGTCGGGCGCGACGGTCGGGTTGGTGCCGACCAGCTCGCCGTCGACGTAGAGCGCCATGCCGCTCGCGCCCTGGGTCGCGACGATGTGGTGGAACGCGTCGTCGTTGTACTGCGTGGTCGACGTGATGACGTGCTGCGTGCCGCCGGCCAGGATGCCGTACGCGATGCGACCGTTGTTCGTCATGTAGAGCTGGCGGTCGTAGGTGGTGCCGAACCCGGTCCGGGCGTTCTCGAGCCCGAGGATCTTGCCGCCATTGGCCGAGTCGGTCTTGAGCCACGCCTCGAGCGAGTACGTCTGCGGGTTGGTCGCCTGCTGGTTGCTGTAGGCGACGCCGGACGAGCCGGAGAGCACACCGGTGGACCCGTCGCCGAGCGCGCCGGGCACGCCGTAGCTGACGCCGTTGCGGTACGTGCCGGTCTGGTTGTTGCCGGATGCGTCGGCGACGGGGCAGCTGGGCGACCTCACCGAGGCGCCAGTACAGCGACGGCCCGTCGGCCTGCACCAGGTTCGGAAGGTTGCTGGCCGGCGGCGGGGGCGGCGGCGGGCCGGGGTCGGCCTGCTCGGGCGGCAGCGGCGCGCCGTGCGCCGCACCGGAGGCGTAGAGCGCGGCGACCTGGCCGGCGGTGAGCGCCCGGTTGTGGAGGCTGGCCTCGTCGATGCTGCCCTGCCAGTAGTAGCTCATCACGGCCGGGTACCCGTCGAAGTTCGAGCCGAACACCGTGTAGAAGCCGGTGAGGTCCAGGTATCCGACCCGCAGGTAACCGGGCGCCGGCAGGACCGGCTGGTCGATCGCCGACGGCACCGACGATCCCGCCGTCCATGTACAGGGTGAGGGTGTCGGTCCCGTTGAACACCGCGGTGGCCTGGTGCCAGCTGCCGTCGTTGTAGGTGCCGAGGCTGCGAACGAAGGCGTTGCGGGCACCGGCCCGGGTCGACGGTGGCACCGGGGTGGTGTCGCGCTGGATGCCGAAGACGACCTTGCCGTCGTTGTCCATCCAGATGGCCCGGTTGTCGAGCGTGCCGGCCCCGGTCTTGACGTCCGAGAAGCCCATGATCGCGCCGCCCCGCTCGGTGGTGGTCTTGAACCACACCGACTCGCTGAACGCGGCGGTCGGCGTGAACGCCGCCGTCGAGGTGACGTAGCCGTTGGTGCCGTTCGTGGTGATCCCGGCGTTGCCGAGCACCGCGCCGGGCTGATGCGTGCTCACGCCCCCGACGATCGTGCCCGTGTGGTTGTGGCCCGAGCTGTCGCCCATCGAGCTGGTGCCGGCGAGCCGCCAGTGCGCGGTGGCGCTACCGGCCGCAGTGACCGCAGCCGGGTAGTCGGGCGGGTTCTGCCAACCGACGGTGACCGGAACGTTGGCCGGGCCACGGATGGTCGTCGCCGTCCCGTCGCTGGCCGTGAGCTGGTAGGTGTGACTCGTGCCGGCGATGAGGCCGGAGTCGGTGAAGTGCAGCACCGGCTTGGACCAGGGCCACGACTCGACCGTCTGGGTCGCGATCGGCGCTGGCCCCGCCGTCGCGGTAGAGCCGGTAGGTGAGCGTCCCGTCGTTGTCGTCCGAGACCGCTTCGACGCTGATCGAGAGGGTGCCGGCCGCGGTCGGGGTCACGCGCGGTGTGGTCGGAACCTCGGGCGCGGAGTTGCCGCCGTTGAGGCTGAACCGGGCCAGGCCCTGCTGGCGCTGGCCGTTCAGCTGGCTCTGGTCGCCGCCGACGAAGAGCTGGGTGCCGTCGGTCGCCATCACCTGCGGGCCGACCGTCGTCGAGGTGCCGGGGCTGCCGCCGTCCGTGTTCGGGCTCCAGTGGCCGAGGCGGCCGTCGGAGAGCCGGTGGGCCTCGAGGCGGTGGAAGACGAAGTTGTTCGAGTTGTTCGGCCCGACGTATCCGCCCACGTTCTTCGCGCAGTCGTGGTTGTGGGAGCCGCGATAGAGCCAGCCGTTGGCGATGGCGAGGGCCGCCGAGCCGCCGAGGCACCGCTCGTTGAAGACGAGCGATCCGTCGGAGATGTTGCGCCGCGTAGACCCCTTCCCAGCAGCCCGGGCTCGGGGCTTCCGCGGTGACGTACGCCGTCGATCCCCGGACGACGATGTCGGTGACGTTGGCGTCGCAGCCACCGTTGCCGAGGCGCGGCGAGACGCCGGTCGCCGCCCACGGCATCGTGGCGCCCGTGGTCGGGTTCAGCGACGCGACGCCCTCCTGCGGCAGGCCATTGACCACATCGTTCTCGCCGCCGACGAGCAGGCGCGACCCGTCGGGCGCGAGTGCGCTCTCGGCGATCCGCTTGTCGGAGCTCGCGTTGAATGCGGTGACGACGTTGCCGTTGGTCGTGTTGAGCTTCGCGATTCGCTGCCGCGCGGTTCCCTTCACGGTGGTGAAGTCCCCGCCGATGTACACGTTGTTGTTGTCCGAGGCGACGGTTGCCACGATCGCGTTCGCGTCGGCCGACCAGCCGGTGTCAACCGTTCCGCTCGGAAGGTTCAGCCGCGCGATCCGCTGGCGGGCGACACCACCGATCGTCGTGAACGATCCGGCGACGTAGAGCTTGGTGCCGTCGGATGACACGTCGACGTCGTAGACCATCCCGTTCGCATCCGGGTTGAAGGACGTGATCAGCGCACCCGTGTTGGCGTTGAACGCGGCGATCCGGTTCCGGGTCACCTCTCCCGTGCCGAGCGCCGACCCCGGGGGCCGCACCGACGTGAACTCGCCACCGGCGTAGATGCACCCCGTCGCCACTGTCGAGCGCCCACACCGTGTTGTTGGTCTGCCAGATCGGCGACCCCACCGCGCTCAACGGCTGGTCGTCCACCACGGCCGCGGCGGCCGAGGGAACCTCGGTCACCCCGACCAGCCCTGCCGTCAGCAGCACCCCGGCCACGGCAGCAGAGAAGGTGCGAAATCCATGCGATCTTCCGGCCACGAAAGAACTCCCGATCGATTGCTGGAGGGGGTCCAGTGTGCGGAGGAGTCGTTGAGAGGTAAATAGGTTGGATGGTCCTAAATAGGCAGAATGAGTCGCCCGACCCAGGGCCAATGAGTCGCCCGACCCAGGGCCGAATGGCGGGCTCGGGACGCCAGTGGTGCGAGCTCGATCTCCGTCTGCCGATCCGTCAGATGTCACGCCCAGGCGGCGAGGATCTCCCGGGTCGTGGTGAGCGTCGCCACCAGCGAGAGCGTGTTGGCGATCACCGCTTCGGCGTACTCGGCGGGTACGCCGGCGACGGCGTCGGTCGGCATCACGAACTGGTAGCCGTGGTTCACGGCGTCGAACGCGAAGTTCGTCATCCCGATGTTCACGGAGACGCCGACGCCGACGATCGTCCGTGACACCGAGGTTCCGCAGCATCGAATCGAGCTGGGTCCCGGTCATCGGGCCGAGGCCGTGGTGACGGGGCAGGACGATGTCACCGGCGTCGACACCGATGAGGTCCGGCACCCGCACCGCGTCGGTCCCCGGTGAGAGCTGCACCGGCATCTTCCGCACGCCGAAGAACAGCGCCGCGTTCTGGTTCGCACCCTTGCCGTCGTCGCGGGTCTCGGCGGTGCAGTGGAACACCGGCACTCCCAGCAGGCGGGCCGCTCCGGCCAGCGCGGCGCAGTGCGGGATGAGATCGACGGCCGCGGCCGCGGCGGTGAGCGCGGGCAACGCCGAGTGCTCCCCCACCACTCCGTTCTGCACCTCCTGGAGCACGAGCGCGGTGTGCGCGGGTGCGATCAGCGGGGCGAGATCAATCGGCATGCGACGTTTCTAGCCGTCGTCTTCCACGAACTGCAGCAGCTCGACCTCGAGCAGCACCTTCTTCACGACCTTCCCCGCGGCGTTCCGCGGCAGCGGGTCGCGGCGGATGTCCCAGTGCGCCGGCACCTTGTAGTAGGCGAGCGACTCGGCGCACCACGCCGCGAGCTCCTCGGCATCGAGGCGTCACGCCGGGCGCCGGCACCACCACCGCCTTCACCTCCTGGCCCAGCTCTTCGTGCTCGACCGGGATGACGGCGACCTCGGCAACGCCAGGATGCTCCTCGAGCCGGTTCTCGATCTCGACCGGGTAGATGTTCTCGCCACCCCGGATGATCAGGTCCCGCCGGCGTGACGCGAGGTACAGGCGACCGCCCTCGAGCCGGCCGATGTCACCGGTGTGCAACCAGTGGCCGGGGCCGATCGTCTCCGCGGTCGCCTCAGGCCGGCGCCAGTAGCCGGGCATGACCATCGGACCGCGCAGATTGATCTCGCCCTCGTCTCCTTCGGCGACCGCGCTGCCCGAGCGGGTCGCGGATCTCGAGCTGCACGGTCGGCAGCGGTCGGCCCGCCGACTCGGGGAACCGGTTGAGCTCGTCACCGCTGTTGAGCGTCGCGAGCGCCGCGCATTCGGTCTGGCCGTAACCGACCCCCATCGACTTCGAGAGGTTGGGCAACGCCTCCTTCGCGCGCCGTTGCAACGCGGGCGAGAACGTCGAGCCGCCACCACCTGCACTGCGCAACGACGAGAGGTCGTAGTCATGCAGCGCGGGATGCGACACGACGCGGTGCAACATCGTCGCGGTATACGACCAGTGCGTGATGCGCTCCGCCTCGATGATGCGCATCACCGTCTCGGGATCGAAGCGACCGACCGTCCAGATGGAACGCACTCCCCCGACGAGATACGCGACGGCAGCCATGTGCAGACCCGAGACGTGGAACAGCGGCGCGTTGACGAGCTGGCAGCCCGGCGCGGCATCCGGCTTCGGCGGCGTCAACATCGCCATGCGCACGCCGTGGAAGAACGAGAGTCCGAGCGCGGCCGCGATGTTGCGATGCGTGTTGATCGCGCCCTTGGGCCGGCCGGTCGTCCCGCTCGTGTAGAGGATGACCGCGGGGTCGTCTTCGTCGATCGGCACGTCGGGAAGCGGCGCATCGAGGTCGTAGCTCCAGAGCTCGGCGAAGTCGTCCTCGATCACGATCGTCGGAACGCCGGGATCCTCGCCATCGAGCCGGGCCAGGCGCTTCGTGTCTGCGACCAGCACCTTTGGTGCGGAATCTTCGATTCCGTAGCGAATCTCCGGTCCCACCCACCAGCCGTTGAGCCCCACCGCGATCGCCCCGAGGCTCACCGCGGCCCAGAACGTGACGATCCACTCCGGGCAGTTCGCGGCGAGGATCGCGACGCGGTCACCCGATCCGACGCCGTACCGGTCACGGAGCGCGGCCGCGACGGACGCAACCGCCCGTTCGTGCTCGCGGAACGTGATGACCCGACGGGTCACGCCGTCGGTGAACACGACGTACTCGGCGTCTCCGAAGCCCGTCGACGAGACGACCGCGTCGCGCAAGGAGTGCAGCCGGTTCGCGAACACCGGCATCGTCTCGCCGAGCACGGTGTCCTCACACGATCTCGAACATTCCGCCGGGCGCGACGAGCTCGGCTTCGATGCGGGCGAGTGCGTCGGGGATGTCGGGCGAGCTCACGAGCGGCGAGGCTACCGGTCAGCCTCGGCGCGCCTCCCAGAGTGACCTCGTCTTCACGCGGGGTCAGCCGTGTCAGCCGCGACGTTTCAATGCAGTAGTCGTATTGCAACGCGGAAAAAAGTTCATCGTCCGCGCTCGCCTACGAGGGGCGTTCCGAGGCAAGATAGGCGCGCCCCCGGGAGCAGGGCCGCGGGCCTCCCTGCCCGGTCCGCCGGCTCGCCCCGGGGGCATCTTCGCTCCGAATGGTCTTTGGCGTCGGCGCGCTCGCAGGTCGTTGCACCTCGCGCGAGGCGCTGCGAGACTCCCCGCGGGGGCGACGGACACCCGTCCGTCGCGGAGGGGGGAACCATGAAGCGCAGGCTGGCAACTGTCGCGACCTTGATCGGACTGGTGGGCGCCACGCTGGCCATCGGAGCCGCGCCGGCCCACGCGGACGGCCCCGGAGCGGGCGCGCCGTGGATCGTCAGCGTCGGCGACTCCGCGATCTCCGGTGAAGCGGGCCGATGGGCCGGCAACACCAACCAGAGCTCGAGCAAGGTCGACGCGCTCGGTTCCACCGCGTACTACGACAACGCGACGAACACTGCAGAGCAGATTTCCGGGTGTCACCGCTCGAAGTCGGCGGAGGTCTACATCGGCTCGGGCGTGAACGGATTGAACCTCGCGTGCTCGGGCGCCCGGACGTACACCCAGACTCCGGGCTCGGGCGATTTCAAGCCCGGTCTCGACTTCTACAGCGACACGAGCGGACGCAAGGGTCAGGCGCTCGCGCTGCAGCAGTTCGCGGCGACGCACAACGTCAAGGCCGTCACCGTGTTGATCGGTGCGAACAACTTCGGCTTCGCAGACATCGTGCAGAGCTGCGTGACCGACTTCCTCTTGTCGCCGACGTGGTGGAAGAACTACTGCTACGACGACTCCAGCGTGAAGGCGTACTTCACCGGGGCCGCCATCACGGCCCAGACCACGGCAATCCGCGGGGCGCTGCTCAACGTGCGCCAGGCGATGCTCAACGCCGGCTATGCCGACGCGGCGTACACGATCCTGGTGCAGACGTACTCGTCGCCGATCCCCCGCGGGTCTGGCTTCCGGTACTCGCAGTCCGGCTACACCCGCCAGTCCACGGGCGGCTGCGGGATCTGGAACAAGGACGCCGACTGGGCGAACGACACCGCAGTCCCGACGATCAACGGCGCGGTGCGCAACGGTGCGACCCAGACCGGCCTCGCCAACGTCCGGATGCTCGAGAACCAGAATGCCCTCGTCGGGCGGCGCCTGTGTGAGAACACGGTCGGCCTGCTCGAGGAGAAGGGCGTCGCTTCGTGGACCACGGCCGGTGCGGCCGACAAGACCGAGTGGGTCAGCCAGATCCGCACGACCTCCACGCTCTTCGGTCCGTACCAGCTCCAGGAAGACGCACACCCGAGCTACTGGGGTCAGCTGGCACTGCGGAACTGCCTCCGCCAGGCGTACAACGGCGGAGCCCCGCGCGGTGGCACGTGCACGCGTGGCGCCAACGGCCTGAACAGCGCGGGCGAACCGACGAGATCGATCCTCCAGTCGGAGAACAAACCTGGCCGGAGACTGAACTTCTGGGCTCCGGCGGCCGATGTAGCGCAGTGTGCGTGACCGCATCTCTGCCGGCCTGATCCTGACCCTCGGCCTTTGCCTCGCCACGCTGACCTTCTTGATGTGGGCCATCGGGGCGACGGCGATCACCGCGGGTCCGCTGCATCGCGACGCCGCGGGGCTGCTCGAGCAGTCGCCGGTGCACCAGACCATGGCCAACGAGGTGGCGGCCGCGATCGCGACGCAGGTCCCGACCGGGAGCGCGGTCGATCCGTTGGTCCTCGCCGATGTCGGCGAACCGGACACTCGAAGCAACCCGCGTTCGTCGCCGCGTTCGGCACCGCGCTCGATCAGGTCCAGGACCATGCGATGCGCGGCGCGGTGAACCCGATCACGCTCGATCCGGTCCTCGTGGCCCAGGCCGCCCGTGACGCCTCCCTTGGCCATCCCGAGCTCGCCGTGGCGATGAGCGCCGACACTCCGATCACCGTGACCGTCTCGGACGAGCACGTGCCCGACCTCTCGCACTGGGCCGACCTCTGGCAGGGCGCGACTCGCCTGCTCGCGTTCTTCGCGCTGCTCATGATCACCTACGGCGCCCTCAAGATCGAGCACCGGGTCTGGGCGCTGGGCCGGATCTGCCGCTGGGCGATCGTCGTCGGCGCCAGCACGCTCGCACTCTTCTGGGGGCTCCCACTCGTCCTCGAGGCGCTCGGCGGCTGGACCGGCGTCGCCGGTTCGGTGCTCGGCGCCAACGAATCGCTCGTCCCGATCGCGTTCATCCTCATCGCGGGCGGCATCGTGGGCGTGGTGACCACACACCGGTTCGAAGCGCATGACCGCAAGCGGGTCCTGGCCTCGATCCCCGGGCCATCCACCCGGCCCGGCGGCGCGTCGAATCCGTGGGAGAGCCCGATCTAGCGGTGGTTCCTCGGGAGCAGCTCGAGCCGGCCCAGCCGGTCGTCATCCGGGCCGAGATAGCGGACCAACACGCCGACCACCCGATCCACGTCGAGTGTTCCCGCCACCGCCATCTCCTCGAGGTCCGCCCAGTCGCGGGTGCGGTTGAAGAATGCTTTGAACACCGCGAGATCCGAACAGGACAGGAACGGCACGTCGGAGCCGGCGAAGCTCTCCCACCGCGACCGGTTCGCGACCTGAGCGTGGAAGTCCGACGTGTTCAGGAACACGTCGACCGGAGTGCCGTCCCACCACAGCCGGGTCTGACCGTCACGGGCGAGGATCTCGAGATCCGCCTCCGACGACGCCACCTCCGGCGGGCAACGCGGCCAGGACCCGCCCCGCTTGCGTGGCTTCGACGAAGAGGTTGAGGTCGATGTCGATGGTGCCGCGGGCCCGCTCGGTGCACCACGCGAGCGCCAGGGCCCCACCGAACGCGTGGGGGACGTCTGCCGCGTCGAGCGCTTCGTGCAACGCCACGACCTTCTCGGGGATCCCGGTCATGAGGATCCGACCGGCTCCGCCCCGAACCTCGGGAACTCCAGCGCCGGCGCGTGCCGGCCCGGGAACTGCGCCGCGAGCTCCAGCACCTCGACGAGCTCGCGGCCCCGAGCCGCCCGGTCGCTGCCGCCGACGCTCGGGGTGAGATCGAACCCGAGGTCGTAGCCCGCGGCACGCAGGATCCGGTCCAGGGTCTCCACGGTCGGCACCTTCCGGCCGGCCTCGTACGCAGCCAACGTCGAGTGTGAGGTGCCGGCGCGCGTGGCGAGCGCCCGCAGCGTGAGGCCGGCCCGCTTCCGGGCCCGGCGCAGCATCGGTCCGACGATCATGACCCCATGGTATCCGATCGGATACCATAATCCAACCCGGTCCGGGCGCTACGAGACGAGACCTTCGGTCGTGCGCTCGGCCACCTCGGTGAAGCGGTCCCAGACCAGCGCGGCCCAGTCCGGATCGTCCGGGCGCGAAGGCGGCGCGGAGCTGCGCCTTGATCGGTCCGGCCTCCGGTCCGCGGGGATCGGCATGGGCGTGCAGCCATGCGTCGGCCCGCAGCGCGTTCGAGACTTCGACGATGTCGACGGTCCCCCACTCGATCGCGACGCCGGTGACCTCGCGGCCGTCGACCCACACGTCGAGTGCATCGAGGACATCGCCGCTCACGTCGGCCGACACGGACGTGCCTTCGCTCGGCAACGTGTAGTCGCCGTACCAGGAGTCGAGGCGATCCTTGCCCGCATCATCGGGATGGCTCGCGATGAGCTCACCGACGCCGAACGGCCCGAGCCCGGTGTGGAGGTCGACGTTCGCGCAGCGCTCCGCACCGGACAACGACTGCCGCGGCGATCGCCTCGAGCGTCTGCTGCGACCAGACCGGTCGCGTGCCGCCGTAGAAGATGCCGTCGGGGTGCCGGTACTGGCCCTTGCTCACCGCTTCCTGCAGCCCGTCGAACCCGTGCTCGGCGGCGAACTCGAGCGAGGACGCTCGCGGTCGCCTGCTGCGTGTCGGGATCCCACGTCGGCGGGACGAGCGCCGGAGCCAACGCGTCGTAGCCGGAGTTCTCCGGAAGCGCCGCGCTGAAGTCGATGCAGTTGCGGTTGAGGTCGACGTTGTCCTCGTTCACCCGGCGGATCCACGCGAACCCGTACGGGTTGATCGCGTGCACGAGGACGATCGCAACATCGTCGGGTACCGCGACGCCTTCGGTGAGCCAGCGGGTCTGGCACATCGAGCCGGCGAAGCCCTCGACGCCATGCGTGCCACTGATGACGAGGAGCCGGGTCGCCGCGTCGGGCGAGCCGAGCGTCGCGACGTCGGTCGCGAGGGACTCTCCGGCCGGGCCGGTCAGCGGGTGCTCGTACTGCTGGAGGCGGGCACCGGCCGCGGCGGCGGCGTCACGGAACCGACCCCGGGCCTCGACGTAGTCCTCCGCGAGTCGCATGACCCTGGTCTAGCCGCGAATGTCTAGGAGGTGGAAACGGTGGCGGTGTCGCTGGCCGGCCCGGATGATGATGCCGGGCGTCGTACCGGTCGACTGGTTGTCGGTGACCGTCTCGATCCCGTTGACGAAGACGTGCTGCACGCCTTGCGCGTCGGACGTGAGCCGGGCGGCGCCGCCGGGCAGGTCGGCGACCAACGTGGCGGCGTCGGCACCGATCGTCTCGGGGTCGAACACCACGACGTCGGCGTGGTTGCCGGCGACGAGGCGACCGCGCTCGCGCAGACCGAAGAGCTGCGCCGGCTGATCGGTGATCATGCGCACCGCTTCTTCGAGCGGGACGAGCTTCCGGCCGCGGATCATGTCGCCGAGGAATCGCGTCGTGTACGGGCGCGCCGCACATGCGGTCGAGGTGCGCGCCGGCGTCGGAGCCGCCGATCATCGCCCGCGGGTCTTCCCAGACCTGCTTGCGCAACGCCCACGACGCCGAGTCACCGTCCGGCGCGATCGGCCAGAGGATCGTGCGCAGGTCGTCGTTGATCACGATGTCGAGGAGCGTGTCGAACGGCTCGGTCCCACGCTCGGCCGCGAGCTCCTTGACGGTCCGGCCCTTGAGGCCCTCGTTCGCGTCGGAGTACGTGTCGCCGAGGACGTAGTTGGTCCAGTCGGCGAGGCGGCGGAACACACCGGCCTCCTCGCTCTGGGCCCGCTCGTTCATCCACTTACGGGTCTCGGGGTCCTTGAGCTTCTCGATGCGCTCGGGCACCGGGAGGTTCATGACCTCCTTCCAACCCGGGAGCATGAAGAGCGCGCAGTACGTCCTGAAGCTCATGTTCATCGGCACGATCACCGGCATGGAGAGCGCGACCAAACGGCCACCGGCCTCCTGCGCCTTGGTCGACGCGTCGAGCTGGCGGGTGACGCGCTCGGGCACCCGCGAGTCGACCGTCAGCACGTTCCAGTTGAGGGGCCGCTGCCCCGCGACCGACATCTTGGTGAAGAGGTCGATCTCCTCGTCACTGAACTGGTCGAGGCACCCGTCGACGATCGCCTCGAGCGTCGTGCCTTCGTGCTCGCTCACGGCCGCGCACAGCGCCAGCACTTCTTCCTTGCTGGCCCAGCGCGACGCGACCGGCTTCCCGTCGCCGTCGGAGTGGGTGTACGAGAGCGTGGTGGAGAACCCGAGCCCACCGGCTTCGATGGCCGTGTGCAGCTCGGCCACCATCTCCGCGATCTCGGCTTCGGTGGCCTCGCGCTCGACCGCTTCCTTGCCCATCACGTAGCGACGCAGCGCGCAGTGACCGACGAGCCAACCCGCGTTCACGCCGATGTTGCCCTCGAGCCGGCCCAGGTACTCACCGAAGGTCTCCCAGTTCCACGGGACACCGTTCTCGAGCGCAGCGAGGGGCATGCCCTCGACCTGCGCCATCATCCGGCGCAGGTAGTCCGCGTCTTCCGCGTGCACGGGCGCGAGCGTGAACCCGCAGTTCCCGTTGATGACGCTCGTGACGCCGTGCACGTTGCTCGGCGACGCCGCCGGATCCCAGAACAGCTGCGCGTCGTAGTGCGTGTGCGGGTCGACGAAGCCCGGGGTGACGACCAGCCCGGTCGCGTCCACCTCGCGCGCCGCGTCCTCGGTGACCTCGCCGACCGCGACGATCCGGCCGTCCCGGATGCCGACATCGCCCGGTGAGGCGGCGGCGCCGGTCCCGTCGACGATGGTCCCGCCGCGAATCACGATGTCGAGCATGGCGTCGTCCTTCTCCGGGGCGGTGGCGTCGAAGCGGTGGCGTCGAATCTGACGGCCCGTCAGATTACCCAGCCAACCCACCCCTCGTTCGTGCCGTCAGGGTCCCTCAGGAACCGTCACGGCACAAACGGCGGGAGCGCTTGGGTGGGTCAGAGGTCGAGGGTGCCGCCGACGGTGATGCCGGCGCGGCGGAGGGCCTTGGCCTTCGTGCGCAGCAGCAGCTCGCGCGGCACGCGGGCGATCTGGGCCGCGGTCTCGCCGGCGGCCTCGGCGAGGCGTTCGGGCGGGACGACCCGGGTCACGAGCCGCAGGCTGAGGGCCTCCTCCGCCTCCACGACCCGACCGGTGAAGCAGAGGTCGCGGGCCACCGCGGCGCCGACCAGATCGTGGAGCGGGGAGTAGACGACGTCGCCGAACGTCACCTCGGGGTGTGAGAACCTCGCCGTCGGTGACGCGATCCGGATGTCGCACATCACCGCGAGATCGAATCCGCCGGCGATCGCCGCGCCGTTGACCGCGGCGACGATCGGGAGCGGGAACTCGAGCACCGTCCGGTGATAGCGGTCGCTCGACGCCCAGAGGCGCTCGCCGAACGCGGCGTCGGTCGCGGACTGCTCGAACTCCTTCAAGTCGAAGCCGGCGGAGAAGACGTCGCCCGCACCCGTGAGCACCACGACCCGCACCGCGTCGTCGGCGGCCAGCGCGTCGAGCACGTCCGAAAGCCGGTCCCGCAGATCCACCGACAAGGCGTTCTTCCGCTCGGGCCGATCCAGCGTGAGCGTCGCGATTCCGTCCCAGGGCCCGTCGATCCGCAGCATGAGCCCGATGCTACGAGGAGCGCGGGAGCACGAGCGACTACGACGATGCCTACGGCGGCTCCAGGCTCTGGAGTCCGACTCGACCGTCCGTGTTCTTCACCTGGAGCCGGGCGACTCCCGTCGTCCCGTCCGCGAAGTCGACCGTGCAGGTGAAGTACTCACCGGGCGCCCGGTTCGAGACCGTCTTCGTCCCGCACGACACCGAGCTCGTCGGTCGGCCCACCCCGGTCGCGTACTCCGCGACGAAGCGCTCGACCTTCCTGGTGAAGACCACCGCTTGGATCTGCTCGATGCGGACGTGCCCGGCGTCGTCCTTCTGGCGCACCCCGATGACGAGCGGTTGTCCGTCGATCGCGACGGTGCACGTGAACAGCAAGCCCTGCTCGAGCGGGACCGACTTCGGGCACTTGATCGCGCCGATCTCGGCTTCCGCGCCGTAGAGCTGCTCGGTCAGCCGCCGGATCGACGCTTTGGCCTTGCCGAGGTCCAGCACCTTGGTGTCGTTCGAGCTGCACGCACTCCCGAGCAGCGCCAACCCGCAGAGCAGGACCAGGGCGGAGCGGAGCCGAAACACCGCGGAACCTTAGGCTCGGCCCTGCGGCCGCCCCGGTCTTCGGGCCGGTCCGACGCTATTGCACCTCGCGTGAAAGAACCTCTACGGTGCGCGGCGTGACGCAGACGGCCGACGGACGCACGGCACGCTCCGCGCGGACCCGCGAAGCCGTCGTCACCGCGGTCCTCGATCTCGTCCGGGCCGGGAACATGCGTCCGACCGCCAAGGAGATCGCCGCCCGGGCCGGGATCTCGCTGCGCTCGGTCTACGTCCACTTCGACGATCTCGACGATCTGTTCGCCGCCGCCGGCGCCCGGCCAGGCCGAGGAGGTCGCGCACCTCCTCTACGCCGTCGACGCAGGCTTGCCGCTCGACGCGCGCATCGCGGCCGTCGTCGAGCAGCGGGCCGCGATCTGGGAGGTCCTCGCGCCGGTGCGCCGCGCCGCGATGATCTGGTCCGAGAGCTCCCAGACGTTGCGGGCGGGGTCGGAGCGGATGACCCATCGCGCAGTCCGCGACCTCGCGCGCGTCTTCGCGCCGGAGCTCGACCAGTGGGGTGACGGCCGCACCGACCGCCCTCGAGGCGCTGCACGTCGCGACGAGCTCGGACGCATGGGACGTGCTGCGGAACGAGCGAGAGCTCACCGTCGACGAAGCGAGCGCCGTGCTCGCGGCCACCATGACGAGCCTGCTCGCCGGACCCACCTCGAAGAGCGACGCCGAACTCAGGGAAGGCTTGATCCGATGGAAGCACTGCGTACTCCCGACGAACGCTTCGAGGGACTCCCCGACTACCCGTTTGCGCCTCACTACGTGGAAGTTCCGTGCGGCGACGGTTCGGGCACCCTGCGGCTCCACTTCGTCGACGAAGGGCCGGCCGGACGCGACCGAGACCGTGCTGCTCATGCACGGCGAGCCGTCGTGGAGCTACCTCTACCGGACGATGATCCCGCCGCTCGCCGCCGCCGGGTTCCGGGTCGTCGCCCCCGACCTCATCGGCTTCGGTCGTTCCGACAAGCCGGCGGCCCGAGACGACTACACGTACCAGCGCCACGTGGACTGGATGAAGGCCGCGGTCGAGGCCCTCGACCTCACGAACGTCACGCTCTTCTGCCAGGACTGGGGTGGGCTGCTCGGACTCCGGCTCGTGGCCGAGATGCAGGACCGCTTCGACCGGGTCGTGGCCGCGAACACGTTCCTCCCGACGGGCGACCGCCCGGCCGGCGATGGCTTCCTGAGCTGGCAGCGGTTCTCGCAGACGGTCGAGGACTTCGCCGTCGGTCAGATCATCAGCTTCGGCAGCACCACGGACCTGAGCCCCGAGGTGATCGCGGCCTACGACGCCCCGTTCCCGGACGACACCTTCAAGGCCGGCGCCCGCCAGTTCCCGATGCTGGTGCCCACCTCACCCGACGATCCGGCCTCGGAAGCGAACCGGAACGCCTGGCGTGTGCTCGAGGGCTGGAAGAAGCCGTTCCTCACCGCGTTCTCCGACCAGGACCCGGTCACGAAGGGCGGCGACCGCGCCTTCCAGGGCCGGATCCCGGGCACCGCCGGCCAGCCGCACACCACGATCACCGGCGCCGGGCACTTCCTCCAGGAGGATGCCGGACCCGATCTCGCTCGCGTCATCACCGACTTCATCAACGCCGCGAACGGACCCGGCATGAGTCGCCGCACGCGCCCTCGAGCGCGACGGCGACCACGCCTAGGCTCGCCCGACAAACGAGGAACTGCACCAATGTCCACGAGGGGGGACGACGGGCAATGACGGCGGTTTGGGAACGCGTGCTGCCCACCCCCGCCTCGCGTCGAGTGGCGGCGCTGGGCGGTCCCGCTCGCCGTCCTCGCCTTCTCGGTCCTGGTCTGGCCGTTCCCCGCTCCGCTCGGGGTCATCGTCAACGGCGCGCTCGTCGGCAGCCGCGTGGCGCTCATCGCCCTCGGCATCGCGCTCGTCTACCGGGCCAACCGGGTCATCAACTTCGCCGCCGGCGATCTCGGCCAGCTCCCCGCGACGCTCGCGGTCCTGCTCGTCCTGAGCTGGGGCTGGAACTACGTCGTCAGCGCGGTCGTCGGGCTCGTCGCGTCGATCCTCGTCGGCGTCCTCGTCGAGACGCTGATCATCCGCCGCTTCTACAAGTCCCCGCGCCTCATCGTCACGGTCGCGACGATCGGTGTCGCGCAGGTGCTCACCGGCGCCGCGCTCTTCCTGCCGGACCTCTTCGGCGACCTCAGCGTCGCGCCCCGCCTCGACCCGCCGTTCCAGGCCAGCCTCACCATGCCGGGCGTGACGTTCAACGCGTCCGACCTCCTCACCGCGATCGTCGTGCCGGTCTGCTTCATCGGTCTCGGCCTGTTCATGCGCTACTCGAACTTCGGCATCGCGATCCGCGGCTCGGCCGAGCGGGGCGACCGGGCCCTGACGCTCGGCATTCCCGTCCGCCGCCTCCACACGATCGTCTGGGTGATCGCCAGCGTCCTCGCGTACGTCGCGATGTTCCTGCGTGCCGGCGTCGTCGGCCTGCCGGTCGGCCAGGTGCTCGGCCCGAGCTTCCTGCTCCAGGCGCTCGCCGCCGCGGTCATCGGCCGCATGGAACGGCTGCCGACGATCGCGATCGCGGCGATCGGCATCGGCATGGTGGATCAGGCGATGACGTTCCAACCCGGGAACCGCGCCGCGTTCAACGACGCGATCCTCTTCGTCATCATCCTGGTCGCGCTGCTCGTCACCAAGCGGCCGACGGGAACGCGCGGCGGCGACGTCTCGACCTGGCAGGCCGCGCGTGAAGTGCGACCGGTGCCCGCGCGAGCTCGCGCACATCCCCGAGGTGCGGTACGTCCGCTGGGCCCTCGGTGCCCTCATCCTCGGCCTGCTCCTCGCCCTCCCGCTCTGGCTCAGCGAATCGAAGATCAATCTCGCCGCGGTCATCGTGATCTTCGGCATCGTCGGGCTCTCGCTCGTCGTGCTCACCGGTTGGGCCGGGCAGGTAAGCCTCGGGCAGATGGCGTTCGCGGGCATCGGCGCGGCGGTCGGCGGCGCGCTCACCGCGAACCAAGGATGGGACATCTCGCTCGCGCTCCTCGTCGGTGGGTGCGCGGGCGCGCTCATCGCGGTGATCGTCGGGTATCCGGCCATCCGGCGCGGCGGGTTGACGCTCGCCGTGATCACGCTCGCGTTCGCGCTGCTGACGTCGTCGTACCTGCTGAACCAGGAGTTCTTCGACAGCTGGTTGCCCAGCGGCCGGATCGCCCGTCCGGACTTCCTCGGGCTCATCGACATCAGCTCGGAGACTCGCTACTACTACTTCTGCCTCGCCGGACTCGCGCTGATGTACGTCCTCGCGCGTGGAGTGCGGAACAGCCGGACCGGACGGGTGCTCATCGCGATTCGTGAGAACGAGCGGGCGGCGCGCGCCTACGGCGTCGAGCGCGACCCGCACGACCCTGGCCGCGTTCGCGATGTCCGGCTTCATGGCCGCCTTCGCCGGCGTGCTCTACGTCCACCATCAGAGTGGGCTCGGCGTCGCCGCGTTCCTCCCCTACGAGAGCCTCAACGCCTTCTCGATGGTCGTGATCGGCGGACTCGGATCGCTGTCCGGCGCGCTGCTCGGCGCGTTCTACGTGCGCGGCGCGCAGTACTTCCTGCCCGGCAACTGGGCCCAGCTCGCCAGCGGCGCGGGACTCCTGCTCGTGCTGATGATCCTGCCGGGCGGCATCGGCGCGGCCATCGCCGACGTGCGCGACGCCTACCTCCGCTGGGTCGCCAACCGCCGCGGCCTGCTCGTCCCCAGCCTGGTCGCCGATCGCCGCGAGGAACCGGTCGAGATCCCGGCCGCGGTCGGTGGAAGCCGCAGTCGAGGCCGCCGAGTCGGAACCGATCCCGGAGCAGATGCTGTGAGCAGCGGAGCGGAGCGGGGACGAAGTGCGGACGGTGGAGCGACCATGAGCACCGATCTCGCGGAGGACTGCGGACGCGGCGAGCGGGGCGCCGGCGGACACGTCGAAGAAGGGCTGGCTGCGCGCGGTCGGCCGGCGGTGCGCCCCTCTTCCCGCTCGTGATCCTGTTCGGGCTCAACGCGGTCGACCAGGCCGACCAGCGGGTCTTCGCCCTGCTCGCCCCGAACATCCGGGACAACTTCCACCTCGACAACTCCGAGTTCCTGCTCATCGTCGCGTTGGGCCTCGTCCTCGGGCTCCTGCTCTCCATCCCGTTCGGGTTCGCCGCCGACCGGATCCCGCGCCTGCCGATCGTGATCGGCGGCGCCATCGCGTTCGGCGTGTTCTCGATGTTCACCGGTCTCGCCACGACGATCTGGGTGCTCGTGATCGCGCGCGCCGGTGCGAGCTTCGGGACCGCGGTGAGCAACCCGACGCACAACTCGCTGCTCGCCGACTACTACGACATCCCGTTCGCGGCCCAAGGTGTACTCGGTGCACCGCGCCGCGCTCGCGGTCGGTGCGTGCCTCGGACCGCTGATCGCCGGGCTCCTGACGTCCTGGTTCAGCTGGCGGGTGCCGTTCATCGTCTTCATCATCCCCACCACGATCTTCATCATCCTCGCGTTCTGGATGCGCGAGCCGGTCCGGGGCCACTTCGAGCGCGAGGCGATGGGCGCCGACGCCGAGACCATCGCCACCGAGGTCGCCGCGCCGTCGTACGCCGAGTCGTGGCGGGTGTGCTGGAACGTCGGGACGCTGCGGCGCATCTTCTACGCGCTGCCGTTCCTGGCCGTGGCGTTCATCGGGCTCGAGATCTTCGGCTCGCTCTTCTACGAGCAGGTCTTCCACCTCAACGCGCGCGACCGCGGCTACGTGTTCGCGCTCATCGCTCCGGCCCAGCTCATCGGGCTGCTGCTCACGACCCGCATCATCACCCGTCTGTTCGTCAAGAGCGCGACGCTCGTCCCCCGCTTCGTCGCGGGCGTGGCGCTCGCGGTCGCGGTGTTCTGGACCGCCTTCGCCCTCAGCCCCAACCTCGTCGTCGCGGTCATCCTCAACGCGCTCGTCACCGGGATCGTCGTGCTGATCGTCCCGCCGATCTTCGCCGCGCTGTCGCTGGCCATCCCGCCGAAGATCCGCTCGTTCGGCTTCGCGGTCTCCGCGCTCTGGATCCTGCCGGGCCTCGTCCTCCTCCCCATCGTCGGCGCGCTCGCGGACGAGTGGGGCATCCGGACCGGGCTGATCCTCATGGTCCCGGTCTTCCTCGTCGGCGCGATGATCGTCGCGTCGGCCGGCAAGGAGATCGAGAAGGACATCAAGCGGGTGTGGACCGCGGCCGCGGCGCAGTCCGAGGTGCTCTACGAGCGGCGCCAGGGCCGGGCCAAGCTGCTGCTGGTCCGCGGCGTCTCGGTCCACTACGGCGCGGTGCAGGTCCTCTTCGACCTGAACCTCGAGGTCGACGAGGGTGAGATCGTCGCGCTGCTCGGCACGAACGGCGCCGGGAAGTCGACGCTGCTCAAGGCGATCGCCGGACTGGTCGACCCGACGGAGGGCGCGATCGTCTTCGACGGTCGCGACCTGAGCTACACGCCCGCGGACGAGGCCGCGGGTCGGGGCGTCACGATGGTGCCCGGCGGTCAGGGAGTGTTCCCGTCGCTCACGGTTCGGGAGAACCTGCAGCTCGCGGGGTGGTTGCACCGGAAGGACAGGGACCACCTGCGACAGGCGACGGACCGGGTGTTGGAGATCTTCCCGGTGCTGCGCGACCGGCTCGACGAGCCGAGCGGCAACCTGTCCGGCGGCCAGCAGCAGATGCTGACGCTCGGCATGGCGTTCATCGAGCAGCCGCGACTGCTCATGATCGACGAGCTGTCGCTCGGGCTCGCGCCGAGCGTCGTCGGCCAGCTGCTCGAGATCGTGCGCGAGCTCAAAGCCGCCGGAACGACGATCATCCTCGTCGAGCAGTCCGTGAACGTCGCGCTCGACGGTCGCCGAGACCGCCTACTTCATGGAGAAGGGCGAGATCCGCTTCCACGGGCCGACGGCCGAGCTCCTCGAGCGACCCGACGTGCTCCGCTCCGTCTTCCTCGAAGGCGCGGAGACCCACGACACTGCGGTCGCCGGCGTCGTGACGATGCCCGTGGTCCCCGAGCAAGCCTTCGACCAACGGTGGGCGCGCAACGCTGCCCACCCGGCTCCAGGTCCGGGACCTCACGAAGCGCTTCGGCGGCATCACCGCGCTCGACCACGTCGGCTTCTCGGTGGGCGCGGGTGAGATCGTCGGGTTCCTCGGACCGAACGGTGCCGGCAAGACCACGCTGTTCGACGTGATCTCGGGCTTCACGCCGCAGGAGATCGGCAGCATCGAGCTGTCCGACACCCAGGACCAGGTGCACGACATCACCCGGCGCTCACCGCAGATCCGCGCCCGGCTCGGGCTGGGCCGGTCGTTCCAGGACGGCCGGCTGTTCTCGGCCCTGACCGTCACCGAGACGATCGCCGTCTCGCTCGAGTGCAGCGTCGACGTCCGCGATCCGCTCGCCGCCGCGCTGCACCTGCCCGCGGTCGTCGACTCCGAAGCCGCGGTCGAGCAGCGGGTCGAAGAGCTGATCGAGCTCATGGGGCTCGGAGCGTTCCGCGACAAGTTCGTGCACGAGCTGTCGACCGGCAGCCGGCGCATCGTGGACCTGGCGTGCATCCTCGCCCACCAGCCGACCGTGCTCCTGCTCGACGAGCCGTCGAGCGGCATCGCCCAGCGCGAAGCCGAAGCGCTCGGCCCGCTGCTGCTCCGGATCCGCGAGTCGCTCTCGGCCAGCATCCTCATCATCGAGCACGACCTGCCGCTCCTCACCTCGGTGTCGGACCGGATGATCGCCATGGAGCTCGGCGCGGTCATCGCCGAAGGCGCACCGAACGAAGTCGTGCACGACCCCGCGGTCGTCGCGTCGTACCTCGGAACCGATCAAGCAGCCATCTCCCGCTCCGGCGGGCGTGGCGCCAGCAGTACCTGACAGGGGGAAAGCACTGATGGAACCGACCAACCGTCGTGAGACCGGAACCCGCCCGAGCGCGATGAAGCGCTACGGACCGTTCATCGCGATCGTCGTCGTGCTCGCGATCGTCGGAGTCGTGATCGCCGTCGCCGGTGGTGGCGGCGGCGACGACAAGAAGCAGGCCGGACTCCGGGCCGGTCAAGACGACGGGCGGCCCGGTCACGATCAACGACTCGAACCGGGACTCGATCGACTGGGGCCCGAACTGTGACGTGAAGAACGGCACGGTGAAGATCCCGTACACCTACGCCGCGCCCTGCGTGAAGCCGTTCACGGGCGACAACGGCGGCGCCACCGCGCCGGGTGTCACCGCGGACTCGATCAAGGTCGTCGTCTACATCGGTGATCCGGCGAAGAACCCGCTGCAGGCCGCGAGCGTGCGCGGCGCCGGGGCCGACGTGAGCCCCACGACGCGAAGGAGACGTACCAGGGCTACATCGATCTGTTCGCGAAGTACTACGAGACGTACGGCCGCAAGATCGACCTGCAGTTCTTCGACGGCACCGGCGGGCCGATGGACGAGGTGGCGGCCCGCGCCGACGCCAAGGCCATCGCCGACATGAAGCCGTTCGCCGTGCTGAACGGCGCGAACCAGACGCCGGCCTGGTCCGACGAGCTGGCCGCCAACGGCATCATGTGCCTCGGCAACTGCTCACTCGCGGTGCCCGACAGCCTTCATCGAGGGCCACCCGCCGTACATCTTCGGGACCGGCCCGACGCCCGAGCAAGCCGCCGATCTGACCGCCAAGCTGGTGACGAGCATGCTCAAGGGCAAGAAGGCCGAGTTCGCCGGCGACGCGCTGAAGGACAAGCAGCGGGTCTTCGGCGTCGTGCACTACGACACGATCGACGGCCAGCAGACCGCGGCGTTCGCGGAGCTGAAGAAGGCCCTGACCGCCGGCGGCGTCAAGATCGCCGCGGACCTGCCGTTCCTCCTCGACCTGGCGAAGGCGCAGGAGAACGCCCGCACCGATGATCGCCAAGCTGAAGGAAGCCGGCGTCACCAGCGTGATCTTCACCGGCGACCCGCTCACCCCGTCGTCGCTGACCAAGGAAGCGACCGCGCAGAACTACTTCCCCGAGTGGATCATCGGCTCCAACGTGCTCGTGGACATCGCGCTCTTCGGCCGGACGTACGACCAGCAGCAGTGGAAGCACGCGTTCGGCCTCGCGCTCACGATGGCCCGCACCAACCAGGACGCGCGCGAGTCCTACAACCTCTACAAGTGGGAGTACGGCAAGCCGCCGCCGAACAACACCTACGGCGTGATCATCGTCGACCCGCTGGCGCTGTTCACCGGGCTCCAGATGGCCGGACCGAACCTCACGCCCGAGACGTTCGCCGCCGGCATGTTCCGCGCGCCGGTCACCGGCGGGACGCCGCTCAGCCCGACGCTCTCGCGGGGTCACCACGGACTCTGGCCCGGCACGGACTGGGGCGGCACGGACGACACCGGGCTCATCTGGTGGAACCCGAACGCCGAGGGCGAGGACGAGGTCGGCAACGTGGGCAAGGGCCTCTACGAGTACACCAAGGGCGGCAAGCGCTACACGCTCGACAAGATGCCCACCACAGGACCCGGGGCTGTTCAAGACGCAGGGTTCGGTGACGATCTTCAACACGATTCCGCCGCAGTACGCGCCACCGAGCTACCCGTCGCCTGCTAAGTAGGGCGGCATGGAACCCACGCCACGACGCGAGCGGAGCAGCTCGCGCAAGCTGCTCCGCTACGCGCCGTTCGTGGGAGTCCTCCTCGCCGTCGTCCTGATCTGGTTGCTGTTCGGCCGTTCGAACGACGACAACGGCGCGAACCCCGAAGCCGTCCAGCGGACGCGCCAACGGGCCCGTCGTCTTCTCCGCGGCGAACAAGGACTCGGTCAAGTGGGGGCCGAACTGCGACACGTCGCGTGGAACCGTGGCGGTTCCCCTCACGTACGCACCGCCCTGCGTGGAGCCGTTCACGGGCGACAACGGTGGCGAGACCGCGCAGGGGGTCACGAAGGACACGATCAAGATCGCGCTCTACCAGGCGCAGCCGGACATCCTCGAGCAGACGTTCTTCCAGCAGACCGGCTCCGACGAGTCGCTCAACGCCGAGCTCGACACGGTGCAAGCAGTACGTCCAGTTCTTCGAGGCGCACTACGAGACGTACGGCCGTCACGTCGAGATCATCCCGGTGAAGGCGAGCGGTCCACCGGACGACGAGGCGGCGGCGCGCTCCGACGCGATCAAGGTCGCCACGGAGATCAAGGCGTTTGCGTCCTGGGGTGGGCCGAGCCAGACCGAGGCGTACGCGAGCGAGCTGTCGGCCCGGGGCGTGATGTGCATCGGCGACTGCCTGCTGGCGGCGACCGACCAGTACGTCAAGGACAGCAAGAACAACGTGTGGCTGACCTTCCCTTCGATCGAGCAGCTGAGCGAGCACTGGAGCCAGTTCCTGATGCGGGAGCTGGCCGGCCGCAACGCCGAGTTCGCCGGCGACCCGGCCCTGCACGACCAGAAGCGGATCTTCGGCGTGGTGCGCTTCGACGAGAGCTTCGCCGGGCTGGACCAGGCCGGCGCGGCCTTCGTGAAGCAGCTGCGGGCGAAGGGAGCCCCGCTCAAGGCCGACATCCCCTACGAGCTCGACCTCGCGAAGGCGCAGGAGAACGCGCGCAACATGATCGCGAAGCTGAAGTCCGCGAAGGTCACGACGGTCATCTTCGCCGGTGACCCCGTCACTCCCGGCTCACTCACCGCGGAGGCCACGGCGCAGAGCTACTTCCCCGAGTGGGTGGTGCTCGGCGCGGCGTACACCGACACGTCACTGTTCGGGCGCAGCTACGACCAGAAGCAATGGGCGCACACGTTCGGAGTGTCGACGCTGTTCGTACCCGGTGAAGCCCGAAGCCGACCAGCTGTACTCGATCCTCGTGTGGCAGTCCGGGCAAGGGTCCGGAAGCGAAGACGTTCAAGGTGCTCGTGCAGGCCCCGCTGATCTTCTACACCGCGCTGCAGCTCGCCGGTCCGCAGCTCACCGCCGAGACGTTCCGCAACGGGCTGTTCCGCTTCCCCTCCGGTGCCGACCCATCCGACGCAGCTGCACATCTCCTGGGGCAACCACGACATCTGGCCGTCGACCGACTTCTTCGGCAGCGACGACGCCACCCAGATCTGGTGGAACCCCGACGCCCGCGGCCTCGACGAGGTCGGCAACGAGGGCAAGGGGATGTGGGAGTACTCGCGCGGCGGGAAGCGCTACCTCCCGGGGCAATGGCCGAAGGGCGAGCCGCCCGTCTTCGATCCGGCGACGTCGATCACCAACCTCGACACGCTCCCGCCGGCGGACCGGCCGCCGAGCTACCCGTCCCCGGCGAAGTAGCCGCGCTCCGGCGCGGGCTACGCGGGCGAGTGCGTGGGGTCGGTCGCGTCGACCCTGACCCAGCCTTCGCCGAGCACGTAGCGACGGATGACCCGCGCCGGGTTGCCGACCGCGACGCAGAAGTCCGGGATCGCGCCGCTGACGATCGAGCCGGCGCCGATCACCGTGTTCTTCCCGATGCTGGCGCCGGGGAGGACGACGGTCCCGTGGCCGAGCCAGGCGCCGTTCGCGATCACGACGGGGCGCGGCGCGGAGAACTGCAGCCCGGGCGGCAGTGACACGTCTTCGTACCCGTGGTTCGCGTCGGTGACGTAGACGTGGTGACCGGTCCACACGTCGTCACCGATGCGGACCGACGAGTGGGCGACGATCCCGCTCCCCTTCCCGATCAGCGTGCGGTCGCCGATGGTGAGCGCCGGATCGTGGTCGGGGACATGACCGGGCATGACACCCGCCGACAGCGTGCCGTACGGCCCGATGATGATCTTCTCGCCGAGCTGGATGTACGCCTCGCCGTACAGCGCGGTGACCGGGAAGCAGATGGCGCTGCCCGCCCCGAATCCGTGGAAGCGGCGGGCGCGCCGGCTGCGCGGTCCGATCGTCCCGTGGCGCGACAGCTGCTCCCAGCCCCAGTTGATGGCATCCGCCGCCCCGCGCATCGCCGGAGGTTAGCGGTTCGGTCGGATCGTCTTGCGGGCGCGCCAGAACATGGTGCCGACCGCGCCCAACGCGACGAGCAGGAGCAGGATCGCGAAGTAGACGAGCGCGGGCGGCCAGCTCGTCTCGCCGCTCGTCGACGCGTGCGGCACCGTCGACTCCGGCGCGGGCTCACCGGCGACGGTGAAGTGACTCAGCGAGACGAAGCGACGGTCGGCCGTGACCACGGTGGCGTGCAGGTCGTCACCTCCGACCGACGACGCGTCGATCCCCTCGGCCTCACCGGCGGCGGGGGGCGCCGAACCGAGATCGGAGACCGCGCCGGTGGTGATGTCGACGCGGTACATGGAGTGCTGAGCGTCGTCGGCGATCAGCCAGATCGCGCCACGCGCGACCGCGGCGCCCTGGACCCGCTCGAGCGGGCGGTTGAGCGGCAGCGGCGGGAGGCGGCGCCAGCCCGCCCTGATGTCGTAGCGCAGCAGCGCGTCGCCGCCGAAGCGATCCATCGAATACGCGATGCCCGTTCCGCCGTCGACGGCCACGAACGAGTTCTCGTGCTGGTGCACGATCTGGGCGTCCCGGAACTCGAGGGTTCGGGTGTCGTACCGGGCCATCGCCTGGCGGTTCCGGGCCGTAGTCGGGTTGCTCGAAGGGCACGTAGAGCGTGTTGCCCGAGACATCGATGTCCCCGATGTGGTCGAAGCCGCGCTCGGCCCAGTCGGCCGGGATCGCCGCGTCGAGCCGCTGCGCCGCCACCAGCTGGTCGTCGAGCCGGGCCAGCACGTTGCGCCCGGAAACCACCCAGCCGGACGAAGACCGGGCCAGGCCCTGGTCGTAGACGGGGTCGACACGGTTGTCGGAGGCGAGCGTGGCCGTCGGGCCGGCCGCGGCCAGGAGACCGAGCAGCAGCACCGCGACACCTCCCGGGAAGCCCACTGGCCGAGGCTACGCCGGTGGTGGCGCGATGATCGGGCCGTGCCCGAGCCGGATCCCGAGCGCGTTCGCCGACGAGTCGTTCTGCTATCTCACGACGATCGGGCGCCGCACCGGGAACCCGCACACGATCGAGATCTGGTTCGCGGTCGATGGCGACGTCGTGTACCTGATGGCCGGCGGCCGCGAGACGCTCGGACTGGGTGCGCAACGTCCTCACGCACGCGGCGGTGTCGCTTGCGCATCGGAACCTGCGAATGGGACGCGCATGCCCGCGTGGTGGATCCCGGTACGGATGAAGACGCACGGGTCCGCCCATTGCTCCGGGACAAGTACGCCACGAACGACGACGACCTCGTGTCCTGGGCGCGCACCGCGCTGCCCGTCGCGCTCGAGCAGCTCGCGCTCCGTCCTCCCGCCTGACGGGCCGCGGCGCGCTGTCCGGTGCGGCTCAGGCGCGCGCGGCCCGGGCCGGAGACTCGGTGTGCTTGCGCTCGAAGACGTACGCGAGCAGCTCGCGACCGAAGTCCGAGGCCACCGCCACGTCCGACGGATCCGCTGCGACGCCGTTCAGCCACTGCATCCGGAGCACGTCACCCTCGCGCAGCTCGGGCACGATCCCGCCGAAGAACACGCCGAGCTCGTCGTGCACGGCCATCGGCAGCGCCGCGGTCGCTCGGATCGGTGAGGGAGAGCTCCACATGCACCAGGTCACGACCGAGGAGCGCCTCCTCCTCGAGCACACGGCCGAGCGCGTCAACGACATCGGCCCCCATCTCGTCGACGACGACGGTCGCTTCGTTGTGGTCCACGTGCTCGGTGACCTTCAGCCGCGTCACACCGTCGAGCGACGGTGCACTGCTCTCGGGGGCGAGCTCACGGGCGAGCGCGTTGTGCTCGTAGACGTCCGCGACCACGGCGCGGTGCCAGGCCGGCGGATGCACCGATGCCGGTTCGGCGCCGGATTCGTCGACAGCCAGAACAACGCCACGGACTGGCGGCGATCCGTCAGCCTGCTTGTCGATCGCGGTGTACGAGACCTGGGACGGGATGTACCCGAGGAGGAACCCGGTCTCGTGCGCGCCGAGCGCGAGGTTCGCGGCCTGGCTGTACGGGTGCGCCGCGGTCGCTTCGCTGTACATCCCGAGGATCCCGGTCGCGGTGCACCACGACGCGAGCTCGGCCTTCAACGTCGTGAACAGGTGATGACCGCGGTACCGCGGGTCGACGACGGCCTGGCCGGCGTGCCCCGCGGGCGCGTGCGGCGTCGTGCGATCGAGCGCGAGATGGCCGACCACGTCTCCGGTCGAGTCGACCCCGACGATGGAGCGCATCGAGCCGCACTCGAGCCGGCGCCGGATCTCCCACGGGTCGTAGGCCCAGGCCGCGTCGTACGAGTCGCCGTAGGAGCGCTCGATCGCCGCGGTCAGGCGGTCGGCCTCGTCCGGCTCGAGGAAGCGGATCTCGATCGCCGGGTCGACGGCTTGCTGCTCCATGCCGTCCACAGTCTTCGGCCGGTTCGGGTGGGGAGGTGAGCGGGTCCCGGAGGGGAATCAGGCGGAGGGGGTCAGGCCGACGCCACGCGAAGCCGACAAAGGGAGGATGGACTGGCATTTCGCACCGGATCACCGGGTTCGGGCCGACCCCGTCGGCCACAGAGCGTTCAGATGTGTGGGATCCTGAGGGGCACCACGACACTCCCTCGAGAGCGGACGCCCATGAGTAGCTACCTGATCCGCTTCGCCGAGCGGAAACAGGTCAAGTCGGACGTCTGGTTGGTCCTGCTCTCGGTGGAGCGGGACGGCGAGGTGTGTGGTGAAGCCGAGGTCGCCCTGAGCCGCGAGGGCCTGGCCGACTTCTACGGCGACGACGATCCCCCCGACGGCTGGTGGGCCGGGCTCATCACGGCCGCCGCCACCCAGCTCCAGGGCCGCTACGAGGCCGGGCACATCGCGACCTGGGCCGAGAACGGGCGCCCGGTGCCGCTGCGGGTCGGGTACGGCCATGCGCACCGCCTGGCCACCGCGACCCCGCCGCTCGAAGCGATCCCCGAAGGGTCGATCGTGCGCGAGTTCGAGCTCGTGGACGCACCCGCCCACTGACCCGGACCCCCGTCCGACTCGAGGCGAGCCCGGTTTTCCTGCTTCCTGGCGTTGCTGTCCCACCTTCCTGCCACGATGGAGTCACGGAAACAACCCCCGTGTAACTACACTCGTGTGATCTTCAGGGAGGCCCTCATGCAGGAACTTCGGAACGACTTCTTCGCCCCGACCGTGCTCGCCGACCGGTGCGACTCCTTCGCCGGCGACCTCGACGAGCCCGGCATCTGCGCCGGCTGCGGCTGGCTGCGCGACGAGCACCCGGACCTCCAGGAACCCATCGCCGCCTGAACCTCCGCTCGTCCCGGGTCAGTCCCCCGGTGGCGCCGGCCGCTGGCCGGGGCACGGCCGACCGATGCCGATCCGGACCCGCTGGGTCCGTGCGCCCACCTTCACGATGAGCGGGGCGCAGACCGGCTTCGGCGACGAAGTAACCGCCGGCGAACGCGAGCCACCGTGCCCCGGGGGTGCTCGCCGGGCATCCCGGCATCTTCAGGTGGTCCGTGCGCGCCGCGTCGCCCCATTCGAGGCTCAGGCGGTCCCGCCAGAGGCGGGGGACGATCAGCTCGACCGGGACGACCCGCTTGATCAGGAGACCATCCTTGGCGTAGAGCCGAGCCGACGGGTCCGCCTCACCACTGCGATTGACCTGCAGGGCTCGGCCCTTGGTGGTCAGCGCGACGCGGCTCAGCACCACCGACCGCTGGGCGCCGACGCGGTCGTCCGATCCGATCACCGTGGAGCAGCTGACCACGCTTGCCGGTCCTGCCCCACCGGTCGCTCCCGTCGCACCGCTGACGATCCGCGCGTCATCGCCCGAACGACTCGACACGACGACCACGGTGCCCGCGACCAACGCCGCGGCGCTCACCAGCGCGACCGCGACCCAGGTCCGGCGGCGGCGTGCGGGCTGCTCCATCGTGGCGATCGGCAACGGAGGCGGAGGCGGGCGCCGCGTCGAGCGAGCTCGACGACTGCGGTGCGGATGCGGGTATCGAGATCACTCATCGAGAACCTCCCGGAGGCGCGCGCGAGCGCGGGCAAGGTGACGGCGGACCGAGCCGTCACTGATCTGGAGTCGTACGGCCACCTGCGCCGGGTCGAGGTCCTCCCAGTACGTGAGGACGATCACGGCGCGCTGGCGCAGGCTGAGCCGGGCGACGGCATCGAGGATCTCGGGCCGGACCTCGGCCGCCTCGACGATGCTCGACTTCGCGACCCTCGCTTCGCGGGCCTCCCGTCGCATCGAACCGCGGTGGAGCTGGCGAGCCTGGTTGAGCACGGCCCGGTAGAGATACGGCCAGCGCGTCGCGCACGTGGACCCAGCGGTCGGTCGAGAGACAGCGCAGGACCGCCTCGGACACGACATCGGCCGCGTCCGACGGCCCGACCAGGCCCGTGGCGAACCGGGTCAGGTCCTCGGCGTGCTTGGCGTAGAGCTCTTCCATCTCGCGGAAGAGCTCGGCTCCGGCGCTGCTCATCGTTCATAGGATGCCGCCGGCCCCGGATCCGGGTGACACCGGCGAAGATCAGCCCTCCCCCCCGGTCGATTCCCACAGCCTGGCCCAATGAGACCGGGACAGCGCAACCGGACGCGGGAAGAATGTGGTGGTGACGGACACGTACTCGAACGTCGACGCGAGCTCCGACGTGCAGGCGGCGATCGATTGGCAGGACCGGCTGGACTCCTGGCCCCAGATCCGGTCCTACAAGGAGTACTCGTACGAGTGCGGGGACGCGCTCGGTCCCGTGCTCGACGTGGGCTGTGGCACGGGACACGACCTGGTCTCGCTCGGAGCGGGCAGCGTCGGGGATCGACCGCTCGGCGGCGATGGTGCAGCGGGCGCGCGAGCGCGACTGCGCCGCGCTGCTCGGCGACGCGGCCTCGCTCCCCTTCGCCGGCGCGAGCTTCGGTTCGGTACGCGCGGATCGGGTGCTGCAGCACCTCCTCGATCCGGCGGCGGTGCTTGGGCGAGATGATCCGCGTCACCCGCGTCGGCGGCCGCGTCATCGTGGCCGACCCGGACCAGGAGTCACTCGTCATCCACGTCCCCGGCGTGCGGCCCGAGCTCGTCGCTCGGGTCAAGCAGCTGCGGCGCGACGTCGGCTACCGCAACGGTCGGCTCGCCGAGCGCGCTGCCGCAGGCCTTCCGCGACCGCGGCCTGCGCGACGTGACGGTGCGCGCCTTTCCGCTCGTGCTCACCGATCCGGACGACGCGTTCGGACTCCCCACCTGGGTGGCGTACTGGCGCGACCGTGGTCACGGGTTCGACGACGCGGACGTCCGCGACTGGGACGCGGGCATGGCTGCGGCCCGCGAGGGCGGCTTCGTGTACGCCCTGCTCTACCTCGTCGTCGCCGGCACTCGCCCCGAAGGTCTCAGCACCCCTGATCCGGTCACTCCGGAGTCCGGGGCGGGGCGCCGAGGGCGTCGGCGGTGATCTCCATCTGGCCCAGGTGCTGGAACAGCTCTTCGAGGACGTGCAGCACGAGTGCGGTGTCGGAGGTGTCGCCGCCTTCGAGGGTCTCGCGGATCGTGATGTGTCCGGTGGTCGTCGCCCCTGCTTCGAAGGCCCGCACATCGGCACTGGCCTGGTCCCGGGTCCGGTCGACCAACGTGTGCAGCTCGGCCACCGTCGCGGTCGCGGTGAACTCCGAGTCACGGTCCCGGGTGGTCGGCCGGCCGAGACCGACGCAGCCGAGCCAGAACTCGGTGACGCCGCAGCAGTGGATGACCAGCTGCGCGACCGAGTTCGTCTCCGGCCCGGGTGGGCGCTCGTTGACCAGACTCGTCGCCGAGGCGATCCACGACCTCGAGGATCTGGCGCCAGGCCAGGCGCAGGTACGTGTCGGCCGTCGCGGCGGTGAGCTCCATCACGTCACGGTAGATCGGTCAGGTGATCGCCGCGATGAGCGCGTCGCGCTGCGTGGCGAGCCATGCGTCGTCGATCGCGGCCCGGGCTTCCTCGTCGTCGCCCCAGAGCTTGCTCCAGACGGGGTTGCCGTCTGCGACCTCGCGCCGGATGTTCCCGAGCGCCTGCTCCCGTTCGGCGAACACGATGTCGACGAGCTCGACCGCGTCCGGAAGCCTCGACGCCGTACGCGCGTGCGAACCGGCCGAACCGGGCGACCGCGTCGAGCGGGACGTCGTGGTCACGCCGGGTCTCGGGGGCGTGCAGTGGCATCCACTCCTGGGTCGCGACGGCGAGGTCCCAGAACGGGCGGCCCGGACCGGCCATGTCGAAGTCGATCAGCGCCACGGCGCGCCCGTCGCGGAACACGACGTTCTCCGGGAACGTGTCGTTGTGGCAGATGCGCGAGCCTCCGAGCGGATCGGCCCAGTCGAGCTCCCATCCCGCCACCGACGCCGGGTCGAACGACGCCGCGGCGTCATGGAAGCGGCGCAACAAGGCGCCGAACGAGTCGAGCGTCTCGTCGTTCATCGACCACGCCGGATACGGAGGGAGCGGCGCATCGCCGGCTACGAAGGTGAGGACCTCGCGTCCCTGCTCGTCGGTGTCGAGATAACGCGGCGCGCCGTCGAATCCCACCTGCTCGAGATGGAGCAGGAGTGCTCGGACCGCCGTCGTGGAGCGGCGCGGCGGGCGGCGGATCGTGTCACCGACCCGCACGACGTCCCCACGGTTGTCGAACCCGCCCGCCAGCGGCTCTTCGACCGTCATCGGGTCATCGTCGCACGCCGAGACTCCGGCGTACGCTGCCGCCCATGGGATCAGTGGAGACCGACGACGGCACCCGCATCGCCTTCCGTGAGACCGGTGACGGGCCGCCGCTCGTTCTCGTGCACGGGATCACGGAGAGCCACCGGGCCTGGGACCCGGTCATCCCCGCGCTCGCCGAGCGGTGGCGCGTGGTCGCGGTGGACCTGCGCGGGCACGGCGAGTCCGAGCGCCGCGCACCGTACGACCCGGTCACCATGGCCACCGACGTGCAGTCGGTCGTCACCGATCTCGGGCTCGAGGCGCCGCTCATGGTCGGGCACTCGCTCGGGGGTGTGGTCGTCAGCGCGTACGGCGGCGCGGGCTACTCCGTCGCGCGGCATCGTGAACGTTGATCAGCCGGTCGCGCTCGGCTCGTTCAAGGAGGCGCTCGAGCCGCTCGAGCCGCTGTTGCGCGGCAGCCGCGAGGAGTTCGACACCGCGATCGGCATCGTGTTCGAGGTGCTCGACGGCGCGCTCCCGGCCGCGGAACGCGAGCGGCTCAACGCATCTGTCCAGCCCCGAGCCCGATGTGGTGCTCGGGATCTGGGGCCTGGTGTTCGACACGCGATGCCGACGAGCTGGACCTCATGGCCGCGGATCTCCTGCACGCCACCTCGGTCCCGTACCTCTCGCTCCACGGCAACGACCCGGGCGACGACTACGCCGACTGGCTCCGCGCCATCGTGCCGAACGCCGAGGTGGAGTACTGGCCGGAGACCGGCCACTACCCCCACCTCACCGTGCCCGAACGGTTCGTGTCCCGTCTCGCCGACGTTCGACGGCGGCTGAACGCGCGGGCTCGCTACGCGCTGCGCTTCTTCGGCGGCGCCTTCTTGCCCGCGGCGGGCTTGGCCTTCTTCGCGCTGCTCTTGGCGGCCGCCGGAGCCTTGCGCGGCCGGGCCTTCGACCGAGACGCATCGGCCGCGACCTCTTCGTCCCTCGTCGTCGTCCGCCGCCGCTCCCCCGTCGTCACGACCCGCGCGCTTGAGGCTCGCTTCCAGCGCGGCCATCAGGTCGAGGACCTTCGCCGGCGCTTCGGGCTCGGGCTGCGCCACGATCTCCTGACCGGCGGCCTTCTGGTCGATCAGCTCGAGCACCTGCTCGCGGTACTCGTCGTGGTACTTCTCGGGACCGAAGTCACCCGCGAGGCTCTCGACGAGCTGCTGCGCCATCGCGAGCTCACGTTCGCTCACGTCGACCTCGTCGCCCGGGATCTCGAGCTTGTCGCGTGCGACGATCTCGTCGGCGTAGTGCATCGTCTCGACGCAGAGCATCCCGTCGAGAGGGCGGATGGCGACGAGACGCTCCTTGGCCCGGATCACGACCCGGCCGATCGCGACCTTCTGGAGCTTCGTCATCGCTTCGACCAGCAGGCGGTACGGCTTCGCCGCCTTCTCGTCGGCCAGGACGTAGTACGGCGAGTCGAAGTAGATCGGGTCGATGTCCGCGAGGTCGACGAAGTCCTCGATCTCGATCGTGTGGCTCGCCTTGGGCCGGAGCGAGTCGAGCTCGGACTTCTCGACGACGACGTAGCGGCCCTTCTCGATCTCGTAGCCCTTCACGATCTTGTCGGGGGTGACCTCGTCGCCGGTCTGCTCCGAGATCCGGCGCAGGCGGATGCGTGACCCCGTGCCCTCCTCGAGCTGGTTGAACGAGACGTCGCGTGACTTCACGGCGGGCGTGAGCTTCACCGGGACGGTCACGAGCCCGAAGCTGATCGATCCGGTCCAGATGGTGGTCGGCACGACGATTTCCTCCGGTGTTGCGGGGGCTGCCCGAGCGGTCGGGCCACTAGGTTCGCGCAGTGGACGAGGTCAGGGTCGAGATCGAGGGTCGCCAGCTCACGTTGTCCAACCTCGAGAAGGTGTTGTACCCCGCGACCGGGCTCACCAAAGCCGGGGTCGTGGACTACTACGCCCGGATCGCCCCGGTCATGGTCCCGCACCTGGCCGGCCGGGCCGTCACGCTCGTGCGGGCGCCCGACGGCGTCGAGGGCGAGCGGTTCTTCGAGAAGCGCTGCCCACCGTCGGCGCCGGGCTGGGTCCGGTCCGGCGGGAAGCTGGGATCGTGCGTCGTGGACGACGCCCCCACCCTGGTCTGGCTCGCGAACCTCGCCGCGCTCGAGCTCCACACCCAGCAGCACGCGATCGACGAGCCGGACCGGGCTCGGGCCGTCGTGTTCGATCTCGACCCGGGTCCGCCCGCGGGCGTCCTGGAGTGCGCGCGCACGGCGCTGGATCTGCACTCGCTCCTCGAGCGGCTCGACCTCGTGGCGTGCATCAAGACCTCCGGCTCCAAGGGCCTGCACCTGAGCGTCCCTCTGCACACCGACGGGATCGACGACGAGCAGACCAAGTCGTTCGCGCTCGCGCTCGGGCGGCTGCTCGCCGACGCGGCTCCGGACCGGGTGACGGTCGCGATGGCCAAGGAGCAGCGCGCCGGCAAGGTGTTCGTGGACTGGAGCCAGAACGACGCGAACAAGACGACGGTCGCCGCCTACTCCCTCCGCATCCGAGCCCAGCCCACGGTCTCGACGCCGGTGACCTGGGACGAGGTCTCGGACGCGCTGGATGCGGGTGACGCCGGCGCGCTGACCTTCGAGACCGCGGCCACGCTCGCCCGGGTCGAACGGCTCGGCGACCTCTACGCCGAGAGCCTCACCGTTGCGCAGTCGCTCCCGGCCCTCGCATAGCCTCCGCGTCGTGGAGCTCACCGGCAAGGTCGCGATCGTCACCGGCGCCAGCCGCGGCGTCGGCGCGGCAACCGCGTACGCCCTCGCGGCCCGGGGTGCGGCAGTCGCGTGCGCCGCGCGAGCCACCGATGCGACACCCCTCCCGCTGCCCGGCACCATCGACGACACGGTGCGGCGGATCGTCGCCGACGGCGGCCGCGCGATCTCCGGTGCCGACGAACCTCGCCGTGGATGCCGAGGTCGAAGCGATGGTCGCTTCCACCGTGGCCGGGCTCGGGCCGGTCGACATCCTCGTGAACAACGCGGCGATCACGTTCCCCGGCGACATCGACCTGCCGATGAAGCGCTTCGACCTGGTGTTCGCCGTGGATCTGCGAGCCCCGGTGATCGCCGCGCAGGCCGTCGTGCCCGGAATGATCGAACGCGGTGTCGGCGCGATCGTGAACGTGTCGTCCGCGGCCGCGCTCAACGCGTATCCCGGGCAGATGGCGTACGGGATGGCGAAAGCCGGGCTCGAGCGGTTCACCGCATCGCTGGCCGAGCAGCTCCGGCCGCACCACATCCCGGTCAACACGTTCCGCATCGACGTGCCGGTCGCGTCGGAAGGCTTCCTCGCCGCGATGCCCGACCTCGACCACTCGGACTGGGAACCGCCCGAGGTCGCGGCCGAGGGGATCCTCTGGATGCTCGAGCAGCCGGTCGGGTATACGGGCCACAACGCCGGGATGGCCCGGCTGCGGGCCGAGCACGGGATCATGCCGTCCCGGGCCGAGCGGCCGCACACCCAAGCGGCCGGAATGGTGACGGAGTCACCGAGCTCGTGAGCACGGTGAGGCCACCCCGCGACTCGCAACGCAGTCGCGTCTACCGAGCCGAGACTCCGGTGGGCGGTCGACGCCTGCCCACGCTCGATGACTGCGCCGCGTACGTGGACGAAGTCGTCGGATCCCTCTGGTGGGCGGCGCGCTTCCCCGAGCACGGGCTCGCCGAGGTGCCGCGACTCCGGCCGGGCCAGGGCGCGCGGCAGGCCTTCTACCGCGAGGATCCGGGCCGCCCGACGATCACGCTCCCGCGCCGCTACCGCACCAGTGGCGTCGTGCTGCACGAGCTCGCGCACTGGGCGATGAGCACCGCGCATGATCTCCCGGTGCACGGCCGGACGTTCACGCGACTCCTGCTCGACGCGACACTCGAGTTCGGCGGTGCGGGCCGCGCCGAGCGGCTCGAGACGGGGTACGCGGAGCACAAGGTGCACGTCGGCAAGCCGGCGCGTCTCGGGACCGACGGCCGGTGGCACTACGGGTGGGACGAGCGGCTCCGGCTCGGGCGCGACCGTGCGCTCACCATCCGCTGGGCCACCGACGAGACCGCGACCGGAGTCCTGACCTCACGCCTGCACGCGACGGCGACGCTGCGGACCGCGGACGACACGCTGATCCGCATCCGCGAACGCGAGATCTGGTCCGTCGTTCCCGCCTAATCCCTCGTTTTGGCGTCAGCATCGGGCCCGCTCCCGGCGGCGTCCGCTACATCGGACGCCAAAAGCCGAGGGCCCTGGGCGCTGGGCCCTCAGCGGAGCCGTTCGACGATGATGGCCATGCCCTGGCCGCCGCCGACGCACATGGTCTCGAGACCGATCGTCTTGTCCGAGTCCTCGAGCCCGTTGAGCAGCGTGGTCATGATGCGGGCGCCGGTCATGCCGAACGGGTGTCCGAGGGGGATCGCCCCACCGTTCACATTCAGCTTGTCGTAGTCGATCTCGAGGTCGCGGGCCGACGGGATGATCTGGGCCGCGAACGCCTCGTTGATCTCCACCAGGTCGATGTCCTTCATGGTCATCCCGGCCCGCGCCATGGCCTGGCGGCTGGCTTCGATCGGGCCGAGCCCCATGATCTCCGGGTCCAGGCCGGTGACGCCGGTCGCGACGATGCGCGCCATCGGGATGATGCCGAGCTCGTTCGCCTTCGTGTCGCTCATCACGATCACTGCGGCCGCTCCGTCGTTGAGCGGGCACGCGTTCCCCGCGGTGACGCGACCGTTGGGACGGAACGCGGGCTTGAGGGAGGCGAGCTTCTCGAGCGTCGTGTCCGGCCGCGGTCCGTCGTCCTTCGCGACCACCGTGCCGTCGCTCGTCGTGTAGGGCGTGATCTCCCGCTCGAAGAAGCCCCGGTCGATGGCCGCACCACACCGCTGCTGCGAGAGCAGCGCGTAGTCGTCCATCTCCTCGCGCGACACGTTCTCGATCTCGGCAACGTTCTCTGCGGTCTCGCCCATGTCGATGTAGACGTCCGGCAGGCCCTCGGGCGGCGTCCAGGGGCCTTGATCACCAGCCGCCCGGGCCACCGAGCGCTCGTGGGGCTCGGCGAACTTCGGGTTCTGGGTGTTCGGGGTGTGGTCCGAGCTGCCACCGACCATGAACCGGCTCACTGCCTCCACCCCGGCGGCGATGAAGACGTCGCCTTCCCCCGCGCGGATCGCGTGCGCCGCCATCCGCATCGTCTGCAGGGAGCTCGAGCAGTACCGGGTGATCGTGCAGCCCGGGACCTGGCGCATCCCGGCGAGCACCGCGACCACGCGACCCATGTTGAAGCCCTGCTCACCGCCGGGCAGGCCACAGCCGAGCATCAGGTCGTCGACGGTGGTGCGGTCGAGGTCCGGGAGCTGGTTCAGCGCCGCGTCGACGATGAACGCGGCCATGTCGTCGGCGCGCTCGTTGACGAGGGATCCCTTGAATGCCCGACCGATCGGGGTGCGGGCGGTGGCGACGATGACGGCTTCGGGCATGACGACTCCTGGGATCGTTCGGCGGGCGGCTGCGAGGTTAGGCCAATCACCGGCCTGGCCCCTCAGCCGAGCCGGGCTCAGTCGAGCCGGCGGAGCTCCTCGCGGTAGCGGGCACCATTGCGCACGTAGTTGCGAGCGCCCCGGGCGATGAGCGCCTCGGGGTCGACGGTGTCGAGTCGCAGCTTCGCCGGCACGCCGAGCGCCATCGCCCGGCTCGGCACCTCCATGTCGTTCGGCACCACCGCGTTCGCGCCGACCACGGCTTCGCTGCGCACGATCGCCCGGTGGAGCACGATCGAACCGGAGCCGACGAGCGCGCGGTCCTCGATCGTGCAGCACTCGATGTGCACGAGATGGCCGATCACGCAGTCGTTGCCGATGACCGTCGGCTCACGCTCCGTGGCGTGGATCACGCTCCCGTCCTGGATCGACGTGCGCGCCCCGATCGTGATGCTCCCGTAGTCCCCGCGCAGCACCGCTTGCGGCCAGATGCTCGACTCCGCGCCGATCGTCACGTTGCCGATGACGGTCGCATCGGGGTGGACGAACGCCGTGGGATCGATCCGCGGAACGAGGTCACCGAGCGCGTAGACAGCCATGGGTCCAACCTAATCCCGAGACCTAGAGTGGGACGGTGGACCACGCGAAGCGCCTCGAAGAGGACGGCTACACGATCGTCGAGGATGCGATCGAGCCCGACCTGCTCGACGAGCTCACCACCTCGCTCACGAACCTCGAGACCTTCCTCGACGTGCAGCCGGCCGGGAACTCGTTCGAGGGCGCGCACACGCTGCGGGTCTACAACCTGCTGGCGCTGGACCGGGTGTGGGAGCGGGTTCCCGTGCACCCGAGCGTGCTGCCGATCGTCGAAGGGGTGCTCGACCCGGGCTGCCTCATCTCGTCGCTCAGCTCCATCCGGATCCTCGCGGGCGAGGTCGCGCAACCCATCCACGCGGACGACCAGCTGCTGCCCATCCCCAAGCCCCACATCCCGACGGTCTGCAACTCGATGTGGGCGCTCACGGACTTCACGGATGCGAACGGGGCGACCCGACTGGTCCCCGGCTCGCACCTCTACGACCACTCCCCGGACTACGGCGCCCCGTACGAGACGATCGCGGCCGAGATGCCGAAAGGCAGCGTGCTCATCTGGCACGGCAGCCTGTGGCACGGGGGCGGCGCCAACACGACCGACACCGACCGCGTCGGCATCGCGATGAACTACTGCGCCGGGTTCATCCGCCAGCAGGAGAACCAGCAGCTCGGCATCCCGCGCGAAGTGGCGGCCCGCTTCGAGCCGCAGGCTGCGCGAGCTCGTGGGGTACGGCGTGTACCACGCGCTCGTCGGCCACATCAACAAGCACAGCCCGGTCGAGATGCTCGACGCCATCTCCGCGAACGGTGCGCCGGACCCGTCACTCTCCATGGTCTGGGACGCGCTGCCGTAAGTGGCCCACGAAGCCGGCGCCCACGGCACCCGAAGGGCGATCTTCGCGGCGTTCCTTGCCAATCTCGGGATCGCCGTCGCGAAGTTCGCCGCGTTCCTCGTGACCGGCTCGACGTCGATGATGGCGGAGTCCATCCACTCGGTGGCCGATACCGGCAACCAGGGGTTGCTGTTCCTCGGCGGCGCCCGCTCCCAGCGGCCGGCCGACCGCGGAGCACCAGTTCGGGTACGGCGCCGAGCGGTACTTCTACGCGTTCGTCGTCGCGCTCGTGCTCTTCTCGCTCGGCGCGCTGTTCTCGCTCTACGAAGGTGTCGCGAAGCTCATCCACCCCCATGAGCTCGAATCGCCGGCCGTCGCGTTCGTCGTGCTCGGGATCGCGGTCGTGCTCGAGTCGTTCTCGCTGCGCACCGCGGTCCGCGAGTCGCAACCCACCCGCGGCGACCTGTCGTGGTGGGGGTTCATCCGGCACACCAAGACGCCCGAGCTCCCGGTCGTCCTGCTCGAAGATGTCGGGGCGCTCTGCGGACTCGCCTTCGCGGTCATCGGGCTCGGGCTCGCGACCGCCACCGGTGAGACCCGCTACGACGCGATCGGCAGCATCGCGATCGGTCTGCTCCTCGGCGCCATCGCGATCGTCCTGGCGGTCGAGACGAAGAGCCTGCTGATCGGCGAGTCCGCCGAGCCGGATGTCGACGCGCGGATTCGCCGAGCGATCGAGTCCGGTTCCGAGGTCCGTCGCGTCATCCACATGCGCACGCTGCAGCTCGGACCGGACGAGCTCCTGGTCGCGACGAAGCTCGACATCGATGCACCGAGCATCGCCGAGCTCGCGTCGGCCGTCGACACGATCGAGAGGCGCATCCGCACCGCGATCCCGGACGCCACGCTCATCTACATCGAGCCGGACCTGTACCGCGGGGGTCGAAGACGGCTACTCCCGAGACCTGAGCACCGTGGGCTTTCAGAGCTCGTAGAGCTGGAAGGTCGCGGCGAGGCGGCCACCGAACCGGTCGGCCGCTGACCCTGCGGAGCTGCGCAGGAACTCGTCGGGATCAGTGGAGCCGTCGCCGAGCCCCTCGAGATACGCCGCGTGCTCCCGCAGCGACGCGACCCCCCGATCGATCGTGTCCGTCACGTCGACGGCGTGATTCCCGTGCGGGGACGCGTTCTCGAAGATGCGCTTGACCCCACTCCAGGGCTCGAGCCCCTCGTCCAGCAGCTCCGGGAACACCCACCGGTTACCCGCGTCGCGCGCCGCGTCGATCGCGGCCAAGCCGACGTTGCGGTGGTCGGCCATGTTCACGCTCGTTCCACCCCAGGTGATGTGGTGGTTCGAGGTGATCAACACGTCCGGGCGGTGGCGGCGGATGGCGCGGGCGAGATCGCGGCGCAGGTCCAAGCCGTACTCGATCACTCCGTCGCGATGATCGAGGAACTCGACGACGTCGACCCCGACGTGCGCCGCGCCGCGTCGCTCCTCTTCCATCCGGAGCGGCGCGCATGTCGGCGGGCAGGATCCCGTCGATTCCCGCCTCACCCGCGGACGCGAGGACGTAGACGATCTCCTTGCCCTGGTCGGTCCAGCGCGCGATCGCGCCCGCCGCGCCGTATTCGAGATCGTCGGGGTGAGCGACGATCGCCAGCCCCCGTTCCCAGTCCTCGGGCAGCGCCGTCAGCTCCGACTCACTCATCGCTCGGGAACCTAGCGCCTCCGGCCTGGCCGCCCGGGGCTTCCGCTGACGGGGCAGACTGAGGCCCATGACGACGATTCTCGGCATCGACATCGGTGGGACCGGCATCAAGGGTGCGCCGGTGGACCTGGAGAAGGGGACGCTCGCGGCGGACCGCTTCCGCATCCCGACTCCCGCGGGCGGCTCGCCCGGTGACGTGGCGCGCGTCGTCGGCGAGATCGTCGCCCACTTCGACACCACGGGACCGATCGGGTGCACGTTCCCCGCGGTGATCCAGCACGGCACCGCGC
Source organism: uncultured Acidimicrobiia bacterium (assembly GCA_963819945.1). Lineage (GTDB taxonomy): Bacteria > Actinomycetota > Acidimicrobiia > IMCC26256 > JAENVU01 > Chersky-806. Next base: position 130,322 of record CAWFYD010000005.1, read on the forward strand.
TCACCGCCGCCAACGTCGACACCGCGTGGATCGGCACCGACGCGCAAGCGCTGTTCGAGAGGCGAGGTGAAGCGTCCGTTCGTCGTCGTCAACGACGCGGACGCCGCCGGCATCGCCGAGATGGAGCACGGCGCGGGCCGCGGGGTGTCGGGCACCGTCATGATCATCACGCTCGGCACCGGCATCGGCAGCGCGCTGTTCACCGACGGCGTGCTCGTCCCGAACACCGAGTTCGGTCACCTCGAGATCCGCGGGAAGGCGGCCGAAGTCCGCGCCTCGGAGAAGGCCCGCGAGGACCACGACCTCGGCTGGGGCAAGTGGGCCAAGCGCGTGAACGAGGTGCTGAACCACATCGAGGCGCTGGTGTGCCCCGACCTCTTCATCATCGGCGGCGGGGTCAGCAAGAAGAGCGAGAAGTTCCTGCCGCACATCCAGACCCGGGCCAAGGTGGTGCCCGCCCAGCTGCTCAACGAGGCCGGCATCGTCGGCGCCGCCATCGCCGCATCCAGGAGCGAGCCGTGAGCGTGGCGGAGTCCGATCGCCGCCACCACCACCGGGAAGGTCCGGGGCAAGCACCGCGACGACGTGCACCACTTCCGCGGCATCCCGTTCGCGGCTCCGCCCGTCGGCCAGCTGCGGTTCCGACCGCCGGCCCCGGCCGCCGCGTGGGACGACGTGCTCGACGCCACCCACGCCGGCCCGTTGGCTCCGCAGCCCGAGTCACCGCTCGAGAAGATGCTCGGGGCTCCGCCACCGCGGTGGGACGAGGCGCGGTGCCTCAGCCTGAACGTCACCACCCCGGCGCTCGACGACGCCCGCCGGCCGGTGATGTTCTGGATCCACGGTGGCGCGTTCCTGAACGGCGCGGGCTCGAGCCCGATCTACAACGGCACGAAGTTCGCCCGGCACGGCGACGTCGTGGTCGTGACGTGTGAACTACCGGCTCGGCGCCTTCGGGTTCCTGCACCTCGACGAGATCTTCGGCGAGCGACTTCGCCGGCTCCGGGAACGCCGGGCATCCTCGACCAGGTCGCAGCACTGCGAGTGGGTGCGCGACAACATCGCGGCGTTCGGGGGCAATCCGGACGACGTCACGATCTTCGGTGAGTCGGCCGGCGGGATGAGCATCGGCACCTTGCTCGGTCTCCCCGCGGCCGAGGGGCTCTACCACCGCGCCATCATCCAATCCGGCTCGTCGTCGTTCGCATCCCGAGCGGAGTCGGCCACCAAGATCGCGCGGGACGTGCTCGAGATCGCCGGGATCACCACCGTCGAAGAGCTCGAGTCGGCACCCGCCGAAGCGATCCTCGCGGCGCAGACCAAGCTGACGGCGCGCGGCGCGCGGCTCGACCTGGCGTTCCAGCCCGTCGTCGACGGCACCGTGCTGCCGGACGTGCCGCTCGAGACGATCGCGTCGGGCGCGACCGGCGACGTGCCGCTGATGATCGGGACCACGCTCGACGAGATGACCCTGTTCCTCGCGCTCGAGCTCGGCGTGGGCGAGCTCGACGGCGACGCGCTCAATCGGCAGATGCAGCGGTTCTTCGGCGACCGGGCGGCCGAGGTCGTCGACACCTACACGCAGAACCGCGCCGGCAGCACGCCCGCCGATGTGCTCACCGCGATCTCCACCGACCGGGTGTTCCGCATCCCGGCGATCCGCGCTCGCCGAGGCGCAGGCGCGCCAGGGCCGGTCCACGCACATGTACCTGTTCACGTGGCCGAGCCCGGTGATGGGCGGCAAGCTGAAGAGCTGCCACGCGCTCGAGCTGCCGTTCATGTGGGACGCGCTCGACCAGCCGCGGGCTCTCCCAGCTCACCGGCGACGGGCCCGAGCGCCAGGGCATCGCCGACGTGATGCACGCGGCGTGGATCGCGTTCGCCCGCACGGGTGATCCGGGTTGGCCCGCCTACGACCTCGACCGCCGGGCGACCCAGCGCTTCGACACCACGACCGAGGTGCTCGACGACCCGATGGGCGACGAGCGGGAGCTCTGGACCGGCATCATCTGACCTTCTCGGCACGCTGAAGGGGCTCAGGGCCCGCTGAGCGTGCCGAGAACGGGTGGCTATTGGATGACGGAGCCGCCGTCGACGGCCATGCGCGTGACCGACGACGAAGCTGGCGGCGTCCGAGCAGAGCCAGACGATCGCGGCGGCGATCTCCTCGGGTCGGCCGAGCCGGCGCATCGGCACCGCGTTGCGCATCATCTTCTCGACCTTCTCGTCGCCGCCCATGAACCCTTCGAGCATCGGCGTGCGGGTGCTCCCGGGGCAGACGCAGTTGATGCGGATCCCCTGCGCCGCGTACTCGAGCGCGCTCGCCCGGGTCAGTCCGACGACGCCGTGCTTGCTCGCGACGTACGCGGGGAGACCGGCGAAGCCGACCAGCCCGGCACCAGACGCGACGTTCACGATCGCGCCACCGCCCTGGGCGAGCATGACCGGGATCTCGGCCTTGAGGCAGTAGAAGACGCTGTCGAGGTTCAGCGTGATCGTGCGGTGCCAGTCGTCGACGTCGTAGTCGGCGGTGAACCCACCCGCGCCGGTCGTCCCCGCGTTGTTCACCGCGTAGTCGAGCGAGCCGAACGCGGCGACGCAGGCCGCGACCATCGCGGTCACCTCCGCCTGGCTGGTGACATCCGTCGCGAGGTAGAGCCCCTCGCCCCCGGCTCGCGGACGAGGTCGACGGTCTCCGCGCCCATCACGTCGTCGACGTCCGCGACCAGCACCGAGGTGCCCTGCTCGGCGAACGCCACCGCGGTCGCTCGCCCAAGCCCGAGCCGCCGCCCGTCACGAGGGCTGCGCTCACCTTGCCGGGTCGCTCCGGCGTCCGCACTGCGTGCCCGCTCCCGCCTGCGCTCACCCGAAGAACTCCCCGCCGTTCACGTCGAGCGCCTGGCCGGTGATCATCCGGGACATGCCCGAGGCGAAGAACACGATCGCCTCCGCGATGTCCTCCTGCGGCGGGATCTCCCCCAGCGGGATGTTCTTCGTGATCTCGGCGACGACCTCGTCCGGCGTGATCCCGCGCTCGCTCACCTGCCAGTCGATGTACATCTGCACGTTCGGACCGAGGATCCAGCCCGGCGCGACCGCGTTGACCCGGATCTTGTACGGCGCGAGGTCCATCGCCATCGACTTCGTCGCCGTGAGCAGCGCGCCCTTGGACGTGGAGTAGCCACCGTCGTTCGGCCGGATGTGCCGGGCGCTCATCGACGCGATGTTCACCACCGATCCACCGCCACCGGCCTTCATCGCCGGGACGCACGCCTGCGTGAGCTGCAGCGGCCCCCAGAGGTTGACCTCGTAGACCTTGCGCCAGAAGGTCAGGTCCGCGGACTCGAACGGCTCGGACTTGTCACCGCGGAAGGCGCTGTTGACGACGACGTCGATGCCCCCGAGCTTGTCGGTCACGGTCGCGGCGATCCGGGCGCAGTCCTCGGGGCTGGCCACGCTGCCCGGAACCGCCAGCGCCTTGCCGCCGAGCTGCGCGATCTCCTCGGCCACCTCGTCGAGGCGGCTCTCGGTCCGGGCGACCAGCGCCACCTGCGCGCCCTCGCGGGCCAACGCGAGCGCCGCCGCCTTGCCCAGACCGGCGCCGACGCCGGTGACGATGGCGACCTTCTCCACGAGCAGCATGGACTCCCCTTCTTCCGGGACCGTCCCGGGATCTGGCAGGGTGTCAGGCGCGCCGAGCAGTGGGCAACCCGATGAGGAGCAGCATGATCAAGCGCATCGCCTTCGTGTGTCGCAACCAGAGCCTGTCCACGGACGAATTCCACGCCCGTTGGCGCGGCCCGCACGCGGACCTCTTTGCGAAGAACCCCGCGGTGCAGGACCACGTGCTGCGCTACGAGCAGAACCACCGCAAGCCGCGTGACTACGACCGGACGGACACTCCCTACGACGGGGCGATCATCCAGTGGTTCGAGAGCATGGACGCGGTGCACGAGATGCGCACGGACTCGCGGTGGGCCGAGGTGCAGGCGGACGCCACCGCGCTGCTCGACACGAGCAAGACGCTCGAGATCTTCACCGGCGAGGAGCAGATCGTGATCGCCGGTCCCGACGTGCGCCCCGACCCACTCACCAAGCTCGTGTGCGGCGTGCGCCGGAAGCCGGGCATGTCACGCGAGGACTTTCACCAGTACTGGTGGGAGGTGCACGGCCCGTTGAACCGCGACACCCCGGCCGTGCGCAAGTACTTCATCCGCTACGAGCAGAACCACCGGCTCGAGTCGGACTTCGCCCGCACCGACGTGGACCTCGAAGGCGTCACGTGCGAGTGGTTCCCGTCGACCCGCGACTTCTTCGCCATGGCGACGGATCCGGACAGCCGTGACGTCATCCGCGCCGACGAGGACAACTTCCTCGACAGCGACAACCTCACCTGGCTCCTCTGCGACGCCGAAGAGGTCATCTTCGACCGCCGCTGACCGCTTTCGGCGTGAGCTCGCCGTCCCAGGGCGACGCGAACTCACGCCGAAACGGAGTGCGAGGCGGGGTTAGAGGACGAGCTCGGCCATCGTGCGGAGGGTGTTGGCGTCGCCGTAGAGCAGCATCGTGGTGACACACGACTCGCGCCACTGCTCGAGGTCGTCGCGGATCTTCTCCTTGGGCCCGATGAGCGCGGTCTCCTCGATCAGCGACATCGGGACGAGCGCCGCGGCCTCCTCCTTCTTGCCCTGGAGGTAGAGGTCCTGGATCTCGCGGGCTTCGGCCTCGTAGCCCATGCGCCCGAACACGTTGGCGTGGAAGTTCACCTCACGCGCGCCCATGCCACCGATGTAGAGCGCGAGCACCGGGCGCAGGAAGCCCGCCGCCTCCTCCACGTCGTCGTGGATGATCACCGGAACGGTGGCCGCGACTTCGAAGTCGTCCGCCGTGCGACGGGCCCCGGGCCGGGCGAACCCTTCGGCCAGCGCGTCGCGGTAGAAGCCGTCGACGCGCGGCGAGAAGTAGATCGCGAGCCAACCGTCGGCGATCTCCGCACTGAGCGCGACGTTCTTCGGTCCCTCGGCGGCGAGGTAGATCGGCAGGTCCTCGCGCAAGGGATGCGTGATCGACTTCACCGGCTTCCCGAGTCCCGCGCCACCCGGGTACGGCAGCGTGTAGTGCTCGCCCGCGAACTCGACCGGCTCCTTGCGGGCGAGCACCTGACGGATGATCTCGACGTACTCGCGCGGTCCGGCGCGAGGGGCTTCGGGTACGGCTGGCCGTACCAACCCTCGACGACCTGGGGGCCGGACGCGCCGAGCCCGAGGATGAATCGACCGCCGGTGAGGTGGTCGAGGGTGATCGCGGCCATCGCCATCGCGGTCGGTGTGCGGGCCGCGATCTGGCAGATCGACGTGCCGAGCTTGATGTGCGACGTCTGCGAGCCGTACCAGGCCAGCGGGGTCAGCGCGTCGGAGCCGTACGCCTCCGCGGTCCACGCCGAGTCGTACCCCAGCTGTTCCGCCTCCGCGAGGAGCTCCGGCGCGTCGAGCGGCGGCCCCGCACCCCAGTACCCGATCATGAACCCGAGCTTCATCTGCTTCGACATGCGGGGGATCCTAGAAGGGTCGCGGACCGGCCTGGGTCTCGACCCGCACGGAGGCCCGTACCTCGTCGCCGACCATGAACCACAACGCCAGCGCGTCGTTCGCCGACGCGTCGACCGCGAGCTCGAGGACGTCGCCGGGATCGATGCCCGGCCCGGAACTCGATCTCGCACGGCCCGATCCGGCGACCATCGAGCCATTCCGCCAGCTCGTCCTCGACCGCGGACCAGTAGACCGCGTTGTTGACGTGACCGAACACGTCGAAGTCGGTGATCCGCACCGGCCACGGGCGGCGCTTGGCGTCCGCCGGCGGTGCGGGGTGCTTGAGCTTGGCGCTGACCTTGTGGGCCCGGGCGTCCTCGCCGTACACCTCGAAGAACCGGGGTGGGAGCGACACCGGTGCACCGGTCGCCGAGGTCGACGTAGACCCAGACCGCCCGGGCCAGCACGCAGACACCACCGGCGACCTCGCGCGTGTCGGCGAGCGAGGTCGACCGTTCCGCCCAGCGGCCGCCCACCCCCGAGCACCAGGTCGTGAGCTCGAGGTCCTCGTAGATCGCGGGCAGACGGCTCACGTCGAGATCCATGCGCCGCAGGATCCAACCGCGATCGTCGGCGACGTCGTCCGCGTCCTCGGCGTCGTTCGTCGCGAGGTCCTGGAGGAACCGGGCGAGCGAGTCGAGGCGCAGCCGGCCGAACATCGAAGCATCGCCGAGGAACACCCGGCGCCTCGTGGTGAAGCGCCGCACGGCTTCGCCCTCGCTCACGCTCTCTCCACCACTCACGCGGCCGCTCGGGCCAGCGCGGTGACGAGCGCTTCGGTGTGATCGGAGTTGCCGTTCGGTCCGAGGCCACGGACGCGGGGAGGCAGCTCGAGCTGCACACCACCGCCGCGGGTGCGGTTGACCGGGTTCTGCGGGTGCAGACCGCGCAGACCATCCGGGATGGCCTCCAGGTCGTCGACGATCTCGTACCCGTCGAGCCCGGCACGCAGGCACACCGCGACTCGGGCGGCGAGCGCGCGATCTGCTCCGCCGAGCAACAGCCGGGTCCAGTAGCCGTCACGTCCGAATCCGTGCACCGAAACGACGAGCTCGACGTGGCCGAGGAATTCGGCCAACGCACCGGAACCTTCCGGAATCACGAGGCGCGACGGCAGGTGCCAGCGGAAGTCTTCGGGCTGTTCCACCGTGTAGAGCGATGCGCCGGACCGTTCCGCGGCCGCGAACGCGATCTCGGCGGTCCCCCGTTCGAGCGACCCACCGTGGATCGCCATGAAGCCGAACTGGGATCGGAGCTCGACCCGTTCGGTCACGCCGGGATGCGCCAGGAGGTCCGCGAACACACGCCGAGGCTAGTGCTGGGTCGTCGTCCGACCCGGCACCGCGGGCGCCGCGCCCGCGCGCCGGGGAGTCAGGCGCGGCGTTGCTGCTGCTGGCGGCTCTTCGCGCTGCCCGCGTACGTGCTCAGGTCCGCGAAGAACCCGAGGATCACAAGGAACCAACCGAACCCCGTGACGCCACGCACCGGCGCGTACATCCAGGACCACGCGAGCGTCGTCCACGGCAGCAGCAAGAAGCCGAGGAATCCGATCCAGAACGAGCTGAACGCGACGGTCATCCGGTTCGTGAACACCCAGGTCAGGAAGATCGCGAGACGCGGTGACGCGAGGGCGAAGAGGGCGACGATGCATCCGCACATGTCCCGGGACCCTAGTGCCCTGTCGTTAGCCGAGCGCGGCGAGGAGCCGATCGAGCTCGGAGATGTCCGTGGTCGTCGGTACGAGCACCACCTCGTCGCATCCGGTCTCGCGGAGCGCGGCGAGAGCCTCGCGCAGCGCGCCGGGATCGGAGAGCCGGCACAACGCCGCCATCGCGTTGGCCGCGCGGTCGCCGAAGTTCGAGAGGTAGTTGTACGCGTACGCGAAGAGCCGGTCCGACGCGTGGTCGCCGAGCGCGAACCAGGTGCTGGTCGAGAGCCACGGCCGGTCCGCCCGGTCCTGCTCGATCCACGCTTCCTCCGCTCGCCGGAAGGTCGCGTCCACACCCGCCGGATCCGGACCGAGATCGAAACCGGCGAGTCCCGCGGCCCACACCGCGCTGCGGGCGAGCGACCTCGGCCCCATCGCCGCGGTGAGCAGCGGTGGACCACCCGGTTGGACCGGCGTCGGCCCGATCGGCGGCAACCCATCGACGACGATCTCACCGGCCCACACTCGTTGCATCGTCGCGACCTGCTCGTCGACCCGGGCAAAGCGTCGTTCGAACGGTACGCCCAGCGCGGCATAGTCCTGGTCCCGCCCGCCGACGCCGACCCCGACGCTCAGCCGGCCACCCGAGAGCACGTCGATCGTCGCCATCTGCTTCGCGAACCGGACCGGATCGTGGATCGGCAGTACCGCCACGGTAGAGACGATCCGGACGCGCTCGGTTGCCGCCGCGGCGAACGCAAGCGTCGCGACGAGCTCGTGGCTCGGATACGCGATGCGCTCGCCGACCGAGACACTCGAGAACGGGCCTTCGTCGACCCGCCGGCACCACTCGAGGATGTCCGCCCGATCGACGCCGGCTACGAACGACGGCAGCGTGAGACCAATATCCACTCCGCGACTCCCCTGCCCGCTGCGCTCGCGACGGAACTAGGCGTTCTTCGGGACGTCCTTGAACGGTGCACCCTTGTTCGGGTCAGGTTCCTTCGGCAGCCCGAGCACGCGCTCGCCGAGGATGTTGCGTTGCACCTGGTCGGTGCCGCCGTAGATCGACGGTCCGGGCGAGAACAGGATCATCTCCTGCACCCCACCGCCATGCTCGGCGTCCTTGCCCATCAGCATCGTCTCGGCCCCGAGGATCTGGGTTCCCACCTCGCGGTTGAGTCGGAGCATGTCGCTCATCATCAGCTTCGCCATGTTCGGCGCTCCCGCGCTCGCCCCACCGCTGCGGGCCCGCAACGACGAGTACTTGCCGATCTGCTGCAGCGAGTACATGCGGGCGAGGTTCTGGCGCACGGTCGGGTCGCTCGCCTTCCCGGTGTCCTTCGCCAGCTTGATCAGGTTCTGGGCCATGTTGAGGCCGCCACCACCGGTGCCGCCGGTGCGCACCTGACCGACCAGGTCGCCGACCCGCTTGCCCAGCTGACCGGACTTGGGTCCTGGGAACGCAGACCCGGCGGCGCCACTGCCGCCACTGCCCAACCCGGCGCGCTCGGCCGCGAGCGTGGTGTTCGTGACCGCCCAACCGTTGTTCAGGCCACCGATCATGTTCCAGTTCGGGACTCGTGCGCCGTCGATGAAGACCTCGTTGAACATCGCCCGGCCCGTCATCTCGCGCAGTGGGCGGGTCTCGACGCCGGGCTGATCCATGTCGAACGCGAAGTAGGAGATGCCGGTGTGCTTGGGCGCGTCGGGATCCGTGCGGGCGATCAGCATGCCGAGGTTGCAGATCTGCGCGGTCGAGGTCCACACCTTCTGGCCGGTGATGACCCACTCGTCGCCGTCGCGCTCGGCCTTGCACTGCAATCCCGCGAGGTCGGACCCGGCACCGGGCTCACTGAAGAGCTGGCACCACGCGTCCTGACCGCTCAGGATCCGGGTGAGCCACAGGTCCTTCTGCTCCCGCGTGCCGTGAGCGACGATCGTCGGCGCGGCGAGGAGGTACCCGAGGCCGGCCGGCGGTCCGATCGCGCCGGCCTTCGCCAGCTCCTCGTTCACGACGTTGGCGAGACTGCGGCTGTAGCCCCGACCGAAGTCGTCCTCCGGGAACGTCGGCGCCGCGTAGCCCGAGAGCATGAGCCGCTCCCACCACTCCGCCACCGTCAGGTCCGGGTCCCAGTTCTCGGCCAACCATCCCTGGACCTCTTCGCGCACCGTCTCCGCGGTGATCACAGCCATCGGATCTCCTTCAGCTTCCCTGGACCAGGTCGGCAACGAGCTCGGGCGGGCGGGCAATGACCGCGCGCTTCCCCACGAAGACGACGGGCCGTTCCATCAGCTCCGGATGCGCGAGCAGGAGCTTCACGACCGCCGCCTTCGTCGTGTAGTCCGCGGCGTCGAGCCCGAGCTCCTTGAACCGCTTGTCCTTGCGCACGAGGTCGCCCGGCGGGTTCGGGATCGCATCGACGATGCGCCCCAGCGTGGCTCGATCGGGTGGCGCCTTCAGGTACTCGACGACGTCCGCGTCGACACCCCGTTCGCCGAGAATCTCGAGCGCGCCACGAGACTTGCTGCACGACGGGTTGTGATACACGACAACAGGATCCACGGGCTGCACGCTAGCGCCGCGGACGGAGACGTCGCCCTTCGACCCCCCGCCTGCCCGGCCCCGTCGGATCGTGCCGCGGGCACCGTGACGCGTGAAGCGGCGGGGCAAGTGCCCCGCCGCTTCAACGACCGGCTCCGCACGCGAGAGGCACGAGAGCGCGAGAGCCGCGAGGTGCTACGGCGTGATCGTGAGGGTTCCCGATTCGGCCAGGTACAGCTTCTTCAGGCCCTTGCCCGCCTTGACCTTCAGCTTCTCTGATCCGGCGTTGCAGGTTGCCCCCGTCTTGTCTTCCTTGCACTTGATCTTGGGCTCGCACCGGCTGAAGTCCGGAACGGCGGCCAGGACCGCGTGGGATTCCGAGGTGTTTCCGGCATACGAGCCGGTGATGGTGGCGGTACCTCCGGTCTGGGGCAGCTTGAACCCCAGGCCTTCTGCCTCGAAGCCGGAGTAGGTGATCTTCGTGTTGTTCATCCCCTTGCCACCGGCCGCCTTCCACTTGATGTCGACCGTGAACGACGACGTGCTCGGTTCGCCGGAGAGCAACCCGGTGCACGTGCCGGGCTCGGTGCCCTGGGAGGTGGCCACGGCCTTCGCCTTGACCGGGGACACGCCCGGGATGCCCGTCGTGCCGGTGCACACCATCTTCAGCTTCGCGGTCGTCAGCGACGGTCCGACGAACCACCGCGGAACGCCGTTGTAGCCCGGGTAGTTGTTCTCGGCGTTGTCCTCGTTCTTCAACGCCGGATTGATCTTCACCTTCCCCCCACCACTGCAGCTCGCGCTACCGGTGGCGTTGCCGATGATCGGTTTGCCGGCACTCGCCGGGCCCGCCACCACCACGAGCCCTGCTAGGGCCAAGGCTCCGGCGGACACTCCCAACAACAGCTTTCTCAGCATCACAACCTCCGACTTGCGGACGCGAACACCTGCCCGAATTCACCGTAACGACGTCACCGAAATTTCACTACCGCATCGGGCGCCTCTTCACGTGAACCGCGCGCAACCCGCGCTGATGCAATCGGATCAACATTTCGAGCGAACGCGAGGAGCGCGGAGCGTGACCGCTCCGCGCCGTGGTTCGCATGACAACACCGTTCCTGCGGCGACTCCGCGGAGTACTGCTTACGGCCCGGGTGCTTCACCGTCGCGCAGGCGCTCGAGCTCCACGCGCAGCGTCGCCACCTCGGCTTCGAGGGCACCCACCCGTTCGGCCAGCCGGTCCACACCGGGCTCCGGAGCCACCACCGCGGCGGGTGGCTCGTCCGTGCGGGTCGGCGCACCCGGCCGGGGCGTGACCGGTTCCGGCTTCCAGCCGAGCGGCGCGTCGTCCGGTACCGCGCGGTGACCTCGCCGCCGGCGTCGGTGAGCAGCTCGCGCACGCGCGCTTCCTTCTGCCCCGGCTCGCGGGGCAGGCGGCGGGCCAGCGGCTCGTCGTGACCGGTGAGCGCGTCGAGGGTGTCCTCGATCGCCGACCAGGTCCTTGAACGGGTGCAGGCGCTCGGTGCGGCTCTTGAGCTCCCCCGGTGTCTGCGGGCCGCGGAGCAGCATCACGCACAGCAACGCCAGCTGCGGCGGGCCGATGCCGAGCGCTTCGTCGAGGACGTGCCGGTACTTGATCACCCGGCTGCCGGGATACACGCCGCGGCGGACGAAGCTCCGCTCCCGCAGCGTGTCCAACGCGGCCTCCACCGTCGGCTCGCTGTAGCTCACGACCGGCGAGCGGTTCGTGGACTGGTTGCACGCGGTCACCAGCGCGTTGAGGCTCAGCGGGTAGGTGTCCGGCGTCGTGCGCTCCTTCTCCAGGAGACAACCGAGCACGCGAGCTTCTTCGGGGCTGAGCGGCACGGCGCCAGCCTAGAAGAGCGTGGGCGCGGGCCAGCTCGGGCCGGGGAGCGTGATCGCGGCCTCCACCCGGCGGAGGTACTCCGGCCGCGGCATCTCCACCGCGCCGAGCGACTCGAGGTGCGGCGTGACCCATTGGACGTCGAACAGCGTCGCCCCTCCGGCGGCGAGGAGCTCGGCGGTGTTGAGCAGCGCGACCTTCGACGCGTCCGACGCGCGGTGGTACATCGACTCGCCGGCGAACAGTCCGCCGATCGCCACTCCGTAGAGACCGCCGACGAGCTCGCCCTCATGCCAGGTCTCGATGCTGTGTGCCCACCCCAGCTCGTGCAGCGCGACGTACGCCGCGACGAACGACTCGTCGATCCATCCATGGGGCCGGCGCGGATCGGCGCACGCGCGCATGACCGTCTCGAACTCCGTGTTGATCCGCAGCTCGAACCGGCGTTGCGATCGCCGCAACGACCGAGACACGTGCACCCCGTCGAGCGGGATCACCCCGCGCGGATCCGGGGACCACCACGCCAGCGCGCCGTTGCGACCGAGTCGCATCGGGAAGATGCCCGCCCGGTAGGCGGCGAGCAGCGTGCCCGGTTCGAGGTCCGCGCCGACTCCGCAGATCTCGCGCTCGTCGGCGGAATCCGCCTCGGGGAGGCGCCAGCGGTTCGGCGGTGGTTCGATCGGCACGGCAGCAGCATCGCGCCCGCGATGCCGAAGTGGATCTCGGTGCTAGCGAACGGCCATCGGCGCGGCGCCGGGGGTGATCGGCGCGGGTAGGTCGGTCGCGCCCATCAACCACCGGTCGAGCGCGGCGGCACAGGAGCGGCCCTCGGCGATCGCCCAGACGATCAGGCTCTGCCCACGGCCCATGTCGCCGCACACGAAGACGCCGGGAACGTTCGTGGCCCACTGGTCGTCACGAGCGACGTTGCCCCGCTCGGTGAGCTCGACGCCGAGCTGCTCGAGGAGGCCGCCCCGCTCCGGCCCGACGAACCCCATCGCCAAGAGGACGATCTCCGCCGGCAGCTCGAAGTCCGTTCCCTCGATCTTCTCGAACGACGGCCGGCCGTCAACCATCTTCTGCTCGACCTGGTGACCGCGCAGTGCCCGTACCCGGCCCTGGTCGTCACCGAGGAAGCATTCGGTGTTCACCGCGAACACCCGGTCGCCGCCTTCCTCGTGCGCGCTCGCGGTGCGGTACATGAGCGGCCACGTCGGCCACGGGTTGGCGTCCGGGCGGGTGTCCGGCGGCCGGGGCAGGATCTCGAACTGGTGGACCGAGGCGCACGCGTGGCGGTGCACGGTGCCGAGGCAGTCGGCCCCGGTGTCGCCCCCGCCGATGATGATCACGTGCTTCCCGGTGGCCGGGAAGGGGTGCTCGGCCAGGTCGCCTTCCTGCACCCGGTTCGCGGGCGGGAGGAACTCCATCGCCTGGTAGATCCCCTCGAGGTCCCGGCCGGGGATCGGCAGGTCGCGCCACGCCGTGGCGCCACCGGCGAGAACGACCGCGTCGAAGTCGTTCTGCAGGTCCTCGACCGGGACGTTCTCGCCGACGTTCGCGTTCACGACGAACTCGGTTCCTTCGGCGCGCATCTGCTCCAGCCGCCGGTCGAGGAACCGCTTCTCCATCTTGAACTCGGGGATGCCGTAGCGCAGCAAGCCACCGATGCGGTCGGCACGCTCGTACACGGTGACCGCATGACCGGCCCGCGTCAGCTGTTGCGCCGCCGCGAGCCCGGAGGGACCGGAGCCGACGACCGCGACGCGCTTGCCGGTCTGCACGGACGGCATGACCGGGGTGACGTCGCCGTTCTTCCATCCGTGCTCGACGATGCTGACCTCGACCTGCTTGATCGTGACCGGGTCTTCGTTGATCCCGAGGACGCACGACGCCTCACACGGCGCCGGGCAGAGTCGGCCGGTGAACTCGGGGAAGTTGTTGGTGGCGTGCAGCCGCTCCATCGCCTCGGACCAGTCGTCCCGGTACACGAGGTCGTTCCAGTCGGGGATCAGGTTCCCCAACGGGCAGCCGGTGTGGCAGAACGGGATCCCGCAGTCCATGCACCGCGCGGCTTGCGTCTGCAGGTTCTCGTCCGGGAACGGCTCGTAGACCTCGTTCCAGTCCAGGAGCCGCACCGGGACCGGGCGCCGGTGGGGCAGCTCCCGGTCGTACTTCATGAATCCGGTGGCCTCACCCATGGGACGCCGCCATGATCGCTTCGTCGACCGACACGCCACGTTCCTCCGCGATGCGGGCGGCTTCGAGCACCCGCTTGTAGTCCTTCGGCATGACCTTGGCGAAGTGCTCGACCTCGCGTCGCCACCGCTTCAAGATGCCCTCCGCGACAACCGAGCCGGTTTCCTCGTGGTGCCGGCGGATCGCGTCCCGCAGGAACTCGCGGTCTTCGTCCTCCAGCGGATCGAGGTCGACCATCTCGCGGTTCAGCCGCGTCGGGAAGACCTTCATCGGATCGTGCACGTACGCGATGCCACCGGACATCCCGGCACCGAAGTTGCGCCCCGTCGGCCCGAGCACGACCACACGCCCGCCGGTCATGTACTCGCAGCCGTGGTCACCGACGCCTTCGACGACGGCGGTCGCGCCCGAGTTGCGCACCGCGAACCGTTCGCCGACGACGCCGCGCAGGTACAGCTCGCCCGCCGTCGCCCCGTAGAGGATCACGTTGCCGGCGATGATGTTGTCCTCCGCGACGAATGGCGATTCAGGGGACGGGTGGATGGTGATGCGGCCGCCCGAGAGTCCCTTGCCGACGTAGTCGTTCGCGTCGCCGACGAGTCGCAGCGTGATGCCCGGAGGCAGGAAGGCGCCGAAGCTCTGGCCCGCGGAACCGGTGAAGTTGATCTGAATCGTCCCGGTCGGCAGACCACCCCCGCCGTACCGCTTGGTGAGCTCGTAGCCGAGCATCGTCCCGACCGTGCGGTTGACGTTGCGGATCGGCAGGTCGAGCGTCACGGGTTGGCCGTCCTCGAGTGCGCCCTCGCAGAGCTGGATCAGCGTGTTGTCGAGCGCGCGGTCCAGGCCGTGGTCCTGGGACTTCGTGCAGTACCGGTCCTGGACCGCGGCGTCGAACTCCGGCACGTGCAGGATCGGCGAGAGGTCGAGGCCCGAGGCCTTCCAGTGGTCGACGGCCTGGCGCGTGTCCAGCATCTCCGCGTGCCCGATCGCCTCGGCGACGCTGCGGAACCCGAGGGCGGCGAGGTACTCGCGCACCTCCTCGGCGATGAACTCGAAGAAGTTCACGACGAACTCGGGCTGGCCGGTGAACTTCTTCCGCAGCTCCGGGTTCTGCGTCGCGACACCGACCGGGCACGTGTCGAGGTGGCAGACCCGCATCATGACGCAGCCACTCACCACGAGGGGCGCCGACGCGAAGCCGAACTCCTCGGCGCCGAGCAACGCCGCGACGATGACATCCCGACCGGTCTTCAGCTGCCCGTCCGTCTGCACGACGATCCGGTCGCGCAGACCGTTCAAGCAGCAGCGTCTGCTGGGTCTCGGCCAGACCGAGCTCCCACGGCGCGCCCGCGTGCTTGATCGACGTGAGCGGCGACGCACCGGTCCCACCGTCGTGACCCGAGATCAGGACCACGTCCGCGTGGGCCTTGCTCACGCCCGCGGCAACCGTCCCGACCCCGACCTCGGCGACGAGCTTCACGTGCACGCGCGCCCGCGGGTTCGAGTTCTTCAGGTCGTGGATCAGCTGCGCGAGGTCTTCGATCGAATAGATGTCGTGGTGCGGCGGCGGGCTGATGAGCCCCACGCCAGGCGTCGAGTGCCGGGTCTGCGCGATCCACGGGTACACCTTGTGGCCGGGCAGCTGGCCGCCCTCACCGGGCTTCGCGCCCTGCGCCATCTTGATCTGCAGGTCGTCCGCGTTGACGAGGTACTCGCTCGTCACGCCGAAGCGGCCCGACGCGACCTGCTTGATCGCGCTCCGCCGCAGGTCGCCGTTCGCGTCGGGGACGAAGCGGTCCGCGTCTTCGCCGCCCTCGCCGGTGTTCGACTTCCCGCCGAGCCGGTTCATCGCGATCGCCAGCGTCTGGTGCGCTTCCTGCGAGATCGAGCCGTAGCTCATCGCGCCGGTGGAGAACCGCTTCACGATCTCGGAGATCGGCTCGACCTCGTCGATCGGCACGGGCGGTCGCTCGCCATCCCGCAGCTCGAACAGACCGCGGAGCGTGGAGAGGTGACGCGCCCGCTCGTCGACCATCGTCGTGTACTGCTTGAAGATGTCGTAGCGCTTCGTGCGCGTCGCGTGCTGCAGGCGGAACACGGTGTCCGGGTTGAAGAGGTGGAACTCGCCTTCGCGCCGCCACTGGTACTCGCCGCCGGTGTCGAGCTCGCGGTGCGCAAGCTCGCTCGGCCGGTCCGGGAACGCGCGGTCGTGGCGCGCCGCGACCTCCGCCGCGATCACGTCGAGGCCGATCCCGCCGAGCCGGCTCGTGGTCCCGGTGAAGTACTCGTCCACCAGCTCCTGGCTGAGCCCGATGGCCTCGAACACCTGCGCGCCCGTGTACGACGCGACCGTCGAGATCCCCATCTTCGACATGATCTTGAGGACGCCCTTGCCCGCCGCCTTCAGGTAGTTCTTCGAGGCCTTGCGCGGCCGTGAGGTCCACGTAGCCCTCACGGACCAGGTCCCGCATCGCATCGAAGACGAGGTACGGGTTCACCGCGGCGGCGCCGTACCCGATGAGCAGCGCGAGGTGATGCACCTCGCGCGCGTCGCCGGTCTCGATGACGAGCCCGACCCGGGTCCGGGTCTTCTCGCGGATGAGGTGGTGGTGCACGGCGGCGGTGATCGAGCAGGCTCGGGATCGGCGCGTGCTCGTCGGTCGCGTAGCGGTCGGAGAGGATGACGAGGTTGACGCCACCGGCGATCGCGTCGCTGACCTGTCGGCGGATCCGCTCGATCGCGAGGCGGAGGCCGTCACCGCCACCGAGCACCGGGTACAACGCGTCGATGGTGACCGGCTTGTAGCCGGGGACGGCGTCGCCCTCGTCGATGTAGCGCAGCTTGGCCAGGTCCTCGTTGTCGATCACCGGGTGCGGCAGCACGATCTGGCGGCACGAGTCCGGGCCCGGCTCGAGCAGGTTGCCTTCCGGGCCGATCGTCGAGCCGAGGCTCGTGACGAGCTCCTCGCGGATGCCGTCGAGCGGCGGGTTGGTGACCTGCGCGAACAGCTGCTGGAAGTAGTCGAAGAGCATCCGCGGCCGGTCGGAGAGCGCGGCGATCGGCGTGTCGGTCCCCATCGACCCGATCGCCTCGGCGCCCGTGCGCGCCATCGGCGCGATCAGCAACCTGATCTCTTCCTGGGTCCAGCCGAAGAGTCGCTCCTGGCGCACCTGCGACGAGTGCACCGGCGTCAGCACGTCGCGCGGCGGCAGGTCGTCGAGGTGCACGAGACCGTTGTCGAGCCACTCCTCGTACGGGTGCTCGGTCGCGAGCGCGTGCTTGATCTCCTCGTCGTCGACGATCCGCCCCTGCTCGGTGTCGACGAGGAACATGCGGCCCGGCTCGAGCCGGCCCTTCTTCACGACCTTCTCCGGCGCGATGTCGAGCACACCGACCTCGCTCGCCATGATCACGAGCCCGTCGGAGGTCACCCAGTACCGGGAGGGGCGCAGGCCGTTGCGGTCCAGCACCGCGCCGATCACGGTGCCGTCGGTGAACGCGATCGACGCCGGGCCGTCCCACGGCTCCATCAGCGAGGCGTGGAACCGGTAGAACGCCCGCTTCTCCTCGCTCATCGACGTCGTGGTTCTCCCACGCCTCCGGGATCATCATGAGCACCGAATGCGGGAGTGACCGGCCGCTCAGGGCGAGCAGCTCGAGGACCTCGTCGAACGAGGCGGAGTCCGAGGCGTCCGGCGTGCAGATCGGGTAGATGCGCTCGAGGTCGCCGGGGAAGAGGTCCGACGCGAGCAACGCTTCGCGCGCCCGCATCCAGTTCCGGTTGCCCTTCAGCGTGTTGATCTCGCCGTTGTGCGCCTGGTAGCGGTACGGGTGCGCGAGCGGCCACGACGGGAACGTGTTGGTCGAGAACCGCGAGTGCACGAGGGCAAGTGCACTCTCGACCCGCTCGTCGCCGAGGTCGAGGTAGAACTCCTCGAGCTGCGGCGTCGTGAGCATGCCCTTGTAGACGATCGTGCGGCACGAGAGGCTCGGGAAGTAGACGCTGCCGTGCCCGTGCGACTCGGGCACCGGAACCTCGTGCTCGATCCGCTTGCGCACGATGAACGCCCGGCGCTCCAACGCGATGCCGCTGAGCGCGCCGCCGTGCAGGTCGTCTTGCTGGGTCGCTCCGGCCTCCGCACTTCGTGCCCGCTCCGGTCTGTGCTCGTTGCCACCGATGAAGATCTGGCGGAACGACGGCTCCACCGACCGCGCGGTGCTGCCGAGCATCGAGTCGTCGGTCGGGACGTCGCGCCAGCCGAGGAGCTGGAGACCTTCGTCGGCCACGATCGCGTCGATTGCCGCGACCGCCTTGTCGGCACTCCCCTGGTCCTTCGGGCAGGAACGCGATGCCGGTGGCGTACGCACCCGCGGCCGGGAGGTCGAAGTCGACGACGGCCCGGAGGAATCGGTCCGGGATCTGCAGGAGGATCCCGGCGCCGTCACCGGTGTTGACCTCGCAGCCGGAGGCCCCGCGGTGCTGGAGGTTGCACAGGGCGGTGATCCCCTGGCCGACGAGATCGTGGCTCTGGCGGCCGTGCAGGTCCACGACGAAGGCAACGCCACAGGCGTCGTGCTCGTTGGCGGGGTCGTACAAACCCTGCGCGCGAGGGAGATCCAGGTTGGCCATGGTGGAGTCGTCCATCCGGTTCGGGGCCTGCGACGAGCGTGCGAGCCTCGGAGTGTTTCCCCGCCCGGGACGACAGTGGCCCTGCTGGGAGCGGAGAATCTATCTCACGCGAGCAGGCTTCGGGCTATCTGGGAGATTTGGATCTCGTCCGTACCGGCATAGATCTGGAGGACCTTCGCGTCCCGGGCCAGCTGCTCGACCTCGAACTCGGCCATGTAGCCGTTGCCGCCGTGGAGCTGCACCGCTTCGAGGGCCACCTCGGTGGCGGCCCGGGCCGTGTAGAGCTTCATGGCGGAGGCCTCGGTGAGGTCCATCGGGACCCCCGCGGCGCCCTTCTCGAGCGACCGGAACACGAGGTTCTCGGTGTTGAGGCGGTGGACCTCCATCCGGGCGAGCTTCTCCTGGATGAGCTGGTGGTCGCCGATGGGCTTGCCGAACCGGACGGTCTCCTTGGCGTACGCGATGCACAGCTCGAGGCAGCGCTCGATGATGCCGAGGCTCATCGCCGCGACGCCGACGCGCTCGATCGAGAACGCCTGCTTCGCGCCTTCCCGGTACGGCACGTCCTCGGTCTCGCCGAGCAGCCGGTCCTTGCCCGCGCGCACGTCGTCGAGGAACAGCATCCCGGTCGGAGACGAGTGCATGCCCATCTTGCGCATCGGCTTCGTCTGCTCGAACCCGTCCATGCCCTTGTCGAGCACGAACGAGAGCATCTTGCGATCCGCGGCCGGGTTTCCCTCGTCCAGCTTGCAGATGAAGACCGTGGTGTCGGCGTAGGGACCGTTCGTGATGAAGGTCTTCTGGCCGTTGAGGATGTACTCGTCCCCGTCGCGCCGTGCCGTCGCCTGCATGCGGCCGAACGCGTCGGAGCCGGAGTCGGGCTCGGTGATCGCCCACGCGCCGATCTTGTCGAAGGTGAGGAGGTCGAGCGCCCACCGCTCCTTCTGGCGACTCGTGCCGCGGCTCATGATCGTGCCGGCGGCGAGGCCGACGCTCACGCCCATCGCGGTGACGAGACCGGGCGAGCAGCGGCAGAGCTCGATGATCGGGAGGAGCATGAACCCGCCCTGACCGCCGGACGCGCGTTCCTCGCTCTCGACTTCCTCGTCGTCCTTCGGTGTCCGGGGTGGCCTCCGCGTCGAGGCGCTTCTTGAACCCGTCGCGGGCCATCTGGTCCATGCCGAACGTGCGGTAGAGCTTGCGGATCACCTCGTACGGCGGGGTGTCGCCGAACTCGAGCTCCTCGCGCTGCGGCCGGACCTCGGCCTCCACGAAGGCGCGCACGGCCTCGCGGATCATCTTGTGCTCGTCACTCCACTCGTACATGTCTCTCGCCCTCCGGGTTCGTTGCCCTCAGACTAGGTGCGGGGCACGAACATCGGCACGACGACGCTGCGGTCGGGCACCGTGGGGAACGACAGCGGGCGGAAGCGTCACCTCGAGCGGAAGATCGGCCCGGAGCGTGTGCGGATCGGCGTCGACGACGTAGGTGACGATCCGCACCTCGGGTGCTTCCTCCAGCGCGACGAGCGCGGTGACGAACGGCGTCATCTCGGCGAACGCGGGGAGGAACGGGCGCTGCACGACGGCCCAGCGAGAACAACGTGGCCCGGCCGCTGGTGGGCTGCCACTCGAGCGGGCCGCCGCATGTCGGGACACGCCGGTTCCGGATACCAGACCCACCGGTCGCAGCCGGCGCAGCGCGGGATCACGAGCTCGCCGCGCGCCGCGCCGGCGAAGAACTCCGCGGTGAGCGGATCCTCGAGGTCCGGGAGCGGGAAGTCGGGCCGCTTGATCGCCATGCTGCCGTTCCTACGCCTTCGTGAGCACGAGCGTGCTGGCGTGCGCGCCGGTGTACCCGCCGTAGACCGCGACCTCGCAGTCCGGGGACCTGCGCGTCCGCGGTGCCGCGCAGCTGCTTCACCAGCTCGACGACGTGCGCGATCCCGAGCACGTACGCGTGCGAGAGCAACCCGCCGTGGGTGTTGAACGGCAGCTTCCCCGCGTCGTGGAAGAGCGTGTCGCCCTCGACGAAGCGGCCGGCCTCCCCCTTCGGGCAGAAGCCCATGTCCTCGATCTGCATGAGCGACACGACGGTGAACGGGTCGTAGACGGTGAGCACGTCGACGTCGCTGCGGCGTCAGGCCCGCCATCGCGAACGCGGGCGGCGCGGAGAAGACCTGCGGCGTGCTCGTGAAGTCGCGCCTGCTGGCTCCAGTGCGTTCCGCTCGCCGAGAGTCCTTCGGCGACGCCGCGGACGATCGGCCGGCGGCTGCGGCAGGTCCTTCGCCCGCTCGACGCTCGTCGTCACGTACGCGGCACCACCGTCCGAGATGAGGCACGAGTCGAACAGCCGGAGCGGGTCGGCGAGGTACGGCGACGCGAGGTAGTCGTCGAGCGTCATCTTCTTCTCGTGCATGACCGCCGCGGGATTCAGGTTCGCGTGGCGGCGACACGCCACCGCCACCGCACCGAACTGCTCCTCGGTCGTGCCGAACTCGAGCATGTGCCGGCGCATGATCGTGGCGAAGTAGACGGGCTGCGGGAACCAGCCGAACGGCACTTCGAGGTTCTGCTTCGCGGTCTGGGTCGCGTGCACCTCGCCCGGACCGCCGGTCATCGACGCCCGCTGCGTCGCCCACGCGACCGGGAAGACGTTGAGGACGTGGCGCGCCTTCTTCTGGCCGATCGCCTTCGCCGCGAGGTAGGGCGCGGTGCCGGCCCAGCTCATCCCACCGCCCCAGTGCGACGTCCACAGCTCGTGCGTCGTGCCGAAGTGCTCGTGGAACGCGGCGGGGTCGAAGTCGGCGAACGCACCGGAGTACGTGAGCCCGTCGATGTCCTTCGGTTCGAGGCCCGCGTCGGCGATCGCTCTGGCTGCGGCCTCGGCGCCGATCTCCTTGGCGGTGCGGCCCGACGCCTTCGTGTACTCGGTCTCACCGATCCCGACGATCGCGACCTGCCCGTTCACGTCGTCGAACGGTGTCGCGTGGCCCCAATCCGGCGTGCTCGTCACGGCCGCGAGGCTAACGTCCGCCGGATGAGCGAAGGCGGGAGCGGGCACGAAGTGCGGAGCCGAAGCGACCAGACATGACGTCGACCTCGCTGGACCCCGCGGCGCGTGCCGAAGCCGTCGCCGGCAACCTGAACCTGCTCGAGTTCACCCGCGAAGACGTCCGCTGGCAGCGAGCCGCACACGATCCTCGAAGAGGGTGGCGTGCTGATGTTCGCGGGCGCCTCGGACTTCCCCGCGTACAACAACGGCGTGCACCGCGCGAACGACGCGACACCAGGCGCGAGGTGGTCGCTCGCGCGCGCAGGAGTTCTTCGCCTCCCGCAACCGCGGGTTCTCGGTCTGGATCCGCGACACCGGCGAGGACGAAGATCTGCGGGCGGCGTGCGACGCCGCGTTGATCGGTGCGTTCGCCGACTCGCCGCAGATGATCTGCCGGACCCGGTTGCCGGACGTGCCCGCTGCCCGAGGGCGTCGAGATCCGGATGGTGTCGGACGCGGCCGGCGTCGCCGACTACGCGCGACGTCGCCGCGCAGGCGTACGTCAGCCTCGGCTCGCCGGAGGACGCGACCCGGAGCCACTTCGGCGCGCCGAACGCGATGCTGGCGCCGCACGTGCACTCGGCCGTCGCGTACCTCGACGGTGCGCCGGTCTCGGTCGCGCAGATCCTGATGAGCCACGGGATCGCCGGCGTGTACTGGGTCGGCAGCCTCGAAGCCGCGCGCGGGCGAGGGCTCGCGGAGGCGGTGACCCGCCACGTCACCAACCTCGGCTTCGACCTCGGCGCGACGAACGTGCAGCTCCAGGCCTCATCGATGGGCGAGCCGATCTACCGCCGCATGGGCTACGAAGACCTCCACCGCCGCGAGTTCCGCCTCGCCGCCCCCCCGCCTAGGCCGCGAGCATGATCCCGCCGGTCATCTACGCCGAGTGTGACTACGGCGCCGACTGGCCGACCTGGGTCCCGAACCCGGATGAGCCGCTGGAGAGCGGTCGTACGTCGGGATTCGAGATGGACGACGTCCCGATCAGCGACGAGCTCCGCCGGGGGCTCTTGGGATGGCAGCACCGCTTCATGGATCTCACGTGGCCGCCGGACGAACCCGGTCACCGGACCGACCCGGCCGAATGGCTCCTGTTCGTCAACGAAGGGCGTCGGCTCGCGATATCGCTGCAAGCCGAGCTCGGGGACGCGGTCGACGTTCGGTTCCGACTCGACGATCGGCCGCCGGACCAGGACTGAAGCAGCCTGTCGTGCTCGAGCATGATTCGCCCGTTCGTCCGCCGGATCTGCGATCTACGCCGCGAGCAGGGCGGCAACTTCGGCGAGGAACAGGCGGGGTCGCGGAGCGTCGCGGGCGTGACCTCGATGACGGTCCAGCCGAGGGCGCGGAGCTGGTTGCGACGCTCGGCGTCGCGATGGCGGCGTGATGTTCCGGAGTGCCACTGGTCGCTGTCGTACTCGAGGACGAGCCGGGCCTCGGGGTAGGCGAGATCGACGCGTGCGATCTCCTTGCCGTTGTGGCGCACCGAGTACTGCCGCGTCGGCTCGGCGAACCCTGCCGCGACGAGGGTCTGGGCAGTCCGCACCTCCCAGCCGCTGTCCGTGGTCCCGAGATCTCGACGGGCGAGCAGGTTGCGCAGGCGCCTGGGAGCCTCGTCGCGCCCGGTGCCCATCAACAGCTCGGCACGCCACCGGAGCTGGCCCACCGAGAACAGCCCTCGCCGGAGCGCGGACTCGATCGCGATCTCCAGCGTGTTCGGCATCGACCACGCCGGCCAGGTCGATCGCCGTCCGCAACGCCGACGTGACCGCGATCGGTCCCCGCCGCCCGATGTCCGCCGCCAACAGGTCGTTCGTGCGATGCACCACGACGCGTCGTCGACCGCAGCCTCCGCCCGACCGGGACCGTGACGTGCACCTCGTCGCCCGTGATCCCCTCGAAACGCCAGAGCCTCGCCGCCGTGGCATACGAGACCAACCCACCAGGCGCCGACCACAACGCGGCCGCCATGGCGTGCTGTCGCAAAGATCTCGCGACCACAGCAACCCGGAGCACGCCTGGCAGCTCGATCATCCACGCGCCGGTCGAGCACGCGATACTCGATCGTGTGGCGGGTCGCGCCGAGGGCCAGGGCTTGTGCACGCGAGAACACGCCGAGCTGCTCGGTGGCCAGCGCTTCAATTGCCCGCTCGATACTGACTCGGTCGGCTCCACGGAGCAATAAGAGCCGGAGGGTGGGACAGCAACCCGACAACACGGCCAATCTGACGGGTCGTCAGGTGGCGCGATAGCGTCGAAATCATGCCGATGCCGAGTGACATCGGGGTGATCGACCTCATGCTGGGAATCCCGAGCGGGGATCCCAAGCGCTGGTACGACTTCCTCCGCACCCAGCTCCTGGACCGTGAGAGCCGGGAGGACTTCGAGTTCCCGGCGCAGTACATGTTCAAGCATGTGCCGAACTTCCAGGAGCACCTCGACGACCCCGTGAGCTACCTGCTGTCCGAGATGGACAAGCACGGCATCTCGATGGCGATGGTCGGGACGAGCTTCAAGAACGAGCAGTCACAGAAGGCGATCAAGGACTACCCGGACCGCTTCTTCGGGAGCTTCGAGGTGGACCCGAACCGGGGCATGGAGGCGGTCCGCGAGCTCGAGGCCGCGGTCAAGGAGCTCGGCGTGAAGTCGGCCACCGCGTTCCCCGCGGGCCTCACGCCGCAGGTCCCGATCAACGACAAGAAGTTCTACCCGATCTACGCGAAGTGCGTGGAGCTCGACATCCCGATCTGCGTCTGCGCCGGCGTACCGGGGCCGCGGGTTCCGTTCGCCCCGCAGGAAGTCGGGCTGATCGACGAGGTGTGCTGGTTCTTCCCCGAGCTGAAGTTCGTCACGCGGCACGGCTGCGAGCCGTGGGCGGACCTCGCGGTGAAGCTCATGCTCAAGTGGCCGAACCTGCACTACTCCACCAGCGCGTTCGCGCCGAAGTTCTACCCGAAGGACGTCATCCACTTCGCCAACACGCGCGGCGCGGACAAGGTGATGTACGCGGGGTACTTCCCGATGGGCCTGAGCCTCGACCGCATCTTCGAAGAGATGCCCGACGTTCCCTTCCGCGACCACGTGTGGCCCAAGTTCCTGCGCGAGAACGCGGTCCGGGTCTTCAAGCTCGACGAGTGAGCGACTCTCCCCATCGTCAACGAGGCGTTCGAGGAAGCCCGCGCGGGCGGCGTGGTCGACACGTTCCTCTCCATGCCCGCGCCGCGCGCCGAGAAGGCGAAGCGGTACGACTCGATCCGCAAGCAGACGATGGACGACGAGTCGCAGTCCATGGAGATGCCCGCGGAGTACATGTTCAAGGGCGTGCCGCACTACGAGGAGCTGAGCGACCCGGTCGCCGAGGTGCTCGCGCAGATGGACGAGCACGGCATCCGGGTGATGATGCCGGGCATCCACGAGAACCCGGACGCGAAGCGGGCCTGCACCGAGCATCCCGACCGGTTCGCCGGCATCGTCGCGGTGGATCCGAACACCGGGATGGAGTCCGTCCGGAAGCTCGCCGAGCTTCGTCCGCGAGGAGCACGCGGTCTCCGCGCACTGTCTGGGGCACCGGCCTCATCCCCCAGGTGCCGATCAACGACAAGAAGATGTACCCGATCTACGCCAAGTGCGTGGAGCTCGACGTGCCGATCATGTTGTACGCAGGCGTACCCGGGGCCGCGGATCCTCATGAGCCCGCAGTACGTCGGCCTGCTCGACGAGGTGTGCTGGTACTTCCCCGAGCTCAAGATCGTCGTGCGCCACGGCGCAGAGCCGTGGACCGAGCTGATGGTGAAGCTGCTGCTCAAGTGGCCGAACCTCTACTACTCGACGAGCGCGTTCGCGCCGAAGCACTACCCCGAGGACATCATCCACTTCGCGAACACCCGCGGCGCCGACAAGATCATCTACGCGGGCTACTACTCCGCCGGCCTCGGTCTGGACCGCATCTTCTCCGAGCTCCCCAACGTCCCCTTCCGCGACCACGTGTGGCCGAAGTTCCTGCGCGAGAACGCGATCAGGGTCTTCGGGCTCGAGGATCGGTTCACCGCATGACGAGCAACCCCGCATTCGACGCCGCGCTCGCCGCCGGTGGCGCGATCGACACCTCGGTCGGCGTGCCGAAGAACCGCGAGGAGATG
Organism: uncultured Acidimicrobiia bacterium; assembly: GCA_963819945.1. GTDB lineage: Bacteria > Actinomycetota > Acidimicrobiia > IMCC26256 > JAENVU01 > Chersky-806. The sequence goes on from CAWFYD010000005.1 coordinate 155,991, forward strand.
TTCGAGTTCTACGGCTTCATCCGCGATCAGGCGAAGGACGCCGGAGTCGAAGAAGGGCGAAGGTGGCCTCGCGATGCCCGCGGGCTACATGTTCAAGGAGCCGCCCGGCTGGGACGCCGAAGAGCTGGGCGACCCGGTCGAGTTCCTCATCCGCGAGCACGACCGCCACGACATCCGCCGGGCAATCGTCTCGGTCGAGGACGAGCAAGGAGCCCGGGCGGTGCGCGAGCACCCCGAGCGGTTCTTCGCCGCCATCGGCGCGAACCCGAACCACGGCATGGAAGCGGTGCGCAAGATCGAGCAGTACGCCTCCGAGTTCGACCTGAAGTGCGTGGGCGCGTTCCCCGCCGGCCTGAACCCGCAGGTCGCGGTGGACGACAAGAAGTGGTTCCCGATCTACATGAAGTGCGTCGAGCTCGACATCCCGTTCGCGTCGACGATGGGCGTGCCCGGGCCGCGCATCCCGTTCTCACCGCAGGACGTCGCCCGGCTCGACGAGATCTGCTGGTACTTCCCGGAGCTGAAGTTCGTGACGCGCCACGGGTGCGAGCCGTGGACCGAGCTCGCGGTGAAGCTCATGCTCAAGTGGCCGAACCTGTACTACTCGACCACCGCGTTCGCGCCGAAGCACTTCCCGAAGGACATCATCCACTACGCGAACACGCGCGGGGCCGACAAGATCATCTGGAGCGGCTACTTCCCCGCCGGCCTCAGCTACGACCGGATCTTCTCCGAGCTACCCGACGTTCCCTTCCGGGACCACGTCTGGCCGAAGTTCCTGCACGAGAACGCCACCCGGGTCTTCAAGCTCGACGACTGACCCCGGCGCACGTGGGAGCAGAGCGAGCCCGAGCAGCAGCAGCCCGAGGATCGCCTGCACGTTCGCGAGGAGCGCGTGGCGAATCGGTGACGCCGAATCGCCGTGCCACGCGATGAGCAGGTGCGGGACCGCGAGCACGAGCAGCCCGAGCCCGACGAGCCACGAGACATCCCGGTAGCGACGACGCCACAGCCCGACCCCGAACAGCACCACGAACGCGACAACCGCCAAGGGCCACGGCCAGAAGATGAGCGTGGAGATCAGCGGTACCTCGTGCGCGTCGGGCGAGTAGTCGGTGACCGTGCGCCGGAGATGGACTCGTTCCGGCGACTCGAACGGCTCGAAGAGCGCGTACGACGGATGCGTCGCCAGCCATTCGACGTACGTGCCGGCACCGTCGTTCTTCACCCACTGCGAGTAGCGGTTGAACTGCCGGTCCCGAGCGGACGGACCGGCGGTCCGCGCGCCCGTGTCCGTATGCCCCGGGCTTTGCGCGAGTCGGCGGAGCGCGGGACCCTGCGGCATCCCGTGATCGACCCACCAGTCGAGCCGGTCGGGATACGGAATGATCCGGTCGGCCAACACGTGGCGCAGCGGATCCCATCCGCGCACCGTGCTGATCGAGACCGCGAGCGCACCGCCACCGACGATGACGACGAGCACCGCCGCGATCACGAGCTTGGGAGCCATCGGCGAGCGGCGCACCAGGGCGAGCACCGCGGTCGCCGCGAGCAGGAACCCGATCACCGAGCACGACGTAGATGTTGGTGTCGCGGGTGGTGATCCACGCCCCGGCGCTGAGCACCACTGCCGCGAGCCGGAGCCAGCCGGGGCGAACACCGAACCAGATCAGCGACGCGACGAGCAGCGCCAGGCACGACAGCGGCGAGCGACTCGCTCAACATCACGCGGTCCCAGATCGCGATCGGCGTCGTGACCGCGAACAGCAACACCGCGCACAGGGCGACGAGTCGCGGCCATCCTGTCCGCGCCACCGACGCCACCACCCAGGCGAGCAGCGCCCAGGCGACGATCGACAGCGCCACCTGCACGACGATGACGGTCTCGTGGCTCCCCACCAGCTTGAGCAACAGCGGGAAGCCCGGCGGCTTGCGCCCCGCCCAGAACCGCGCGCTGAACAGCGACTTCGACGCCTGGACGTCGTAGGAGTGGGTGTCCGACCAGGACACCGGCTTCCCGATGGCCAGCCAGCACCGCAGCGCGGCGAAGACGACCAACGCGACCACCGCGCCGACCCGGTCGTTGCTGATCGAGCCGGCGCGACGCCCCGCAGTCGACGTCAGGGTCACGGACGCGCCCTCGGCATGACCGGTTCGCCCGGCCTCAGCGCCCGAGCCGGGTCGGCGCGAGCTGGGGCCGGGCCGCATCACCCGTCACCACGTAGATCTCGACGGTGTTCTTGCCGGCGCGCGCGAGTGACGGCGGGACGATGGCCGCGTACTCACTCTTCCCCGCCGAATCGGACGGAAGCGTCTGGCTCACGCCGGCCACCTTGCCGTTCACGACCACCGCGACCCACTGCTTCGCCGGGACGTCGACGGTCCCATTGGCGTACGCCCACGGGATCATCGCCGCGTGCAGCCGCACATGGTCGTACTTCGCGGCATCTTCGAGCGTCGCGCCCACCGCTGGGCCGGACGAGGTCGCGTAGGTCGCGGCGGGCTGACCGACGAGACCGCCGTACGGCCCCACGCGGTAGAGCCGCAGCGCGGGATCGCCGGTCGCCCGCGACGCACTCGTCTGCAAGAGACGCGCGAACCCGGATGGGCCGTCGAACTCGATGTAGTTCTTGCCGTCCTTCGGCCGCACGACGTTGAGCGCCCAGTCCGAGAGCCGCCGCACCCCGTCCGGTCGCGGTGGACCGAACAACGACTCGCCATCACTCTTCCACGGCAGCTTGACTGCCAGCTCGTCCGCGATCGTCGGCAGGATGTCGGTCGACCGCGCGGCCCGATCGTCGAGCACACCCGCGGTCTGGCCGGGCCGCTTCACGAGCAACGGGGTCCACATGATCTCCGGATAGTTGTACGGCGACGCGCCGCGACTCGGGACCCCCGGCAGGAACGCCACCCCGTGGTCCGCGGTCACGATGATCATGGAGTCGTCGTACGCCCCGATCCGCTTCAGCTTCTTGACGACCTGCCCGACGACCCAGTCGGCGGTCTGCACCTGGAGGAGGTGGCGCTCGCGACCGAACGTCGCGTTCCAGGAGTCCTTCCAGGTGCCGGCCCGCACACCCTGCCCGGCCAGCGTGACGTAGTCCTGGGCGGGACCGAGATAGTGCCAGGGCGTATGCGGTAGGAGCACGTGGAGGAAGTCGAGCTGCGGCTTCGTCGACGGCTGCAGCGACTTGATGAACGACCGCGAGCTGTCGATCGCGTTCTCGACGTACGGGCTCTGGTGCAGCAGTGCGTCCTGCTTCGACGTGCGCTCCGGCGACGCGAACGTCTTCCACTGGTCGATGCCTTCTTGGAGCAGGCCGTCGAGCCCGTCGTTCGCACCGGTCGCGTCGTCCTTGCTGCCGCAGACGTTCTGCGGGCAGAGCCGCGTCGCGCTCTCGTGCACGTTCATGACGTAGCTGCCACCGAGCAATGTGAAGATGTTCTGAGGGAACTCCGACGCGATCGGTACGGACTCCCCGTTCGGGAACTTGCCGGTGAGGATGGCGGGCACCGCCATCGTGGTGTGCGGGCCGACGGTCGTTTCGTTGCGGTACCAGGTGGAACCCTGAGCCAGCGACGCGAGATTCGGGTACAACGCCGAGTCGATCGCGCCCTTCCCGTCGAGCAGGGAGCCGGTCGGGAACTCATCCATGACGATCATCACCACCCGCTTGGGATGGTGCACCGTCGCGTGGACGGCACTCGGGTCGCTCACGAAGATGACCGGCGTGACTGCCGACGAGAACACGAACAGCAGCCCGAACACCGGGGGCGCGACGGAGAGGTAACGGAGGAATGTCCGCACGATCGCGAGTCGCAACATCAACACGCCGCCAACGACGCCGCAGATCGCACCGGCGACGAGCAGCACCGTCACCCCGGCCCCGGTGACCCGCTTCAAGAGCTCCACCGCGATGATGCCGACAAGCACGGCACCGAACCCCGCGTGCACCCATCGACGCGCCGACGGCAGCACCAATCCGATGAGCACCTCGACGGTCCAGAGCACCAGGGCCGGGACTACGATGAACAACACCGCGAAGGCGACCGCTTCTTGCACAGTGGTGCGGCGGCTCAGGAGGAAGTCGGCGTTCTGTTGGAAGATGTCGAGGGTCGGCTGAGCGATCGCGACGCCGCAGAGCGCAAAGAGCTCGAGGAACGCGCCGACCTCCCGGCGCCAGGGACCGAAACGCCGGACCCGCTCGCCCGCCGCGTCAGCCACGGCGGGGCTCGGCTCCTCTTCGACGGTGTCCACGCGCGCTCCCCCCAACCGGAGGCGACAGAGTACCGGTCAATCGCGGCGATTCGAGCGCGGCCGCACCCGTCGCGCGGCGCCCTGCACCACGGCGCCGAGGGCTCATGAGCGACGCAACACCGGCGCCGCGGGAGCTCTCGCGGCCCGGTCAATGGTGCGTTGTTCTGGGCTCATCGCTCATCGTCCTCTTCGCCGCGGCCTTCGTCACCGGCTTCGTGGGTCTGGTGTTCCGCATCACCCCCGGATGGTGGGTGCTCGCCCCCGCGATCGGGGTCCAGGTCGGGTACGCATTCCTCGCCTGGCGCCGAGCCGGCGCCGCTCGCCCGGCCGTGAGGGTGCTGGCCACCCTGCTGATCTGCTGGTTCATCATCGGGGCGACGGGCGCGGTGTCGCAGCTCGTCACCGACACGTCCGTCGACGGCCGGCACTACCAGAGCGAGACGACCCGGGCCGTAGCCCGTGGATGGAACCCCGAGCGGGACGGCCCGCTGTTTCCCAAGGACACCCCGTACCAACCGGACGCGGCACCCAAAGCACCGGCCATCGTCGGCGCCGCCGTCTTCCGCATCACCGACAGCATCGACGCGACTCGGCTCTTCGGCGCGTCGCTGTTGCTCGCCGCGGCACTCGTCGCGATCGCCGGCTTGGAAGCCGCCGGCGCCGGGTCGGTGGTTGGCGCTCGCCGGTGGTCTCGTGCTCGCGTTGAATCCGGTCGCGCTCGCGCAGCTCGGTACCGCGATGGTGGACGGAGTGGTGAGCTCAGTGCTGCTCGCGACGCTGATGCTCGCGCTGCTCTGGGTGTGGCGACATCCACCCATCGTCGTGCTCCCACCGCTCGCCGGCGCGCTGGCGCTGCTGGTGAACACGAAGTTCACCGGCCTCGTCTACGTGGGGCTCATCGTCCTCCCGGTCATCTTCGTCGCGGGCCTCTTCGCTCGATCCGGCAAACGACTCGTCCTCATGCTCGGCGGGGTGGTGCTCTGCGCGCTCGTCGCGATGATCGGCCTCGGGTACAACCCGTACGTCACGAACTACCTGCGCTGGGACCATCCGCTGCACCCGATCTACGGACCCCACTCACTGGACATCGGCGCGCAGTACCGCACCGGCGAGCTGAACGACGTGAGCGAGCCGGAACGGCTCGGGCTCTCGATCTTCGGGCGGTCGACCGCCGGCACTGCGGACCCCGAGCTCAAGGTGCCACTGCTGTTCTCCAGCGACGAGTGGTCGTCGTTCCGCTCTCCGAGCGTTCGCATCGGCGGATTCGGCCCGTGGTTCAGCGGGGGCCTCGTCCTCGCCCTGGGCGCGCTGCTGACTGCGGCGGTCGCGCGCCTCATGCGGAAGCGCCGGGGCGACCAGGACCCCATCTCAGCGCAGGCATGGGGGCTCCTCGGCGCGGGCGGGATCTGCCTGCTCGCGACGTTGGTCCAGCCGTCCGCGTTCCTCGCGCGCTTCGCGCCCCAGCTGTGGTTCGTGCCCGGCTTCGTCGCGACGGCGGTGGTGCTCTTCGCGGGAGCGCGCGTCATCAAGGCGATCGCCTGGGTGGCGATCGGCATCCTGCTCGTCGACGCCGCGGGAGTCGGCGTCTCCACCGCGGTGTGGGACGTGCGCGACACCGACCGCGAAGCGGCGAGCCTCGCCCGGCTGCGCGCGCTCTCACCGTTCGAAGCGCAGTTCTCCTCCTGGCGCCGATCCGAAGCACGCCGGCTCCGCGAGAACGGCATCAAGTTCCACGCCGTCCACCAGGTGCAGTGCCCGGTGCCGTTCGTGCTCTCGGTTCCCGGCGGCCTGTCGCGTCGCCCGCAGCTCTACGGCATCCCCGCGCCACCCGGCGCGGTGCAGCTCTGCTCCCTGTACCAGCAGCCACCTCCTCCTTAGTCAGATCTCCGGAGGGCACGGTGCGACGGCGAGCCGGTTTCGTCTCCGCGGCGACACGCAGATCTCCGGAGGACACGGTGCTGACGGCGACGCCGGTTCTCCTCCGGCGGCTTCACCGGATCTCCGGAGGCGAGGCCGGAGGTAGGGTCCCGGCTCCATGGGTCCGCTCTCCGGCTATCGCGTGCTCGAGATCCCGAGCATCGGCCCGACGCAGTTCGCCGGCATGGCGCTGGCCGACCTCGGCGCCGAGGTGCTGCGACTCGACCGCGCGACCTCGGTCGCCGCGGGGAGCGGCATGATCCCGGCGACGCCGTACGCGAGCCTCGACCGCAACCGGCGCTCGATGGGCATCGATCTCAAGCACCCTCGCGGTGCGGAGACCGTCCTGCGCGCTGTGCGAGTCAGCGGACGTGCTGATCGAAGGGTTCCGCCCCGGAGTCGCCGAGCGCCTCGGCATCGGCCCGGAGGTCGCGCTCGAACGCAACCCGCGCCTCGTCTACGGCCGCATGACCGGCTGGGGCCAGGAGGGGCCGCTCGCCCACGAGGTGGGCCACGACATCAACTACATCGCGCTGGCCGGCGTCCTGGCCCACATCGGCACCGCGGGCGGGCCGCCGGTCCCCCCATCAACCTCGTCGGCGACTTCGGCGGTGGTGGGCTCCTGCTCGCGTTCGGCATCCTCGCTGCGCTCCTCGAACGCGGGCGCTCCGGCGAGGGTCAGGTCATCGACGCCGCGATGGTGGACGGCGCGGCGATGCAGATGAGCGTCTTCGTCGGCCTCGAGCGCGATGGGATTCTGGTCCGACGAACGGGGCACCAACCTGCTCGACGGCGGCGCGCACTTCTACGGTGCGTACGAGACCTCCGACCATCTCTGGATCTCGATCGCGAGCTACGAACCCCAGTTCTACGCCGAGCTGGTGGCGCTCCTCGGCCCGCTCGGGATCGAGCTCGATCCGGCGACGCAGATGGACCAGTCGACCTGGCCGGGGCTCAAGGCGCGGATGGCCGAGCTGTTCCGGACCCGCACGCGCGACGAGTGGGGCGAGTTCTTCGCCGGTCACGACGTCTGCTTCGCGCCGGTGTTGACGATGAACGAAGCGCGCCGAGCATCCGCACAACATCGCCCGCGGCACGTTCATCGAAGTCGACGGCGCACCCCAGCCCGCGCCGGCCCCGCGCTTCAGCCGCACTCCCGGGTCGGTGGAACGCACACCCGTGGTGCCCGGCACCGACACCGACGAGGCACTCGCCGACTGGGGCTTCGAGGCCGCGACGATCGCTCAGCTCAAGGAGCAGGGCACGATCGCGTGACCGACCACAGCGGGATCGGCTCGGGAACCCCTTCGAGCATGCGCCGACCGGCCGGCTCGAAGACCAGCCGGATTCATCACCGTCGACCGCGGCGCGTCGTGGACGTCGTCGGTGACGAGCAGCTCGCCCGGCACCGCGAGGTCGGCGATGCGCGACGCGACGTTGACCACCGAGCCGTAGTAGTCCCCGCCGCGGGCGACGAGCGGGCCGAAGCCGACGCCGGCGTGCGGCGCGACTCCGGCGTCGCCACCGAAGCCCTCGATGAGCTGCAGACGCGATGTCGCACGCGGTCGCCGGATCCGCCTCGACGAACATGACCTCGTCGCCGATGTGCTTGACCACGCGTCCGCCCCGCGCCGCAACCACGTCATTCGCACGCGCCTCGAAGGTCTCGACGAACCCGGCGAGCTCGTCCGACGGCGACATCCTCCACGTACGGAGTGAAGCCGACGAGATCCACGAAGCCCACCGCGAGCCGGAAGATCGCCGGGTCATCCGTCGAGCGAGTTGCTCACGATCCGCTGACGGCTGATCGCGGCCTGCATGTGGAGGCGGAAGAAGCCCGCCCATCAGCGACGGGACCACGTCGAGCGCGTCGACCGCGCGTCTCGGCTGCCTCGGCGAGCGGCGTCGCGCCGCCGCCCTGATCCATCAACGGCCCTTCGACGTTCACGAGGAACAGCGAGATCGCCGCGTCGGCCACCCGGGCCATCGACGACCCCACTGCCCGGGTGAACTGCAGGGTCGCGTCCTCACCGAAGAGGTCGCGCCCCCGGCGAACAGCCGGAACGTGTCGAGGTCCGACTCCCGGTAGTCGTCGTCCTCGATCCGCAGCCCCGCGGCCAACGTGATGCGCCGCAGCAGCTCCGACGGAATCCCGATCTCGGCCGCGACTTCGTCCGCGGACATCGAGCCGACCCGGGCCGGATCCGCATCGTCGGTCGTTCGCCGCGTGCAGCGCACCCCTGCTCTATCGCGCTTCGATCATCTGCTCGAGCGAGACCCCGCGGGCCTCGAGGTAGCACGAGCAGCTCGAGCCGGTCGGCTGCGTCCGGCGCGTCCGGGTCGTAGAGCCCGGCGGCCTGGTAGTCGGCAGGGTCCATCGGCGGGGACCCTACGCGCTACTTCTCCGGCTCGCTCCCGGCTGCGCTCTTACTCACCGGGTCGCTCCGCCCTCCGCACTTCGTGCCCGCTCCCGGCTGCGCTCTTCGCGTATTCCTTGGCCCAGGGGTAGTCGGGCTTGCCGCTCGGCGCCCGGCTGATCTGGTCCACGAGGAACACCTGCTTCGGCGCCTTGTACGCCGCGATCTGCGTACGGCAGTGCGCGTCGAGCTCGGCGACCGACGGCGTCCGCCCCTTGCGCGGCTGCACGACCGCAGTCGACGCGCTCGCCCCACCGCTCGTCGGGCACGCCGACCACCAGCACGTCGAAGACATCGGGGTGCGACTTCAGCACGCCCTCGACCTCTTCGGGGAACACCTTCTCGCCACCCGTGTTGATCACGATCGAGCCGCGCCCGAGCAACGTGACCTGGCCGTCTTCCTCGACGGTCGCGAAGTCACCCGGGATCGCGTAGCGCTTCCCGTCGACCTCGATGAACGTCTGGGCGCTGCGCTCGGGGTCCTTGTAGTAGCCGAGCGGGATGTTCCCCGTGCGGGCGACGCGCCCGATCTTCCCCGAGCCGGGCTCGATGAGGTTCAGGTCGTCGTCGACGACGATCGAGTCGCGCGAAGGCTGCACCGTCGCCGGCCCACCGTGGGACTTCTCCCCCACCGTCGCGACCTTGATGCCGTTCATCCCGGTCTCCGTCGCGCCGATCGAGTCGACGACCAAGATGTTCGGCAGCAGCTTCATCAGCTGGTCCTTGATCGACTGCGAGAAGATCGCCGCGCTCGATCCGATGGAGATCAGCGATGAGAGGTCGAGCTCCTCGTGCAGCTCCTCGAGCGAGTCCGCCAGCGGCCGGGCCATCGCGTCGCCGGTGATGCCGAGGACGTTCACCTTCTCGCGGTCGACCAGCCGCCAGACCTGCTCGGCGTCGAACTTCGGCGTGAGCACGGTCGTGTCGCCGTGGATCAGACCGCGGATCGTGGAGACCTGACCCGCGCCGTGCATGAGCGGCGCGGCCGGCAGCATCACCCCGGGACCCGCACTCGCCGCGGCGCGGTCGCGCAGCGCGTCCGGGCTCTCGACCTTGTCGTTGCTGTACGCATCGATGCCACCGCACAGCGCGAAGAAGATGTCCTCCTGGCGCCACATCACGCCCTTCGGCATCCCGGTCGTGCCACCCGTGTAGATCATGTGGATGTCGTCGTCCGAGCGCTCCGGGAAGTCCCGCTCCCCGGTCGCGCCGGCGATCGCCGCTTCGTAGTCCGTGAACTCGAGTCCGTCGGTGCTCGCCCCGCTGCCGTCCTCGGCCAGGACGATCAGCCGGAGCTGCGGGAGGTCGGCGCGGATCGCGGCCACCCGTGGCGCGAACTCGCGCTGCATGATGAGCCCGGCCAGGTCGGCGTTGTCGCAGAGGTAGCGGAGCTCGCTCTCGACGTAGCGGTAGTTGACGTTCACCGGCACGGCGCGCAGCTTGTAGAGCGCCATCATCCCTTCGACCCATTCCACGCCGTTGTAGGCGTAGATCCCCACGTGGTCGCCGGCATTGATCCCGTGGTCGCGCAGGTGGTGGGCGAGACGGTTCGACCGATCCTCGATCTCGGCGAACGTGCGCCGTTCGTCGCCGACGACGAGCGCCGTCCGATCGGGGTGGAGGTCGACGATCGCCTCGAACAGGTCAGCGAAGTTGTAGTGGATTGCCATCACCCGACCCTAGAACAGGTTCTTGCTTCTCCGAATATCTCCCTCGGCCACGCGGGCAGACATCGCCATGGCAGGCGGCCGAGCGCGGCTCTGCTTCAGATGAGCATGCGGGCGGCCCGTTCGAGGTCGTCGCCGACCACCCCGGGCCCGTCCACCCCGCCGACCCAGCCGATCAGGGACGAGAGCCACACCTGGCTCAACGCCCGGGCTACGGCCAGGTCCCGTTCGCTCGGCTCCCCTTCGTGCATCGCCCCGGTGATGATGTCGGTCATCGCCTGGCTCACGCGTCGCACCGCGTCCGCTTCGTCGGGCTGCGCCGAGCCCAGGGCCCGCACCATGGCGGCCGTGGCCTCCGGTCGCTTCACGAGCACGGTGCACGCACGGCGCAGCACGTCGACCACCCGGTCAGCCGCGCTCTCGCCGCTCGGTGGTCGGTTGAGCAGACCGGCACCGAGGGCCTCCACCTGCCCGACGTTCGCCTCGAGCAGCAATCGCTCCTTGCTCGAGAAGTACCGGTAGACGGTGCCGAGCGCGACTCCCGCCTCCGTGGCGACATCGCGCATCTGCACCGCGTCGAAGCCACCCTTGTCCGCGAGCGCCAGGGTCGCATCCAGCACGCGTTTGCGCCGCGCCGCCTGGTTGCGCGCGAGGGCGCCGTCCTCGGGCGCCCTGTCGCTCGTCATCGCAGAATGAGAACAGGTTTCTATTTCTGGGTCAAGACGCGGCGGTAGGTTCCGCGCATGACCGATGTGCTCGAAATCGCCGATCGGCTCTTCACCGGAGCGCTCGATCCGGCGGAGCACCATCCGTTCAGCCAGTTCGGCGACCTCGCGGAGATCACGGACACGACCGCGTTCGTCGCCGCGTTCGCCAACGCCGCCGCGTTCTCGACGGATGACGGCCTGGTCGTGGTGGACACGAGCAGCCCGTTCCTCTGCGGCACGGTGCACGAAGCGTTGCGCGCCTGGAGCTCCGATCGGCTCGACACCGCGGTGTTCACCCACGGGCACATCGACCACTGCTTCGGAGTCGAGCTCTACGAGTCCGAAGCGACGGCGAACGGTTGGGCGGCGCCGCGGGTCGTCGCGCAGGAGCTGATCGCCGACCGCTTCCGGCGCTACGTGGAGACGGCCGGGTACAACGGGATCATCAACCAGCGGCAGTTCCGCGCCCCGAAGCCGTTCTGGCCGACGACCTACCGCTTCCCGGACGAGACGTACCGCGACCGGCTCGACCTCGACGTCGGCGGAGTGCGGTTCGAGCTGCACCACGCCCGCGGCGAGACCGACGACCACACCTGGGTGTGGGTACCGGAGCGGAAGGTGCTCTGCACCGGCGATCTCTTCATCTGGGCGTCGCCCAACTGTGGCAACCCGCAGAAGGTGCAGCGCTACGCGATCGAGTGGGCCCGGGCGCTCGACACGATGGCTGCGCTCGGCGCCGAGGTGCTGCTCCCCGGGCACGGACTCCCGATCATCGGCGCGGATCGCGTCCGCGCCGCGCTCACCGATTCGGCCCGGCTGCTCGAGTACCTGCACGTCGAGACGATCAAGCTCATGAACGAGGGCGCGCGACTCGACGAGATCGTGCACACCGTCACCGCGCCGCCCGAGCTGATCGCCAAGCCGTATCTCCGTCCGATCTACGACGAGCCGGAGTTCGTGGTCCGCAACGTCTGGCGCCTGTTCGGCGGTTGGTACGACGGGAACCCGGCGAACCTCAAGCCCGCGTCCGAGTCGGCGGTGGCCACGGAAGTCGCGGAGCTTGCGGGCGGCGCATCACGACTCGCCGAACGCGCCGTCGCGCTCGCGGATGCCGGCGACCTTCGGCTCGCGGGGCACCTCGTCGAGCTGGCTGCACTCGCCGCACCGGACGACGCGGCGGTGCATCGCTGCCGGGCGGACGTCTTCGAGCGCCGCGTCGAAGCCGAAGCATCGACGATGGCCAAGGGGATCTTCGGCTGGGCCGTAGCGGAGTCACGCGAACGGGCCGGTGAGGGCACGGATGGACCAGAAGACGGGCAAGCCGCGCAGTAGCATCGGCGGGTCGCTTTTGCCCGCAAGGAGCGCTCCACCTCGATGTCCGACGCCGCCGAGATCCCTCCGGTCCCGGTGCCCACGCGCCCGGACGACCTGACCCCGGCCCCACGAGCCTCCCGGTCCCTGCCGGTCGCGCTCATCCATTCGGCCCGACCGAAGCAGTGGGTCAAGAACGTGCTCGTCTTCGCCGCGCCCGCCGCCGCCGGGGTGCTGTCCGAAGGCCCGGCCATCTTCGACACGCTGGTGGCCTTCGTGGCGTTCTGTCTCGCGGCCAGCGGCACCTACTTCCTGAACGACGCGTTCGACGTCGAAGCGGACCGGCTTCACGCCAAGAAGCGGTTCCGTCCGATCGCGGCGGGTGACCTGCCGGTCCGCACCGCGCAGATCACCGGCGTCCTGCTGATCATCTGCGGGATCGCCATCGGCTTCCTCACCGGCTGGAAGCTCCCGATCGTCATCACGACGTACATCATCTTCACCACCACGTACTCGGCGTGGCTCAAGCACGTCGCCGTCGTCGACCTCGGGATGGTGGCGGCCGGATTCGTGCTGCGACTCATCGCCGGCGCAGTCGCAGTCGACGTGCCGATCTCGGTGTGGTTCTTCATCGTCGGCAGCTTCGGCTCGCTGTTCATGGTCGCGGGCAAGCGCCACGCGGAGTTCATGGAGCTCGGCGTCGAACGCGCCGGCCACCGGGCGACGCTCTCGGAGTACTCGCTCGAGTACCTCGGCTACGTGCGTTCGGTCGCGTCCGGCGTCGCGATGGTCGGGTACTGCCTCTGGGCGTTCGAGAAGAGCGCGGGCCAAGCGGGCGTGCCGTGGTACGAGCTGTCGATCGTGCCGTTCGTCCTCGCGATCCTGCGGTACGCGCTCCTCGTGGAACGCGGCGAAGGTGGAGCACCCGAAGAGATCGTGTTGCACGACCGGCCGCTGCAGGTCATGGGCGCGCTCTGGGCCGTCACCGTGGGCATCGGGCTCTATGTCGCCTGATCCCTTCGCAGGGCTTCCCGGCGACGACCAGCTCCTCGCGGGTTGGGGTGGCACATCGCCGAGTCGCGCCCGCGTCGTCACCCCGCTCGACGACAACGACGTCGGCCGGCTCGTCCACGCCGCGCCGCCCGCGGGGTCATCGCACGCGGGCTCGGGCGTTCCTACGGCGACGTCGCGTTGAACGCCGGCGGGATGGTGCTCGACGGCACCGCGCTCACCGGCGTGCGTTCGATCGACCTCGAACGCGGGATCGTGACGGTCGGCGCCGGCACCAGCCTCGATTCGCTGATGCGCTGGCTCCTCCCTCGGGGCTGGTTCGTGCCCGTGACCCCCGGCACGAGGTACGTCACCGTGGGCGGCGCGATCGCCTCGGACATCCACGGCAAGGGTCACCACGTGGACGGGACGTTCGGCAGCCACGTGCACTCGCTCACGCTCCTCACCGGGAGCGGCGACGTGCTGACGGTCACGCCGACCGAGACTCCCGAGATCTTCTGGGCCACGACCGGCGGCATGGGCCTGACCGGCGTGATCCTCGACGCGACCTTCGATCTCATCCCGGTCGAGACCTCGCTCATCTCCGTTGACGAGGAACGCTGCGCCGATCTCGACCACCTGATGGCCAGCATGAGCGAGCGCGACGACCGGTACCGGTACTCCGTCGCCTGGATCGACTGCACCGCCCGCGGCAAGTCGATGGGCCGCGGCATCCTCGGGCGCGGAGACCACGCCACGCTCGACGAGGTCCCGAAGTCTGCCCGCCGGAACTTCCGCCGCTTCCTCCCCCAGCCGCTCGCCGTCGCGCCGCCGATGATGCCGTCCGGCCTCATCAACCTGCACACGACGCGCGCGTTCAACGAGGTCTGGTTCCGCAAGGCGCGCAAGCATCACGTCGGCGTGCAGTCCATCTCCGCGTTCTTCCATCCCCTCGACCTGGTCGACGGTTGGAACCGGGCCTACGGAAGCCGCGGCTGCGTGCAGTACCAGTACGTCGTGCCCTTCGGCGCCGAAGCCACCGTGCGGTACTCGCTCGAGGTGCTGAGCGGCACGGGCACGCCGTCGTTCCTCGCCGTGCTGAAGCGGCTGGGCGAGCAGAACCCGGGGATGCTGTCGTTCCCGAGTCCCGGCTGGACGCTCGCGGTGGACATCCCGGTCGGCAATCCGGAGCTGCCGGGCCTGCTCGACCAGCTCGACGACGCGGTGCTCGAAGCCGGCGGGCGCGTGTACCTCGCCAAGGACGCCCGCACCCGTCCCGAGCACCTCGGCATCATGTATCCCCGACTCCCCCAGTGGCGCGAGGTGCGGGCCAAGCTCGATCCCGACCGCGTGATCACGTCGGACATGGCTCGCCGCCTGGGGCTCGACGACCCGAACCCGGAGGCTTGATGAGCGAGCTCCCTACCCGCCGCGCATTGCAACGATCAGCGAGCGGGGCCCGAGCGGCCCGGCGCAGCCAGGAGCGGGTCCGATGATCGACGCACTCGGTGGCGTCCAGTCCGTGCTGGTGCTCGGCGGAGGATCGGAGATCGCGCTCGCGACCGTCCGCAAGCTCATCGACGGTCGGTGCCGCAGCGTGACCCTGGCCGGCCGCGACACCGAAGCGCTCGAGCGCGCGGGCAAGGAGCTCGAGGCCACGGGCGCGAGCCAGCGTGGACGTCGTGGCGTTCGACGCGCTCGACTTCGCCTCGCACGACGCGTTCATCCGTGACGTCTCGGAATCACACTCCGACTTCGATCTGGTGATCCTGGCGTTCGGGGTCCTCGGCGATCAGGACCTGGCCGAGGAGGACGGCGCGGAAGCGCGCCGGATCGTCGACTCGAACTTCACCGGCGCGGTGTCGGTGCTCGTCCCGCTCGTCGGCGCGCTCAAGGCGCAGGGCCACGGCACCGTGGTCGTGCTGTCGTCGGTCGCGGGTGAGCGGGCGCGCAAGTCGAACTTCGTCTACGGATCCAGCAAGGCGGGTCTCGACGCGTTCTGCCAGGGCCTCGGCGACAGCCTCGTCGGCACGGGCGTGAAGATCGTCGTCGTGCGCCCCGGGTTCGTGCACACGAAGATGACGGAGGGACTCGTTGCCGCACCGCTCTCGACCGATCCGGACACGGTCGCCGACGCCATCGTCGCCGGCCTCGGTCGCGGGTCCGAGACGATCTGGGTGCCGGCACCGCTGCGGGTCGTCATGTCGGTGCTGCGGCACGTGCCGCGCCCGGTGTTCCGCCGCCTCCCCCTGTGAGCCACCCGACCTCTCAGCCCGAGCCGCCCGACGGTCGGCGCAAGGTCGCCGCGTTCGACTTCGACGGCACGATCTCGGAGAAGGACTCGCTCGGTCCGTTCCTCCGCCAGGTGTGCGGGAAGCTCCCGTTGTACCGCGAGCTCGCGTTGCGTTCGCCCGTCCTCGCGGCCGCCGCGGTCGGGCATCGGCGATCGCGACGCGGAGAAGGAGCGACTCGTCGGGAAGCTGCTGACCGGGCGGCCGGCCCAGCCCGTGCGCGAGGCCGGCGTGCAGTACGCGCACCAGCTCGCGTCGGGTGACGCGCTGCGGCCGGAGATGCTCGAGCGGCTCGACTGGCACCGCAGCCGGGGCCACGAGATCCTGATCGTGTCCGCGTCGCTCAACGTGTACCTCGAACCCCTCGCGCCGCTGCTCGGGGTCGACCACGTGTTCTGCACCAAGCTCGGGGTAGGACCCGATGATCGGCTGACCGGGAAGCTCGAAGGCGGGAACGTGCGGGGACCGGAGAAGATCCGTCAAGTGCAGGAGTGGCTCGGCACCGGCGAGGTCGAGCTGTGGGCGTACGGCGACAGTGCGGGCGACCGCGAGCTGCTGGCGGCGGCCGACCATCCGGTCTGGGTGCACGGCAAAGCGCGATGAGCACCGCGGTCGCGACGGACGGCGAGCCGGCCGTCGAGGCGCCGGAACCGACCGCCCCGGACCGCACGCAACGGCAACGCTTCTTCTGGGTCTCGGTCGCGGTGACGCTCGGCGTCTCGGCCGCGTTCCTCGCCCGCATCTTGATCTACACGCACGGCCACCTCGTGTACGTCATCGACGACCCCGGCATCCACCTCGCGATGGCCCGCAACCTGGTCGAGCACGGGACGTGGGGGGTGAGCCCGGGCATCTACGAGCCGGCGTCGTCCTCGCCGCTCTGGACCCTGATGCTCGCCGGAGTCATCCAGGTCGCGTCGCCCGCGGCAGTCGGTGGCGCCCCTCGTGATGAACCTGGCCGCGGCCGTCTGGATCCTCTGGATCTTCGCCACCCGCCAGCGCTTCACCACGCTGGCGCGCGGTCACTGGGGCAGCTGGCTGTTCGTCATCCTGCTCCCGCTCTGCGGGCTGTTCCTGCCGGGCCTCGCGTACACGGGGATGGAGCACACGCTGCACGCCGCGCTCGCGTTGCAGGTGCTCGTGCTGCTGGCGTTGCTCGTCGACGGTGAGGCGTCCCGCCGCCAGCAGGTCGCGTACTTCGCGCTGCTCGCCGTCGCGTCGTGCGTCCGTCTCGAGACGATGTTCCTCGCGGCCGGTTGCGGCGCCGCGCTGCTCTTCGCGACATCCGCGCGGATGAGCGGACCGGAGGTCGCACGACGGTGGCCGGTGAAGCGCCGCGTGGTCAACGTGATCGGGACGGGCCTCGCGGCGGGGATCCCCGTCCTGATCATCGGCGGCATCAACAAGGCCTTCGACCGCGGCTTCTTCCCCAACTCCGTCGTCGCCAAGACCGCGCTGGGCAAGGACCAGAGCCTGATCCCCGGTTGGGACAAGATCCTCGAGCGCCTCAACCACGATGCCCTGCTCGGCGCGATCGTCGTGCTGGCGCTCGTCTACCTCGTCTTCGTGGTCGCGGGCTTTCGCGGTCGCAATGCGGCCTTCGCCATGGCCCTCGCCGTGGCGGCGCTGATCCACGTCGTGTTCGCGCAGATCGGTTGGTACGAGCGCTATCAGGCGTACCTCGTGATCGCGGGCCTGCTCCTCCTGTTGATGATCGGGACGGAAGTTGTCCTCCCGCGCTGGCGGGAGGCGGCGCTCGTCGGTCTCACGTTGGCGATGGTCCTGTTCTCCGTGGCGCGCATTGCGCTCCTGACCACCGTGCCACTCGCCGCCAGCAACACGTACCGGCAGCAGTACCAGATCGGTCGCTTCATGGATCGCTACTACCACGGCAAGCCGGTCGCGGTGCAGGACCTCGGCTACGTCGCGTACCTGCACGACGGACCGATCGTGGACCTCAACGGGCTCGGGAGTCACGAGGTGCTCGACCTCAACCGGGAGCACCGGTTCGATCGGAAGGCGATGCGCGAGCTGATCGACCGCAAGCACGTCCAGGCGATCGCGCTGTTCGCCGACGCGTACGGGTTCGGGCTGCCGAAGAATTGGATCGGCGTCGGCGAGTGGAGCCTCGGGCAGGAGATCGTGAGCCCGCTCTACTCGACGGTCACCTTCTACGCGCCGACTCCCGCGCTGGCGAAGAAGCTCGAACGGAACCTGCGCTGCATTCCGCAGCGAGCTCCCGCCCGGCGTGAAGACCCGGGACCAGCAGCAGATGCTCGAAGCGGGCGTTCGAGAACCTCGGCTCGACGCCGGAGTCCCCCTCCGACGTCGGCACCGGCAACTAACCGTCTCGATCCTCACTCGTTTCGGCGTGATCTCGCGTGGTCAGAGCACCGCGAGCTCACGCCGAAAGGGACCGGCCGGGCCGGAGAGCGGTCAGTATTGGTCGTGGTGGCGCGCTCGTGGTTGGCGGGTCGTCTTCTGCCGCTCGTTGGGCAGGAGCACGAAGCCGCGGCGCACCTTGGGGTCGGTGAGGAGCATCTGGGGGGTGATCGTGACCTTCCGTCGGTGACTCGTAGCGGTTCACCACGAAGCCGTCGAGCTCCTGGCGGTCGACGAGCTCGAAGTCTTCGGGCCAGCGGCTTCGACAGGGTCGGGAACAGGAACGCCTCACATCCCAGCCCCGACCAGCGGCCGCAGTGCAGCTTCGGGTCGGGCACCCGGTACACGAGGTCGATCGCGTCGACGTCGACCTGCTTCTTCGGCCGGAGCGCCCGCGAATTGTGGACGTAGCGGAGCAGTGGCTCGCCGAGGTAGCTGTCCACGACCACGGCGCGGGCCCTCGGCCCGTGATCCACGACGTGGGACACGGCGCGCCAGTCCGCCTTCTGCAGGTCGTCGTTCGTGATGGTCTGCGCCACCGCCGCGACCCAACCGACGCTGAGCACGAGCGCGACGATCACGCCGAGCCATCCGACCCGCCGGTTTCCGAGCCCGATCGCGACGATCACCACGAACGGAATGAGCGACGCGATGAGGTTCCGCCCGAGGAAGTAGTCGCTGCCGACGGCCACGGCTGCGAGCGCGAGCACGAAGCCCACCGACCCGAGGACGAACATGGCTCCCGCCGTCGACCGCTCGGGCCGATCGGCGAGGATCGCCGCGCTCAGCGCAGCAAGCACGACGACCACCGCGACGACCGGCCACCACTCGTGGAACGGCTGCGCGGGACCGAGCGCGTAGCTCCGGCCGGCTTCGGCGAGTCGTTGCCCGATCGGGAAGTCGCTGATCCACGACTGGGCCTTGCCCTGCTGCCGCAGCGCGAGCCAGATGAGCGGGATCCCCACCACGACGAGCGGGATGCAGCCGATCACGACCTTGCGCAGCTGCGCCCGGAACTGGACCGCCAACCACACCGCTTCGGGCAGGATCAGGAGCAGCGCGAAGTAGTGCGTGCAGAGTGCGAGGGCGGCGACCACACCCCACCACACGAAGTTGCTCGTACGGTCGTCGTTGCGCACTCGTGCCCAGCAGAAGAGGGAGAGCGAGCCGAGCAGCGCGAACAGCGCGTACGCACGCGCTTCCTGCGAGTACCAGACGAGGAGCGGGTTCACCGCGACGAGCAGCGCCGCGATCAGTGCGATGCGCCGGCTGAGTCGCAGCTCCTTGGCCAACAGGTACACCACGGGCACCGTGGCGATGCCTTCGAGGGCATAGAGCGAGCGCAGCACCCCGTCGCCGTCACCCAGGGTGTGGGTCCAGAACCAGCCGAGCACCAGCGAGAGCGGCGGCGTGCCTTCCAGCTCCGGGATGGTCACGATGACCATGTGGCCGAGGCTCTGGTGCAGGTTCACCGAGGTGACGTACTCGTCGTACCAGAGGCTCGGCGTGCTGATGTGCCAGAACCGCAGTGCGGCGGCCAGCACCACGATCAGGACCAGCAGGTAGTCGATCCGCTCGAACGTCAGCCGGGTCCGCGGCGCCTCGTGCCCCGCGCTCGGCGCCGGCGTCGCCTCGCCGGTGCTGTCAGCGGTCTGGACCATGGGCCGGGGATCGTACCCAACGCCGGAGGACCGGAACCCGCCGCGGTAGCGTCCGCACCCGTCGCGCGCACGACCGAAGGAGATCCCGGCATGCAACTGGACGGCTCGAAGATCCTGGTCACCGGCGCGTCGTCGGGCATCGGCGCCGCGCTCGCGCCGCAGCTGGCCGCCAAGGGAGCAACGGTCGGCATCGTGGCCCGGCGTGCGGAGCGACTGGAATCGGTCGTGGCGCAGTGCCGCGCGTTCACCCCGGAGTCCACCTTCTGGGCCGCGGATCTCGGCGACATCGACACCGCGGTCGGAATCGCGGAGACCGCCTGGGATCACTTCGGCGGGCTCGACGCGCTCGTCAACAACGCCGCGCTCGGCAAGCGCAAGGACGTGACCGACCTCACCCCCGAGGACGTCGACACCACGATGCAGACGAACTTCATGTCACCGGTGCGCATGGGGATGGCGCTGCTCCCCCGCTGGCTCGAGCGGGGCGCCGGGCTCATCGTCAACGTGTCGAGCATGGGTGGCCGGCTCGGCATCCTCCACGAGGGCGCCTACTGCGCGTCGAAGTTCGCCCTGTGCGGCTGGAGCGAGAGCATGCGCATGGACCTCGAGGGCACGGGGGTCAAGGTCAAGCTCGTCCTCCCCGGTCCGATCCAAACCGAGATCTGGGACCAGCGACCCGGTGAGCTACCCGGCCTCTACGACGGTCCGTTCGTGACTGCGGCTGACTGCGCGGCCGACATCGTCGCGGCGATGGAGGACGACGACGGCTTCGAGTACTACACGCCCGAGGACGTCCCGGGTGCGTTCCGCCAGAAGGATCTCGTCGTCGGCAAGACCCAGGAGTGCGACGCGTTCCTCACGGCCATCGCCCAGATGGGCTGACGCCCGACCGGACGCGTGGTCGAGCCGGCGCGGGTCGCTACGACTTCGTCGAGCGGTTGCGGTGCTGCATGTCGGGGTCGCGAGCCGGGAGCCACGTCCCGTGCAGGCCGGCCGGCACGCGGCGCGGGAGCTGCACCACTGCCCGCGGATCACCGGCCAGGTCCTTCGCGTCGAGCACCACGAGCTGGCTCGTGTCCCGCGCGACTTCGTAGGTCAGCGCGAGGAGCCAACCGTCACTTTCGTCCAGGCGGTCGCGGCGCGGCACGAATTGCGGCTCGCCAACGATGGTGCCTGTCGGGAACCGGTGCTGGACGACGTCTTCGGCTCGAAGGTCGTAGCGCACGAGGGTGTCGAACCCCACACCCAGCGGTCGCCCGTCGCCCCGCGTCAACGCGGCGAGATACGCGTAGCGGTGATGCAGGCCGCTCCGGCGCGGATCGATGGTCGGGAGCTCCACGGGGGTCGGAGGCGAACTGCTCGTCGCTGACGACACCGCGGCCCGGCTCGATCACACACCGGTAGTAGGTCGGCGACTGGTCGACACCTGCCGTGCTCTCGAGGTGGAAGTCGTCCCGGTGGATGTAGTCGACGACGATCTCGTCGCCATCCGTATACGCGTTGACGAAGTGCATCGCGAAGCGGTTCTCGACCGGGAACCATCGCACGTGGTCATTGTCGCTCTCGCGTGACAGCAGACCGATCCGTGTGCCGTGCTGGGGCTGCCAGCTGACCAGCGTTCCACCATCGGTCGCGGCACCGCGCTCGATGACCGCAGGGCTGTCGAAGAACACGACGTGCTGGTCGGTCACCGCGAAGTCGTGCATGAACACGGGTCGCGGAAGTTCGATCGGCTGCACGCGGCTGACCTGCCCACGCGGCGACACCACGCCATAGGTCAGGTACGGAGGCTCGGTCGAAGTGGTGAAGAAGCAGAGCTCGTCCCAGATCGGATCGATCTTCGGGTGCGCGGTGATCGCGCCCGGCAATGTGCCGTCGAAGGTGTGCTCGCCCACCGTGCCGAAGCGCCAGCTGAGCTCGTACGGCGTGCCGCCGTCCCACAGCGAGAGGATCCGACCGGCGTGCGACACGACGTTGGTGTTCGACCAGTTCTTGGCCGTGCTCCGTTCGCGCTCGGCGTGATGCGTCAAGATCCGGTTCGACGCGTACGTTCCACCGAACAGCGCGTGCCCTGCCTCGCGTTCGGCGACGAGGTCCTTCGTCAGCACCCACTTGTTGCGGTAGCGAGCGCGCGACTGCTGCAACGTCACCACATGGACCATGCCGTCGCCGTCGAACGGGAACGTTCCGCCACCGATCGGCGGGTACTGCGAGTTCGGACCGTTGCGGACGTAGGAACCGTCGAGCTCGGGCGGGATCTTCGCCCTCGACGGGCAGATCGACGACGTCGAGCTCGTCCTGCACCGGCGCAAGGTAGTGCGCGGGATCACCGCCGGGGATCCCGTGCGTGCCGGGCATCTGGATTGCCGGATCGAGCATGGTGCCGCGCCTCCTCGGGCCCGCCGTGACTCGTAGATCGACGGGTCCGATGCGTCTCTTGAGCGTGGTCACTTTGCCCGCTTTCGTGCGCTTCGGGCGGTCGGGCCGCCCGCGGGTCACGTTCCCGCTGGCACCAGGGCCTCCACCGTGACCGGAATGCCGTTCAACACGGCGTTTCCGGAGAGCGGGTCGATCAGCGAGCCGTCGGTCAGCAGGTTGCTGTTGACGCCCGCATAGCGGCCGGCGACCTCCAGGTCGGCACCCTCGGCACTGTGGCCCCAGCCATGGGGAATGCTGACGACGCCGGCCATGATGCCGTCGGTGATCTCCACCGGGATCTCGAGGGAACCGACCCGCGATTGCACCCGCGCGATCGCCGCGTCCTCGAGCCCGAGGCGAGTCGCGTCGGTGGGGTGGATCTGGAGGGTGCAGCGCGGCTTGCCCTTCACCAGGATCTCGAGGTTGTGCATCCATGAGTTGTTGGACCGCAGGTCGCGCCGACCGACGAGCACCAGCTCGCCGTTCACGCTCCGCTCGAGCGACGGGACGAGGCGGCTCTCGACGTCCTCGACGATCATCGGGGGCGCCAGCTCGATCTTGCCGGTCGGGGTACGCAGCACTTCCGGCAGACGTGGTTGCAGCGGGCCGAGGTCCACGCCGTGCGGGTTGGCCTCGAGCACGGCGAGAGAGAGCCCGCCCGGGTTCGATCCGAAACCATCGCCGTAGGGACCGGTGCGGAGCATGAGGTCGAGCACCCGCTCCGGACCGCGCCGGCCATTCTCCGACAGCTGTTCGAACAGCTCCCCGGCGTCGCGGTCCTTCGACGTTGCTGCCTTCGCGGGTCACCGCCTTCTGCACCTGGCTCGTCAGCACGAAGTCGTCCAGCAGCACGGCGGCCTCCGCGGTGCTCCCCTGCCCTGCCGCGATCCCCGCGAGACGGAGCAGGATCTCCCACTCGGGGATCTCGTCCGGACCGAGCTCGTTCACCGGCGGCGAGTAGTTCGCGACGTTGCGAACGGCGAGCGAGTACAACGCGACGTCGTAGTGGCTCCGGCCGAGCACCCCCGGGACCGGGAGGATCACGTTGGCGTGACGGGTTGTCTCATTGCGGTAGATGTCGACCGAGACCATGAAGTCGAGTGAAGCGAACGCACCGTCGAGGCGACCGGAGTCCGGGGTGGAGAGCACCGGATTGCCGGCGACCGTGATGAGCGCGCGGATCTGCCCGTCGCCCGGAGTCTCGATCTCTTCCGCCAGCGCGGCCACGGGAAGCTCGCCGTAGAACTCGGGCAATGCCGAGACCCGACTCTGGCGCCGACCGAACTTCACGCCGCGACCGACACCCGTGGTGCCGCCGGTGTTGGGCCCGCCCGTGGCCGGCAGCGTGAACATCGCGCCGCCTTCGCGGTCGAGATTCCCGGCGATCGTGTTCACGACGTCGACGAGCCATGACGCGACCGTCCCGAACTCCTGCGTGCACGTGCCGATCCGGCCGTAGACCGCGGCACGTTCGGTGGTCGCCAGATCGCGGGCGACGCGCCGGATCGTCTCGGCGTCGATCCCACACACCGGCGCGACCACTTCGGGCGCGAAGCCGGCGGCGAGCTGCTCCACCACTTCGAGCCCGTCGACGTGCCCGGCCGCGTTCCCGAGGTTGACGAGCCCCTCGGTGACGATCGTGTGGACGATGCCGAAGAGGAAGTGGGCGTCCGTGCCCGGCCGGATGAAGAGGTGCTCGTCGGCTTCCTCGGCCGTCTTCGACCGGCGCGGGTCCACCACGACGAGGCGCCCGCCGCGTTCGCGGATCGCCCGCAGCCGGCCCGGAACGTCCGGCACGGTCATGAGGCTGCCGTTCGACGCGAACGGGTTCGCACCGAGGATGAGGACGTAGTCGGTGCGGTCCAGGTCGGGCACGGGCACGGTGAGCGCGCCACCGAACATGAGCCCGGAGCTCACCTGCTTCGGCATCTGGTCGACCGTGCTGGCGCTGAACACGTTCGCCGACCCGAGGCTCTGCAACAGGACCCGACCCTCGATGATCGCCCCGAGGTTGTGCGCATTCGGATTGCCGAGGTACACGGCCACCGCGTCGCGGTTCTGCTCGAGGATCGGACCGAGCCCGCGCTCGATCTCCGCGAACGCCTCGTCCCACGTCGCGTCGTGCCACGTGTCGCCGCGCCGGATCTGCGGCCGGCGGATCCGGTCGGGGTCCGCTTCGAGCTGCTTGAGCGCGGTGCCCTTGGGACAGAGGTAGCCGTGGCTGAACACGTCCTCTTTGTCACCCCGCACCAAGGTGAGCTCGTCGTCGTCGAGGTGCAGCTCCAGGCCGCAGGTCGCCTCGCAGAGTGGACAGGTCCGGTACGCGATGCGCTTCGTCATGGCGCCAGGCTACGCCCGCGGCGGACCGGTGCCCACGGACGACACCGGTAGATTGTGAACATGCGAGCAATCGGAACGGGCTTCATCGCGGCCGCGGCCATCGGGCTCCTCGTCGGCGGCTGCGGCGGCAGCGACGACGGTGCTCAGAGCACCACCACGACGACGCGCCAACCCACGGTGTTCAACGTCAACATGACGGGGACCGAGGAGGTTCCGGGGCCGGGCGACCTCGCCGGCACGGGAACCGCCCAGATCACGGTGGATCCCAACGGCACCCAGATCTGCTTCATCCTCACCGAATCGGGCATCGAGGGTGTGACCGCCGCGCACATCCACGAGGGAAAGGCCGGGGTCTCCGGTCCGATCGTCGTGACGCTCACGCCGCCCACGACCGGCTCGGTGGAAGATTGCGTGGACGCGGATGCCGCGGTCATCAAGACCCTGAGCGCGGGGACGCGTTCGTACTACGTGAACCTGCACACGACCGCGTTTCCCAACGGTGCCGTCCGCGCCCAGCTGACCGGGTAGGAGCGAACCGATCCATGACCGACGACCGCCTCTACTTCCGCCAGCTCCTCGCCGGCCGTGACTTCGCGACCGACGACCAGATCGCGCAGCAGATGGTGAACTTCGTCTACCTCGTCGGCGACCGCGAGACGGGCGAGGCGCTGATCGTCGACCCGGCGTACGGCGTGCGCGAGCTCGTGGCGATCGCGGGTGCCGACGACCTGCGCATCGTCGGCGCGCTCGTCACCCACTACCACCCTGATCACGTCGGCGGCTCCCTCATGGGGTGGGAGATCGAAGGCGTCGCCGCGCTGCTCGGACTCGATGGCGTCGACGCGCCCATCCACGTCAACCGGGCCGAAGCGCGCGGCGTCCAGAAGGTCACGGGCGCATCCGAGTCGGATCTCGTCCTGCACGACGGTGGCGACGTGGTGACGCGTCGGCGCGATCCCGATCACCCTGGTGCACACGCCGGGCCACACCCCGGGCAGCCAGTGCTTCCTGGTCGACGGCCGGCTCGTCGCCGGCGACACGCTCTTCCTCGACGGCTGCGGGCGCACCGATCTCCCCGGTGGCGACCCCGACGAGATGTACCGCAGCCTCACCCAGCGCCTGGCCGACGTCCCGGACGACACGATCCTCTATCCCCGGCCACCAGTACTCGCCCGACGCGTCGGCGAGCATGGGCGTCACGCGCCAGCGCAACTACGTGTTCCGCCTGCCGACGATCGAGCAGTGGCGCACCATGTTCGCCTGACCCCTCCCCCGTTCTCGGCACGCTGAGGGGGCTCAGGACCGCCTGAGCGTGCCGAGAACGGGTGGGGTTCGTAGTGTGCGGGCCATGACTGACGCACCGTGGCTCGGAGATGCCTGCTCACTCGTCGACGCGTTTCGCAGTGGTGAGCGGTCCCCACTCGAAGAGCTCGACGCGACCCTCGCCGCGATCGAGCGTTCCGAGCTGAACGCGTTCTCCTTCCTCGACCCGGAACCGGCGCGCGAGACCGCCCGGAACGCGGACGTCTCGCTGCCGTTCGGGGGCGTGCCGCTCGGCGTGAAGGAGCTCGACGCGGTCGCCGGATGGCCGATGACCGAAGCGTCGATCCCGCTGCGCGACGAGATCGCGGACGAGGACTCCACCAAGGTCACCCGGCTGCGGGCAGTCCGGTGCGATTCCGTTCGGACTCACGACGTCGAGCGAGTTCGGTGGGATCAACCTCACGTGCACCAAGCTCAACGGCGCCACGCACAACCCGTGGGAGCAGGGCCGCACTCCCGGCGGTTCGTCGGGTGGCTCGGCGGCGGCCGTGGCCGGCGGTCTGCTCACCCTCGCGACCGGCGGCGACGGCGGCGGTTCGATCCGCATCCCCGCCGGGTTCACCGGTCTGCCCGGGCTCAAGGCCACCTACGGACGCATACCGAAGGGCCCGGGCATGGTCCTCGCGTCGCTCACCGCGGTCAGTGGATGCCTGAGTCGGTCGGTGCGCGACATCGCCCGCTACATCGACGCGACGAACGGCTTCGATCCGCGCGACCCGTTCAGCCTCCCCCGGGTCGACGGCTGGGAAGCCGGGCTCGGGACCTACCGCGAGTCGCTCAAGGGCAAGAAGGTCGCGATTGCGGTCGATCTGGGCACGGCCATCGTGGCCGACGACGTCCGCGCCGTCGTCGAGGAGGCCGCGCGAGCACTGGCGAGCGAGGCGGGCTTCGAGATCGTCGACATCCCGGTCAAGCTCCCGGAGCTCAGCCTCGAGTGGGCACTGGCCGGGTTGAGCGAGATCGTCATGCTCCTCGGCGATCGCTACCCGGACTGCGAAGAGGATCTCACCCTCGAGATCGCCTTCGGCCTGAAGATCGCGCACCAGGTCTACGACATCAACGCGCGGAGTCGCATCGAAGCGCAGCGGGTGCACACGAACGAGACGATGGCGTCGCTCTTCGAAGCGGTGGACTTCGTGTTCGCGTCGACGAACCCGGACGTCGCGTTCGGCGCCGAGGGTCCGTTGCCCCACCAGGTGGACAGCACGACCGTCTCCCCCGGCAATAACGGCGCGCTCACGATCCCGTCGAACATCTTCGGCAACCCGGCCATGCAGATCCCCGCCGGCACCGTGCGCGGCCTGCCGGTCGGGCTCCAGGTGCTCGCGCCGCATCACCACGACGCGCAGCTGCTCGACCTCGCGCTCCTCGCCGAGCAGGCCCGCCCGTGGCCGCTCACCGCGCCCGGCGTGCCGAGGTAGTGCGCACCGAGACCAGCTCGCCCGCGACGGAACCCGGGCGAACGCTCATCACCGACCTCTGGGCCGACCTGGCGATCCGCTACGCCGACGATCCCACCGCGCCCGAGCCCAAGGGCGAGGTCGACGATCTCCAGCTCCACGAGCTCGAGGCACCGGACGGCATGTTCGTCGTGGTGTACGACGAATCGGGGACGGCGCTCGGATGCGGCGGCATCCGCCGGCACGCGGACGGTGTCGGTGAGATCAAGCGCATGTGGGTCCCACCCGCGCACCGCGGCCGAGGTGTGTCGCGGGTGGTGCTCGCCGCGCTCGAGGACGGCGCCCGGGCGCTCGGCTTCGAGCGGCTCGTGCTCGAGACGGGGATCCGCCAACCCGAGGCGCTCGCGCTCTACGAGTCCTCCGGCTTCACGCTGATCCCGAACTACGGCTTCTTCGCCGACAGCCCACTCTCCCGCTGCTACGAGAAGTCGCTCGTCACCGCCTGATTCCCGCGTGCCGGACCCGCCGGTAGGATCGCGAAATGGCTCGTATCGCACTGCCCGAAGGGGACAGCCCCGAGATCGTCCGGGCGCTCTCGCTGCGGCCCGAGTTCGCCAAAGCGGTCGGCGGCTTCGAGGGGGCGGTGTGGGGCTCCAACCTCGACTGGCGCCTGCACGAGCTGGTCCGCATGCAGGTCGCGATGATCAACGAGTGCACGGTGTGCCTCGGTTGGCGCACCCCGCAGGCGATCGAGGCCGGGGTCACGGACGAGCTGCTCGCGGGTGTCGCCACCTACGCGACGTTCCCGGACTTCACGGAAGCCGAGCGGGTGGCGCTCGAGTACACGCAGCACTTCTGCACCGACTCCGCCCGCATCAGCGACGAGCTGATGCACCGCTTGAGTGCGCAGTTCGAGGTCGGCGAGATCGTCGAGCTGACCCTGGTGATCGGGAAGTACCTCTCGATGGGCCGCTTCATGCAGGTGCTCGGCCTCGACCAGTCGTGCTCGCTCCAGTTCGACGACGACTCGGGACGCGTCGTCGCTTCGTGACCGGACCGCCCACGGTCATCGTCTGCATCGACTGTGGCGGGCGCGCCCACCTCGTCCAGGCGAACGACCCCGAATCCCCGTACGTCTCGGGTGACGTCGCGGTGTACCGGTGTGAGGACTGCCTCGACCGCTGGGACGTCGTCCTCGAAGACGAAGACGTCGACGACTCCAACCCCGACCCGGACTGACCCCGGCTGACACCTGACCGCGGGGTGCGCGGTGGGGGGTCAGGGGCGGGCGCGGCACCACCAGCGGTCGCCGTCGCGGCCGAGGGTGACGGTCAGACCGAACGCGGTGCCGATCGCGTCGGCGGTCAGCGCCTGCTCGATCGGTCCGGACGCGACGACCCGACCACGCGCCAACACCAGCGCATGCGTCACGCCGGGCGGGATCTCCTCGACGTGGTGCGTCACGAGCACCATCGGCGCGGTCTCCTCGTCCCGGGCCAGGGTGCTGAGCCGGGCGAGCAACCGCTCCCGCGCCCCGAGGTCGAGACCGGCGAACGGCTCGTCGAGGAGCAGCAGGCCGGGATCCGCCATCAGCAGCCGGGCCAGCAGCACCTGTTGCCGCTCGCCTTCCGAGAGCACGCCGAACGTCCGGTGCGCGAGTCCCGCTACCCCGGTGAGCTCGAGCAGTGACTGGGCGCGCGCTCGATCGGCGTCGTCGTACTGGTGCCACCAGGGCTCGAGCGCGCCGTACTTCGCGGTCATGACGATCTCGATCGCTTCGAGCGACGGTCGCAGGCTGCGAACGACGGCCCCGCTCACGAAGCCGACGCGGGCACGCACGGCTCGCCAGTCGGACGACCCGAGCCGCTGCCCCAGGATCTCGACCGTGCCGCGCGACGGATGCAGCCGGGCGCCGGCGATCGCGAGCAGCGTGGTCTTTCCCGAGCCGTTCGGCCCGATCACGACCCAGCGGTCGTGCGCCTCCACGCTCCAGTCGACGGCGTCGAGCAGTGTCGCTCCGTCCCGGACGATCGACACTCCCGTCAGCCGCAGCGCCAGGCTCTCCATGCGGGGAGCCTGGCACGCGCGCGACCTAGTTGACGGCGTTCCAGGAGACGATGGTCACCGTCTTGCCGGGGGTGCTCGGATCGTCGTCGGTCAACCGGATGACCGCGCGGAGCTGGCGGGTGCCGCCGATCGAGGCAATGAGCTCGAAGTACCGGTCCTCGTAGTGCCGGACGCCGGACGCGTTGGCGAACGCGACGTACGGCTGATTCACCTGGAGCGACGAGGCGATGAGCCCCGCGAGCACCACGCCCCGCCCGAAGCGGGCCACGGTGGTCGAGACGCCGTACAGTCCGAGCTCGATCCGTGAGGACGGCGCGTACACGGTTCCCCACATGTAGATCTCCGGCGTGTGGTCCCCGTAGTCGCCGTACATCCAGACGATCTTCGAGCCAGGCGTCTTGGCCTGGAGGCCCCTCGGCGCCACGTCCATCTCGATGCCGTCCAGGTCGACCTGGGACGACGGGCTCCCGCTGTTCTGCGTGGTCACGCTGTACTTCACCGACGAGTTCACGAGATCAGCCTGCGAGGAGATGCCACAGTCCGCGAGCGACGGGCTCGAGCTCGCGTCCACGGTCGCGGTGTAGGTGGTGAGCGAGCTCGACCTCGGAATGCCGCTGATCGTGCAGCTCCCCCCGCTGGAGGTGTTCAGCTGCGCACTGATCGTCAGCGTTGAGTTCGACGGGTTCCATACCTCCCGGTGCGCGACGCGGACCGTGAGCCGGCCAACGGACTGCGTCGGTTGCTGCCCGGCCGCGGCGTAGCCGTTGACGGTCACCGTCGCCGACTTGTTCTTCCCGTTGACGTTGCCCGTGTTCACGACACCGTCGATGGCGGAGAGACCGGGCGCGAAGGGAGTCCCCGAGCCGGTGATCGGTGCGACCTGGGCCGTGGGCTTGAACGTCGCCGAGTTCGCCGGCTGGGCCTGGTCGGTCTTGCGTCCGTAGAGGACGATCTGCTGCCGGGACGAGTTCGGGCTCGGGCACAGCTCGAGCATGCCCTGATCCTTGACGTCGAACGCGACGTAGTTCGCCATCATCACCTGCACGCCGTTCGGCGATGTGCGGTCGCAACCGCCCGGTACCGCGGCGTTGTTGTTGGTCAGGCCGAGATGGACTGCCGCGCGCGCCGCGTTGACCTGACTGGACGTCGCGTTGGGATTGATCGCGCTGCTCAGCGTGCCACCGATGATGACGCTCCCCGGCACGTCGGTGCTACTGCCGAAGTTGTCGTTGTAGAGGTTGTCCGTGTGATAGGCGTCGTCGAAGCCGATGCGCCACGGGTCCATGTCGGTGGACTGGCTGAAGTCGAAGTAGTAGTTCCCGGGCTTCATCCAGACGACGGGACAGCTCTTGCGCGTGCCCGAGACCACCGCAGTGAACCCGAGCAGCACGGCGTCGCGGTCGAAGTAGGCCCCCGGCTGCATCGTGGCGACCTTCGACGTTGGGTTGCACGTCGGCGCCGGCGCCACGGCCGGCATCGTCAACAGCTCGGCCGCCCAGCCGCCCGTCGTCGGGTCCGACGTGGCCACGCCACCCGGGTCGAGGCGCTGCACCCCGGTTCCGCACGCCACCGGGGCTCCCACGATGTTGCCGACGCACGTCCCGCTGGCCCGCACCGCGTCGCTCTCCTGCATCGAGCTTCGTGCTCGAGCTGGCGTCGATCGATCGCGAGGTCGCGTTCGTGGAGTTCGACTTCACCGAACCCTGGACCTTCATCACGCCGCTACTCGAACCGCTGAGGCAGATCCCCGGGTCACCCGAGCAGCTGTTGTTGGGTACTGGATATCCGGAGAGGCCCGCGGTCGTGAGCACCGCGTTCTCGGGGTAGTTGACTCCCTCGACCTCGGTGCCGCTGTTCCCGAGCGACCGGCAGGTGACGGTCACGTTCCCCGCGTCCGAGGGCGCGGTGAAGATCGTCGGCAACGGGCCGGTGTCGGGGCACGTGCCCGTGCCCAGGCGTCCTCGGGTCAGGTCGGTGCGGATGTAGTTGATCGCGCCGTCGATGGCCCCTTCGGCGCCGTAGACGTCCGAGCGCTGGTTGCGCACGCCCTGCACCGCGAGCATGCCCGCGGTGCCCTGGGTCGCGATCGCCCCGACGCACAGTCCGAGGATCGCGATGAGGGCGAGGATGAGAGCCATGCTGGCTCCCTGCTCACCGTGCAGACGAGAGCGTGGCGTGAGCGCACGCATCAGGTGACCTCCCGGAAGGCGTCGATGGAGAAGGTGCCGGTCTTGGCCGCGATCGTGAGGAGCAACGACTTGTCGGTGTCGGGCGTCGTGCACGCCGAGTAGCTCGACCCGTTGCCGCATGTCACGGTCGTGCCGGACGTGATGACGCTCGGGGCGATCGTCGTGGTGCGCGTGGGCGTCGTGCTCCCATTGATGCAGTAGCGCCGCTCGAGCTTCGACACCGCACCCGTCGTGAGGATCCCGTAGGAGACAGTCGTGACTCCCGTCGTGGTCGTGTCGGTCCACTGCAGCGTCACCAGCGGTCCCGCGGCGCCACACACGGTCGGGACGCCGGCCGTCGACGGGTTCACGAAATCGGCACTCGCGACGTCGGGCACCCAGTACACCGAGGCGAAGCGCGGCCCGCGGGACTCGGTCAGTCGGTCCTGGGTCTGGCCCAGGGTCTTGAACATGACGGTCCCGACCACTCCGAGCGCGATCGACATGATCCCGAGGATCGCCACCGCCATCACGAGCTCGACCATGGTGAACCCGTCGTCACGTGAGCGCGAGCGGCGAGACCGGAGACGGCTCACGAGTCGCCCCGGCGCATCAGGACCGTCAAGTTCTGGACGACGCTGCCGTCGTTTCTCGAAGCCTTCAGGGTCAGCTGCTGCACACCCTGATCCCCACCGTTCGCGGCGGTCGGGCAGGTCGAGCTGAACGCGTTCCCGGCGGTGACGTCCGCGGCGTCCTTACTGACGAGGAACTTCACCGACGTGACGCTCGTCGTGTAGCCGGACGGGGCGGTGAACGCGAGGTCGCCGGCCGAATAGGGGTTCGCACTCGAGCCGGAAGTGCACGCCTTGTACGGGCGGCGCTCGAGCGTCGTCGCGTAGCTCCGCAGAACCGTCTCACTCCCGGCGAACCCGCGGTCGGCATTCGAGACGATGATCGTGCTCGAGAGCGCGGTGATCATTCCGACGCCGAGGATCCCGAGCAACAGCGTCGAGACGACGAGCTCGATGAACGTCTCGCCTCGTTGACCCTTGAGTCGTTGCAGCACGGTGCCAGCCCTCGGTCTGATGCGGAAATCGCAGCTCTTCCCAAGGAGGTGATCGGACCGTGCCAATCCGACCTGTAGACACAATCACCTATGGCCGAATTGCCCGAGAATCAGGGCAACAATTGCCGAGGGCCCGACCAACCGGCCGGGCCCCGAAACGGCAACGAGTGGGAAGGTCAGGCGCCGGTGAGCGACTTCACCTCGAGGAACTCCTCGAGCCCGTGCCGACCGAATTCCCGGCCGAGCCCGGACTGCTTGTATCCGCCGAACGGCGCCAGCGGGTTGTACTGGGTCCCGTTCACATCCACCTGGCCGGCCTGGATCCGCCGGGCCACCTGTGACGCGTGGTCCTTGTCGGCGCCGTACACGCCGGCGTGCAGGCCGTACACCGTGTCGTTGGCGATCCGGACGGCGTCGTCCTCGTCCTCGTAGGTGATGATCGAGAGCACCGGACCGAAGATCTCCTCCCGGGCGATCGTCATGTCGTTCGTGACGTCCGCGAAGACCGTGGGCTGGATGAAGTAGCCCTTGTCCAGCCCCTCGGGAGCCTCGGCCCCACCGGTGACGAGCGTGGCGCCCTCCTCGATCCCCTGGTTGATGAAGCCGCGGACCCGGTCACGCTGGGTCTCGGAGATCATCGGCCCGAGTCGGGTCTCCGGGTCCATCGGGTCGCCCGTCGTGAACGTCTCGGCGACTTCCTTCGCCTTGGCGACGAACTCGTCCTTGCGACTCGCGGGGACGAGCATCCGGGTCCACGCGATGCAGGTCTGACCACCGTTGAGGTACGCGGACTGGAAGCCCGCGTTCACGGACTCGTCCAACGGCGCGTCGGGCAGGATGATGAACGGCGACTTGCCACCGAGCTCGAGCGCGACCTTCTTCACGGACTGCGCGGCGAGCTCCATGATGCGCTTGCCCGCTCGCGTCGAGCCGGTGAACGACACCATGTCGACGTCCGGGCTGGTGACCAACGCCTCGCCGACCACCGGACCGAGACCGGTCACGAGGTTGAAGACACCCTTCGGGAGGTCGATCTCGGCGAGGATGTCGGCGAGGAGGTACGCGGTCAGCGGCGCGACCTCGCTCGGCTTCAGCACCACGGTGCATCCGGCCGCGAGCGCCGGCGCCACCTTCGCGACGACCTGGTGCAGCGGGTAGTTCCACGGTGTGATGCAGGCGACGACACCGATCGGCTCGCGCACGACCAGGCTGTTGCCGACCTGCTCCTCGAACGGGAACTCCTGGGCGATCTGCACGTACGAACCCGCGATCATCCCCGGCAACCCGGCCTGCGCGATCTGCGAGATGAAGAACGGTGTTCCCACCTCGGCCGTGACCGTCGTCGCGATCTCCTCGGTGCGGGCCTGCAGTGCCTCGGCGAGCCGCTGGATGAACTTGGCCCGCTCCTCGACCGGCGTGGCCGACCAGGCCGGCAACGCGGCCTTGGCGGCTGCGGCCGCCTTCACCGCGTCATCCGCGGTCCCCTCGGCGACGCGGCCGATGACTTCCTCCGTCGTCGCGTTGATCACATCGATCGTGCCGGTTCCGGAGGAAGGAACCCACTCCCCGTCGATGAAGAGCTTGGTGCGGTCCGTGATCGAGGCTTGCGGCATGGATCGAGCTCCTTCGCTGCGGTTGTCGCTCAGGCTATCCCGGCCAAACGGCCTAATCTCCTGGCCGTGCCGAGCATGGGAAGCGACCCGTTCGAGGAGTCCGACGACCAGCAGGCGTTGCGGAAGCTGGCCCGCGATGTCGCCGAGCGCGAGCTCGCGCCGCGGGCCCGGCACTGGGACGAGACCGAGGAGTTCCCACAGGATTCCTGGAACGCGATCCGCCGCGCCGACCTCTTCGGGATCACGATCGGCGAGCAGTACGGCGGCATGGGCATGGGCGACATCGAGGCCGCGATCGTCCTCGAGGAGCTGGCCCGGGCCGACGTGTCGAGCGCGATCCTCGCCCAGCTCACGTTCAACGGCCCGCCGCCGCGATCGAGCACCTCGGCAACGACCACTTGAAGGATCGTTGGCTCCCACTGGCCTCATCCGGCGAAGGACTGTTCTGCATCGGCATCAGCGAGACCGAAGCCGGCTCGGCGGTCAACCACATGCGGGCGCGACTCACCGAGGACGGGGACGGGTTCCGGCTCAACGCCTACAAGAACTACGTCACCGGTGGCCACAAGTCCGCCGCGTGTCTCGTGTGGTGCCGCTTCCC
This sequence comes from uncultured Acidimicrobiia bacterium, assembly GCA_963819945.1. Classification (GTDB taxonomy): domain Bacteria; phylum Actinomycetota; class Acidimicrobiia; order IMCC26256; family JAENVU01; genus Chersky-806. The sequence continues at coordinate 190,588 of CAWFYD010000005.1, forward strand.
CGGGAGTGAGGGTACGAAGGGAATCGGCGCGGTCGTCGTCGACCTCACCGCCGACGGGGTCACCATCGCCGGGACGCACGAGAAGATGGGACTCCGAGGCACCAGTGAAGCGGAGCTCGCGTTCGACGAGGTGCGCGTCGAGCCCGATGACGTGCTCCTCGTCGGTGATCCCTCGAACAGCGACTCGTTCAAGACCCTGATCGGCCACATCAACCACGAGCGCTGCGGCAACGCCGCGATGTGCGTCGGTGCCGCGCAGGGCGCGCTCGAGTACGCGATCGGCTACATGAACGAACGCACGATCGGCGGCAAGCCGCTGGCCGCGCTCCAAGGGTTGCAGTGGAAGATCGCGGACATGGCGACCCAGCTCGAAGGGGCTCGCCTCCTGCTCCAGCGCGCGCTCCGGCTCGCCGGACCGCACGGCACGCCACCGGCCCTCGAGACCGCGATGGCCAAAAGTGCCGCGAACCTTGCCGCCAAGTTCGTGTGCGACGAGTCGATCCAGCTGCTCGGCGGATACGGATACTCGCGGGAGTACCCGGTCGAGCGCGTGTACCGCGACATTCGCGGGCTGTGCATCGGCGCCGGGACGGTCGAGATCCAGCGCAACTTCATCGGCACCAACCTGTTGAAGGGGCACGTGCCGAGCGGGCAGCGCCTGGCGCGCCCCACACAGCTGAGGTGGCCCGGCTCCGCGCGACGTACCGACATCCGGGCGCTCGCGAGTACCGCGAGGCGGGCGGTGCCTGGGACGTGCCAACCCTCGACCAGCTGCTCTCGGCGCACGACACCGACGAGCAGGCTCGAGCCGTCGCCCGGATCGCGGGCGGCTTGCGATCGCGGGGCGTTCGGCGGGGGCATGTCGTCACCTGGCAGCTGCCGAACTCGAGCGAAGCCGTGCTCCTCTCGCGCGCCTGCTGGCGCCTCGGCGCGATCGCCGGGCCGATCCATCACCAGGCCGGCGACGCCGAGGTGGCCCGGATGCGGGGCATCCTCGAGCCGACGGTCGTCGTCGAGCGGGATGCACCCTTGCCCGACGGACCGCCGCTCGACGCGAGCGCGGCACGCCCGTCGGATCTCGCGGTCGCGCTGTTCACGGGCGGATCGAGCGGCGCCCCGAAAGCGGTGCTGCACACCCACCGCGGGCTGGCGCACAAGACAACGACCATGATCGCGACCCATGGCCTTGGCGACACCGACGCGGTCCTCATGCCCGCGCCCCTCGCCCACGTCTCCGGACTCCTCAACGGACTGCTGGTCCCCGGTGCGGCCGGGATCCGCAGCGTCTTGATGGCGCGCTGGGATCCGGAGCGCGCACTGGCGCTCATCGAGTCGGAGCGGATCACCTTCATGATCGGTCCCCCGACCTTCTTCATCCAGCTCATGGCCGCGTCCGGGTTCAGCACCGAGCGCGTGCGCTCGCTCCGGCTCATCTCCTCGGGCGGCGCGGGCGTCACCTCGGCGTTCGTCACGGAAGCAACCGAGCGCCTCGGTGCCTGGGTGAAGCGGAGCTATGGATCGACCGAGGCGCCGACCGTGACGTCGAGCACCGATCGTGACTCCGTGCGCCACGCCCGCGAGACGGATGGTCGACCCGTCGGCCAGTGCCGGCTGCAGCTCGCAGCCGACGGCGAGCTGTTGCTGCGCGGCCCGGAGCTGTTCGCCGGCTACGCCGATCCGGAGCAGACCCGCGCCGCGGTCGTTCGCGGTTGGTTCGCGACCGGCGACCTCGCAACGATCGACGAGGACGGCTGGCTCACGATCGTCGGGCGGAAGAAGGACATCATCATTCGCGGCGGGGAGAACGTGGCCGCGGCCGAAGTCGAAGCGACCCTCGTCGCGCACCCGGACGTCCGCGAAGCGGCCGCGGTCGGGTACCCCGACCCGGTGCTCGGCGAGCGGGTCTGCGCCTTCGTGATCAGTGACGGGCCCTTCGACCTCGGAGCACTGCCGGACGTGGTTCGCCCACCAGGGGATCGCACGGTTCAAGACCCCGGAATGCGTCGTGCGGATCGACGCGTTCCCGGTCCTGGCGGCGGGCAAGATCGACCGGGCTGCCCTACGCCAAATTGCCGCCGAACGCTGCTAGGTTGCCGAACCCGTGATCAGTCGAGAGTGGGAGAACGCGACGAATGGGCTGGGCCAGGCGTGCCGCGCTGGCGGCAGGCATCGTCGGTGTCTCCGTCGTCCTCGACGAGCTGCAGCTCCGGACGGCGGATCGACCACCCCGAAGACCCGTCCGTCCACCACGACCTCGACCGCGCCGAAGGTCGAGGGCGTGCAGGCGGACCTCATGCTCTCGGGCGATCGCACGGCCACGATCGTCGGCACCAAGGGGACGTGCAACATCCCGACGTTCGGTGCGCCCACCTACGTGTTCACCGGCGCCGACTACCCCGATCTCGGGCCCACGGGCAGCATCCGGATCAGCGGTCCGGTCGTCGTCGCGAACGGCGGGACCGTGCCCGCGACCGCGAAGATCCTCATGGGCGACATCGGGCTGCTCGCCCCCCAGGACGGTACGGGGATCACGGTGAGCACGAACAAGCGGCTCGTCACGGTGAACGCCGACGTGACCGGCGGCCCCGGCGTCACCGAGGACATCAACCTCGCCCCGCCGGACAGCACCGTCGTCGCGCACCTCACCGGCACGATCCGCTGCACCTGACGAGCGAGCTAGAGGACGGTCTCGCCCGCCTCGACCTTCGGTCGCAACAACGCGGCCAAGCGGGTGCGGTGCTCGACCGCATCACCGAAGCTCAGCTGGTCGAGCTGCGCGCGCTTCAGGAACAGGTGCAGATCGTGCTCCCACGTGAAGCCGATCCCACCGTGCACCTGCAGCGCGCCGGCCATGACCCGCTTCGAGGCATCCGAAGCCCCACGTCTTGGCGGTCGACGCGGCGATCGACTGGTCCGCGTCGTCGGCACCGAGGCACCAGGCGGCCCAGTACGCGGTCGACCGCATGCCTTCGACGTCGACGAGCATGTCGGCGCACCGGTGCTTCACGGCCTGGAACGAGCCGATCGGCCGACCGAACTGCACCCGCTCCTTCGCGTACTCCACCGCCATCTCCAGCGCTCGCGACGCACCACCGAGCATCTCGAGTGACGTCGCCGTCGCGCCGCGGTCGAGCAACGCGGTCACGAGGTCCCCGCCGCCGAGGCGCCAGGCCGGAGTCCGGTCGAAGTCCAGCCAGGCGACCGGCCGGGTGAGATCCATGGCCGGCTCCGCTGATGGGCGACCCAGGACGTCGAGGTCCACCCCGAACAACGCCATGCCGTCCGCACGTCGACGCGATCACGAGCGCGAGGTCGGCGATCGACGCGAACGGAACCGGATCGGGCCGGCCGGTGAGCACCCACTCGCCCGCCGCCCGCTCCGCGCGCACTGCTTCGGGCTTGCGACTGCGCGCGATGCACACCCGCACGTCGCCGGCGAGGGAGCGCTCGACCGCCCGCACATCACCGACGCGGCGGAACATCTCGATGCCGAGGACGGTAGGAAGGAACGGTGCCGGCGCCACGTGCCGGCCGATCTCCTCGAGCAGCACGCCGAGCTCGACGGGCCCGAGCCCGACCCCGCCTTCCGCCTCGGGGACCGCGATGGCGAGCCAGCCCTGGTCCACCATGGCGGCCCACAGGTCCCGGTCCCACCGCTCGGGCATCTCGGCCACGGCCCGGACGCGGGTGGTGGGCGCGAGATCGTCGAGGAGTGCACGGGCGCCGTCCCGCGAGCGCGAGCTGGTCCTCCGAGAGGTCGAAGTCCATCGGCGCGGGACACTATCTGACCTCAGTCTCACCCCCAGTCTGCCGATGCTTCGAACTCTCGGTAGATTCGAGGGAACCCCGACAGAAGGAGCCTCCGGTGCAGGACGAGAAGCCCGCGTACTTCCGGCATGGCGACACGGAGATCGAGCTCCCCATCGTGCGGGGCAGTGAGAACGAGCTCGGGGCCGACATCTCGAAGCTGCGCAGCCAGACCGGGATGATCACCCTCGACTACGGCTACATGAACACCGGCGCCTGCGAGTCGGCGATCACCTACATCGACGGCGACGCCGGCATCCTGCGCTACCGCGGCGTCCCGATCGAGCAGCTCGTGGAGCGCGAGCACCCGTCGTATCTGGAGACCTCGTATCTCCTGATCTACGGCGAGCTCCCGAACCGCACCCAGCTCGACGAGTTCCGCTTCGGCATCCGGCGGCACACGCTCGTGCACGAAGACGTGAAGAGCTTCTTCAACGGCTTCCCGAAGGACGCGCACCCGATGGCGATCCTGTCGAGCGTCGTCAGCACGCTGTCGACCTTCTACCAGGACAGCGACGATCCGCATGATCCCGAGCAGGTGCAGCTCTGCATCCTGCGACTCATGGCGAAGATCCCCACGATCGCCGCGTACTCGTACAAGAAGTCGATCGGTCAGCCGTTCCTGTACCCGGACAACCGCCTCGACCTCATCGAGAACTTCCTCACGATGATGTTCGCGGTGCCGTCCGAGCCGTACGCGGTGTCGCCGACCGTCGTGCACGCGCTCAAGCAGCTGCTCATCCTGCACGCGGACCACGAGCAGAACTGCTCCACGTCCACCGTGCGCATGGTCGGCTCGAGCGACGCCAACCTCTTCGCCTCGATCGCCGCCGGCATCAACGCGTTGTGGGGTCCGCTGCACGGCGGTGCGAACCAGGCCGTCATCGAGATGCTCGAGTCGATTCGCGACGGTGGCGGCGACTACGAGACCGCGGTCAAGCGGGCGAAGGACCCGAACGACCCGTTCCGCCTCTCGGGCTTCGGTCACCGCGTGTACAAGAACTACGACCCGCGGGCCAAGATCCTCAAGGCGACCGCGGACCGGGTGATCTCCGAGCTGCACCAGCGCGACGAGCTGCTCGACATCGCGCTCGCGCTGGAAGAGGTCGCGCTGAGCGACGAGTTCTTCATCGAGCGCAAGCTCTACCCGAACGTGGACTTCTACTCGGGCCTGATCTACCGGGCGATGGGCTTCCCCACCCAGATCTTCACCGTCCTGTTCGCGATGGGCCGGCTCCCCGGCTGGATCGCGCACTGGAAAGAGATGATGGAGAGCCCGAAGACGAAGATCGGTCGCCCCCGCCAGATCTACACCGGCCCGACCGAGCGCCGCGTACGTCCCGCTCGACCAGCGCACCTGACAGAGTCGCGTCGAAGGTCGGCGAGGCGGCGCTCGATGAGGCGGCGCTCGGCGTCGTCGTGCACCAGCTCCAGCGCGCGGACGTACGCGGCGCCGCGCTTCGTCCGTCCGATCGAGCCGGCGCAGCAGCTCGGCGCGCGTCGAGTGCAGGTAGCGGTAGTCGTCGAGCTCGAGCTGGTCGATGATGCGGAGCCCGGCCTGCGGACCTTCCGCCTCCGCGACCGCGACCGCCCGGTTGAGCTCGACGACGGGTGAGTCGGTGAGCCGCACGAGCTCACCGTAGAGCGCGGCGATCTGCGCGAGGTCGCGCGGATCGTCGGCGTGCAGCGACGCGATCGCGGCCTGCACGACGTACGGTCCGCGCCCAGCCGAGCGCGAACGCCCGGTCGAGTGCAGCCCGCCCGTCCGCGATCTGCCCGACATCCCAGAGCGACCGGTCCTGGTCTGCGAGCAGCACGATGTCACCGTCGCGAAACCGCGCGTCGCGACGCGAGTCGTGCAGCAGCATCATCGCCAGCAGCGCGTGCGCCTCCGGCTCCTCGGGCATGAGCGAGACGAGCGCGCGCCCGAGCCACAACGCCTCCGCCGCGAGCTCGCTGCGGCCGCTGTAGCCCTCGTTGAAGATCAGGTACACGACCGCCAGGACCGCATCCAGCCGCTCGGGCAGCAGGTGCGGAGGCGGCACGCGGAACGGGATGCCGGCCGCCTTGATCTTGCGCTTCGCCCGCACGAGCCGCTGCGCCATCGTGGCCTCGGGCACGAGGAACGCCCGGGCGATCTCGTCGGTCGTCAGCCCACCGAGCGACCGCAGCGTCAACGCCACCCGGGCTTCGATCGCGAGCGTGGGATGGCAGCACGTGAAGATGAGCTCCAGCCGCTCATCCGGGAACGCGGTCGCCGTCATCGTGCTCTCCTCGACCTCCGTCTCCTGGAGCAGGGCGTACTTCGCGGTCCGCGTCTGATCCCGCCGGATGCGATCGATCGCCCGGTTCCGGGCGGTCGTCACCAGCCAGGCGCGGACGTTGTCGGGGTAGCCGTCGCGGGGCCAGCGCTCCGCCGCGATGGCGAAGGCCTCCTGGGCGGCTTCCTCGGCGAGGTCGAAGTCGCCGAGGAAGCCCACCAGCGCCGCGACGACACGTCCCCATTCGTCGCGGAAGGTCTGCTCGAGCTTCGTCACCACTCCATGATCGGCCGCACCTCGATCGCGCCACCGAGGCGAGCCGCGGGAATCTGCGCCGCCAGCTCGATCGCGGCGTCGAGGTTGTCCGCCTCGAAGAGCAGGTAGCCGTTCAGTGCTTCCTTGGTCTCGACGAACGGACCGTCGGTCGTGATCGTCTTGCCGTCGCGCACCCGGACCGTCGTCGCGGTCTCGGGCGGTTGGAGACCGTTCCCCGGGGTGACGCCCGGTGTCGCGTTGACCTTCTGGTACGCGGCGTAGATCCCCTGCTGCTCATCTTCGGAGAGGGTCGCCCACGCCTCGGGGTCGAGCGGTGTCGGCGTGGTGCCCTGATGGATCATCAGCATGTACTTCATCGAGTCCTCCTCATGGGTTGGTCGCCGAAGAGACGAACGGCGACCGAGGAAATCGACACCTCGCACCGGACTTTCTTCGGCACGCCGGCTGCGGATCGGGAGCTACCGGACCGCGTCCTTCATCCGCTGCATCACGTCGGGGGTGAGCAACGGGAGCACGTCCAGCGCGCCGAGGTTGTCCTCGACCTGCTCCGGACGGCTCGCGCCCGTGATCACCGAGGAGACGTTCTGGTTCTTCGCACACCACGCGATCGAGAGCTGCGCGAGCGAGCAGTTGAGCTCACCGGCGATCGACCTGGAGCTTGCGGACCTTCGCGTTCGACGGTCGGGTCCGTCAGCATCTTGGCCAGCCACTCGTAGCCCGGCAGCGCGGCGCGGCTGTCCTCCGGCGTCCCGTCCAGGTACTTGCCGGTCAGCAGGCCGGACGCGAGTGGGCTCCACGTCGTGAGCCCGAGCCCGATGTCCTCGTACAGCCGCGCGTACTCACGCTCGACGCGACGACGGTTGAGGATGTTGTACTCCGGCTGCTCGACCACCGGCTTGTGCAGGTGGTGGCGGTCGGCGGTCTCCCACGCGGCGCGGATCTCGTCCGCGGTCCACTCCGACGTGCCCCAGTACGTCGCCTGGCCACTGGACACGACATCGGACATCGCCCACACCGTCTCTTCGATCGGGGTGTTCGGATCCGCCCGGTGGCAGTAGAGGATGTCGACGAACTCGAGGTCGAGGCGTTCGAGTGACCCCTCGATCGACTGCAGGATGTACTTGCGGTTCAGCGTGTTGCTCATGTTCACGCCGCCGTGGATGCCCCAGAAGAGCTTGGTGGAGATGACGTACGAGTGGCGGGGCCATTCCAGCTGCTCGATCGCCTCCCCCATGATCCGCTCCGAATCGCCGCCGGCGTACGCCTCGGCGTTGTCGAAGAAGTTCATGCCGCCGCGGTACGCGACGTCGAGACAATTGAGCGCCTTGTCGGTGTCGAGCTGGGCGCCGAACGACACCCACGAGCCGAACGAGAGGACGCTCACCTGCAGGCCGGATCGTCCCAGCCGTCGATACTCCATGTCCGCCATGTCCACTCCTGCTTGCTCGGTTCTGCGCTCGACCTGCGCTCGGGTCCTGCGCTCCGCACTGTGCCGCTGCGACACTACGCTCCGACTTTGATGGACCTGTCACCCAACGACGCGGAGCGCGCGCTGCGCGACGAGTGCCGCGCCTGGCTGCGGGCGAATCTGCCGTGGGAGTACGGGCAGGGACTTCCGCCACGGTTCGACGACCTCGCCGACGAAGTGGCCTTCGGCCGGGAATGGCAGTCGAAGCTCGCGGCGGGCCGGTGGGTCGGCGTGGCCTGGCCCGAGGAGTACGGCGGGCGGGACGCGGGCCCGGTCGGGCACTACATCGTCACCGAGGAGCTCGCGCGTGCACGCGCCCGGAGCTGGTGGGCCGCATCGGCGTGAACCTCGTCGGGCCGACGCTGCTCGCCCGCGGGACACCGGAGCAGCAGGCGCGTTGGCTCCCCAAGATCCTCAGCGCCGAAGAGCTCTGGTGCCAGCTCTTCAGCGAGCCGAACGCGGGGAGCGACCTTTCCAGCCTCACGACGCGCGCCACGCGCACCGACGGCGGTTGGCTGCTCAACGGGCAGAAGGTCTGGACCAGCTACGCGCAGTTCGCGGACTGGGGCGTGTGCCTGGCCCGCACCGACGCCGAGGTGCCGAAGAACAAGGGCATCTCGTACCTGATCGTCGACATGCGATCACCGGGGGTCGAGGTGCGACCGCTGCGCCAGATCACCGATGAGACCGACTTCAACGAGGTGTTCTTCTCGGACGTCTTCATTCCCGAGGACCGCATCGTCGGCGCCGAGAACGAGGGCTGGCACGTGGCGAACCAGACCCTGACCCATGAGCGCGGCGTGAACCCGCGCCAGCTGGTGATCCACACCCAGCTCGTCGAAGAGCTGCTCCGGCTGGCGGCCGGCAACGGGACGTTCGACGACCACCGCAGCGCCCAGCGGCTCGCCGAGGCATTCGTCGAGGTGCAGATCTTCCGGCTGCACAACTGGCGTTCGATCTCTCGCACCGCGAAGGGCGAGGAACCGGGCCCGGTCGGGACGATCAACAAGATCTGGTGGAGCGAGATGAGCAAGCGGCTGCACGACACCGCCATGTCGGTGATCGGGCCGGCGGCACCGCTCTGGCGAGGGGCCAAGCACAACCCGGGCGACGGGCAGTGGCAGCGGTCCTGGCTCTACTACCAGGCGTCGTCGATCTGGGCCGGGACCAACGAGATCCAGCGCAACCTGATCGGCGAACGCACCCTCGGTCTCCCCGCGAGCCGAAGCCGCCGGCCGCGACCAAGTGACAAGATCACCCGAACTCATCGTTGACCGGAGGCAGCAGGCATGAGCATCGAAGATGCAAGGAGACCGTTCCCGGACTCGCCCCGATCGTCGGATCGGCGATCTCGACCGAGGCCACCGGGTCGAAGATCATCTACCTGTCCGGCCAGGTCGGCGCCCTCGAAGACGGGACGATGGCGGGCGACACGCTCAAGCGAGCAGACCGCGCAGGCGTTCCGCAACATCATCGACGGCGCTCGCCGCCAACGGCGCAACGCCGGCGGACGTCGTGAAGATCGTCTTCTACATCGTCGACTGGGACATGGAGAAGCTCGGTGGCCTGATGGAAGGCGCGATCGAAGGGCTCGGCGAGGAGCTCTCGGTGACCGCGACCACGCTGGTGGGCGTGAAGGCGCTGTTCGAGCCGAACTGGCTGATCGAGATCGACGCCACCGCCGTCATCGACTGATGGACTTCGAGACCGTTCGCTACGAGGCCGAGGGGCAGATCGCGACGATCACCCTGAACCGGCCCGAGGCGGCGAACGCGCAGAACAGCCAGATGATCGAGGACATCAACGCCGCGTTCGACTCGGCCGAGGCGGACGACGAGGTGCGGGTCGTGATCCTCGCGGCCGCGGGCAAGCACTTCTCGTCCGGCCACGATCTGAAGGAGATCCTGCGCGGCGAGGAGCACTGGGCGGCGATGCGGGCGACCCCGGAGGGCAAGCTCGAGCACGAGCAGGTCATGTACTGGGACAAGCTCATCCGGATCCGCGACTTCCCGAAGATCACGATCGCGGCGGTGCAGGGCGCGTGTGCCGCGGCCGGGCTCATGCTCGCGTGCATGTGCGACCTGATCGTCGCCGCGGACGACGCCCAGTTCTCGAACCCGGTGCTGCGGATGGGTGGTGTCGGCGTGGAGCTGCTCGTCGAGCCGTGGGAGATGGGCGCGCGCAAGGCCAAGGAGTTCCTGTTCTGCGCCGAGACGCTGGACGCGGAGTCGGCCGCGCGCGCCGGGCTCGTGAACAAGGTGGTGCCGCGTGACGACCTGCCGGCCGCGGCCCGCGAGATGGCCGGCCGCGCCGCGCAGGTGCCAGCCGATGACCGCCGCCGCGGTGAAGGACACGATCAATCACACGCTCGACGTCGCGGGGCAGCGAGAGAGCTGGCGCTACCACTTCATGGTGCACCAGTTCGTGAGCAACACCGCCGACGCGCTGAGCCGCACCGAGACCCGTCGCGCCGGCGGGATGGATGCCGTGCGGGCCGAACAGGCCGACCAGGCCTGATGGCGGGACCGCTCACCGGGATCCGGGTGCTCGATCTCGGCACCCGCATCGCCGCTCCGTTCTGCGCCGGCCTCCTCGGCGAGCAGGGCGCGGAGATCATCAAGATCGAGCAGCCGGGTACCGGCGACTTCATGCGCGAGATCGGGCCGTTCGTCCCGGGCGCCGCCGAAGGTGACGACGACTACTCGTTGTTCTGGGCCGTCGAGGGCCGCGGCCGCAAGAGCATCACGCTCGACCTGCGCCAGCCCGAGGGCCAGGACCTGTTCCGCCGGCTGGCCGCGACTGCAGACGTCGTCGTCGAGAACTTCCGCCCCGGCACGCTCGAGCGGTGGCACATCGCACCCGGCGGATCTCGAGGACGACCTCGTGACCGTGCGCATCAGCACCTTCGGCCAGGACGGGCCGTACTCGAAGCGGCCCGGGCCTCGATCGCCTCGGCATCGGGTACGGCGGGCTGCTCCATCTCACCGGCTACCCGGATCGGCCACCGGTGCGCGTCGGCGTCACGATCTCCGACTACCTCACCGGGGTGTTCGCGGCCCAGGCGACGACGGCCGCGCTGTACGCCCGCGACGTGCACCGTTCCGGGAAGGGCGCGGTGATCGACGCCGCGCTCTACGGCGCCGCGCTGCGGGTGCTCGAGTGGACCCTCGCGGCGTACGACCAGCTCGGGGTGGTGCGGAATCGCGAAGGCAACCGCCTCGCCAACAGCGCGCCGCTCGACAACTACCCCACCGCGGACCACAAGTTCGTCTGCATCGTGGCCGGCTCCGACGCGAACTTCTCCCGGCTCTGCCGCGCGATGGCGATGCCCGAGCTCGCCGACGATCCTCGCTTCGCCCGCCTCGCGGACCGGGCCGAACGCAACGACGAGATCAACGGCATCGTGGCGGACTGGACCGGTACAGCACACCGCGGCGGAGGTCGAGGAGGCGTGCGTGGCGTGTGACGTCCCGGTGGCGACCGCCTACACCGCGGCCGACATCTTCGGGGATCCGCACTTCGCGGCGCGCGACGACCTCGTGTCCGTCGACGATCCGGTGGCCGGACCGATGCGCCAGCAGGCGCCCTACCCGCGGTTCGTCGGCGAGCCGGCGCCGGTTCCCGCGGGCGCGCCGCGACTGGGTGAGCACACCGACGAGGTGCTGTCCACCCTGCTCGGCCTCGAGCCGGCCGAGATCACGATGTTGCGCGGACCGGGGCATCACATGACGGCCCGCGCGGTGCAGGACGGGTTGTTCCAGGTGGATCCCCCCGGCTTGCTCGGGACCCGGTGCGACGCGCTGTGGCAATCACACGTTCCCGCGAGTGTCCGTCTGCCCGTACTGCGGTTCGACCTCGGTGACGGACGCCGTGCTCTCCGCCACCGGAACGCTCTGGCTCTGGACCACGGTGAACGCGGCCGCCGCCCGGGCTACCTGCGGCACGGTGCCGTTCGGGTTCGGCGTGGTCGAGCTGCCGGAGGGTGTGCGGGTGATCACCCGACTCGCAGTCCCCGACGACACCTTCGTCGAGGGACTCCCGGTGCACCTGCAGATCGTGCCGCTGCACGTCGGCGACGACGGTGTCGCGGTGGAGACGTGGGAGTTCGCACCGTGAGCGCGACGGCGGTCGAGATCGCGGGGGTCGGGATCCATCCGTTCGGCCGCTTCGAGGACCGTTCGGTCACCGACCTCGGAGTGACCGCGGTCCAGGGCGCGCTCACCGAGGCGGGCATCGGCCGCGGCGACTTCCAGGCCGCGTTCTGCGGCACCGCGTACGCGGGAGTCGCCGCGGGGCACAAGGTGCTCGGCGCGCTCGCGCTCACCGGCATCCCGATCGTCGACATCGAAGCCGGGTGCGCGAGCGGCGCGGCCGCATTGCAGCTGGCGGCCGGCGCGATCCGGGCCGGGCAGTACGACTGCGTGCTGGTGTTCGGCATGGAGAAGATGCCCAAGGGGATCATCCGGTCCAGCTTCTTCGAGCCGTGGCGCGAGGAGGCCGGGCTGGCGGCTACCCCCGCCTACTTCGCGTTGCGCGCGCAGCGACTGCTGCGCGAGTCCGGTCTGACGCAGGACGACCTGGCTCGCGTCGTGGTGAAGAACCGTCGTCACGGGGTGCACAACCCGAACGCGATGTTTCGCAAGGAAGTGACGGTCGGAGGAGGTGCTCGGGTCGCGGCTCGTGTGCGATCCGCTCCACCTCTTCATGCTCTGCTCCCCGAACGAGGGTGCGGCCGCCGTCGTGCTGCAGCACGCGCGACCGGCTCGGCAACCGGTCGGGTCATGCTCTCCGCGGCGGTGCTCCGCTCCCATCTGCCCGGCAGCGTGCTGGGTGAGGCGACGCCGCTCGCCGGCATCGACGACACGGCGATCACTCCCCCGTCGACCCTCGCCGCGCAGGACGCGTACGCGGCCGCGGGCGTCGGTCCTGACGACGTTGACCTCGTCGAGTGCCAGGACACCGACGCGGCCCGCGAGCTCTTGGCCTGGGAAGAGCTCGGCCTCTGCGCGCGCGGCGAGCAACGCGCGATCCTCGACTCGGGGGATGCCGAGCTCGGTGGCCGCCGTCCGGTCAACGCGTCGGGAGGGTTGCTCTCGAAGGGTGAGCCGCTCGGCGCGTCGGGGCTGGGTCAGGTGGTCGAGCTCGTGCACCAGCTGCGCGGCCAGGCCGGCGTGCGCCAGGTGGAGGACGCCCGGGTCGGGCTCGCCCACACCGTCGGCCGCGGCGCCAACGCCAGCGTCACCATCCTCCAACGCACCTGACCCGACCCACCGAGTGTCGGCGCGGTGGGGTCAGCGGATCCGATCGTTGTAGTCGGCGATCGCGCGGTCGGCGTTGGTCTGCGCATCGGCGAGCGCGTCGTCGACGGACTTGCCCTGGGTGAGCATCGACGTGAGCCCGTCCGTGACGGCGTCGCGCACCCCCAGGTAGTTGCCGATCACCGACCCGTTCGCCGCGGGACCCCCCGGGACCAGCAGCTGGTCGTACGCGACCTTGAACGCGGGCTGCTCCGCCCAGAACGCGCAGCACTCGGGGAGACGACGCCGCGGAGATCCGCACCGGCACGTATCCGGTGGCCGCGGTGAGCGAAGCCTGCTGCTCCGGCGCGACGAGGAACTTCGCGAACTCCCAGGCCGCGGCCTGCTTGGCCGGCGACGAGCGCTTCGAGATCCACAGCGAGCCGTCGCCGACGGGTACCCCGCCACCGGGCTTCAGGCTCGGCAGCGGTCCGGCCGCGGGATCCACCCCGGCGTACTGGCCACTCTGGAGCACCTGGAGGATGGTCCCGAGCGCGCTCGAGGCTTCGATCGACATGGCCGCGTCACCGGTCCCGATCGCGAGCAGGTGATCGAAGTTGCCCTCGGCCGAGCCCGTGTTGAGCGCGAGCCCGGAGTCCACCATGTCCTTCCACCAGGTCCAGATCTTGCGCCCGGTCGGGTTGTCGAGCAGCGCCTTCGTGGCTCGGCCGTCGCGGCCTCCGTTGTGGTTGACGTACTGCTGGCCGGCCTTGGCGTAGAAGAACTCGTTGAAGTAGTCCTGGGTCCGCAGCGCGATCCCGTACTTCGCCGCGCCGCTAGCAACGATCGTCCGGGACATCTCGCGCACCTCGTCGAGCGTCTGCCGGGGGCCGCTCGGGGTCGAGCCCGGCCGCTCGGAACTTGCTCTTGTCGTAGACGAGGATCGGATTCGACACGGGCCACGGCAGCGCGCGCAGCTGATGGTCGACGGTGTAGTAGCTGATGGTCCGCGGGATGAAGTCCGAGAGGGAGTAGTGGTCCGCCTTCACGCAGTCCTGCATCGTGACGGTGCTCTCCGAGTCGAGCAGCGTCTGCACCGCGGTCTCCTCGAACTGACCGAGGTCCGGCAGGTCACCGCTCGTCAATCCGGCCTTGTACTTCTGCAGCGACTCGCGGTAGCCGGTCTGATCGACGAGCTTCACGCGCACCTTCGACTGGGATGCCTCGAACTTGGCCACCTGGCGCTTCAGCTCGTCGAGGTTCGCCCGGGCCTGGACGTGCCAGAACGTGATCTGCACCGGGCCCTTCGCCCGGTCGAGCGCGCCGAGCGGGCAGCCGGTCGGGCCGGACGTCGACGCTGTCACTCCCCCCGCTGCAGGCCGCGAGGCGCCAGCGCGACGACGGCGCCCAGCGCGACGAGGGCACCGCGCCTTCATGTCAGCCGGCGACCCTCGAGTTGTACTCCTGCATCGCCCGGTCGGCCTGGTTCGCCGCGCTCGACAACGCGGCCGGCGGGCTCTTGCCCTGGGTGAACATCTCCTGCTCACCCGCGAGCACCGCGTCGCGCACCGCCTGGTACGCACCGATCACCGGGCCCTGCGTCGCGACGGAGTCGACGCCGGACACCAGCTGGTCGTACGCGACCTTGTAGCCCGGGTTGGTCTGCCAGAGGTTCTGGATCGCCGGAAGCTCGATCGACGACTTGCGGATCGGCACGTAGCCGGTGCCGGCGGCGAAGTCGGCCTGGGCCTGCGGTGAGTCGAGGAACTTGAGGTACTGCCACGCCGCGGCCTGCTTCTCCGGCGCCGAGCGCTTGACGATGTAGAGCGCCCCGCCGCCGACCAGCACGCCGCCCCGCCCCGGCGGGCCCGGCATCGGACCGACCCCGAGCTCCACGCCCCCGCTCTCTCCCGGGGTCGCCAGGACCTGGGAGATCGTGCCCAGGCTCCCGGACGAGTCGATCGTCATGCCCACCTCCTTGCTCCGGATCCCGAGCAGGTTGTCGTACTGGCTCGGGCCGTCGGCACTGTTCGTCTTCGCCGCCCCGGTCTTCACCATGTCCGCCATCCAGGAGAAGATCTCGCGGCCGGTCGCGTCGTCGAACACGGACTTCGTGGCCCGGGCCTTGCGCCCGTTCTCCTGGTTCACATAGAGCTTGTCCGCCTTCGCCGACCACTGCTCGAGGTACCACGGGTCGAGCTTCATCCCGAAGCCGTACGGGTAGCCCGCGCCCTTGATCGCCAGCGCGTCGGCCTTGACCTCGTCGAGCGTCGCGGGCGGGTTTTCCGGGTCGAGGTTCGCCGCCCGGAACGCGTTCTTGTCGTAGTAGAAGACCGGGTTCGAGACGTTGAACGGCATCGGCCACAGCACGTCGTCGACGGTGTAGCGGTCGAGCACGCGTTGGAGGTAGTCACTCGTGTCGTACTTGTCGGCCTTGATGCACGCCTGCGCGGGCAACGTCGCCTGCGTGTCGATCATCTGCTGGGTCGCGGTGTCCTCGACCATGATCAGGTCGGGCAGCGCGGTCCCACCGAGTCCGGCACGGAACTTCTCGAGGTTCTCCTTGTAGCCGATCTGGTTCACGAGCCGCACCGAGACGTCGCTGCTGCGACGAGTTGAACTGGTCCGTGAGCCGCTGCAACGTCTCTTCGTTGGCCCGGCTGAGCGCGTGCCAGAACTCGACCACGACCGGCTTCGACGCCTGCTTCAGCGCGTCGAGCGGGCACTTCGGCAGCGAGCTCGCCGTCGGCGCGTCGCTCCCGCCTCCCCACCGCCGCACGCCGCCAACGCGAGCGCCGCGACCAGGCTGCCGGCGAGCACACGAAGGTTGGATCGAGTCATGGCACGCTCCAGTGGTCGTCGCGGCCGATCGCGATGACCGGCCGGGTCAGCCTTTCACGGCACCGGCCGTGAGGCCGCGCACCAGCTGCTTCTGGAAGAGCAGGAGCAGGATCACGAGGGGCAGGGCCGCGATGATCACCCCGGCGAACGTGACGTTCACCTGGTCGATGCTGGTGGCCCGCAGCTGTTTCAGGCCGATCTGCACCGTGCGGTACTTCTCGTCCTTGGTGACGAGCAGCGGCCAGAGGTACTGGTTCCAGGCGCCGAGGAACGCGAAGACGCCGAGCGCCGCGACCGCCGGCCGCGCGAGCGGCACCGCGACCCGGGTCATGAACTTCCAGTGGCCGTAACCGTCGAGCGCCGCCGCGTCCTGCAGATCGCGCGGCACTTGCAGGAACGCCTGCCGCAACAGGAACGCACCGAACCCGGTGGCGAGGAACGGGACCGCGAGCCCTTGGATACGAGTCGTACCAACCGAGGTCGTTGATGGTGGAGAGGTTCGTGACGATCGTGATCTCGAAGGGGATCATCAGCGTGGACAGGAACACGAGGAAGAGCGTGCGCTTGAGCGGGAACTCGAGGAACGCGAACGCGTACGCGGCGAGGATCGCGGTGACGACCTGCCCGACGGTGATGATCATCGTCATGATCGCGCTGTTGACGAGGTACGTCGACATGTCGCCGGCGTTCCAGGCCTCGCTGTAGCTCCCCCACTGCGGGTTCGTGGGGAAGAACGTCGGCGGTTTCGCCGCGATCTGCGCCGGCTTGAGCAGCGAGTTCACGACGGTCATGTACAGCGGGAAGATCACCACGATCGCCAGCACCGTGAGCAGCAGGTAGCGCAGCACCTTCCCGACGATCCGGCGAGCGCGCGGCCTACCGGCCATAGTGCACCCGCCGTTCGAGCACGCGCATCTGGATCAGCGTGAGGGTGAACGTGATGAAGAAGAGCGCGACCGCGAGGACCGCGGCCTTGCCGTCGTTGTTGTCCTGCCGCAGCGTCGTGTAGACGAAGTAGGTGAGGACGTTCGTCCGGCGCAGCGGTCCGCCCTGGGTGAGGATGTCGATCTGGCCGAACGTCTGGAACGCGAAGATCGAGCCGACGACGACCGCGAAGAAGATCGTCGGCGACAGCAGGGGCAGGGTCACCTTCCAGAACCGCCGCCACGGTCCGGCACCGTCGACGCGCGCGGCCTCGTGCATCTCTTCCGGGATCGACTGCAGCCCGGACGACATGAGGATGAACGTGAGGCCCAGCGTCTGCCAGATCGTGATGATGGCCACCCCGATCAGCGCGAGATCCGGGTTCTCGAGGATGGGCGGCTGCGGATTGATGCCGAGCCACGGCAGCAGGCCGACCACCGGGTTGAACAGGGTGCCGAAGATCACCGACGCGACGGCGACCGACGTCGCGATCGTGGACGAGAAGATCGTGCGGTAGATGCCGATCCCGCGGAGCTGCTGGTTCGCGAGCACGGCGAGCCCCAGCCCGAGCGACGATGCCGGCCGGCACCGTGAGCAGCGCGAAGCCGACCGTCGTCTTCAGGCTGTCGATGAAGTCCTGCGACGAGAGGACGTCACGGTACTGATCGAAGCCGACGTAGCGCGTCGGGAGGCCGGGGAACGGTGGCGTCTTGTAGAAGCCGAGGTAGAAGTTGCGGAAGAACGGATAGAACACGAACACCGCGAAGATGATCAGCGACGGGATGAGCAACAGGTAGGCGAACCCCATCTCCCGCAGGCGTCGGCGCCCGAACCGCTTCCCCGCTCGGCGCGGGACCTCCGTCTCGATCCGGTCGGCTTCGCCGACGTCGGCCACGCGCGCCGAGCGTCCCGGAGTCGCCGGAGAAGGTCACGCCGGCTCCACCCGGAGCTCGGTGTCGGCATCGAAGAGGTGGAGATGCTGGAGCTCGGTCGCCAGGCGGACCCACGAGCCCTCGCCCGGCGCCTGGTCCGAGGACGGCTGGCGCACGATCACCATCTGGCCGTCTTCGAGCCGGCAGATCACATGGCGCTCGTGACCGAGCGACTCGACCACGGACACGGTCGCGGACAGCAAGCCGTCCGGCGCGAGATGGAGATGCTCGGGACGCACGCCGATGACCACACCGGTCAGTGACGCCCCGGCGATCGCCCGAGCGTACGGAGGGGGTACCGGAATCCGGCTCCCACCGATCGCCACCGCCACCCCGTCGCCGTCGGCGCACCACCGGACCGGCGACGGTGTTCATCGCCGGGTTCCCGATGAACCGGGCCACGAACAGGTTCGCGGGCTTCTCGTACACCGACTGCGGGGGACCCACCTGTTGCAGGACGCCGTCGCTCATGATCGCGATGCGGTGCCCCATCGTCATTGCCTCGACCTGGTCGTGCGTGACGTACACGACGGTGGCTTCGAGCCGGCGTTGGAGCTCGACGAGCTCGGCGCGCGTCTGGACCCGCAGCTTGGCGTCGAGGTTCGACAACGGCTCGTCCATGAGGAACGCGTCGGGTCGGCGCACGATGGCGCGCGCCAAGCGCGACCCGCTGGCGTTGCCCACCCGAGAGCTGTGCCGGCTTCCGGTCGAGCAGCTCGTCGAGACCGAGCGTCTCCGCCGCCTCGAGGACCAGACGCTCGCGTTCGTCTGCCGCGACCTTGCGGGTCCTGAGCGGGAACTCGATGTTCTTGCGCACCGACATGTGCGGGTAGAGCGCGTAGCTCTGGAAGACCATGGCGACGTTGCGGTCCTTCGGTTCCACGTCGTCGACGACGCGGTCCCCGATCCGGATCGTGCCCTCCGACGGAACCTCGAGCCCGGCGATCATGCGGAGCGCCGTGGACTTGCCGCACCCCGACGGACCGAGGAGCACGAGGAACTCCCGGTCGAAGATCTCGAGCGAGAGGTCGTCGACCGCGACCACATCGCCGAATCGCTTCGTGACGTGTTGCAGCACCACCCGGGCCATACGCGGGCTGAGCGTAGACGGATCGGGGTCCGAGCCGGGCCACCGTGTGCGGCTAGCTGCGGAGGAACCAGCCCCGGGGATCCCAGCGGCGGAGTGCCGCGATCTCGTCCGCCGTCGGTCCGGGCAGCTCCTCCACCGTCGTCGGCGACGGCCAGCGGCCATCCGCACGCGGCGCGGGCGCGCTCGATCCTGTCCGCCAGCGGCTCCGGCCCGGCCGGTACCGCCACGAGCTCGAGGTCCCCGTCCGGCGTCGGCTTCTCGAGCCGGCCGAGGTCGGTCACCAAGGCACGCACCGACTCGGCCGGGCGACGTGATGTAGCCGCACTCGTTGGGAGTCCGCTGTTTCGTGAGCGTCGCGACGACCACCACTTCCGAGGCGACGCTGGCCACGTCGTTGCCCCCGCCCGAACCGACGAGGAACGGACCGTCGGGGATCAGGGTGGAGTTCACATTGCCGTTCCGGTCCACCTGCGCGCCGCCGAGACAGCCGATGGTCACGGTGCCCGGACCGCCGACGATCGTCTCGAGCACCATCGCCGCGTCGCCGAGCATCGTCGCGGACGGGAAGTTGCGGTGGTTGAGCACGAACGGATCCGCGAGGGTGGGCTCGTAGCCCCAGAGCCCGATCTCCGCGGTGAGCTGCACGTCGCTCCCTTGCGCGCGGGCGAGGGCGACGCCGAGCCACGCAGCGAGGTTCGCCACACCGGCGCCCGCGAGCACCGCGTCCGCGTCGAGCGCCGCGACCCGGTCAGCGAGGTGACGCGCGCCGAAGGTCGCGGCGATCTCCCAGGCGTTCACTGGCGCGTCGAGGTCCGGTGGGTGAGCCTCCTCGTCGACCTGCCACGAGTCGGGGCGCGCCTTGGTACGGAGCGCGGTCACCCGCTCGGGTCCGAGTCGATCGAGGTAGTCGGCCTGCGTCTCCGGTTCGAGCACCCAGTGCCGGATCCATTCGTCGTAGTCGGCACGGCGCGTCGCGGCGCGGGCCTCGACCCAGAAGTCGTAGTCCTCGCCGTATCCGCTCGACCGGCAGCGCGCCCGGGAAGAGCCCACCGGGATGCGCGCCCATCGGCGTCTCGCACACAGCCAGGACCCGGTGCGCCGGGATCCGCACGAGATCCGAGTACTCGGTGAGAGATTCGACGACCTGCTCGACCGTGACGATCGCGCCCCGGCGCGCGGCCAGCGCACCCCACACCCCTTCGAGCAGCGGCGGTGCGATCGCGACGTTCCCGGCCTCGTCCGCGACCGGCGCGTGCAGGATCGCGACGTCCGGTACGAGCGGCGCGAGCAGGCCGACCGTTCCGAACGGCGTCTCGACTTCCGTGAACCCGTCGTTGGCGGCCATCGACGACCCGACCAGCGAGCGCGGTGGCGATCGCGGGGAGTCCCTTCGCCGCGGCTTCGAGGCGCTGGGTGAACGCGAGGAAGGACCAGTGCTCGACCTCGACGGCGCCCGATTGGTATGCCCGCTGGAACCACGGGTTCGGAGTGAAGTTCGGGAACGTGTCACCGGAGTACCCGGTGATCACCCGGTCGACGAGCCCACCACGGAAGAACAGCGCGCCGAGACTCGACAGGCTGAGCATGACGAGGGTGAAGTGCGGATCCCGGTCCCACCACTGCCGCACCACTTCGCGAGCCGCCGCGCTCCACCGGGTGTGCCCGACCATGAGGTGCAGCGAGTCACCCGCGTGGACATGCTCCGCGACCGCGTCGTCGGACCGTCATCGTTCTCGGCACGCTCAAGCCCCTGTGGACTGCTTCATCGTGCCGAGAACGTATCGGGCCGGGCGGTTACGGGGCGTCGAGGACGAGGTCGGCGACGCGCTGGCGCTGCCAACCCTGGTACCCGAGCAGGATGTCGTTCTGCTTCGCCCGCTTGTAGAAGAACTGTGCGTCGCTGTCCCAGGTGAACCCGACCGCGCCGTGCACCTGGATGTTCTCCGCGGTGACGAACACGGCGCCCTCGGCCATCGAGCTCTTCGCGATCGCGGCGGCGCGTGACCGGTGCTCGTCGTCCACATCGGAGGACCAGGCGGCGAAGTGCACACCGACCCGACCGAGCTCGAGCTGGTGGAGCATGTCGACGATCTTGTGCTGGATCACCTGGTGGGTCGCGATCGGCTTGTCGAACTGCACGCGCGCCTTCGAGTACTCGACCGCCATCTCCAGGGCGGCTTCGCACACGCCGACGAGCTCGGCGGCGAGACCGACCGTCGAGTCGTCCGCGATGCGCCGCCAGATCGCCTGGTGGTCACCGATCGGACCGAGCGGCGTCGCGGTCGTCTCGTCGAGCACGATGCGCGCCGCCTTGCGCGTCGGATCCATCGTCGGGACGTACTCCGCGTCCGGCGACTCGATGAGGAACGAGCCGATCCCTTCCTGCGTGCGCGCCGCGACGATGACCCAGTCCGCGGTGTGACCGTCGAGCACGAGCGGCTTCAGCCCGGTGAGCACCCAGTCCGCGCCCTTGCGCCGCGCTCGGGTGCGGATGCGGTCGACCGGGTCGCCGTGGCCGAGCTCGTCGAGCGCGATCGTGCCGCGCTTCGAACCGTCGGCGAGGCCTTCGAGCAGGTCGAACGCACCGAGCCGGCGCGCCGCGATCGTCGCTTCGATCGCGGACGAGAAGTAGGGCCCGGGGAACGGGACGCGGCCCATCTCCTCGAGCACGACCACCGCGTCGACCAGGTCCAGGCCGAGCCCGCCCTGCTCCTCGGGGACCAGGATGCCGGTCCAGCCGAGCTCCACGATCTGGTTCCAGATCGCCGTCGTCGAAGCCACGCTCGTCGTCGCCCATCGCGCGCACGTAGGTGCTCGGCGAGCGGTCGGCCAGGAACGCGCGCACCGAGTCGCGGCAGGGCGTCCTGATCCTCAGAAAACGTGAAATCCATGGGCCCGGAGGCTATCGGAGAAACCTGACACGCGTGTTAGCCTCGACCCCCGTTATGGACTTCTCCTTCACGGCCGAGGACGAAGCGTTCCGCGACGAGCTGCGGGCCTGGCTCGACGTGAACCTCACGAAGTTCCTCGAGACCTGGAACCGCGACGACGATCCGGGCGGCAACCAGGTGTCCGGCTTCGACCGCACCCAGGAGAAGCGCAAGGACTGGCAGCGCCGGCTGAACGAAGGCCGCTGGGCCGCGATCAACTGGCCGAAGGACTGGAACGGTCGCGAGGCCACCCCGGTCCAGAACGCGCTGTACGCCGAGGAGATGGCGCGGGTGCGCGCCCCGGGCATCTACAACCCGAACGGCATCTGGCAGATCGGCCCGATGATCATCAAGTGGGGCACGCCCGAGCAGCAACAGCGTTGGCTGCCGTGCATCCTCAACGCGGACGAGCACTGGTGCCAGGGGTTCAGCGAGCCCGAGGCCGGCTCGGACCTCGCGAACATGCGCACGATGGCGATCCTCGACGGTGAGCACTACGTCGTGAACGGGCAGAAGACCTGGATCTCGTCCGCGCACCTCGCGAAGTGGGGACTGTTCCTCCTGCGCACCGACCCGACCGCGTTCGAGCGCGGCGCGAAGCACGAGGGCATCACCGCGTTCATCATCGACATGGAGACACCCGGCATCGAGTGCCGCCCGATCCGTGACATCACCGGCGACACGATGCTCAACGAGGTGTGGTTCACCGACGCCGAGATCCCGATGGACTGCCGGCTCGGGGGCGAGGGTGAGGGCTGGCAGGTCGCGATGAGCACGCTCGGCCACGAGCGCGTCGGCACTGCGGGGCTGTCGATCACGATGGCGTCGGACCTGAAGTCGATGATCTCCGTCGCGCACGCGGTCAACCCGGACGCGTTGGAGGACCCCGAGCTACGCGAGCGCATCGCCCGTGCCTTCGCGGACATCGAGCTGACCCGGCTGCTCAACTACCGGGCGCTCACGAAGATCATCAAGGGCCAGCCGAACTGGCCCGAGGTGCCGCTGGCCAAGCTGCAGTGGTCCAAGATCAGCCAGACCCTCGCCGAGCTCGCGGTGGACCTGCTCGGCGCCGTCGGGCGTGCTCGCCAAGGGCGGCCCCGACGCGATCGACGGTGGCACCTGGACCCGCAACTACTCCTGGCAGCGCTACACCTCGATCGGCGCCGGCGCGACGGAGATCCAGAAGAACATCATCGCCAAGAAGGCGATCAAGCTCCCCCGCAAGTAGCGGTCGTGACCGGAGCGCTCTGACCGCACCGGGGGATGATGGGGTGATGAGGCTCGGGATCGTGACGCCGGTGCTGACGCGGTTGCCGGGAGCCCACGCGCAGTGGGAGGAGACCGGCGGAATCGCGCAGGTGACGCGAGTCGTCGAGGAGGCGGAGCGACTCGGGTACGACTTCTGCACCTGCAGTGAGCACGTCGCGGTGCCGGTCGACGCGGCGGCGACGCGTGGCGCGACGTACTGGGACCCGCTCGCGACGTTCGGCTATCTCGCGGCGCGCACCACGAGCATTCGCTTCACGACGTTCGTGCTCGTCCTCGGCTACCACCACCCGCTCGCGATCGCGAAGCGCTACGGCACGCTGGACCAGGTGAGCAACGGTCGGCTGGTGCTCGGGGTCGGGGTCGGCTCGCTCGAGGACGAGTTCGTGCTGCTCGGCGCGGAGTTCGAGGACCGCGGGCCGATGGGCGACGACGCCATCCGCGCGCTGCGCGCCGCGCTCGCGCACGAGGAGCCCACCTACGACGGCGAGTACTTCACCTTCGGTGGGTTCGTCGTCGAGCCCGCCGCACTACAACCGAAGGTTCCCATCTGGGTCGGCGGCCGGACGGCTCGGTCGCTCCGACGGGCCGTCGAGCTCGCCGACGGCTGGGCGCCGTTCGGGCTCCGCACCGCCGAGCTCGGTCAGATGTTGGACCGCGCCCGCGAGACCGAGGCGTGGGCTTCCCGCGAGGAACCGCTCGATGTGATCGTGCAGAACGACCGTCCGTTGGACCCCTCCGCCGAGCCCGGCCACGTCGCCGAGCAGCTCGCTCGGTACCGCGACATCGGGGCGACCGCGCTCGCGGCGCGCTTCGTCCACCACTCCGTCGAGCACTACTGCGAGCAGCTCGCCGCGCTCGCCGCGCTGCCCGGATAGGGGTGCTAGCACGCCTGGTGTTGGGCGGGGAGGCAACCTGGGTCGGCGGGCCGATGACCGTCAGACTGGCCCGATGAGGGCCGTCAGAGCCCGCCTCCGGGCGGACCTCCGCACGCGTTGGGTGTCATGGCTCGGCGTCGCGCTCGCGATCGGCCTGGCGGGCGCCGTGGTGCTCACCGCGGCAGCCGGTGCCCGCCGCACCGGCACCGCGTTCGAGCGGTTCCGGGCCGAGAGCCACGCCGAGGATCTCTACATCTCCGCCGGGAGCCCGAAGGACCCCGAGATCGCGAAGTTCGACGACGAGCTCGAGGCGCTCCCGCAGGTCGAGCGGGCGGGCCGCATCGCCGCGATGGTGCTCGGTTCGTTCGAGATGGATACGAACTCGCCCTATCACTTCGCCGGAACCGACGACCGGTACGGCAACACGATCGACAAGCCGAACGTCGTCAGTGGCCGGCGCCCGAACCCGAGGCGAGCCGACGAGGTGCTCGTCAACCGGGCGATGGCCAGGGCGCAGCACCTGAAGGTGGGTGACACCCTCGACTGGCTCGCCTTCACGCCGGCTCAGACCGAGGTGGCCGAGATCAATCCGGCGGACGGCGAGAAGGTCCACCTGAAGATCGTCGGTATCGGCGTCTATCCCAACGAGGTGGTACCGACCGCACAGTACGACTCGCTGCAGTTCGTTTACCTCACCCCGGCGTACTTCCGTGCCCACAGGGCGCAGAGTCAGGACTACGGGTTCGAAGTCATCCGCCTGCGCCGCGGCAAGGCGGATGTCCCCGAATTCCGGGCGGAGATGAACCGGCTGCTGCGCGAGCACGGCGGTGATCCGCGCGAGGTCCTGGTATCCGACCGCGCCGAGCCGTTCGCCCAGGTCGAGCGAGCGATCGAGCCTCAGGCACTGGCGCTGGGTGTGTTCGCGCTCCTGGCCGGTGTGGTGTTCCTCCTCGTCATCGGGCAGGTGCTCACGCGGCAGATCTCGCTCGACTCGGACGACTACCCGACGTT
This sequence comes from uncultured Acidimicrobiia bacterium, assembly GCA_963819945.1. GTDB lineage: Bacteria > Actinomycetota > Acidimicrobiia > IMCC26256 > JAENVU01 > Chersky-806. Next base: position 215,509 of record CAWFYD010000005.1, read on the forward strand.
GCGCGCCATGGGAATGACGCGGCGCGATCTCTTCGCAGCCGCGATGACACGCGTCGGTGTGATCTCGGTCGTCGGTGCGCTCGTTGCGGTGGTGGCCGCGGCTGTCGCTTCACCTCTGATGCCGATCGGTCCGGCCCGGCTCGCGGAACCACACCCGGGCTTCGCGATCAACGTCGCGGTGCTCGGACTCGGTTTCGTCGGCATCGTGGTCCTGTTCGTCGCCGTTGCGTTGCATCCGGCCTGGCGCGCCGCGAGCAACGCCGGGGGCCAGCCCGCGCGGTGCGCGCTGGACGGGAACACGGATTCGGAGCGCTCACGATCGCCGGTGCCGGCCTCGCGCCGTCGTCCGTCATCGGGATCCGCGCCGCGCTGCGTTCCGGACGAGGGCGGACGAGCGTTCCGGTACGGAGTGTGCTCATCACCTCCGGCCTGGCGATCGCGGCGGTCGTCGCGGCGTTCACGTTCACCTCCAATCTCGACCACGTCGCGAACACGCCTCGCCTCTACGGCTGGGACTGGAGCTTCAAGGCGGGCAACGGGTTCTTCCCCGTCCACCAGCAGCAGGCGGTTGGTGCGCTGCGCCGGGATCCCGCGGTCGCGGCGATCGCCGGCGCGAACTACGGCGACCTACGGATCGGCGGTCGGACCGTGGCCGCGCTCGGCATCGACTCCATCCGGGGATCGATCTTCCCGACGCTCCTCGAAGGCCGCGCACCGCAGGACAACCGGGAGATCGTGCTCGGCACCCGCACCCTCCACCGAACCGGGCTCGCGGTCGGCGACTCCGTGAAGGTGATCGCGCAGGAGACGCCCCGCACGATGCGCATCGTCGGGCGGGCCGTCTTCCCCAAGCTCGGGGCGGGCAGCTTCACTCCCACGAACCTGGGCGAGGGCGCCGCGACCCGCGCCGAGGTCTTCGCCGATCCTTCGGCCCCGTCCGACGACAAGTTCTCGTTCATGCTGGTACGGGTGAAGCGGGGTGCCGACACGGTCGCCGTCCGGCGACGACTGCAGCAGGCCGTCGGTCGCCTGGAGTTCTGCGGCGGCGATCCCGACTGTGTGGCGACCGCGGAGCGCCCGGGCGACCTCAGCAACTACACGCGAGTGCGCGGCACGCCCTTGCTCTTGGCTGCGGTGCTGGCACTGATGGCGATCGGAGCGCTGGGCCACGTCCTCGTCACGTCCGTTCGTCGCCGCCGGCGCGACACCGCGGTGCTGAAGACACTGGGCTTCGTGCGCCGCCAGGTATCCGCGGTGACCGCGTGGCAGGCGACGACGATGGCGGCGGTTGCGTTGCTCATCGGGATCCCGGTCGGGCTGCTGCTCGGCCGGGTCGCGTGGAGCGGCTTCGCCGACGCGCTCGGTGTCGCACCGGACTCGATCATCCCGACCGCGGCCCTGCTGCTCGCGATCCCGGCCACGATCGTCCTGGCCAACCTGATCGCGGCCATCCCCGCGTTCCTCTCGGCCCGCACCCACCCCGCCACCGTCCTCCGCTCCGAATAGCCCCGGCAATGCTCGTTTCGGCGTGACTTCGCGTCGCTCTGGCCACGCGAACTCACGCCGAAAGGAGCGGGACCGGGGAGATGGGGTGTGGCGCGGTTCATGATGCGGGGGCTCTCTACCCATGGAGGGGGCATTCATGGACGCAGCCGATCAATCGGGGGACTTCGACGGGTTCGTCCGCGCGGTCGAACCCCGGCTGCGGCGGGCGTTCATCGGGTGCCGAGGCGTCGATGTCGCCCAGGAGGCCGTCGCCGAGGCGTTGGCCTACGCGTGGGAGCACTGGGCCGAGGTGCAGGCGCTCGACAACCCGGCGGGCTATCTGTTCCGCGTCGGGCAGTCCCGCACCCGTCGCCGTAATCAACCGCGGCTTCCGGCGCCGGAGTCACTCCGGATCCCCGACGTCGAGCCCGCGCTGATCCCGGCGCTGCTCGCGCTCCCGAACGGCAACGCAGCGCGGTGTGGCTCGTCCACGCCTGCGGTTGGACGTACGCCGAGGCGGCCGACGCGCTGGACATCAGCGCGTCGGCGATCGGCACACACGTCGGACGCGCGCTCGAACGCCTGCGCCGCGACTTGGAGGTGGAGACCCGTGCTTGATGTCATCGAACAGCTGCAGCGCTATGGCGACGCGGTGGTGGACACCGTCGAACCAGTGCGCGCCACGGACCTCACCGTCGTCACCACCGAACCGAGACGGGCGAGCCGCCCCCTGTGGCGACCGCTCGTGGCGGTGACCGCGGCCGCAGCGGTCGCGTTGCTCATCGGCGGCCTGTGGTTCGCCACGCGCTCCTCGGACACGTCCACGCCTTCGAAGCCCGCGGTCACGACGGGAGCTCGTGACGGCATCGAGCTGCTCAAGCCGTTCCCGCTGGAGCCTCGTGCCGACGCGGCCGTGGTCTGGACCGGCGACGAGCTGATGGTCTGGGGAGGCGACGTCGAGGCCTTCAACCTCGGCCTGCCCGGGCCCGACCGGCAATACGCCGACGGCGCGGTCTACGACCCGGCGACCGATACGTGGCGCACGATGGCCCCGAGTCCACTCCCGACGAACATGAACGGCGTGTCGGCCGTCGCGACCGATCGCGGTGTGGTCATCGCCCGCGGTGCGCAGCGTCGCGCTGTGGAATCCGAAGACCAACACGTGGCGGAAGCTCGACGACGTCCCGAGCACCACCCAAGGCGGCTCGGTCACGGACCTCACCTCCACGGGTGCGTCGGTCATCAGCGCGACCGCCAACGCGTCGCTCGACGTGGAAACCGGTCAGTGGCATCGCCTGCCCGAACCGCCGATCCATCTCGATCGCCCAGTGGCGGTCTGGACCGGCGAGGAGCTGGTCGTCGTCGGTCAGCTGGGCTTCTACACGCCGGGGGCGATCGCGTACGACCCCGTCCGCGGGACGTGGCGCGAGCTCGCACAACCCCCGACCCTCAACCCCGCGGCGATGTCTGCGGCGCGCGACGGCGAGCGCGTCATCTACGTCGACTACGAGAATCACGTCGTGTCGTACCGCCGCGACGGCGCCGACGACGAGTGGCAGCTCCTCCCGTCGGTGCCGTCGCGCTTCTACGAGTCGTCACCGACGTTGGCCGTGGTATCACCCGCGCTCGTGGTCCAGGCTTCCGGTGCGTTCGCGATTCGCCTCGGCGACGGGCCCTGGATCCCACTCCCCAAGGAGGAGCTCGACTTCGGGGGCTCCTGGATGCCCGTCGCGGCGGCCGGCACCGCGCGAGAGCACGGTTCGGTGTTCCTCTTCGGCCTGACTCGGAGCGGCCAGAACCGGCTCGCCCTCGTCGACCCGCAACAGCTGGCGACGACGGCCCGCACACTGCAGGTCGGAGTGGTGACGGTGCATCTCCCGGACGGTGTGAAGCTCGCCGACTCCAGCTACGACGACACGCAGGGCAACGAGGAGAGCCGCGTCGAGCTGAACACGCCGACCGGTCGGTGCACGATCACGAGCCGGTACGGCGAGTACGGCACCGCGGGCCCGTTCGTCCCGGCCAGCTCGGATGAGACCACGTGGCTCGCACACGCGACGGACAGCGACGTCGTCACGGTCACCTGTGCCGACGGCGCCACCGCTCGCCAGCTCGTCGCCGGCACCCCCATCGCGACCGCGTCGCCCGAGCTCCCCACTCCTTGAGTCGTTTCGGCGTGAGTTCGCGTGGCTCTGGCCGACGCGAGCTCACGCCGAAAGGAGCGAGACCGGGGAGACGGGACCCGGGGGGGGGGTTAGCCGAGGAGGGCTTGGATCCGCGGGAGGTCGACCGGGCCGGCGAACTCGGTGTGGCCGTCGCGCAGGGCGACGCAGCGCGTCGCGTGATCGAGGAACGAGAGCTGGTGCGTGGCGACGAGCACCGCGGCACCGGCCGACGCGGCTTCAACCAGGATCTCGGTGAGCGCGTGCTGACCCTGCGGGTCCAGGCCGACGAACGGCTCGTCGACGAGCAGGATGGAGAAGGGTCGTACCAGCCCGAGCACGAGTGACGTCTTCTGGCGGAGGCCACGGCTGAAGCGCGAGGGCAGGTCGTCGGCGCGGGCGCTCAGTCCGAGCACCTCGAGCAGCACGTCGGCCCGCTCCGGCCACTCCGCTTCGCCGTGCAGGCGCGCGGTGAATTCGATGTGCTCGTTGACGCTGAGATCGTCGTAGAGCACCGGCTCGTCGGGAATGAACGACACCTCGGCCCGGGCCTTCAACGACCCCGCCGGCGCGTTCGCCACCACCAGCACGCCGTCCGACGGCTCGAGCAGGCCGGCGACGAGGCGAAGGAACGTCGACTTCCCCGAGCCGTTGTGCCCCACCATGGCGACGAGCTCGCCCGCCTCGACCGACAGCTTGAAGTCGGCGAGCGCGACGACATCGCCGTACTCCTTGGTGAGCTCGTCCGCTACGAGCACTGGCATTAGAAGACCACCGACTTCCGGGTACGGAGGTACACGAGGACACCGCCGGCGATCACGATCGCGGGGACCGCGGCGAGCGCCGCGATCGCGATCGGATCCGCGTGCTGGTGCACTGCTTCACGCGCCGCGATGACCGGTGCGATGGCCAGCGCGGCGAGAAAGGGAGGGAAGGCCTGGCGCAGGATGAGCCCGATCGTCGCACCTTCCGGGAACGTGAACGTGAGCCCGGAGCCGAGCTTCGGCGCCCCGAGCACCACCGCGAACGCCGCGGCAGACGCCGACGCGAACGCGACCGGCACCACCGTGATCGCGCCGACGAGCAGGAGACCCGGTGCCGGATCGAGGATCGCCGCGGCCAACAGACCGACGATCCCCGCGACTGCCATGACCGTGACGGGTACCGCGAGGTGACGCAGGTACATCTCCCCGAGCTCGACGGGAACACCCTGTGAGCGGTCGGGGTGGTCGATCTCCTGCGCCAACGGCTCGACCGCATCGAGAGCGGCGATGAAGAGCGCGAGCCCCGCGACGATGATGAGGGGCGTCGTCCCCCGCCACGTGCCGTACGGCGCACAGCCCGGCGACGGCACCGAGCGCGGCGACCCGCCCGACGCGAGAGATCGGCCACCGCATCACGCCCTGCCAGTCCCGGCGCCAGCACGCGTGGCCGAGCGGCTTGTGCATCCGCGAGCCGGAACCACGGGTGCGCCCGCGACCGCTCCTGCGCGAGCTGGCGGTGCAGGACGATGACGGTCCGCAGATCCTGGAGCGTCGCGGCGAAGCGCAGTGCACCGACGAGTCCGGACCGGCGCTCGGCCGCTTCGATCGACGTCCCGCCGATGCCGAGCAACCCCACGACCGGAACCGCGAGCGCGATCAGGACCCCGACCACGGCGATCGGGCGCAGGTCGAGTGGCCAGAACGCCAGCGCGCCCAGCATCGACGCGGGCGAGGTGATCGTGCCGGCGTAGACGTCGAGCAGCGACCAGGCGACCAACGCCAAGCCGACGGCTGCCGTGATCAACCGACCGCAGGCGCCGGCCCGACGCCAGGACGGCGCTCCCCCAGACGGCCATCACGGCCACGCCGCCCGTCGACGAGCCCGGCGACGATCCACTCGGCGACGTCGGTCGCCGCTGAGGTTCGGGATGCGTTGTGCGGCGAGCAGTCCGGCGAGCGCGCCGCCGACGAGCCCGAACATCGCGACGCCCCGGACCTGACGGTACGCCGAGGCGCGCATCACCACCGCGCGGTCGGCGGGCGCGAGGAGCACGTGGCTCACGTCGGCCGGCTCGAGTGCGAGCGGTCCGCCCCGCGCAGCCGGAACGCAGGCCGAGCAGGATCCCGACCGCGAAGACCAGGCCGAGCACCGCGGGGCCGTCGTGGCGCAGGTCGTGCATCGTGCTCTTGCCGAGGGCGCGGTCACCGACGATCGCTGCCGAGGTGAAGAGCGTGCCGAGCGAGATGATCGCCGCGATGTAGGCCTTGTACGCGACCTCGATCCAGTCGACGTCGTGCATGCGGCGGGTCCGCCGACCCCGCTGCAACGAGCGGAGCGCGTCGCGGGTCTCGGCCGCGTTCAGGATCACTCGCGGGACACTACTGAGTGGCCTGCCCGTTCAGCCGATTCGCTCGATGACCGTGGCGTTGGCCTGGCCGCCACCCTCGCACATGGTCTGGAAGCCGAATCGGCCCCCGGTGGTCTCGAGGTGGTTGAGCATCGTCGTCATGAGCCGGACACCACTCGCGCCCAGCGGGTGGCCGATCGCGATCGCGCCCCCACGGGGGTTGAGCTTGGCCGGGTCCGGCTGGAACTCCTTGGCCCACATCAGCGCGATCGCGGCGAACGCCTCGTTGCACTCCATCGCGTCGAACTCGTCGATCTTCATGCCCGGTGCGCTCGAGCAGCTTGCGGGTGACCGGGTTGGGGGCCGACAGCACGAGGACGGGATCGTCGGCGGCGACCGCGAAGTGCACGAACCGGGCGCGGATCGGGAGGCCGAGCCGCTCGGCCGTCGCGCGATCGGCGATGAGCATGGCGGCCGCACCGTCGCTCATCTGCGACGCGTTGCCCGCGGTGATCTCCGGCGCCGGCTGGTCGGCGGAGTCCCACGCCGGCGCCAACGCGCCGAGCGACTCCATCGTGCCGCCGCGCCGAATCCCTTCGTCGGCCTCGAGCAGGGCGCCGGTCTCCTCACCCGTCTCCGCGATCCTTGATCGGCACCGGCAGGATCTCGCGGGCGAAGAACCCGGAGTCCGTGCTCTCGGCCGCGCGGCGGTGGCTCTCCAACGCGAACGCGTCCATCTCGTCGCGCGTCACGCCGAACCGGTCGGCGAGCACCTGCGCGACCCAGAACTGGATGCCGAGCGTGTTGTCCGTATGACGCAGGAACTCGCGCGCTGAACGGCCCGACTCCCCCGCGCGCGTTCGTCGACATCGGTGCCCGCGTCATCGACTCGACGCCACACGCGATCCCGAGGTCGTACGCACCGGCGATGACTCCCTGGGCGACGAAGTGCATCGCCTGCTGCGACGAACCGCACTGCCGATCGACGCTCGTCGCGGGCACGTGCCACGGCAGCCCGGCCGCGACCCAGGCGTTGCGCGTCACGTTGCAACCCTGCTCGCCGACCTGGGTGACGCAGCCGCCGACGACGTCGTCGACGAGTCCCGGGTCGACGTCGACCCGGTCGAGCAGTCCCCGGAGCGCGAAGCCGAGCAGGTCGGTCGGATGCCATCCGGCGAGCGCGCCCTTCCGCTTGCCGATCGGCGTGCGGACGGTGTCGACGATGACGGCTTCGCGGGCTTCCATCAGGGCTCTCCAGGCGGTCGCGGCAACCTGACACAGTAGTCAGGGATCGCGACGGGACCGATAGGCTCCCGCAGCGTCATGAGCGAAGCGAAGACACTGCCATGAGCCTGGCGATCGCGGCGCTCGTCAAGCAGATTCCGAAGTTCGAGGCCATGGAGCTCGGCCCGGACGGACGCCTCGTCCGCGACGGCCTCGAGCTCGAGATGAACGCCTACTGCCGGCGCGCGGTGGCCCAGGCCGTCGAGCTCGCGCAGGAGCACGACGGGACGGTGTGCGTCGTCACGCTCGGGCCCCCCCCGGCCGAAGACACGCTGCGCGAGGCCATCGCCTGGGGCCTGGCCCGCGGCGTCGAGACGACGGGCGTGCTCCTCACGGATCCCGCGTTCGCCGGCTCCGACACGCTCGCGACCGCACGCGCACTCGCCGCGTTGATCGAGCGCGAGGGACCCTTCGACCTGATCCTCGCCGGTCGCAACTCGGTGGATGCCGACACCGGCCAGGTGGGACCCGAGCTCGCCGCGCTGCTCGACCTGCCGTTCGCGACCGGCGTGCGTCACCTCTCGCTCGAGGACCGCACGCTGCACGTGCGCTGCGAGCACGACGACGGCTGGGTGCAAGCACAGCTGGATCTCCCCGCGGTGCTCTCCACCGCGGAACGGCTCATCGATCCGTGCAAGGTGGACCCCGAGGGACGCGCGGAGGTTCCGGCCGAGCTGCTGCACGACCCGCACCGCCGCGGACCTCGGCGCCGGGCCCTGGGGTCAGGCGGCGAGCCCGACCCGGGTAGGAAACGTGCGGGTGATCGAGTCCGAGCGGCTCCGCCACCTCGCCCCCGAGGCGCCACTTGCCGAGCAGGTGCGGCGGGCGATGGAGATCGTCATCGAGCGTGGGGCGCTCGACCCGGCGCTCGACCACGCGACCGACATCGGGCTGGTTCCGGCCCCGAATCCCGGCGCCACCCGCACCGTCGGCGTGATCGTCGAACCGGATCGCGCGGCTGTCACTCGCGAGCTGCTGGGTGCGGCCTCCGGGTCTGGGCGCTCGCGTCGTCGCGCTCGTCGCCGAGCCGCCCGACGCGGATCAGCTCGGTGCCTGGGGCGCCGACGACGTCGTGCACCTGCGCGGTGCGACCGTCGAGGAAGACGTCGCGGCCGGCTGCATCACCTGGGTGCGCGCTGTCGCGCCGTGGGCGGTGCTCGCGCCCAGCACCGTGTGGGGACGCGAAGTCGCGAGCCGGGCCGCCGCGGTGATCGGGGCCGGCCTCACCGGCGACGCGGTCGGACTCGAGCTCGACGGCGACCGGCTCATCGCGTGGAAGCCGGCGTTCGGCGGCCAGCTCGTCGCCGCGATCCACACGGACTCACCGACCCAGATGGCCACCGTGCGCGCCGGGATGCTGCCCGAGCTCACGCCCCGCGTGCACCGCCCGACGCATCGGCGAGATCGTCGTCGCGCCACGCGAGCGCGTGCACGTGCTGGCCCGGACGCGCAGACGACGATCTCGACCTCCTCGCCGAGGCGACCGTCGTGGTGGGCGTCGGCCAGGGCGTCGCGCCCGAGGAGTACCCGTTGCTCGATCCGCTGCGCGACCTGCTCGGCGCGGAGCTCGCGGCGACCCGCAAGGTGACCGACCGCGGGTGGCTGCCGCGGGCCCGCCAGATCGGCATCACCGGTCGGAGCATCGCGCCGCGCCTCTACGTGGTGTTCGGCGCGAGCGGGAAGTTCAACCACATGGTCGGGGTCCGGGCCGCCCGCACCGTGCTCGCCGTGAACTCGGACCCCGACGCGCTCGTGTTCCAGGCCGCCGACGTCGGGATCGTGGGCGACTGGCGGGAGGTCGTCCCGCTGCTCGTCGCGGAGATCGCCGCCGCCAGCCAGCCGACGTGATGCGGCGCCCACGCTCCGGACCCTGCGCCGCGCTCGCACTGAGCCTGGCGCTCGGCATCGTCGCGCTGGCCGGCCTGCGACAGCTCGTCCGATGCGAACGGAAAGCCGGCGGCGCCGCCACCCGCCGGCAAAGTCGGCTGTCTTCCGAGCCGCGTGCGCCGGCACGCTCGTCGCATCGAGCCCCGGGACGCTCGCGAGCGCGCGAGATGGGCGAGAGCTCCGGGCTCGTCGTGAGCAAGAAGAACCCGAACACCATCTGGGTCAACAACGACTCCGGCGACACCGCGCGTCTGTTCGCGATCTCGACCACCGGCGCGCTGCGGGGCATCTACGCACTCGATGGCGCGACCGCGTTCGATTGGGAAGACATCGCGATGGGACCGGGCCCGAAGAAGAACGTCCCGTACCTCTACGTCGGCGACACGGGTGACAACGCCGCAGGAGCGCGCCGACATCACCGTGTATCGCGTCGCGGAGCCGGAGGTGGTCGGTGACGGCGGTACGTACACCCTCGACCGGCGTCGACACGCTCACGCTCCGGTACCCCGACGGTCCCCACGACTCCGAGGCGCTGATGGTCGATCCGCGTTCGGGTGATCTCTACGTCGTGGTGAAGCATCTCGCCGGCGGTCCCGCCGCGGTCTACCGCGCCCCGGCCGGGCTCCGGGCCGGGCTCAACGACCGCGCTCGAGCAGCGTCGGCGCCATCTCACTCGGGATCGGCCCGCTGAACGCGGTGACCGGGGGCGACATCTCGCGCGACGGCACGACGGTCGGCATCCGGACCTACGGCGGGGTGCGACTGTGGAACCGGGGCGAGCGCTCGGTGATCGGCGCGCTCGGCACCACGCCGTGCGAGGGTCCGATCCCGTTCGAGCCCCAGGGCGAGGCGCTCGGGATCGCTCCCGGCGGCCACGGAGTACTTCACGGTGAGCGAAGGAGTGAACGTCCCGCTCCACCGGTTCCACCGCCCCGGCCGGGTAGGCGACCGCGCGCCGGCTACGCGGCGGGGTCGCGGCTTCGGCTTCCGCCAGAACACGGCCAGCAGCAGGAGCGCGCCGCCACCACCGGCGAGGCCGGCGATCGCCAGCCCCTCCCAGCCGAGGAGACCGAGGTCGATCGCGTTGTCGATCGAGTACTTGCCCGCCCCCACGGCACCGATCGCCAGCCCGACCATGCACAGGGTGAGCACGTACTCGTAACCCTCGCCCGGACGGAAGATGAAGAAGCCGTTCGTGATGTGGTTCGTGATGAGCGCGACGAGCATGACGCCCACGACGCCCGCCGCGGCGAACGGCGTCAGCAGACCGAGCACGAGCATCGTGCCGGCGACCAGCTCGGTGAGGCTGGCCAGCCACGCGTGGAGGACGCCGGGCTTCATGCCCAGGCTCTCGAACCATCCGCCGGTGCCCTTGATCTTGCCGCCGCGGAAGACGTGGTTGTAGCCGTGCGCCACCATCACGATGCCCACCATGACCCGCAGGATCAGCAAGCCCGCGCTGACACCGTTGTCGAGGCCCTCGTACATCGTCTCCACACTCCTGCTCGGTTCCCCTCGCGTGCCCGCGAGCGACGGTCGTGACTGACGCTATCGTCAGCCCGAGCTGCCCTGATCGTTCCACGTCTGGAGGCTCACGATGAGCACCGTCGACGAGACCGACTACGACCCGTTCGAGGAGTTCAACCGCAGCGCGGGGATCGGCGTCGTCGAGGACCCGTACCCGATGTTCGCGCTGGCCCGCCAGACCGCGCCGCTGATCCAGGAAGACGTGCGGGCGATGGCCGGACTCGAGGTCGAGGGCGAGGACCAGGCCGGCTTCATCGATCCGGAGCTGTTCGGTGACATCCCCGACGTCTTCACCGCGTTCACCTTCGACGCGGTGCAGACGGTCCTGCGCGACGGCGAGACGTTCTCCTCCAAGGGCTACGAAGACGTGATGGGCCAGGTGATGGGCCACACGATCCTCGAGATGGACGAGCCCGAGCACCACCACTACCGCGGCATCGTCCAGCAGGCGTTCAGCCGCAAGACGATGGAGCGCTGGGAGGTCGAGGCGATCACCCCGATCGTCGACGAGCACATCGACGCGTTCATCGACCGCGGTCGGGCCGAGCTGGTGCGCGAGCTCACGTTCCCGTTCCCGGTGCGCGTGATCGCGCGGCTGCTCGGCCTCCCGAAGTCCGAGATGACGCACTTCCACCGGCTTGGCGGTCGAGCTGATCAGCGTCGGCTTCGACATGGACCGCGGCCTCGCCGCGTCGGCAGCGCTCGGTGAGTACTTCGGTGCGATCCTGGCCGACCGGCGCAAGTCCCCGGCCGACGACCTGATGAGCACGCTCGCGCAGGCGGAGCTCGACGGGCAGCACCTCACCGACGACGAGATCTTCGCCTTCCTCCGCCTGCTGCTCCCGGCCGGCGCGGAGACGACGTTCCGCTCGTCAGCGGCAACCTGCTGTTCGGCCTGCTCAACGATCCCGCGCAGCTCGACGCGTTGCGCAACGACCGCTCGCTGATGGCCCAGGCGATCGAAGAAGGTCTGCGGTGGGAGCCGCCGCTGCTCACGATCATCCGCACCGCGACCCGCGACACGGTGGTCGAAGGCGTCGAGGTGAAGGCCGGCTCGATGATCGTGATCAACATGGGCTCCGCGAACCACGACGAGAAGTACTGGACCGATCCGGAGACGTTCGACATCTTCCGGCCGCAGCGCCAGCACCTCGCGTTCGCGTTCGGCCCGCACATGTGCCTCGGGATGCACCTGGCCCGCATGGAGACGCGCATCGTCCTCGAACGGCTGATGGACCGGCTGCCCGGACTCCGCCTCGACCCGGACGAGCCGCCGCCGTTCATCACCGGGATGACGTTCCGGAACCCCGACCGGCTCCCGGTCGTCTGGGACTGACCGACTAGCGGAACAGCACGCCGGCGATGCCGAGCAGCACCGCGAGCCCGCCGGTGATCAGCCCGGCCCGCGCGATCCGCTCCCCGCCCGAGACCGTCCGGGCCAGCGCTCGGCCCCGCAGGCTGCAGAAGAGGCCGACGACCCCGACGATCACCGCGAGCACCGCGAACGGCACCGACGCGAACCCGAGGAAGACGGCGAGCAGCAGCCCGAAGATCCCGGCGGCGAGGCCGGCGCCGGCCATGCCGTTCATCGGGACGATTCCGTCGCCACCGGGGCGTGAGCTCATCGAAAAAGCGTAGGCACGGCCTCCGGGCATCCACGCGCGACCCCTCCGAGCGCCGTACCTTGCCCCGGCGATGACGACCTTCGAACCGCTCGAGATGACCTGCATGCGCTGCGGCAAACCGGCGCAGATGCGCTTCGCCGGCCCGTGCGAGACCTGCGTGGCCGAGCTGATGGTCCGCTTCCCGGGGATCGCCCGTGAGGTGGAGACCGAGGAGTACGTCCCCAAGGTCAACGTCACCGCGAACGCCGTCGCTCTCAAGGACGACTGACTGTTCCCTTCCAAGACGACTCACCCGGTGCGGGCGCTAGCCTGACACCGGCGTCAGTTCGCGAGCACGGGGGACATGCGATGCGGGTGGAGGACCTCATCCTGGTCAGCGTCGACGATCACGTGGTGGAGCCGCCCACGATGTTCGACCACCACCTGCCTGCGAAGTGGAAGGACTTCGCGCCGAAGAGCGTGCACCGCGACGGGATCGACGTCTGGGAGTACGAGGGCAGCACGATCCCGAACATCGGGCTCAACGCCGTCGCCGGGCGGCCGCCCGAGGAGTACAACATCGAGCCGACGTCGTACGCCATGATCCGCAAGGGTTGCTACGACATCGACGAGCGCATCCAGGACATGAACCGCAACGGCGTCCTCGGGTCCATGTGCTTCCCGAGCTTCGTGCAGTTCTGCGGGCAGCTGTTCAGCCGCTCGAAGGATCTCGACATGGCGCTGAACATGGTGCGCGCCTACAACGACTGGCACATCGACGAGTGGTGCGGCACGCACCCGGGCCGGATGATCCCGCTGTCGATCCCGCCGATCTGGGACCCGCAGCTGATGGCCGACGAGGTGCGCCGGGTGGCGAAGAAGGGTTGCCACGCGGTCACGTTCTCCGAGAACCCGTACAAGCTCGGCTGGCCGCACATCTTCGGTGACCACTGGGACCCGTTCTTCGCCGCGTGCGAGGAAGAAGGCACGGTCATCTGCCTGCACATCGGGTCGAGCTCGACGCAGATCGAGATCGCACCCGGCGCGCCGATCGACGTGATGATCACGCTCACGCCGTTGAACACGATGCAGGCCGCGACGGACCTGCTGTGGAGCCCGGTGCTGCGCAAGTTCCCGAAGCTGCAGTTCGCGTTGAGCGAGGGCGGGACCGGGTGGATCGCGTACTGGCTCGAGCGGATCGACTACGTGTACCACCAGCACCGCTTCTGGACTCACCAGGACTTCGGCGACACGCTCCCGAGCCAGGTGGCCCGCGACCACTTCTCGTTCTGCTTCATCAGCGACCGTTCCGGCGTCGACCAGCGCGAGGCGATCGGCGTGGACAAGATCACCTGGGAGTGCGACTACCCGCACTCCGACTCGGAGTGGCCCAACTCCCCCGAGTCCCTGGCCAAGCAGATGGCCGGCGTCGACGACGCGGTCGTCAACCAGCTGACCCACGAGAACGCGATGCGCATCTACCAGTACGACCCGTTCCGTCACCGCCCGCGCGACCAGGCAACGGTTGCCGCGCTGCGGGCTGAGGTGCGCGACTAGCGCGGTCCGCAGCTACCCGGAATCCGCCAGTCGGGGCTGGTGGCGGAGCTCGGGGACGAGCCCGGCTCCCGACAGCGCCCGCAACGCCCGGGCTTCGGCCACGTCGAACACGAGCGCCTCACCGGGTTCCCGCCCGACGATGAAGCTCACGACGCAGTCGTCGCACGCCGTGGTGTGCTGCATCACGCATTCTGCGCAGTCGATGTGCTGCTGTCCCGCCATGCTCCGGTTCTCCTGTTGGTGGTCGCTCCGCCTGACGTGAGGTTCGCACGAGGGTGGGACAGCAACCGCTACGACTCGCGTGAGTGAACAGTTCTCCAACCCCGGCGAAGAGCACCTGCAGATCCTGGCGGAGTGAGCCGTGACCTTTCGGCCTGGATTCGCGTTGTCATCGCCACGCGAGCTCACGCCGAATCGATCAGAGGTGGCGTCGTGGCCAAACCGCGGACGATCGACCGAGCCCCGCGGTTGCTCAACATGATCGCGTCGGCCCGGGCCTCGTACGGCGAGCGACGTTGGATCGCGATGTCCTCGGGGAACCCTGCCGGGAGGGCTCGAGCGAGATCGACACGATGGGCGCGGGCAGCGCCAGCCGAAGTGGTCCGCAATGCCGACGCGCATGGCACCGATTATCCACGCCATCATGTGGTCACCGCACGAATGCTGAACCGCAACGGCCCGACGGGAGGCCCCATGCCGGAAGAGTTCGAGGGCGATCTGCAGGGAGCCGTGTTCTGGGGCGCGGAGATGAAGGGCGCCCGCTTCCGCGACGTCGACCTGACCGACGCAAAGATCAGCCACGCCTGGCTCGTCAACGTCGAGATCGACGCGCTGGTCGACAACCTGGTCATCAACGGTGTTGACGTCACGGCCTACGTGAACGAACGCGACCCCTGGTATCCGCTGCGCGCCATGCTCAGCCCGCAGACCCCCGAAGACATGCAGGCGACATGCGCCGCGCTCGAAGCCGAGTGGGCGAAGACCATCGCCCGGGCCCAGGCGCTCCCGGAAGCCGCGCTGCACGAGTCGGTGAACGACGAGTGGTCGTTCGTGCAGACGCTGCGGCATCTCGTCATGGCAATGGACAAGTGGTTCACCTCACCGATCCTCGGAGCACCCTTCCATCCCATCGGGATACCCAACAGCGGCTCCGTCGACTTCCCGTGGCCCGGCCTCGACTACGACCTGAACCCTTCGGTCTCGGAAGTGCTCGCGGTGCGGGCAGATCGTGCGAAACGTTTTCGCGACTATCTGACGACCGTGACAACCGCCGACCTTCCCCGCGCCATCGACGTCCTCGAGAACGGCGCGCACACGGTCCGAGATGGCATCAACGTCGTCTTCGAAGAGGAGTTCTGGCACCACCGCTACGCCGTCCGCGACCTCACACTCTTGGAAGCGTCGAGAGTAAGCCCGACCTCCCGCCAGCGCAAGCCCCCGGCTTCGCCGTAGCCTGGTTCCATGAGCGACACATCGCCGGCAACTCGAAAGCCGGTTGTCTTGCGCCCCGGCGAGGGCCGTCGCTACGAGATGGGCGGGATGCACGCGTCGTTCAAGGCGGACAGCCACGAGACGGGCGGCATGTACAACGTCTCCGAGTGGTGGCTCGAAGCGCACACGCTGGGACCGGGAGCGCACTCGCACGACGAGGACGACGTGTTCTACGTCATCGAAGGGACCATGGACTTCTTCGTCGATGACAGGTGGATCGAGGCGCCGGCGGGTTCCTTCGTCCTCGTTCCCGGCGGAACGACGCACACGTTCAAGAACTCGAGCGACCACCCGCGGGTGCGTTGAACCTTGGTGCCCCGGGTGGCTTCGAGGAGCGGATGCCAGACATCGTTGCGTACTTCGACGAGCATCCCCCCGGCGTGGCCTGACCCAGCCTCGGGTCAACCGGGGAACTCCGGCACGAGCGGTGCGGGGGGTGCGGTGCTGGGGGTGGTCTGGACCGGTGGGAAGACACAGATTGAGCCGTTCCACGTCCCGCCGAGCGACGGACACCTCGCGGCCGCGCTGGTCGAGCTCGACGTCGCGGGCGAGGTCCGTGGTGGAGCGGTGACCGTTGGGCCCGGCGCAGAAGTGGTCGTTGTCGATGGCGGTGGTGGGGGTGCCGTCGTGGTGGTCGTGATGGGACGCGGGCGCCAGGGTGATCGACGTCGTCGTCACCGGGGCGACGCGACGCTTCGGGTGCTCCGTCGACGAGTCACATCCGGCCAGGACGACGAGCATGACGATTCCGACGAGAAGCCGCGCCTGCCGCACGGCGCGGATTGTACGCCGAGACTCGATTATGAACGGTGGGCTGCCCACCAGGTCGCGAACTGGTTCTCGAGCTCGCGAGGGTCGACGTCGCCACGGACGAGGATCACCTCGCGATCTTCGCGCCACGCCTCCGTCACCCCGAGGAACGACGCGATCGCGGCTGCCGCCTGATCAACCAGATCGGATCGGGTGTGCGCGACCTCGTCGGAGAACGACACGATCGTCAGACCGCTGTCCTCCTCGTCCTCCCGCTCGATGTCCCAGTCTTGCGGCATGAGTCCTCCTCAGGTTGTCGCGTGGGCTTGATGGCCAGCGTCAGCTGCGAGTCGCCTTCACCGAGGTGGACGTGCCAGTCGGGATCCTCCTGCGAGTCCGTCACCCAGTGCTGCAACGCCTCGAGCAGCTCGAACGCTTCTTCACGAGTGAGGAGCGCCCAGACCTCGTGACCGAGCGGCTCGGCGGTCTCGCCTTGGAGTTCCATGCCGCCAGCATCTCAGACCCGACCCGCCAGCACGCGACCGACGCGCGACGCCGCGTTGGGCCACCCGGAGGACTCGTCCGGGTGGCCCAACGACAGGCGTTCGAGTGGATCAGCGCCGAGGCGCTTCCCTGCTCGTTGCTACAGCACCTTGATGAGCGACACGTTCTGCGTACCCGTGAAGCTCACGCCGGCCAGGCTGCCGGCGTTGCAGGCGTTCAGCGCACCCTGCACCGGCGTGTTCAACGCGAGCTGGAGCTGCACCGTCGAACCGGCGAACGAACCGCTGGTGATCGGCGCGGTGACGACCCAGCCCGTGCTCGGGAACTCACCGGCGACGACCTGGGACACGGACGCGATGCTCTTGCCGGCCGTGCTCAGCTTGCCCTTCTTCAGGCCCTTCCACTTGATCTTGAGCGAGCGTCCCGGCCATCGGCGGACCGGAGAGCGCCGAGCACTTGGTGCCCGCGGGCATCGCGCCCTTGATCTTCACCGCTCCCGAGAGTCACGGGAAGCTTCGTCGCCGATGCGGGAGCGTTCGTGTTGTCGCACGCCGTCCCCGCGTCGGTCCCGAGCGTCGCGGTGCCCTTGACCTTCGTCGCCTTCGGCTTCTTCGGCGCGACGTTGGTGAGCGGCTTGTTGAAGGTCATCGAGCCCTTGAACACGCAGCTCAGCTTGGCCGCCGCAGGCAGCGTGATCGGCAGGAACTGCTGATCACCCGTCGACGATGAGTTGCTCGTCGACACCCGAACCTGGCAGTTCGTGAACGACGGGGTGCCGCTCGTCGGTGCCGCGGTGCCCGGAGCCCGGCAGTTGAACAGGCCCTGCGGGCTGTCCCCCGCGAACGGGCGGAAGCGGTGGTTGCTGTCGCCAACGGCGAACGTGACGACGCCACTGGCGTCCGCCACCGCCGGCGCCGGCGACGAGCCGAGGTCGCAGTTGATGGTCGGGTCCCAGAAGACGTCCGACGTCGACGAACCGTCGCACTGCTCGATGAAGACGACGTCGTCGGGCTGGAATCCCGAAGCGGTCACGGTGAAGGCACGCGGGTTGCCCGCCGCGTCGGCCAGCACCGTGTGGGGACTGGTGGGTTGTGTGACGGCTGCGAACGCCGGAGCCGCGGTGGCCGTCAGGGCCACGAGGGTCCCGACGAGCACTGCCACTCTTGCAAGTTTGCGCACGGATCTCCCTTTCTTTCGATCTTTCGATGTGGTCGGCGTCGCGAAGGCGCCACGAGTGGTTGACGCGTCGAGGGGGCAGCGCCGAAGCGCGACGCTGCCCCCCACGACCCGTGCTGTCCTCAGCCTCAGCTGAGGACCTGGCAGCGACTTCCAGATGGTCCGGAGTGCTACCGGCACCGTGGTGAAGCCGTTCTTGTTCAGTGCTCCCGTGATCTCCGAGAACAGGTTGACGCCCGTGAACGGGCTGACGCCCTGCTGCGCCGTGGAGACTCGGCAGAGGAACCGGGTGTACTCACGAACCGCACCGGCGGGACCGGTGGTCGCGCCCGTCACGTTGAGGTCCGTCGTGGCCGGAGGACCGGCGATGGCCGGGCCGGGGTGGCCCGCGAAGTCACACGCACCTGCAGTCTTCACGCAGTCCGCGTCGTTCTTCCGGGTGACGTGGTACAGCGTCCGACCGATCGGGTAGGTACCGGCGAGGATGCCGCTGGTGCTCGGCAGGATGCCGGCCACCGGCGCCGCGATCGCCGTCACCGTCGTGGAAGAGCGCACCGTCTTCGAGGTCGCCGGGTACGCCGAGAACGCGCCGAACGAACCCCACCAGATCCAGTTCTTGGGGTTGTCCACCGACGTCGCAGCCGTGCTCAACGCCGCCACGTTCGGCGAGTTGACGAGCTGCTTGATGTCGTTCTCGAGCGGGTACACGCTCGCGTTGTACTTCTTCACGCACGGTCCCGTGTCGGCGAGGAAGCCGGCCGGTGCACCACCGTTGCTGATCAGGTAGCTGTTGAAGGTGGCGTACGTACCCGAGCTGGGGTTCATGCCCCACGCGACGATCGGAGCGTCGTTCGCGCTGCCGGGCGCGATGGCCAGCGACGGGATCTGGCTCCACTGCGTGAAGTCACAGTTGTAGATGTGGTACAGCTCGTTCGCGGTGATGGCACCGGCACCGGCACGTGCCTGCACCTGCGCACCACGGGCGTTGAACACGGTCACTTCGATGCCGTCCTGGGCAAAGCCCCAGAAGGTGTCGGAGTGCAGCTCGTTGCCGTCGGGCGCCTTGCCACCACTGGTGACCGGACCACGCGACGAACGAGCGAAGTCCGGCAGGTTGCCGGTCGCGGGACCGACGTTGACCTCACCAGCCGGCATGCCACGAACCGTTCCCGAGTAGTCGGTGTCGTTCGCGGGGCAGAGCCGGAACCCAGCACGCCGTTCAACGCCTGGATGCCGGCACTGGAGCCGACGTCGGGAGCCTGGCTCACGTTGTCGTGCTGCCAGTTCACGAGCGAGTTGGTCTCCGCTCCCACCACCGCGGTGCAGTTGCCGAGATCGGCTCCCACGGTCGTGTTGAGGATGCAACCGCTCTTCTGCGAGAGGTTCCAGACGGAGCTCAGGGAGAGCTGGACGGGATAGGTCGTGTCCGAGCCACCACCGACGATGACGTGCGACGTGTCGTCGAAGCCATAGCCGGTAGGTGGCGTCGCCCCGGCGGGCGAAGCCGCCAGGATCGGGCCGGCCATCACAGCCACGCCCACCGCGGCGATTGCCGCCTTCCACGTTCGTTTCACGGTTGGAGCCTCCATTTCCCATTGAATAGACAGGTGTCTTGCGACGATGTGCTGTGGCTGTCGTTGCCGGTTGGTCGACTCAGGCCGCCACCTGCCTGGTCCGACGCCGGAACAGCACGAAGGCAGCTCCACCCGCGACCGCGGCGGCCCCGAGCACCAGCGCCCCGATGATCGGGACCTCCGACTGGCCCGACCCGGATGAGGTTGCGGACGCAGACTCCGCCGTACCTCCCGAACTCGAGCTCCCCGACGCGCTCTTGCCGGACCCGGTTGGTCCGACCCGACCTGACCCGATCCCGACGACCCCGCCGAGCCCGACCCCGGATGCTCCGGCCGCGGTACGCGCCGGGAGCACCGGGAGGCTCAGGCGAAGGAACACCTGGTCGTCGGTCGGGCGGGTGTTGTTCGACGACACGCGGACCTGGCAGTCGCGGAAGTCGAGCAAATCGTTGTCCGGTGACGTGCGCCTCCCGTGGGAGGCAGTTGAAGAGTCCCTGCGGGCTCTCGCCGACGAACGGCCGCAGCGCGTGGTTCGGGTCGCTCGCCGGGAACGTGACGATGCCGTCGGTGTCGGCGATCGCGGCCGCCGGCGAGGAGCCGAAGTCGCAGTCGACGGACGGCCGCCAGTCGTCATCCGTGGGGACCCGACCGTTGCACTGCTCGATGAACACGCTCTGGTACGGCTCGAACCCCTTGGCCGTCACCGTGAAGGGCGCCGCGTCGACCCGCTTCCACCTTCACGACGACGACATCATCCGACGGCTCGGTGATGCTCGCCGCGAACACCGGCGACGCGGTCCCCACCACCATGGCCATCACACCGACGGCAACAGCTACTGCCCTGACCAACGCGCGCACAACGCCCCTCTCCGCTCGGAACTCGTCGACGTTCGACGCTTCGTTGTTGCGAGTTGATTGAACGATGTGCGGCGCGCAACCTCAAGACGCGTGGCCTCTGGTTCCGCCAACCTTGTACCGCCGTTCACAGTCCGCTTGCGACGCGTTCAACTCGGACTCGCGGCGCGCGCTCACCACCGTTGGTCCGGTCCCTCGACACTGGGAGACGCACCGGAAACGCCGCGAACGGCGAGCGAGCTACGCCAACGGCGGGAGCAACAGACTGAGGTCGAGCAGGAGCAAGAGCGCGCCCGCGGCGATGCAGCGGTGCGACGACGACGATCAGCTGCCACTCGTCCGACGCGCCGACGGAGGTAGAAGATCGCGAGTCCCGCGAGCGCGAAGGCCGCGAGCGCCAGCAACAGCGACCCATTGAGGATCACGGACCGGCCGGGGGTGGTCGCGCGCACCGGGCGGGCGCGGTACGGATTGCGTGCCGCCTTGCCCGACACCGCGGTGACCACGAGCTTGTCGTGCGACAGGCTCCCGCCGCGTCCGGTCACGAGGGTGAGCCGGTGATCCCGGGCCGGCCGCAGCAGCTGGGCCTCGTTCGGGCTCACCTTGCGCACCGATCGGGTCCGGTAGACGAAGGTCTTTCCCTGGCGGGTCTGCACCGCGATCAGATCACCGGCTCGTATCCGGTCGAGCGCGGCGAACGGCCCGCCCCAGGCGTCGTGGTGCCCCGAGATCACGGTGTTGCCCGCGCGCCCCGGGCTTCACACTGCTGATGCGATGACCCGGTGCGCCCCGCAGCAGCTCCGGAGTATCCCCCTCGACCACGACGACGTTGAGGCCGAGCCTCGGTACCTGCAGGACGCCCAGCGCCTGGCCCTGCGCCACGCCCGGTCGCGGTTGCTCGAGGTCCGCCGCCAGGTGGTGCTGGCGGGT
This sequence comes from uncultured Acidimicrobiia bacterium, assembly GCA_963819945.1. GTDB lineage: Bacteria > Actinomycetota > Acidimicrobiia > IMCC26256 > JAENVU01 > Chersky-806. The sequence goes on from CAWFYD010000005.1 coordinate 236,627, forward strand.
GCGGAACCAGACGCGCTCGATCGGTCCGGTGAAGACCGCCAGCAGGAGCACCAATGCAAACGAGCGACGACGAGCGCGAAGGCCGCACCACGCCGCCACCGGTGCGTCTTCACCGTCGAGCCGGCGGACGGCTGCTCCTCGGGCGCGGGTGCCTCGACGAGCTCGTCCTGCTCGTCGATCTCGGTCGGCGCGCCGGCGAGCGTCATGCGTTCGTCCGAGCGAGCCAGCGCCGCACCGGCTTGCGCAGCAGGAGATACGCACCCGCGCCGATCAGCAGCGTGGCCAACCGATCGACACCACTGCTGGCGGGTGGGAGCGAGAGCGGAAGCTTCGACGCGGCGAGCGCGGCCGATGCGCCACCCTTGCGCACGAGTGCGTTGACCTCCTCGCTCGTTCCGGCATCGGTCGTCGCGACCGACGGCGACAGCGTGCCCGACCCCGAGCTGGTGTAGCCACCGCTGGAACCCGAGGAGTACCCGCCCGACGACGGGTGCTCCGGTGCTCGCGGGGGCCGCCGGCGCGGCGCCGGACGCGCAGTGCGACATCGCCCCGATCGTCTTCATCGCCGGCAGGTCCGGCGCGTACGGACCCGGGTCCGTGTTCTCGACGACGTGACGGTCCGTGCCCGTCGCAGTTCGACTTCACGAGCTCGTTCGCCCCGGCGAGCGCCATCGCGACGAGCGGTGCCGGCAGGCGACCTTCACCGACCGGTTGCGCGGCGTCCTGGCCCGCCGTAGCGAGGTAGCGGATCACGGTGGCCAGCGCCTCGGTCTTCTCGATCGAGAGTCCGTGGGCGGGTGCGTAGAGGTGGTCGACCCAGACCAGCGGATAGGCGCCCGGCACCTTGTTGGTCAGCGCGAAGAGCGGGGCGGCACCGCCGGCGTTCACGGCCGCGTCGATCGACGCCGGGTGTGGGCGTGACCCAGTCACCGTTGGCGTTCTGCACCTCGATGTACTCGAGCTTCGCCTTCGGGAACGACTGCTTCACTCCCCCGACGGCCGACGCCGGGACCGAGGCGAACACCCCGGCCGTGAACCCGGTGATCGTACCCGAGGACGGGTCGCCGCCCCCGAGCGCGAGCTGCTGGCCCTGCTGCTCGACACCATCTCGGCTGGCGCCGGCCTGGCGCGGCAGGCGCTCGGTGATCGGCTCCCACTGGATCCGCGTCTCCAGCGCCTTCAGCCCGCTCCAGACGCTCGGCGCGGCGGTCGGCGACGTACTGCTGCAGGAAGAAGTTCATCTCGTCCTGGTCGGAGCGCAACACGGGTGCGGGTCCGGCGAGCAGCGGCGTGGTGAAGTTGGTGACGCCCATCGCGGCGAGCACCGCCGGGTTGTTCCAGCTCGACAACGGCGGTGACGTCGCGCCGGTGAACTTCATCGCCATCGCCGCGAGGTTGGCGTGGGGAATCCTCACGGTGCCGGTGTACGGGGTCTTCACCAGGCACTTCGTCGGGTCCGGAATCGTCGGGTCGTCCGGGTCGCACCGCACCTTGAGCGACGCGAGGCCGTCGCCGATCGGGCGCTGGAGCACGAACGCCATGCTGCTGACCTGTACCGGAACGTCGATCAGGCCCGCCGCGCCACCGTTGACCTTCGTCAGCTCTTCCGCGCGTGAACGGAACTCCCGAGAGCACGAAGTCCGCGTTGCCCTCGAGGAAGTCCTTGCGGCCGAGCAACGACCCGTGCGCGGTGTAGCCCAGGTTGATCGGTGACGGGCTCCCGGCGAGGTCGTCCTGCCAGGTCAGCAGCTCGCGGTACGCGCCCCACGAACCACCGCCGTTCAGCGCCAGCTCGGTCCGGGCCGGCGCGGCGGACCCCGTTGCGGTCGACGCGATGCCGATGACCACGCAGCTGACGAGCACCACGCCGAGCACGCGTCGCGCGTCGGGCGAACCGTTCGACGACTCATGCGTTGAACCTCCGTCGAACGCCGATCGCCGCCGAGATCCCGGCGGCGAGAATCGCGCCGGTCAGCAGGATCCAGATCGTTCCGGTCGAGCCGCCCGCGCCCTGTTGGCCGGCCGCGGCGGCCGCCAACTTCGTGTCGAGCGTCTCTTGGCGCGCGTGCTTCGCCTTCTCCTTGGCCTGCGCCTTCTTCGCGGCTTCGATCGCGGCCTGCTCCTGCTCCGCGAGCTTCGCCGCCGCGGCAGTCGCGGCCGCCGCGTTGGTTCCACCGGTCGCGCCGGTCGAGCCGCCCGGCCCACCCGCCACGTTCGGCAACGGCGGCGGAGCGTCGGCGCCGGCGAGGAAGCATGCGTTGGCCGGCGGGCGCGCCCGGGATCTTCGAGATCGCGTCGATCGCGATCTGCACCAGCGGCGCCGAGAGACGCGCGTACCGCAGCTGCGGTGCGATCTTCTGCCCGATGCTGACCGCGTAGCAGAGGAACTGGCCCAGGGCTTCGCCCTTGCCGCGATCGAATCCGTTCGTCTGGGCGATGATGTACGAGTACGTCGACGGGAAGTACGCACGCGGATCAGGCCCCGTGAAGTTCAGGTTGAAGGTGCCGTCGCCCCGCCCGGTCGCGTAGCCGAGCGCGACCGTGACGTTGTCCTCGTCGGGCTGGGTGAAGACGCCGGCTGCGTTCTGCAGCGACGCGACCGGGAAGCCTCGGACCTTGGCGTAACCCGCGGCGATGTAGGTGATCGCGTCCCGTCCCGACACCGCGTCGGCGACGACGTTGGCCGTGCCATCGGCGTAGAGCGCGGGCGCGAGCGGCCCCAGCCCTGGGGCCAGTTCGAGACCGGTGTTCCGGCGCGGAAGTCATTCGCGACGTTCGACGGATCACTGCTGATCCGCTCGGCGATGAACGCATCCCACACGTCCTTGGCCACGGCGATGCAGAACTGCGAGAACACGAAGCTCTCGCCGGCACCGTCGGCGCGGATGACCGGCACGATGTCCCGATCGATTCCCGCGAGCTGCGGATTGGTCGCGACGATCTCCGGGTCGTTCCACTTCTTGATGGCCCCGGTGAAGATCTTGCAGGCGGCGCCGGCGACTGAGCTTCAGATCGCCGACGCGATGCCCGGAGCCGTCGGTGAGGTTGTACATGAACGAGAGCCCGCCGGCGCTCACCGGCACGTAGACGAAGCAGCCGGTGATCGGCGGCTCGCCCCCCACAGCGCCTCGACTGGAGCGGCCCGATCTCGCCCGGCTGGAACGTGATGTCCGACGCGCCGTAGTCCAGGTTGCCGCTGATGAACTCCTGACGCCCGAACGTGGATCCCTGCGACACGTAGTTGACCTGGAGCGAGTACGGCTTGCGGGCGGTGTCGGCCCGCCACTGGTCGATCTCCAACGCGGCGAACGACGACCCGCCACCGGTGATCGCGGACGCAGCACCGGCTGAGCGGGTCGAGATCAAGACCAGCGGTGCCGCGAGCAGCATGGTCACGATCCAGAGCGCGGCGAGCGAGACGAACCGCGGGGCGGCCAACGGTTGACGCTTGATCATCCGAAGCGGCCCGTCACGTAGTCGAGGGTGCGCGGGTCGTCCGGCGACTCGAACATCTTCTTGGTCTCGCCGGCCTCCACGATTCGACCGGGCTGGCGCAGCTCCTCGACCAGGAAGAACGCGCACTGGTCCGAGACACGCGCGGCCTGCTGCATGTTGTGCGTGACGATCACGATGGTGATGTCGTGGGCCAGCTCGCCGATCGTCTGCTCGACGACCCGAGTCGAGATCGGGTCCAAGCGCGGAGCACGGCTCGTCCATGAGCAGCACCTGCGGACGGACCGCGAGCGCCCGGGCGATGCACAACCGCTGCTGCTGCCCACCGGAGAGCGACATGCCACCTTCGTGGAGGCGATCCTTGACCTCGTTCCAGAGACCGGCGCGCATCAGGCACTCTTCGATGAGCTCGTTCTTGTGCGGGATCTGCGTCCGCGCGAGCTTCAAGCCGGCGAGCACGTTGTCGCCGATCGTCATCGACGGGAACGGGTTCGGCTTCTGGAAGACCATCCCGATCTTGGTCCGGACCTGGGTGGAGCTCAGCCCCTGTCCGTAGATGTCCTCACCGTCGAGCTCGACCTTGCCGGCGATCGCGGCCCCCGGGATGACCTCGTGCATCCGGTTGAGCACGCGCAGGAACGTCGACTTCCCGCACCCCGACGGACCGATCAACGCGGTCACCCGACGCGCGGCCATGGTGAGCGAGCACCGCTCGAGCACCTTCGCGGACCCGAACCATGCACTGACGGCGATCGCGTCGAGCGTCGCGGGCTCACCCTCCTGGTGCAGCAGGCCTCGCTTGGGTGCGGCGACCGTGTCGTCGGCAATCGACGTCATCGAGTGCTCCTCAGCTTCCTCATGTTCCGATTCGAGATGTAGCGCGCGGTCACGAACAGGACGAGCACCATCAGGACCAGGACGAGCGCGCCGCTCCACGCCCGTTCGAGCTGCGTCTCGTCCGGCAGCCGGATCAGCTTCCAGACGAAGAGCGGAAGATCCGACTGCGGCCCGGAGAACGGATTCGTGTTCACCGAATCGGAGCCGAACGCGGTCAGGAGCATCGGCGCGGTCTCTCCCACCGCGCGGGCGATCCCCAGGATCGTCGCGGTCACCAGCCCGGCCATCGCGGTCGGGATCACCACCTTCACGATGAGACGCCACTGCGGCGCGCCGAGCGCCAGCGCGCCCTCGCGCAACGTGTCGGGGATGGTGCGCAGGATCTCCTCCGACGCCCGGGTGACCGTCGGCAGCATCAGGACGGCCAGCGCGGCCGCACCGGCGACGCCGGAGAAGCTCCGACCGTCGACCCACACCGTGTAGACGAGCAGGCCGGCGATGATGCTCGGCAGCCCACTCATCGCGTCGACGATGAAGCGCACCGGCTTGGCGAGGCGCCCACCGATCTCATGGAGGTAGACGGCAGTGAGGATCGCGACCGGAACGACCACGACCGTGGCCAGCCCGACCTGCTGGAGGGTGCCGATCAGTGCGTGCTCGCCACCTCCACCGGGCGTGAGGGGCCCGACCGTGCTCATGTCCTGGGTGAAGAACCCGGTGCTCAGCGCGGGCAGCCCCTTGACGAAGAGGAACGTCAGCATCCAGGCGAGCACCGCGGCCACGACGCCGCCGGCCGACCAGATCAGCACCGTCACGATCCGGTCGAGCGCGCCTTCGGTGTCGTGCTGATCGCGGACGAGCACGTAGAAGACGAGCAGGGACGCGAAGTACCACCACAGTGCGGTGCCGAGGATCCCGTGCTGGTCGAGCAGGACCCGCATCGTGAACGCGACGGCTGCCGCCCGACACGACCGCGAGGATCGTGGCCGCGTGATCTTCCGGCGTGTACTTGCGCTGACGGCGCGGCGTGTCGTCGGACGGAGAGCCTGCGAACAGCTCGTCATGGTCGGCCCGCGTCGGCGCGCGGAGCTCCTCGGTCGCGGTCATGACCGAACCCGTCCCGACCCGCTCGAGCGCCGGGAGATCCACGACCTGGTGGTCCCCGTCACCGGCGCGGTCCTTGCGCCTTCGTCATCGCACGGTGGCCGATCTCGCCACGATCCGCCGGGCGACCAGGCTGACCACGAGCGTCAGGAGGAACAGCGCCAGCCCCGCGGCGATGAGCCCGCTGCGTTCGAGCTGGCCGGCTTCACCGAACCGCACTGCGATGAGCGCGGCGATGGACCCGGCACCACGCTCGAGGATGTGCGTGTTCGCCTTGAACACCGGGCTGATGATCAGCGCGACGGCGATCGTCTCGCCGAGCGCGCGACCGAAGCCGAGCAGCGACGCACCGAGGATGCCGTTGCGCCCGAACGGGAGGATGACCTCGCGGATCATTCCCCAGCGGGTCCCGCCCAGCGCGAGCGCGCCTTCACATTGCTCCCGCGGGACCTGGGCCATGACGTCGCGCGAGACCGACGTGACGATCGGCATGATCATGATCCCGACGACGACCCCGGCGACGAAGCTCGACTGCGCCAGCGTCGCGGACGGGCGCGTGAGCTGGAAGAACGGGAACACCGAGAAGTGGCCGGTGAGGAACTTCGCCACCGGGACCAGCTGATGCTGCAGCGCGAAGAAGCCCCACATCCCGAACAGCAGGCTCGGGAGCGCGGCGAGGAGGTCGATGATGGACGTCAGCGGGCCGCGGAGGCGACTCGGCGCGTACTCGTTGATGAACAACGCCATGCCCAGCGCCAGCGGTACCCCGACGACCATCGCGATCGCGCTGATGATCAGCGTTCCCTGCAGGAGTCCGAGCACGCCGAACTTCCCGACCGTCGGGTTCCAGACGCTCGTGGTGAAGAACGACCACACCCCGGCCGACTCCAACGCCGGCCGTGACTCCTGCAGCAGGAACACGAAGGTCACGCCGACGATCAGCAGGCTGAACGACGTCGCCGCCGTCGCGATCATGCGAAAGGCGCGATCCCCCGGCGTGAGCCGTGGGACCGGCCGGATCGGGACGTCCGCGTCGATGCCGTCGATCTCGGTGGGTCCGGTGAGGACCCCGCCGCGTTCGCCGATCATCACGCTTCGCCGATCTGTCGTTCGAATGCAGACAACGCAGCCCGGCTCAGTCGTCCTTGAGGATGTTGCCGGTGCCGTTCGTGCGCCCGATCACGGCCCGCACCGGGTTGCTCAGCTTCACCCTGAACACCTCGTTCGGTTCGACGGTGGAGTCACCGACGATCGCGATCGTCACCAGGGCCGACGTCTTGCCCGCTCCGATGGTGACCGTCCCGCTCTTGGCGATGAAGTCGGTCGTCGCCGTTGCCGTCCCGGCCACGGTCGCGTACTTCACCTGCACCGATCGTGTGCTCTTCGCGGACAACGAGACCGTGAAGCGCAGGTTGCGCCGGCCGGTGTTGCCTTCGAAGACGGACGAGTTGCCGATGCCCACGCGCAAGCCCGGCTTCGGTGGGTCGTCGTTCAGGATCGTGCCCGTCGCGTTGCCGGCCTTGATGCCCGCACCGTTCGCGTTGGAGAGGTGGACCTTGAACGTCTCGCTCGGCTCGGTGACCGCGTCACCCTTGATCTGGATCGCGATCGGAGCCGACGTGACACCGGGCCGGATCGTGACCTGCCCGGTCCTCGCCACGAAGTCCTTCCCGGCCTTCGCGGTTCCGGAGACCGTCTGGTAGGAGAACGTCACCGGAAGCAGCGACGGGCGCGAGATGGTCGCCGTGAACGTCAGCGCTCGGTTCCCGCTCGTCCCTTCGAGCGCGTTCGTCGCCGCAATCGCCAGCCGCACCGGCGGGGGCACGACGGTCCCGGGAGCGTCCGGGAGGACGAGCGGGAGGAACACCTGGTCCGAGGTCGACGCCGAGTTGTTCGTCGACACGCGGATCTTGCACGTGCGGTAGTCCGTGAGCCCGTTGTTGGGTGACGGGTCGTTGAGCGACAAGCAGTTGAAGAGACCCTGCGGACTCGACCCCTTGAACGGGTGGAACGCGTGGTTCGGATCGGTGCTGTCGAACGTCACGGCGCCGGATCCATTCGCGACCGCGGCAGCCGGCGAGCTGCCGAGGTCGCAGTTCGTCGTGGGGTCCCAGCCGACCGCGGTGGTCGCCACGCCGTCGCACATCTCGATGAAGACGTTCGAGGTGGCTGCGAATCCCGTGGCGCTCACGTTGAACGGAAGCGGGTTGCCGCCCCCGTCCTTCGGGACGACGAACGGGTTCGTCGAGGGCGTGGTGATGCTCGTGGCTGCACTCGCCGGCGCGACGCTCACGGCCAGACCGGCCAGCGTGACTCCGATGAGTGTTGTCACTCGTAGCAACTTGCGCACTCGGGTGTTCCTCCCGTTCAGGCTTGCGGGAAGCGCGATCTGCGCCTCCCAGTTCGATGCTGCTGGCGCTCGCGGTCAGTCTAGCGGTCCGGGCTCACGAGCTCTCGTGGTGGCTCGGCGTCGTGGTGGTGTCCACCACGGCCAGGCGTGGTGGCCGGAACCAGTAGTGGTGCCCGTGGTGCTTGAAGCAGTCCCGGATCACGTGCCAGACGTGTGGCGAGTGGTGCTGGTGGAAGATCCGGTACCAGCCGATGTCATGGATGCGGTGCTTGATCCACGACGGGCAATGCCGCGGGTGCTGCGCCGGGCCGGGTTGACCACGAGCGTGAAGGTCTTCACCGCGTCCGGCGCGACGCCGTTGGCGGCCGTCACCGTGATCGGGAACGAACCCGCGTCGGTCGGAGTACCCGAGAGCACACCCTCCGGGCTGATCGTGATCCCACCCGCCACGGTGGCCGGGTCGAGCGAGAACGTCGGAGCCGGCGAACCGGTGATCCCCGAGAACGCGAAGTCGTAGACCGCACCGACGGTCGCCGCCGGCGGCGTGCCGGTGAAGTCCGGCGCGACCTCGGTGGTCGCGGGTGCGATGACCAGCGTCCCCGTGCGCACTGCATCGGGCGCGACGCCGTTCGTCGCGGTGACCGTGATCGGGAACGAACCCGCCTCGGTCGGCGTACCCGAGAGCACACCCTCCGGGCTGATCGTGATCCCACCCGCCACGGTGGCCGGGTCGAGCGCGAACGTCGGAGCCGGCGAACCGGTGATCCCCGTGAACGCAAAGCTGTACGCCACGCCCGACGGTGCCGTCGGTCGGCGTGCCCGTGAAGTCCGGCGGCGTGTCGGTGCTCACCGGCGGTGCGACCACCAGCGTGAAGCTCTTCGCCGCGTCGGGCGCGATGCCGTTCGTCGGCGGTGACCGTGATCGGGAACGAACCCGCCGTCGTCGGCGTACCCGAGAGCACACCCGCCGCGCTGATCGTGATCCCACCCGCGATCGTCGCCGGGTCGACCGAGAACGTCGGAGCCGGCGAACCGGTGATCCCCGTGAACGCAAAGCTGTACGCCACGCCGACGGTGCCGTCGGTGGGCGTCCCGGAGAAGTCCGGCGGCGTCGTGGTGTTCTCCGGTGCGATGTCGATGGTGAAGCTCTTGACTGCGGCCGGGGCGACGCCGTTGCTCGCGGTGACGGTGATCGGGAACGAACCGGCCGTCGTCGGGGTCCCCGAGAGCACGCCCGCCGCGCTGATCGTGATCCCACCCGCGATCGTCGCCGGGTCAACCGAGAACGTCGGAGCCGGCGAACCGGTGATCCCGGTGAACGCAAAGCTGTACGCCGCGCCGACGGTGCCGGAGGACGGTGTACCGGTGAAGTCGGGAGGAACGTCGGTGTTCACCGGTGCGATGTCGATGGTGAAGCTCTTGACCGCGTCGGGTGCGACGCCGTTGCCGCGGTGACGGTGATCGGGAACGAACCGGCCGTCGTCGGGGTCCCCGAGAGCACGCCCGCCGCGCTGATCGTGATCCCACCCGCGATCGACGCCGGGTCGACCGAGAACGTCGGAGCCGGCGAACCGGTGATCCCCGTGAACGCAAAGCTGTACGCCGCGCCGACGGTGCCGGCGGGCGGCGTACCGGTGAAGTTCGGGGCCGTTCCGGTGACGCCTTCGGGCAGCGTCATGGTCAGGAAGGCCTGGTCGGAGGTGCCGGCGCTGTTGTTCGTCGAGACGCGCACCTGGCAGTTCGTGAAGTCCGGCAGGCCGTTCGCCGGCGACGCCTGGTTCGGCGAGAGGCAGTTGAAGATGCCCTGAGGGCTGAAGCCCTTGAAGGGGTGAAATCCGTGGTTCGGGTCGGCGGCGTCGAACGTCACCGGCACCGCTCGCGTCGGCGACGGCCGGAGCCGGTGACGAGCCGAGGTCGCAGTTCGTCGTCGGGTCCCAGCCGACCGCGGTGCTCGGAGTTCCGTCGCACTGCTCGACGAAGACGTTGGCGTCGGCCGCGAATCCGGTCGCGGTGAGCGTGAACGGCTGCGGGTTGCCGGCCGCGTCACCCGGTACCGCAAAGGGCGCTCCGGTGGGTGAGGTGATGGTGGACGCGAATGCGGGTGACAGGGAGACCGTGAGCGTCACCGCACCGCAGAGCACCGCCAAGAGCAAAGCAACGATCCGTCGCACAGCTGGTTCCTTCCAGATGGGAACAACGTCGAGTGGTTGTCGTCTGGCAGGAGACTGGAAAACGGAACCCGGTTCAAGGAATCACGCGCCGTCTTCTCCGAAGGTTCCGGACTTGTTCATCGAGCGCGCGGATGTTCACCTTGGCCGCCGCGGTCCTGGTCGATCGCGGCGACGAGCCGCGGCGCGACGAGACGCGAGCCCACCCGTTCACCCGACGTGTACTGGCGATCCACCCGGCCCGGCGAATCCCGCGCTACGGGCGCGGTGAGCGCACGTCGCGCCGACACCCTCGGTGGCGCGGTGCTGAGCCCGCGTGACGCGGTGCTTCAGGATCCGTGCGCGCACGTCGCGTTCCACGAGGATGGGCACGAACGACTTGATGCGAGCCGTCGATGCGTACCGGTCGAAGTCCGCCTCGACGACCGCCGCGAGGACGTCGCGTTCGACGGCACGGCCCACTCCGGATTCGAGCGCGTCGACAACCTGGTCGATCTGTTGACGGTCGGTCTCACCGTCCATGTGACCCTCCGCTGGTCGACATGAGACCGGCACCATAGAAGGTCCACCCGGGCCGTGGGAAGACTCGGAGCGCAAGCGTGGTCGCAACATCCCGGTCTGTCGATTTCGCGGGGAAATCGGCGACAAGTTGGAGTCTCGGCAACCAACGAATGAACACCCGGCGACCCGATGGAGGGGGGCCGCACGCGCCCCGTACCGTGGCGGCAATGGCGAACAGCTCCCCATCCTCCCGGGTGGTGACGGTCACCGACAACTGGGACCTGCTCGGGCTCCCGACGCTCGCGGACGAGCCGATCACCCCGTTCCTGGCCATCTGGCTCCTCGTGATCATCCCGCTGGTGCCGGGCCTGCTCGACGGCTCCCTCGTGCTCCTCGGGCTCGGCGCGTGCATGAGCGTGGTTGCCGTCGTCATGAGCATCACGGCGTTGGCGGACCTCGATGCCACCCGGGATGCGCGGCGCGTCAATCGGCCGGTCCCGCATGGACGCGTGACCGGAAGTGTCGGACGCACCCGAGGTCGCGGCCGCATCCTCGCCCGCCGACACGCCGCCCGACTCCGCGACACCGAAGAGTGCCGCGACAATGGGCGCCACCTCGTCCGGCGCCCGCACCTCGAGTGCCGTGCCGCGCTCGTCGACGCTGATCGCGAACGCGAAGAACCCGCAGCACCCCTGCTCTGCGACCACGAGCTCGCGCAAGCTTTCCCACGTCGATGCCATCGGCGAACTCGAGGCGAAGTGCGCCGTCTTCCGTGGTGTTCCGAACCCGGACGTGCTCGAGGATCGCGCTCCATTCCTCCAGGCGGGTCGGCATCTCGCTCGCGCCCAGCGTGCACGCGATCGACGCTTCGTCTCGCGTCGCGCCCGACTCACCGGGGGGCGCCGGACAGCTCGTTCAGCAGGACCTGAACCCGGAGATCGATCTCGTCGCGGATCGCTCGCACCTCCTCGACCGACTTGCCCGCCGGGTCGGTGAGCTCCCAGTCGAGGTAGCGCTTCCCCGGATAGATCGGGCACGCATCGCCACAACCCATCGTGATCACCACGTCGGCGGCGCGCACGACCTCGTCCGTCAACGGCTTCGGGAACTCCTTCGTGAGGTCGAGCCCGAGCTCCTCCATCGCCGTGACGACTGCCGGATTGATCTCGTCCGCGGGCGCACTGCCGGCCGAGCGAACGTGCACACGCCCTTCGCCGCGCCAGTCCAGCAGCGCGGCCGCCATCTGCGAGCGGCCGGCGTTGTGCACGCAGACGAACAGGACCTCAGGTACGTCGGACACAACGGCTCCTTCAGCTTGAGCGAGAGCCTGCAGGCGCTCGCGTGCGAATCGTTCGGCCAGAACCGGAAGGAACGCCGGCACCTTGGCGGTCGCGGAGAGCTGCTCCCACGACTCGGCGACGTAACGCTCGAGGGTCTCGGAGGAGAACACGCCGAGGAACTCCGGGGTGAGCCGGCCGACGATCCCGGCTACGGCCACTTGATCGGCGAGGCTCATGCGGATTCCTTCCGATTCGGCCCGTCCACCTGCGATGCGTCCCGCCCCATCTTCGTGGTGGGCCACGATCAGATCCGGCAGGTCGTGGGCGATGTCGGGGTAGAGCAGCCGCACGAGCACCACCGCGATCGCGGCCCCGACGAGCTGGAACGCGATGAACGTCGGCACGTCGGTGGGATCGATGCCGGCGAAGGTGTTCGAGAACATCCGACCGATCGTGACCGCGGGGTTCGCGAAGCTCGTCGACGACGTGAAGAAGTACGCGGCGCCGATGTAGGCACCGACCGCGAACGGCGCCACCGACTTCCGCCCGGAGCGGACGACGCCGAAGATCACCAACAGGAGCCCGGCGGTGGCAACGGCCTCCGACGAGCCAGAGCCCGCCACCCGATCGTGTCTTGGTGGACCAGTCGACCGCCGGAAGCTCGTACATCAAGTTGGCCAGCATGCAGCCGGCGCACGCACCGGCAACCTGCGCCGCGACGTACGCGCCGAGGTCACGCGTCGAGAGGCCGCCGAAGATCCGATCGGCGAGGCTCACGACCGGATTGAGGTGCGCACCCGACACGGATCCGACCGCGAGGATGATGGCGACGAGACCCGGCGGCCGTCGCGGCCGCGTTCTCGAACAGCTGGAGCCCGACGTCACCCGGCGACAAGCGCTGCGCGGCGATCCCGGAACCGACGACGACCGCGACCAGCAGTGCGGTCCCGAGAAACTCCGCGAGCATGCGCCGAGGCAGCGGGGCTTCCATCAGCAGCAGGGCCGGCGTTCGAGCGCGCGGTTCCGACGCGGCCGCGAGCGCGAGCTGCTGCGGCCAACCGCGGCGACGGCGCCGGGGACGAGGCGGTAGTAGGTCCAGTAGCGCCACCGCTCCCCCGCGACGAGCCCGGCATCGCGCAGCACCTTGAGGTGATGGCTGACGAGCGGCTGCGCCGCGTCGAGCTCCTCCACGAGGTGGCACACGCAGAGCTCTTCGTGCTCGAGCAGCTCCACGATGCGCCAGCGCATCGGATCGGCCAGCGCAACCAGCGCGGACGGCGGCCCCTCGAGCTCGCAGCTTGGTCTTCATCCGGATCAATCATAGATTGATCCGGATGGAAAGGCAAGCGAGACGGCGGATGAGCTCAGCGCGGGGCGAGGGAGTCGCGCAGGGCCTCGAGCCGTGCCGGCACCGTGCGGTACCAGACCCATCGCCCGCGCTTCTCCCGCGTGAGCAGGCCGGCGTCGTGGAGCACCGAGAGGTGATGGCTGATCGTCGGCTGCTTGCGGTCGAGCACCTCGACCAGCTCGCAGGCACAGGTCTCACCGTCCCGCGCCGCGATCAGGCTGAGCAGGCGCAACCGGACCGGGTCCGCCAGCACCTTGAACGCCGCCGCAACCTCTTCGGCGTCGGCCTCCCCGAGCGGGCCGCGCAGCACGGGTGCGCAGCAGACCTCGGTCGCGGGCGTGGTGGTCGTTGATGCAGTCATGTCTCGCTTCAGATCCTCCGGGGCGACGTCAAGAAGACATATTGACATCTATCTATGCTCATGACAAGGTATCGACAATGATCGATGTGTAACCCGATCGGTGCAGAGCCCGATCGACGACCACCAGGAGGAATCGCCATGTCCCGGGTCCAGCTCGCCCTCAACGTCTCCGACCTCGATGCCGCGGTCGACTTCTACTCCAAGCTCTTCGCCACCGAGCCCGCCAAGCGCCGGCCCGGCTACGCCAACTTCGCCATCGCCCAGCCCCCGCTCAAGCTCGTGCTGCTCGAGGGTGCGACCGGCGGGACGCTGAACCACCTCGGCGTCGAGGTCGAGAGCACCGACGAGGTCACCCAGGCCACCGGCCGGCTCCGCGACGAGGGCCTCGACACCGCGACCGAGGACAACGTGTCCTGTTGCTACGCGGTGCAGGACAAGGTCTGGGTCGACGACCCCGATGGCGCGCCGTGGGAGATCTACACCGTGCTGGCCGACGCCGACACGCGTGCAACGCACCGAGACCCGCGCCGACGGTCCCGGCAGCAGCTGCGCATGCGGGGTCGGCGCGTCCTGACCGAACGGGACCGCCGGTACCATCACGGTGGTGATGCGGCGGCGGGTCGAGCGTGATCGGCTTGCTCATCGTGCTCGTCGCGGCGGGTTGCGACGGCGGGTCCGACGACGCTCGAACGCCGACGCGCGTCAAGCGCACGACCACGACGAGCACGGTCGCACCATCGACCACCACCACGACGGAGCCGCCGCCCGATCCTCCCCCGCTCGTGTGGACCCCGTGCGGCGGCAACGAGTGCACGACGCTGACCGTGCCGCTCGACTACGCGCATCCCGCGCGACACGACGATCCCGATCGCGCTCGTCCGGCACCGCGCCACTGATCCCGGGCAGCGCATCGGGTCGCTCGTGATCAACCCCGGTGGCCCGGGCGAAGCCGGCACCCAGCTCCTCGGTCGGGATCTCGGTGTCCTCACCCCGACGGTGAAGGCCCGCTTCGACGTCGTCGAGATGGATCCCCGGGGCGTCGGGAACAGCGGCGGGCTCCACTGCAGCGATCCGGCGGAGGGCGGCGCATCCGGCACCGGAGCCAAGGTGGATCCGGTTCCCGTCACGCCCGAAGGTCGCGCGGCACTGATCGAGGCCGACCGGGGCTACGCGCAAGCGTGTGCCGACCGCTCGGCCGGGCTGCTCGAACAGATCGGAACGACAGACGTCGCCCGGGACCTGGACCAGCTGCGCAAGGCCGTCGGCGACGAGCGGCTCACCTTCCTCGGCATCTCGTACGGCACGTTGCTCGGAGCGACGTACGCCGATCTCTTCCCGACGCACGTGCGCGCGCTGGTGCTCGACGGAGTGATCGACGGCGCGCTCCCGAGCTTCGAGCTCTGGATGGCGCAAGCCGTCGGCTTCCAGCAACAGCTCGACGCGTTCTTCGCCGCGTGCTCGGGCTCGTGTGCGTGGCGGCCAGGCATCCCACTTCCCGACGCGCTCGACCGGCTGATCCAACGCGTCCGCGCGACCCCGCTTCCGGCCGGCAACGGCGCGGTCGTCGGAGTGAGCGAGCTCTACAGCGCGTTGTTCAGTCGCCTCTACAGTCGTTCGCGCTGGAGCTCACTCGGCCAGGCACTCGGCGCGGCCGAACGCGGTGACGGCGGACCGATCCTCGGCCTCACTCGCAGCTACCTCGGCGAGAACGCGGGTGCGACGATCAACTCCGACGCGTCGAACGCGATCAACTGCCTCGATCACCCGGTCGACACCGACGTGAGCCACTACGAGGCCCTCGCCGCGCAAGCGGTCCCGCGAGCCCGTCACTTCGGCCCGTACCTCGCGTGGGCCGGCGCAATGTGCGCGACGTGGAAGGCACCCCCGACCCGCACCCCCCACCCGGTGGCTGCACCCGGGGCGCCACCGGCGCTGGTGATCGGCACGACGAACGATCCGGCCACGCCCTTCGCCTGGGCCCAGGCTGTTGCCGGCCACTTCGACCAGGCCGTCCTGCTCACCCGCAACGGCACCGGGCACGTGGCGTACTTCTCCAGCTCGTGCGTCCGGGGCGCCGTCGACCGCTATCTCGTCGATCTCGTCCCGCCGGGTCCCGGGACCGTCTGCTCCTGACCGCGCAGGTGCCCGCGGACCGCGACGGACCGCTCTGGACCGCACCGGGCGGAATGCTTCCTCCAACATGCCGTCGCGGGGCGGGTTCCGTACAATGACCCCTTCTCCGCGAACGGCACACCGGCCGAGCGCGCCTGAGTGACTGGGGGGCCATGCAGGCACGGTATGAGGAGCTGTCGCTCGACACGCAAGGCCACGGCGAGGTCATCGATCTCACCGCGCAAGCGCAGAAGGCGATCGACAACGCGGGCATCGCGGAAGGCCTCTGCACCGTGTTCGTGGCCCACTCCACGTGCGGCATGACCACCATCGAGTTCGAGCCGGGCTGCAACGCCGACCTGAACGCCGTGCTCGAGCGCATCGCCCCCGAGGACAACCGGTGGGAGCACAACGAGCGCAATGCCGACACGAACGGGCACAGTCACGCCCGGGCCGCGCTGATCGGGCCGTCGGTGACGATCCCGATGTCCGGTGGCGAGCTGCTGCTCGGCGTCTGGCAGAAGATCGTGTGCGTGGACTTCGACGACCGGCCCCGGACCCGCCGCGTCGTCGTTCAGCTCATCGGCGAGTAGCCGGACTCAGGCCGCACCCGCATCCGAGTCCGCGGGGCTCACCGCATCGGCACCGAGGTCGGTGCGCAGCTCGATCGCGTCGCCACTCGCACTGCACCACCGGCACTCGACGCGATCAACCTCCTCGTCGAGGACGTCCACGCTCTCGAGCGTGAGGTCGCCGCCGACGCTGAAGTGGCGGAATTCCTTGACCCGGCGAGTCACCGTGACGTCGAAGCGAGTGAGGTTGCCGCACGCAGTGCACCGGTAGGACGACATCGCCCGATCATACGGATCTCGGCGTCGGTCCGGCCTCCGCGCGGCACGCCCACTCCCGTCGGCGCCCGCACCGAACCGCGATCCGCCGCACCCGAACAGATGTTCGCTAGGCTCCCGGCCAGTGCTGACGGCAGCAGGGATTCGCACCCGGTCCGACGATCTCGCCACCCCGCTCTCGCAGGTGACGTTCGTGGTCCTCGACCTCGAGACGACGGGAACCGCACCCGACCACTGCTCCATCACGGAGATCGGCGCAGTGAAGTACCGCGGCGGCGAGTGCCTCGGGGTGTTCGACACGCTGGTCAACCCGGGTGAACCGATCCCGGCATACATCACGGTCCTCACCGGGATCACCGAGGCGATGGTGCTCCCCGCGCCGTCGATCGACGAGATCCTGCCCGCGCTCCTCGAGTTCATCGGGAACACGGTGATCGTGGGCCACAACCTCCGGTTCGACACCAGCTTCCTCGACGCCGCGTTGCGCCGCTACGGCGCGCCCGAGCTGGACCACCTCAGCGTGGACACGCTCCGCATCGCGCGGCGGCTCATCCGCGACGAGATCCCGGACCACAAGCTCGGCACGCTGGCCCGCCACCTCCACGCCACCGTCGACCCCTGCCACCGCGCGCTCTCCGACGCGCGGGCCACGGCCGATGTGCTCCACGCTCTGCTCGAACGGGCCGGCACGCTCGGCGTGCTCGGACTCGACGACCTGATCGCGCTGCCGCTGATGCGCGCGCACCCCACCGCGAACAAGCTGCGGCTCACCGCGAGGGTCCCCCGTCGTCCCGGGGTCTACCGGTTCCGCGACCGCGCCCGCCGAGACATCTACATCGGGCGCGGCGTCGAACCTCCGGACGCAGGTCCGCGCGCACTTCCACGGTGACCACCGGCGCAAGGTGCCGCAGATGCTCAGGGAGACCGACGTCCATCGACTGGATCGAATGTCCCGACGTGCTGGAAGCCTCCGTACGCGAGGCGCAGCTCATCCGCGAGCTCGATCCTCGCTTCAACCGGAAACCCGGGCGACGCAAGCGGCGGGCCGCACGGCACCGGGTCGCGGCGACGGTGGCGCGCGACGCAGCTACGGCGTGACGTCGCGCCGAGGAATGCGGCGCGGCCGCGGTGCGCCGGCGGCGCCGGTGGGCGAGCGGGTCTCCGCCGCCGCCGGGCTCGGGCGCCGGCGGGCCGGGGATCGGAGATCACCGGCTCGGCCGCCGGTGGACGCGGCGCCGGCTGGCGCGGCCGGGGCGTGGGCTGACTGCGGCTGCTTCGCCTTCGCCTGCTTCGCGACCGGTGCGGGCGGGCACCCGCCGGGGTGCCGGCTTCACGGGCTTGCCCGGCGTGATGCTGCGCTTGCGCACCCACCACCGCCCGCCCTCGATGAACAGCGTCGCCAGGAGCGCGGTCGCCAGGGCCCAGAACGGCACCAGCGCGAAGACGCGGAGGTAGCGCCCGATCCCACTGCCGGTGATGACGTCGATGAGCGAGTCGCCGGTGAGCCAGCCGATCGTCTTGGCGAACCAGCGCACGATGTACGCGCCGATGCCGACGGCGGCGATCCAGGCGATGATCCGCACCGGCAACGCGAGCTGGGGTCTGCGGTCGCGGTCCGGGTCGCCGCGGCGTTGGCCGCCGCGCCGGCGGAACCGAAGCCGCGGTCGCGCCCGGCGCGGCCCCGCCGGTCGGCAGCACGGACGTCTGGTCGCGGGTCGCCGACCGGCCGCGTTGCCCGCGCCCGCTTGCCCGCGGCCGCGGTGCTTCCGCCGGGCCCGAAGGCTCGGGTCGCAGGTACTCCGCCGGGGTCTTGAGCAACCGGCCGCACTGCGCGCACGCGAACACCGGTTCCCCGGCCAGTGCCGGAGAGTCGGTGCTTGCAGCCGCAAGCCGGACACTGGAGTGCGCTCGCCATCCCTACCCTGCCTCGACCGCTCGAGCGTCCTGGCTGACCGTGACGAACTGCTCGAGCGTCGCCGACGGCCCGTCCCGAGTCGATCGCCGCCGCCGCGAGCTCGAATCCCTCGGCGAAGCGTCGCGGCCGCGTCCGCCGACGACCAGCGCGGCAGCCGCGTTCAGGAGGACGACGTCTCGCAACGCACCCTTCTCACCGCCGAGCACGCGGCGGGCGATGCCGGCGTTGTGGGCCGGGTCTCCCCCGCGCAGCGCCGACGCGCTCGCCCGGGAGACGCCGAGGTCCAGCGGATCGAGCACGGTTCGGGTCACCTTGCCGTCCCGCAGCTCGCGGACGGTGGAGACATCGGTGGTGGTGAGCTCGTCCAGCCCGTCGTGACCGAAGAAGACCATGGCGTGGTGCGCGCCGAGCTCGGCGAGGGTTCCGATCACCCGGTCGGCCATCTGCGGGTCGGACACCCCGACCACCTGGCGGGTCACGCGGGCCGGGTTGGCGAGCGGGCCGAGGAAGTTGAACGTCGTCGGGACGCCGACCTCCTTGCGCATCGGTCCCGCGAAGCGCATCGCGGCGTGGAACTTCTGCGCGAAGCAGAACGCAATGCCGGCCTCTTCGATGCAGCGCACCACACCGGCCGGGCCGAGGTCGATCGCGACTCCGAGCTCCTCGAGCAGGTCAGCCGATCCGCATGACGATGACGCTGCGCGGTTGCCGTGCTTCGCCACGCGCACGCCGGCACCCGCGATCACAATGGCCGCGACGGTCGAGATGTTGAACGTGTGCGAACGGTCGCCGCCCGTGCCGCAGGTGTCGACGAGCGGACCGTCCGGACCCTCGGGCGCGATCGGCACCGGCTCGGCGAACCGCAGCATCGTGCGCACGAGCGCGGCCAGCTCGACCGGGGTCTCCCCCTTCGAGCGGAGCAGGACGGCGAACGCCGCGATCTGAGCGTCGGTCGCCGCGCCGCTGAGGATCGTGGCCATCGCGGCCTCGACCAACGCCGGGTCGAGGTCCTCGCGGCGCAGGAGCGGGCTCAGGACGTCCGGCCACGTGAACGATCCCTCGGAAGTGGTGCCGGCCATCCGTCAATCCCACCAGAGGTCGTGGTCGAGCACCCCGCGGGCGATGAGCCCCAGCTGCACCTGGCTCGTCCCTTCCACGATCGTGAGCTGCTTCGCGTCCCGGTAGTAGAGCTCCATCGGGTGGTCCTGCATGTACCCCGCGGCCCCGAGCATCTGCAGCGCGTGATTGCTCACCTTCACCGCCAGCTCGGTCGCGTAGTACTTGCACATCGAGAGGTACGGCACGTACTCCTTCGTGAACTGGCCCCGGTCGGCCATCCACGCGGCCCGGTACGTGAGCAGGCGCGCGGCTTCGATCTCCGTCGCGAGCTCGGCGACCTTCCACTGGATTCCCTGGAAGTCCGCGATCGTCTTCGTGAATGCCTCGCGTGACTTCGCGTACTCGACCGCGTACATGAGCGCGCCTTCGGCGAGACCGATTCCACGCGCCGCGACGATCGGTCGCATCGCGTTGAGGCCGAGCATGCACAGCCGGAAGCCACCGATGTCGCCGACGACGTTCGCCGCGGGTACGCGCACCTCGTCGAGCAGCAGCTCGCCGGTGTCGACGCCTTTGACGCCCATCTTCTTGTCGATGCGCCCGACCGATACGCCGTCCCAACCTCGCTCGACGACGAACGCGGACACGCTGTCGTGCGCCCGTGAGTCGACCGGCCCGGTCTTGGCGAACACGCAGTACCAGTCCGCTTGCTGCACCCCGGACATCCAGCACTTGGTGCCGCTGATCACCCAGTCGTCACCGTCGGCGACGGCCTTGGTGCGCATGCCCATGACGTCGCTCCCGGCCTGCGGCTCCGAGAGGCCGAAGGCCGCCCGCTGCTCCCCCGTCGCGATCGGGGTGAGGTACTTGCGCTGCAGCTCGTCGCTCCCGGCGATCAGGAGCGGGCCGGTGGGCAGCCGGGTGAGGAGGAGCATGAGGGCGGCGGCGTTGGAGTACTTGGCCACTTCCTCGATGGCGATGGCCAACCCGAGGATCCCGGCACCGGAGCCACCGAGCTCCTCGGGGATGCAGAGGCCGGCCAGACCCGTGTCCACGAAGAGCTCGAAGAGGTCCTGGGGATACTCCTCGGTCAGGTCGATCTCACGCGCGCGGGGCGCGACGCGCTCCTGGGCCAGCTTGCGCACGGAGGCCTGCAACTCCGCCAGCTCGGGCGGCAGGTCGAAGTCCATGGTGCACGGAAGCCTACAGGCCAGGCATCTCGACCTCATGGCTCCAACGGGCCGTGCCAGTGACCGCTCCGCCGTCTACGTGCGACCTCCAGCGGCTCGCCACCGGTGCTCGAGCTCGCCCAACGGCGTCGACGGCGGGCCACCGACCCAGGGCCACATCTCCTCGGCGAGGCGGCGCCAGTTCGCCGTGGCACCGAGCGACGCGAGGATCGCGAAGAGCCCGAGATTGATGCGCTGCACGATGACGAACGGCCGCGGGACGTTGGCGTAGCCGCATCACCTCCCGGTACGGGCCGGTCGCGTCGAACACCCGGCGCACGTTCTCCGAGGCGAGGTCATGGCCGATCGTCGACCGGTGATCTTCCTGGAGGTACTCGTAGAAGTGGCCGAAGTAGTCGACCACCTCGGCATCCGAGACGGGCGCGCCCGGCTTGAGGAACCCGGCCCCTTCCACCGCGCGGCGGAACGCCACCGGGTCCGGCTCGAGCACCATCGTCTCGATCAGCGCCCGCAGCGAGACGAGCTCGTCGCCACCGAACGGCGTGACGAGCCCGAAGTCGAGGAACGTCACCCGGCCACCGGGACGGAACAGGTAGTTGCCCGGGTGCGGGTCACCGTTGAACAGCCCGAGGCGATACAGGCTGCCGAACACGAAGCGGAAGATGGTCTCGGCCGCCAGGTCCTGCTCCTCCTGGGGCCAGGTCGTCGCCTCGGCGAACCGCACCCCCTCGGCCAGCTCGGTGGTCAGGACGCAGCGGGACGAGTACTCGGGCAGCACGGCGGGGATGTGGATGAACGGGTGGCCCTCGTAGTAGTCCGCGAAGCGCTGCTGGTGCTCGGCCTCGCGCTCGTAGTCCAGCTCCTCGCGGAGCCGGGCGCGCAGCTCGGCGACGAGCGGACCGGGCTCGAGCCCGGGGAACAGCTGACCGAGCCCGCCGAAGACGAGGCCGACGTTGCCGAGATCGGCTTCGATCGCCGCGGCGATGCCCGGGTACTGCACCTTCACCGCGACCGCGACCCCTTCGTGGGTGATCGCGCGATGCACCTGGCCGATGGACGCCGCCGCGATCGGGTCCGGGTCCCACTGCCGCGAAGATCGTCCTCGGGGCGACCGTGCAGCTCCTGCTCGATCATCGAGGCCGCGAGCTCGGGGCTCATCGGCGGCGCGTCGTGCTGCAGCTGCGCGAGCGCGACCCGGAAGCTCTCGGGCAGGCCCTCGTCCAGGTAGCTGACCATCTGGCCGAGCTTCATGAGGGCGCCCTTCATGTTCCCGAGCTCCGTCGCGACCTGCTCCGCCGTGCGGATCTCGTACGTCCCGGTCCAGCGCCTCACGCCGTTCGGCCGACGCGAAGACGCGCCGGGCGCGGTGCATCGCGAATCCACCGGTCGTACGCGCGCCGAGCCGCGCCGAGGCGCGCGTTCCGCCCGAGGAAGCCGGTCTCGGTCACCGGCCCTGACGGCGCGTCGACGTCGGGCGCGCAGCGAAGACCGCGGCTGCGACGGTGAAGACCGCGACTCCCGCGAGCGCGAGCCGAGAGTGCGGGTCGGCGGAGGGGTCTCAGGCGGAGCGGCGACGCTGGCGAAGCACTCGCCGACGCTCGCGCTCCGTCAGACCGCCCCAGACCCCGTGCTTCTCGCGCACGGCGAGCGCGTGCTCGAGGCACGGCTTCGCGCACCGGGCACAGTTCGCAGATCGCCTTCGCGGGAGATGGGTCGTCTTCCTCACTGGGGTGGAAGATCTCGGGGTCGACACCGCGGCAGCGCGCCTGTTGGCGCCAGCCACCATTCACTGTGAGCCCCTGGAGTGCCATCATGATCGAACGCTTCCTCCGGTTCGAAATCGTTCAACGGGCTTCTTTCGGCGCGTATTCCGTCCGACCTGAGGCTCGGACACGAAACGGACGATCCCCACCCGTAGGATGCGGTCGATGCAGGTTGAGGCGCCCCGATCAGCCAGCCATCCCAAGCAACAGCTGCTGGCCGTCGTGGCCGCGATCTGCCTGACGCTCCCGGCGCTCGGGCTACGCATTTCGGGCACCCACCCCGAGAGCTGGATCGCGGCGCTGGTGTTCGGCATCGCGGTCGTCGGCGCCGCGTTCCTCCTGGCCTGGAGCGCCGAGGTCCTCCAGCTCGACGTCTCGGCCGGGCTCGCGCTGGCGGTCCTCGCCCTCATCGCGGTGCTGCCCGAGTACGCGGTCGACTTCGTGTTCACCGCCAAGGCCGGGACCGAGCCCGACAAGTACGCGCCCCTCGCCCTGGCCAACATGACCGGCGGGAACCGGCTGCTCATCGGCATCGGCTGGTCCATGGTCGTGCTCCTCGCGGCCTGGCGGATGAAGAAGATCGCCGGCCGCCGGGGCTACACGGGCCCGATCGACACCGAGGTGAAGCTGGACCGCGACCACTCGGTCGAGATCGCGTTCCTCCTGGTGGCGACGCTGTACTCACTCACCCTCCCGCTGAAGCGGACGCTGACCCTCTTCGACTCCGTCATCCTCATCGGCCTCTTCGCCGGCTACCTGTGGCGGATCGCGCGAGCGCCCGCGGAGACGCCGCACCTCGTCGGCCCGGCCGAGCTGATCGGGAACCTGAAACCGAGGACCCGGCGCATCGTGGTCGGCCTGATCCTGGTGTTCGCGGCCGGCGTGATCCTCGCGAGTGCCGAAGGGTTTCGCCGAGGCGCTGGTGGAGACCGGGCTCGCAGTTCGGGATCGACGAGTTCCTCCTCGTGCAGTGGCTCGCGCCGTTGGCGTCCGAAGCACCCGAGCTGTTGATCGCCGGCCTGTTCGCGTGGCGGCTCAACACCAACTCCGCGCTCGGCGCGCTCGTGTCGTCGAAGGTGAACCAGTGGACGCTGCTCGTCGGCAGCATGCCGATCGTCTTCGCGATCTTCTCGTCGTCACTGCACGGCCTGCCGATCGACTCGCTGCAGCGCGAGGAGCTGTTCCTCACCGCGGCCCAATCGGCGTTCGCGGTCGCGGTGCTCGCGAACCGTTCGATCAGCGTGAAGGAGGCGTACGCGCTGCTCGGCCTCTTCCTCTCCCAGTTCGTGCTCGGCGCGGTGCTCCCCGAAGGCATCAAGGAGATCGAGCGGATCGCGGTCGGCATCGTCTATCTCGTGCTCGCGGCGGTGATGATCGCCCGCCAGCGGGGTGCGTTCGGCCCGCTCGCTGCGCGACGGCTTCCGAACCCCGGTCGACGAGCTGGCCCGGGGTGACGAGCCGACGCCGGCCTCCGCGTGACAGGCTGATCGACCGTGAAGACGGTCGAGCCGGGAGCAGTGCTGCGGGGGGCGTTGGCCGGCCTGCTCGTGATCGTGCCGCTCTCGGCGTTCCGTGCGGTGATCGACAACCAGTCCGGGAACTTCGACGACAGCGGCTGGGTCTTCCTCTTCGGCGTCGGGCTGCTGTCGGCGTACGTCGTCGCCGGCGCGGTCGCCGCCTACCGGACCCCGACCACGCCGATGACCAACGGGACGCTCGCCGGGCTCGGCGCGTTCGTGCTCTGGATACCGCTGCGCATCCTGATCTGGGCGGCGCGCTCCGAGTCGCAGGGCCTCTTCTCCGGGCTCGGACCCGGTCTTCACCGCCGGTCAGCTCTTCGGCCAGCTGCTCTTCGCGGCCGTGTTCGGGCTCATCGGTGGGCTGCTCGGCGCCCGGATGGCCCGCGCCCACGCGGCCCAGGGCGACGGAGCCGGGTCGGCGGTACCGCCCCGCGGCTGAGGTGCGACAATGGCCGGGCGTGATGGTGAGTTGGCCAGGCGACCGCGTACGGGCTCGACCCGTCCGAGGAACGTCCGGACTCCACAGGGCAAAGTGCTGGGTAACACCCAGTCGGGGCGACCCGCAGGACAGTGCCACAGAGAAGAGACCGCCGATGGCGGGTCGGGCAACCGGCTCGCACAGGTAAGGGTGCAACGGTGCGGTAAGAGCGCACCAGCGCCCGGGGTGACCCGGGCGGCTCGGTAAACCCCACTTGGAGCAAGGTCAGACAGGGAGAGGACGGCCCGTCCGCGTGGCGCTCGCGTCACACACTCCCGGGTAGACCGCTAGAGGCGGCGGGTAACCGTCGGCCGAGATGGATGGTCGCCACCGGCACCGCAAGGTGTCGGTACAGAATCCGGCGTACCGGCCAGCTCACCACCACGCACCATGTTCGTCGGACGTGCTCGGGAGCGGAAGCGGCGTGGGACCCCCTGAGCGTGCCGGCACGGGCCTCGCGCCGCGCGTCAGGGTTGCCAGATCCGGACGTAGTCGACGGACATCGTGGAGGGCAGGCTCGAGGTCGGCGACCCGGAGAAGCCGGCGTGGGCGGGGCCGTCACCGCCGACCGCGTAGTTGAGGATGATGCTGTGGGCGATGCGGTTCGTGACGGTGACGCTGGAGACGGGGTTGCCGTCGTAGAACCAGGTGAGCGTGTTGTCGGTCCAGTTGAGGGCATAGGTGTGCCAGTCGCTCCACCGGTCCGACATCGACGAGGACGTTGCCGCGGGCTCCTGAGCTGTCGTGGTAGTTCGGTTCGGCGATCGTCGGGTTCGGTCCGTACATCTCGACGATGTCCATCTCGCCGTAGTCCGGCCACGAGGGAGACCCTTCGGCACCGACGAGCCAGAACGCGGGCCACGCGGCGGCGCCGAACGGCGAGACCCGGATGCGCGCTTCGATGTAGCCGCGCGTGAAGCTGAACTGTTGGGGGCCGCCCTGGTTTCGCTGCGTCACCATCCCGGACGAGACCTGATAGCCGGGACAGCCGGCGCCACCCGACCGGGCCGCGAGGTTCAGACTGCCGCCGGACTCGGTGGCGTTGGCGGCCATGTAGCACTGGAGCTCGTTGTTGCCGGTGCCGAACGTCGAGTTGTTCTGGACGTTCCATTCCGTGGTGTCGATCTCGCCGTCGTTGAACTCGTCGCTGAAGACGCGGGTCCAGAGCGCTCCGCCCGTCACCGCACCCGGTGGTTGACCATCGATGTTCGGCGGGCTCGTATTCGTCGTGGTCGGCGTGCCCGACGAGGTCGATCGAGGTCGTCGAGGTCGACGAGGTCGTCGACGGCGTGCTGTCGGAACCGTTGCAGGTCAGCTTGCTGATCGTCGAGCTCAAGCGCTCCCGCGACAGGTACGAGCCTTCGCACCCGATCGCCACGCTCTCACCCGAATGCAACGGGAACAGGTAGTCGGCCGCTCCGGCAACCGACATGGACAGGCCGACGAGCACGACGATGGCGACGACAACCGTCGAGCGAGTGCGAGTGCGGGCTCGACGAACGAGACGGCGTGAATAGCGATCCATGCTTGCAGTTCCCCAGTCCATTGGGTGCGACGACGCGTGCATGCAGGCTACGGCAAAGTGCGCATCACCCCAACATCGCGGACGAACTCGTCCTGCTTGGCCCATCAAACCGCACCTGGTCGGGTGCCGCGGGCCGAACTGGGCTAACCGGCGTGGCGCTCACGGTCGTCGACATCTCCATGCTCCTCGTAGTCGAAGAACGGGAGGGGCGGTCGGCGGCGCGGGCGGCTCGGCTGGCGCGCTCGCGTGCCTCCAGCGCACGGCGGGGAGCGGTCCCCGCGGGCTGCTGCTGACCCCACTGGATGACGCCGCCGCGCTCCTGACGGATCCCCCACGCGACCCACGCGATCAGCGCGAAGACGACGATGGTGCCGTAGATCGCGAAGACGACGACCGTCGCTCCGGCGTTGTTGCCTCGGTCGCCGGCCGTCTCGACCACAAGGCGAACGATTCCCAGCATCCCAGGGTTTTCGGCGCACTCCGGGTGAGACCTGAGCCCAGATTGGGCACGAAGCGCAGGGTGAGCTCAGGCCTCACGTGCTGGTCGGGCCCGGTGATCGTCGCGGTCCCGGCTGGGCTTCGTGCCGTCGGGCCGCACCGCCCGCACCGTTCGTTTGGCGGAATCCGAGTGCAGCACGTAGTTCCACTTGCCGCTGTTGAACATCATGAACTGAGGCTGCCCGTGATCGGCCCGGCGGAAACGATGACGGCGAGCGAGGACGAACCGTTGAGGAACCGTTGAGGAACGACGACCGGAAACCGGTGCGCGAGACTCCCGCCATGACCTCAGTGACCATCGTCAGCACCGACGGCTCCGACCTCGCCATCCAAGCCGCCCGAGCGGGCCTCGCGGTGCTCCAGCCCACCGACCGCGTGCTGATCGTCACCGTGGTCGACGGTGTTGATCCGTCGCTCACCATGGACGGTTCCGGCCATGCCGGGCCGTCCATGACCGAGCAGGAATTCAACGTGCTGCGCGATCAGGCGTTGCGCGAGGGCGAAGCATCGTTGGCCGAGACCGCGCAAGCGCTCGGCGTGGCCGACGTCGAGACCCGCATGATCGAAGGGTCGCCGGGCCACGCGCTCTGCGCACTCGCCGAGGAGACCTCGGCCACCACGATCGTCATGGGCACCCGCGGCCGCGGCGGCATCAAGCGTGCCTTCCTCGGTTCCGTGTCGGACTACGTCGTACGCAACGCACCATGCCCGGTGCTCGTCATCGGTGAGCCGGCATCAGCCGGCTGAGCTGATCTCGAGGCGGTCGGCGCTCGTCACGGTCAGCCGGTCGCGCTGCCCCGTTCGAAGGTCACCGCGATCCCACCGTCAGCCCGCTCGAGATCCAGCCGGTCGCCGGTGACGCGGAAGGTCTTGGCCAGCTCGAGCGCGGCGAGGTACTGCTGCTCCTGCGTCTGACGCGCCGGATCGACGCATGCCATCATCGTCGAGCTGAACGGACCCATCGTGATGGCCTTCCCGTGCACCTCGTAACCGCCACTGAAGTTGTTGCACGAGGAATCTCCGGTCACCTGGCCTCGATCGAAGCGCGCGGTCGGAGGCGACCCGTCGAGCACCGACTGCACCGCAGTCCCGGTGTAGATGCTGGTCGCATTCCACTCGCCACTCAAGGCATCGGTCGTGGTGGACGCGTGGTACACGAGGAGCGGCTCACCGTTGCCGCCCGAGAGCGTCAGCAAGCTCCCGTCGACCGCGAACGACTCCACCTGCGGGAGACGTCTCAGGTATGCGGCTTCCACTGCAGTCGGTCCGGCCTCACACGCCATGCTCGTGCTCGCGATGTTCGGACCGATCGTCACCTTCGTACCCGAGACCTTGTACGGCGCGGTGTAGTCGTTGCACCCGCCGTTCCCGGCGATGCGACCATCTCCGAACTCGGCGGTGACCGCGACCGTCGAATGTGCGAGCCCGAGGTCCGTGCTCCGGTCGAGCACCCAGCCGGTCGCGGTGAGCGCCTGGCCCGCCGGCTTGGTCGTGGACGAACCGGAATCGTCGGAATCGCTGCTGCTGCAGCCGGCCGCCACGATCAGGACCAGGCCGGCGAGCGCGGCGCATCGCAGGCTTCGGGGCAGGCTCACGGCGGCGACACTACGCGCCGGCTCGGCTCCGGTTCCGGACCCCAACGGTGACGGTTGGATCAGATGGAGATGCGGTCGCGGGGTGACCGGGGCCCGGCCGTGTTGCACCGCGCGCTCGTACTGGGCGAGCAGCTGCGACCAGCTCTCGGACGCCACCTCCAGGTTCTTCACCCGGCGCTGGGCACGGTCCAGCTTCCGCCGCGCCCGGCGAAGCTGGTCCAGCGAGTCTTCGACGCTTCCGCGCAGCAGCTCGATCTCGGAGCGGTCGCCCCGATCGAACTCAGTCGTCACCGTCATGTCCATCTCCTACGAGGGATCGCAGGCCGCGAACTTCGTGCGGCTGCACGTTCCGGGTACCCGGACCGGAAGACCCCGAAACCTTTCTGGCGGCGGTGCCACCGGGCGCGCCCGCACCGCAACGCAGCGTGCGGTTCTTCGTCGGAATTGCGGTTTTGTGACATCCTGAGCAGCACACGCTCAGGTCACCGGGGGGAAATGTGAGACACGTCGCGCGGCGGGTGGGCGTCATGCTCGCGGTCATCGCTACCGCGGCCGGAGTGCTTCCGCTGCTCGGCGCGCCGTCGGCCGTCGCGGCAGCTCCGCCACCCGCCGCCTGTGTCGGGACGTGTTGGAAGCCGGCGCTGAACACCAGCTGGCAGATCCAGCTCCAGGGCAAGCTGAAGACGACCGTCAACGCGCGGCTCTACGACATCGACCTCTTCGACCAGCCTGCGTCCACCGTCGCGTCGCTGCACCTCGCGGGGCGGAAGGTCGCGTGCTACCTGAGCGCAGGATCGTTCGAGGACTGGCGGCCCGACGCGGCCAAGTTCCCCGCGTCGGTCAAGGGTGGCGGGAACGGTTGGCCGGGAGAGCGTTGGCTCGACATTCGCCGGCTCGACATCTTGATGCCGATCATGGAAGCCCGCCTGAACCTGTGCAAGCAGAAGGGCTTCGACTCCGTCGACGCCGACAACATGGATGCGTACACGAACGTCACGGGCCTCCCACTCACCGCAGCGGACCAGCTGGCGTACAACGCGACGATCGCGAACGCCGCGCACGCGCGGGGACTGACGATCGCACTGAAGAACGACCTCGACCAGATTCCGCAGCTCGTTCCCTACTTCGACTGGGCCGTGAACGAGCAGTGCTTCGCGTACTCGGAATGCGGACTCCTCACACCGTTCACCGCGGCGGGCAAGGCCGTGATGAACATCGAGTACAAGAAGAGCCCCAAGCCAAGTTCTGCCCGTCGATGAACGCCCGGAACTTCAACTCGCTGAAGAAGCCGATGTCGCTGAAGGCCGGGCGCAAGGCCTGCCGCTAGACGCGCCGGCGAACAGGTCAGCGGTCGGCGAGCACCTCGGACGCGGCACGCGATCCGGACTGCAACGCACCGTCCATGTAGCCGTTCCACACGGTCGCGGTCTCGGCCCCGGCCCAGTGGATGCGCCCGATCGGCGCGCGCAGCGCCGGGCCGTACTCCGTCCACACCCCGCACGGGAAGTGCGCGCCGTAGCAGCCTCGGGTCCACTCTTCCTCGGACCAGTCGAGCTCCACGTACTCCACGACGTCGGCGGCCTTGCGGCCGAAGAAGCCCACCAGACCGGCGATCGACCGCCTCCCGTCGCTCCGAAGGCGAGACCCGGTTCAGCGTGCGGGCGTGCTCACCCTCGAGGAACGCCAGCAGCACGCCCGGCGATCCCGACGGCGGCGAGTTGTCGAAGATGATCTTGACCGGGCCTTCGTCACCCGTGGCCTGCCCGGTGAGACCGTCGGCACGCCAGAACGGGGTGTCGTAGACGACGTTGCACTTGATCACCGAACCGGCGGGGACCCGCTGCGTGAGCTGGTCCCGGTACCCGGGCAGGGGCGGGTCGTAGGTGATGCGGCCCGCGAGGACCGGTGGGATCGCGACGATCACGTGCCGCGCCGATGCCAACACGCCGTCCGCGAGCACGGTGACGCGATCGCCCCGCTGCTCGATCCGGCGTACCGGCGCGCCGAGCCGCACGACATCCGGGCCGAGCGCTTCCGCGAGGCGCAAGGGCACGAGCTGCGAGCCACCGACGTACCGATCCTGCTGCGCACCGTTCTTCACGCCGGCCAACGCGTCGACGCCACCGCCGGAGTGTGTGTAGAACAACGCGTGCAGCAACGAGAAGTCGCGCGGCTCGGCCGCGAACACCGCCTCGGAGTAGAGCTTCAGCAGACTCCGCGCCTTCGCGGTGCGGGCATTGCGCTGGATCCATGAGTCGAAGGTGATCGAGTCCCATTCGTCGGCTCGATCCGCCGACCACGGTGCTTCGAGCGGCACCCGGCGCGCCAGGCGGTCGAAGCGGGTCTGAGCCTGGGCCATGTCGGCCAACGTCATCGGGCTGATCTTCGGGATCGCGCCCCGGTAGCGCGCCTGGGTTCCGCCGAAGGTGAGGATGTTCTCGCCCTCGTTGTAGGTCGGGAAGGTCTCGAGCCCGAGCTCCGCCGAGAGCCGGATCATCCGGTGCTGGCCCGGGCCGATCCACTGCCCGCCGACCTCGACCACGGTCTTCCCGTCGCCGAGCGTCCGTCCCTCGACCCGGCCGCCGACTCGCGTCCGGGCCTCCAGGACGACGACCGAGCTGCCCGCCGCCTGCAGGGCGCGGGCCGCGCTGAGCCCGGCCAGCCCGGCCCCCACGACGACGACATCGACCGTGACCCGATCCACCATGCCCGCACACTACGTCGACCCGTCGCACCCCCTCCCCCCGTTTTGGCGTCGTGTGACCCACACATTTCGGTGGGTAAGTGACGCCAAAACGGGTGTGGGCGCGTACGCTCGGGGCTCCCGGTCGTCGAGAGAGGATCCCGATGCCGTCGCTTCCCCTCCAGGTCGCCGAGCACGCGCTGCTCGACGAGCGCCGCGCGCTCACCCGTGACGAGGTCCGGGCGGTTGCCGCGCTCCCCCTCGACGAGCTGCCCGACCTGGTGGCACTCGCCCACAAGGTGCGGCTCGCCTACTGCGGACCGGACGTGGAGCTCGAGAGCCTGATCAACGCCAAGTCCGGAGCGTGCCCCGAAGACTGCGCGTTCTGCTCGCAGTCGGTGAAGTTCGACACGGACGTCGACGTGTACAACTTCCTGGACATCGACGAGGTCATCGAAGCCGCCAAGGCGACACGCGCCGCGGGCGCGACGCAGTTCTGCATCGTCATCGCGGTGCGCGGTCCGACCGAGCGCATGCTCGACAAGGTGATCGCCGCGGTCGACGCCGTGCACGCCGAGACCGGGCTCGAGGTTGCGTGCTCCCTCGGGCTGCTCACCCCGCCGCAGGCGGAGCGGCTCGCCGCATCCGGGGTCAAGCGCTACAACCACAACCTCGAAGCCCCGCGTGAGGTGTTCCCGTCGATCTGCACGACCCATACCTACGAGGACCGGGTCGCGACCGCGCAGGCTCGCCATCGACGCGGGCATGGAGCTCTGCTGCGGCGGCATCCTCGGCATGGGCGAGACGCTCGACCAGCGGGTCGACTTCGCCTTCGAGCTCGCCGAGCTCGAGCCGTGCGAGGTGCCGATCAACTTCCTGCTCCCGAGCGGCACTCCGCTCGGCGAGAAGCGGATGATCACGCCCCGCGAGGCGTTGCAGTCCATCGCGCTGTTCCGGCTGGTGCTCCCGAGCGCGTGGCTCCGGCTCGCCGGTGGCCGCGAGTACGTGCTCGGTGAGCTGCAGGCGATGGGTCTGCTCGCCGGGGCGAACGCGCTGATCGTCGGGAACTACCTGACCACCGGCGGTCGCGCTCCGGAAGAGGACCACGCGTTGCTCGAGGCGCTCGGCATGCCGGTCGCCGACGGTCCGGGCGAGGGTCGCTTCGTGATCGACGCCACGGGTACGCACAACCTCCCGCCCCGCCGCCCGTCGATCCCGGTCACGTCCGCCTGATCCTGCCGGCCGCGCCGCGGTGTCCGCTCCGCCAGCTCAGTGAAGGTGTGAGATGTCGTTGTAGCCGACGAGGCTCGGCGTCTCGTCGCGTCCCGCCGATCCTGCGTGATCGACGCGAGGTCGAGGAACATGCGCCATCCGAGCACCTCGCTCGCGCCGAGCGCCCAGGTGACCGCGGCTTTGATCGGTGAGACGTGGCTCACCGCGATCACCTTCGGGCCCGGCGAGCAGCTCGGTGCAGAACGCCGCGATCGCGCACGCGTCACTGCCCGGAGGCTCTCGCCCCCCGGCGGGCGCGAACGACGGGTCGGTGCGCCAGCGGGCGAGCTCGGCGGGCGGCAGGTCCTTGAAGCTGCTCGTATCCCACTCGCCGTAGTCGAGCTCGATGAGCCGGTCGTCGACGACGACCTCGGCACCGGTCGCGGCGGCGATCGCGGCCGCCGTCGCGCGAGCGCGCAGCGGAGCGGACTCGTCCGCACGATCGCGACCCCTTCGGCCTGCAGCCGCTGCGCCAAGGCCTCCGCCTGGCGCGGCGCCGTGCTCGGTCAGCGGCGGATCGGCCCGGCCGAGCGCGAGACGTTGCTTGTTCGCCTCGGTCTCCCCGTGGCGGACGAACAGGATCACCGGGTGACCCGATCCGTGAGCCGGCCGCGTCCGGAGGAACGCGTCGCGTGTGGCCCGGCTCGTTCAGGCCGAAGCGGTTCCACGCCCACACCGTGATCGCCAGCCCGGCCGCGTCGAGCAGCACGAGGATCGTGAGCGGGGGGAACAACGAGTCGTCCGGAAAGTCCGAGCCGAGCAACGGCCACAGGAACGACACGTCGTGCAGGAACGCGCCGGAGAGCACGAGCCCGCACATCCAGCCGATCGGCAGGCAGATGATCTGGCGGCGCACCAGCCGCGACCGGCCGATCGTCGCCGAGCATCACCACGCCGAGCACCCCACGGCGAGCACGAGCGAGTGGCCGTAGGCGAAGTGGCCGAGCGGGAGATCGATGAGCAGCGGCAGCAACGCGCCGAGCCCGATCAGGCGGTAGTCGAGGCCCCGGCTGCGGAAGATGTCGTGGATCGCGACGATCGACGGCCCGATGTACCAGAGCAGCATCGGATGGTCCTCAGGACTCCACTGCGTCGAGCGCCGCGTTCGACGAGCGCGTCGGCGTCCACGTTGTCCTCACGCCGGACGTGAGCCGAGATCCACCTCGTCGTACTCGGCGAGCAGGGCGCGCGCCTGCTCGTACAGCGGCTTGAGGTGCGCGCTCTTGACCCGGTAGCGGCCTTCGAGCTGGCGGATGAGCAGCTCGGAGTCGGCCCGCACGACGACGCGGCGGGCATCGAACGGGCGAGCGGCCTCGAGCCCGGAGATGAGCGCCTGGTACTCGGCGACGTTGTTCGTCGCGATGCCGATGCACTCGCTGACGGTCGTCAGCAGGACGGGCGGGTCGACGGTCCCGTCCAGCACGACCGCGCCGATGGCAGCCGGCCCCGGGTTGCCCCGAGCGCCACCGTCGCTCTGCACGATGACGGTCTCGATGGTCACGTCGTCGGGACGAGGATGGCGTTGCAGTTGTCGCAATGGAACACCGTCCCGTCCGCTCCGGCCCGGTGGATCCGATCGACCTCGGTCGCGGGAATCGTGAGCCGGCAGGCCTGGCAGGTGTTGCCGATGAGCCGGGCCGCGCCGGCACCGTGGTACACCCGCCGCACTTCCTCGTAGAGCGCGAGCAGGTCGGCCGGCACGGCGCCGGCCGCGCCTCCACGGGCTTCGAGCTCCGACCGCGAGCTCCGCGTCGATGGCCGCTTCCTGCTCGACGAGCGCGGCCGCGGGCGGCATCCGCCGACGCCTGGAGCTCGGCGACGCGCTGTTCGATCCCGCCGACCTCGGCGTCGAGCAGCTCCTGGCTCTCCATGAGCGTCAGCTCGCGGTCGTCGAGCGTCTTCTGATGCCGGTTCAGCTGCTCGACGTCCTGCTGCATCGCGGTCAGCTCGCGGGGCGAGCTCACCGAGCCCGAGTACATCAGCTTCTCGACCTCTTTGACCTTGGTCGTGACCGCCGCGCTCTCGTCATCGAGCCGCTTGATCTCGCGCACGACCTCGTCGCGCCGGCCGCGGGCGTCCGCGAGCTGGGGGGACAGCGCGGCAACCTCGGTCTCGGCCTGGCTGAGCACCGTGCGCTCGGGGAGCGTGGCCCGACGGTGGCGGAGACTCTCGGCCGCCGTGTCGTGCTCCTGCACCACCAGGAGCTGCTCGAGCGGGCTACTCATCGGGGCGAGCCTACCGGTCGGCTCGCGGGCTTACGGCGTCGAGACGGGCGGCGTGGTGACCGGTGGGGTGGTCTCCGGCGGCGTGGTGGCCGGTGGTGTCGTGGACGGCGGCCGCGGCTGGCCGGGGATGACCCCGAAGAACGGCGCCGGCCGCGTCGTGCTCGTCCGCGGCCGATCCGGCTGGGCCCGCGCCGTCGTGCGCCCGTTCTCGCTGACGGAGCGACCCTGGGGCCAGAGGTTCTGATCCGGTGGGATGAAGTTCACGAGCGGAGTTCCGGCCAGCGAGTCGGACATGAACTTCTGCCAGATGATCGCCGGGTAGGTACCCCCGTAGACCGCGCCGAGCTTTCCGACGTTCAGCATCGGCGTGTACGCGGCCGGGTCGCCCATCCACACCGCCGCGACCAGCTGCGGCGTGTACCCGACGAACCAGGCGTTGCGCTTCTCGTCGGTGGTGCCCGTCTTGCCCGCGGCCATCTGCAGGTAGAGCTTCGCCCGCTTGCCCGTCCCGCTCGTGATGACACCGCGCAGGACGTCGGTCACGGTGCGGGCGATCTGCGGGTCGATGGCCCGGACACCCTCACCCTTGTTCTCGAAGATCAGCGTTGCCGTCCGAGTCCTCGACCTTCTTGATGAAGATCGGGACGGTGCAGCACACCGTCCGCCGCGAAGGTCGCGAAGACCGTGGCCATGTCCAGCGGCGACACACCGTCGGACGAACCGATCGAGAGCGAGAAGTACGGGTTGAGCGGGTGCGTCACACCGAGGCGCTTGGCCATCTCGACGACCTTGTCGAGACCCACGGCGGCACCGAGCCGGAAGTACGCGCAGTTCACGGAGTTCACCGTGGCGCTGCGGAGGCTCTGCACGCCACCGCTGCCCTCGGCGTTGCGAGTCCGGATCGGGTTCGCCGGATCGACCTTCAGCCCCTTGATCTTCAGCGTGCACGGGGACGACCCGTCGATCGAGTCCTTCACCGAGTAGCCGTTCTCGAGCGCGGTGGCGAGCACGATGGCCTTGAACGTCGAGCCGGGCTGGCGGCCGTACGGGGCCGGCATCGTGGCCAGGTTGAACTGCGACTTCTCGAACCCCGGCCCGGCCACGATCGCCTGCACGTCGCCGTTCTTCGGGTCCATCGCCGCGAGCGCCGCCGTGAACCGGTTGTCCGGCAGCGTGCTCGTCACCGCCGCCTGGGCGATGAGCTCGGCCTTCGGGTCGTACGCGGTCACGACGCGCAGCCCGCCGAGCATGACCTTGTTGTACCGCTCGGTCGGGGTCGCACCGAGACGCGGGTCGGCGAGCAGCAGGTTCTTGACCTCGTCGACGTAGTAGTTGTCCGGCTTGAACTCCGACGACGGCGGCGTTCCTTCGGGGAGCGCCTCGCCCGCGGCGGC
Source organism: uncultured Acidimicrobiia bacterium (assembly GCA_963819945.1). GTDB lineage: Bacteria > Actinomycetota > Acidimicrobiia > IMCC26256 > JAENVU01 > Chersky-806. The sequence continues at coordinate 272,106 of CAWFYD010000005.1, forward strand.
GTTCATCTCGGCCGACGTGATGTAGTGCTGCTTCACCATCTGGTTCAGCACGCTCGTGCGGCGAACGAGCGCCTCGTTCGCGTGAACGAACGGGTTGGTCCCCTCGGGATTGCGGATGAGGCCGGCGAGGAGCGCGGATTGCGCCAGGTCGAGCTTCTCGCAGCGGCACGCCGAAGAACCGCTCGGCGGCCGCCTTCACGCCGTAGGAGCCCTGGCCGAAGTACACGGTGTTCAGGTACTCCTCGAGGATGCGGTTCTTGGACCACTCGTCGTTGAGACGGAGCGCCAGCGCGGCTTCCTTGATCTTGCGGTCCAGGTCGCGCTTGGGGTTCTTGAAGACCCGGTTCTTGATCAGCTGCTGGGTGATGGTCGAGCCGCCCTGCTCGACCTCCCCCGCGTCCACGTTGGACACGAAGGCCCGCACCATGGACTGGAGGTCCACACCGGCGTTGTCGTAGAAGGTGCGGTCCTCGGTGGTGATGATGGCGTGGATCAGGGACTTCGGGACCTCGTTCAGCTTCGCGGGCCGGCGGTCCCGGAGACCGAGGGTGTCGAGGTAGTCACCGTTGCTGTCGTAGACCTGCGTCGGCTCGTCGAGCTTCTTGAGCAGCGGCGCGACCTTGCCCGAGTACTGGCTGCTGCCGGCGATCTTCTCGACGCCGGGAACGAGCGCGGCGATGCACACACCGATGCCGATCCCACCGAGGATCAGGATCACGAGAAGGCGCAACAGGCGGCGCGGTCGGCGTTCCATGGGGAGATAGAGGTTCCCACATGGAAGGGTCAAAACCGGGGCGCGTCGCCCCAAGCCGACCAAAGACGCCGGAAAGCGGGTGGCACAATGACTCGCTTTCGTTCCGGGGGAGTCCGATGAAGCGGGCGGGCATCAAGTACCAGCCGGCGCTTGACGGCTTGCGCGCGTTCGCCGTGACCGCGGTGATCCTCTACCACTTTGCCTACTCCTGGGCGAAGGGTGGGTTTCTCGGCGTCGACACCTTCTTCGTCCTCTCCGGGTTCCTGATCACGACGCTGCTCATCGGCGAGCGCGAGACCGCGGGTCGGGTGAGCCTGACCGCGTTCTGGGCGCGACGGGCCCGCCGACTCCTCCCCGCCCTGTTCCTGCTCCTCGTCGTGGTGGTCCTCTACGCCGGCACCACGATGACCGCGCTGCAGCTCGAGGACCTGCGCGGCGACGCCCTCGCCAGCTTGTTCTACGTCGCCAACTGGCACTTCATCGCGACCAACCAGTCCTACTTCTCGCTCTTCATCCAGCCCTCACCGCTGCAGCACCTCTGGTCGCTCGCGATCGAGGAGCAGTTCTATCTGCTGTGGCCACTCATCGTCGTGGGCGTGCTCCTCCTCGCGCGTGGATCGCGACGGGCGCTGGCCGCGGTCACCGTCGTGGGCATCGTGGTGTCGCAGATCCTCATGGCGCTGCTCTACTCGGAGAGCAACCCGTCCCGCGCGTACTACGGCACCGAGGCGCGCGCCCACACCTTGCTCGTCGGATGCCTGCTCGCGCTCCTGCTCGCCGGGCGCCTCGAGGTCGGAGTCAGTGGCCGGCTGAAGCGGCTGCTGCCGGCGGCAGGAGCCATCGCCTTCGCGATCTGCATCGTGATGTTCTCAGCGACGACGGTGGGACCGCGACTGTTCTACGGCGGTGACCTCGCGTTCGCGATTCTCGTCGCGGTGGTCATCGCCGCCGCGGTGCAACCCGCGGGACCGTTGCGAGCGTTCCTCGGGCTGCGCGCGTTCCGCTACGTCGGCGAGATCTCGTACGGGCTGTACCTCTGGCACTGGCCGGTCATCGTGTTCGTCACCGGCGCCGACACCGGTCTCGGCGCCACCGCGCTGAACTCGCTGCGACTCACGATCACCGTCGCCTGCACGCTCGCGTCGTTCTACCTGCTGGAGCAGCCGATACGGCAGGGCAGGCTGAGTCCACGCCTGTCACGCATCGCACTGCCGGCGTCGATCGCCGTCGTGGTCGTCGTGATCTTCGTCGGAACGGCGAGCTCCGAGAACACACCCGACCCCATCGCCCGCATCAACCACCTGCCGGGCCCCTGCGGTGCGGCACTCCCGAGCGAACGGACGCAGGCCCGCGCCGAGCTCCGACGGCTCGGGCCGCTCCCCGCGAGCGCGCGGGCGCCCGGGGTCCGCGTCCTGGTCATCGGCGACTCGATCGCGTGTTCACTGCTCACCGGCCTCGAGGCGACTGCCGCGACGCAGGGGGCGCAGGTCGACAACGCGGCGATCCTCGGCTGCGGCGTGGTCTCGGACACCGTCTGGAAGGAGTCGTTCCTCCCGCGACCGTTCGCGAAGAGCTGTCCGGAGCTCGCCCGCACCCGCCAGCAGCGCGCCATCGACCGAGCCCCGCCGAACGCGATCGTGTGGTGGTCGGAATGGGAGACCTCGGACCTCGAGGTCGGCGGGAAGCGCGTGAAGTTCGGCTCCGACCGGTTCGACGAGGTGTTGACCCAGCGGATGGAGAACGTCTTCGGACGCCTCCATCGGCCCGGCGTGCCGATCGTGATCCTGACCTCTCCCCCGCTCCTGCCGTCGCCGGCGTTCCCGATCCACTTCGCGTCTGCCGACGCGAAGCACCGGCACCTCAACAACCTCTACCGCAGGTTCGCGGCGCGCCATCCCGGTGACGTCGTCGTCGTCGACCTGGCCCGTCGCATCTGTCCCGGTCCCGCGCCGTGCCCGGAAGCGGTCGACGGCCTGCAACCGCGGCCGTATGACGGGTTGCACCTCTCGCCCACCGGCAGTGCGTGGGCCGCGCACTGGTTGTGGCCGCAGATCATCGACGCCACGCGCGCCGACGCGACAGCGGACGCGGTGCCGGGCACGGCGCCGACCGGCTAGCCGTTCACCGACCAGTTCGTGACCGTCGGGGTGTTCGTCACGGCCTCGAAGCTCACGGCCGCGCGGCCCTTGCGGGTCGAGTCGGTCTGCGAGCACACGCCGGTCGACTTGCCGCAGACGTAGAACAGCACCTGCCGGGCCGACGAGGTGGTATCGAGCCAGTTGCTGAAGGCCGGCTCGCTGTAACCACTGGCGTACTGGAATCCCCGGATCCGCAAGTGACGGGCGATGAGACCGCGACTCGCCAGCGGGTAGTTCACGTCCGTGTCGTCGATGTCGATCGCGGCTGATGGTGCGTAGATCGTTCCCTTGACCGACATGCGGCCGCGGCGCCCGGGCAGCTGGTCCCAGAACGGCGCATCGACCCGCATGAGCGCGCAATCCGGCGCGCTGACGCCGTACCAGAAGTTCGCCGAGATGGTCAGGCAGCCGTTCTGGGGGCGGAGCGAGGCGTTGGGGTCGGTCGGTGCGAGCGTCACGATGAACTCGATGCCGTCCAGCTGCGGGCAGGTCGCGCCGGAGCAGCTTCCGGATCCCTTGGCGCTCCACTTCACGTCGTAGGCGGACGCGATGCGGTTGCTCGCCTTCATGCAGCTCGAGACGTCATAGGTCTGGGCCTGGTTGCCGGCCCCGCTCGCGACGGCAGTCGCCGCGCAGAACACCGATCCGCTCGTGGTCTGCACCTGGAACTGCGGCGCGGACGAGCCACTCGCGTTCTGCGCGTTGTAGGAGGCGCGGAGCTCAACCGTGTCGATCGAATAGCCGGCCGGAACGGAGTAGCCCGGGAACCGGAGCGTTTCGGTGCCGTTGTACGAGATCGATGCCGACGCGAGACCCGAGCCTTCGGCGATGCGCAGCGCGTTGGTCGACCCGGTGACGGTTCCGCTCGTCGCCGAGACGGCCGTCGGGACGAGCCGCGGCGTCGCGGGGACGCCGTAGACCGCGATCTGCTTGCCCGTCCCCTCGTTGGTGGGGTTCGGGCCGGCGCAGACCTCGAGGCCACCGTTCGGCACGTAGACGTGGCTGTCGCCACCGAAGATGAACTGGACGCCGGGCTGGGTCGGGTCACAGTCACCGCCCGGGTCCGTCGCGCTCGGCGGCCGCGGGAACGTGGGCTGATCCTGGGTCGTCAGCTGGAAGCGTGCCCCGTCGAGCTTGGCCGTCGGGTACGGCGAGCCCTGGTTCCACGGTCGGCTCACGTTGTACTGGACGACGGCGGTGTTGATCTTGTCCCCGTTGTTCAGGCAGGCCGCGAGGTTGGTCGCGTCCGTCGGCGGACAACGTGGCGATCGGCGATGCTGCCGTCGGCCGGCGCCTTGGGCAGGGTGTACGGCCCGCACGTACCGCCACCGAAGAGCTGGCCCCAGTTGACCTGGACCGTCGGCGCGTTCATGCGGTCGGGGCTGACCGCGGAGTGCGCGACCTCGAGGGTGAGACCCTGGCCGTACGCGCCACGCGGCACCTTCTGGTAGTTCGAGAGCCAGATGCTGCTCCCGGGGTGCCCCGACGTCATGGCCATGCTGGCCACCGTGCCGTCGATCGCCTTGGCGTTGGCGCCGCTCGTGAACTGCGTGTTCTGGAGGAAGGACCAGAAGCCGGTCCCGTTCCCGGCCGAGCCCGCGGGGGCCAGGGTGATCTGGTGGGTCGTCGGATCTGCTTGCGGGTTCCAGTTGTAGGGCGTGCCGCCGATGACTCGCTGGCCGGCGTACTCCTGGCCCTTCCCGGCGATGCACCACTGGTGCGGTGGAGTTCTGGGTGAGCGTGCCGATCCACGACGCGTTGATGTCACCACCGCAGGCGAACGAGATCGTGTCGGTGTTCCGGAAGTCGAAGTAGTAGGTGCCGGGCTGGAACCAGAACGTCGCGTTCGCGCAGTCGGCATCGGCGAAGAGGTTGTTCAGCGCGGTTGCGTCGGTGTAGATGCCGGGATTGAACGTGACGAGACGGTTGGTGGCCTTGCACCCGCTGTCGTTCGGGACGCTCTGCACCGTGAGGCCGGTCAGCGTTCGCGGGGCATAGTCGGTCGGGTTCAGGAGCCCCGGGTCGTCGCCCTCGCTGTTCGCCAGCGGGCCCCACCCGGGGTCGGTGCAGGTGAGACCGGTGCCGGCGCATCCGCCGCGCGCCTTGATCGTCCCTTGGGTCGTGTCGGGAGCGGTCACCATCACGGGGCCGGAGTTCGCTTCGTCGAGGTTGATCGGCGAGTTCGCGAAGAGGTTGCCGGTGACGTTCCACGACGACGCGCTCTGCGAGACGGTGCAGAAGAGCGGGAAGCCGAAGATGAAGAACGGCGACATCGACTTGTTCACCCGGATGCCGGTCTCCTGGCGGTTCCCGCCGCACGGGTCACCCCAGCCCTGGTCGACGACGCCGTTGTACGGGCCGGGTTCGGTGTTGCGAACGCCGAGGTCGTTGGTGTGACCGATCAACGGTGTGCCGCCGACCGAGTCGGTGCGACGGTCGCCCAGGGTCAGCACCGAGTACGGCGGGTTCGTGCCGAGGTCCTTCGGGATCCCGGAGCCGCCACCGGACTCGACCTGGCAGCTGACCACCATCGGCGGCGACGTGGAGGTCGCGGCGATGTTGATCAGCGCACTCGTGGTGTTGGTCGGGTTGCACATGTCCCCGGAGTAGACGCCCGGGTCGCGACCGATCGACGAGTCGTTCCGCACCCGGTTGATCGCCGCCTGCAGCGCCGCGTCCGTCGCGTAGTTCTGCGCCCGCTGCGTCCGATATCCCGCCGTCGCGCGCAGGCTGACGTCGCCGAACCCGAGGATGGCGATGGACACCAGCCCGAAGACCGACAGGAACATCATGGCGATGACGAGGCTGGTGCCTCGCTCGCCACGCATCCGCAAGGCCAGGTGTCGTCGGAACGTCTTGCGCATCGTCGTCCTCATCGTCAGAACCTGCTCGACGTGCCGGTGAACGCGGTGGCGTTCATCTGGTTGGCGTACGGGTCCTGAAGACCCGTCGTGGGCGTGTACGTCGGCGCGGTCGGCGGACTGGGTCGAGGTGCTGACCGATCCGGACGGGTTGCCGAGCGTGATCGTCAGGGTCTCGGCGCTCACGTCCCAGGCCACGGTGGAGCCGGAGAACGTCCGGGTGGTCGACGTGTAGCTCTTGTTGGTGTCCATGTTCCCGATGTTCGAGCACGGCGAACCGGCGGTCAGGTAGTCCGAGCTGCCGCTGTTGGTCAACGTCACCGTGACCGACTTGGTCTGGTCCGAGGAGTCGCTGGACCAGCGTGCTGCAGATCGACGAGACGTCCATGCGCTCGGAGTACGTGATGGTGACGTAGTCGTCCGCTTCGACCTTGCCGTTGCTTGCTGCCCGCCGTTGTCGAGCGCGCATCGTCAACCGGGACCGGCTTGGCCTCGTCGGTCGGCGCGGTCGCGCTGAAGGAGGACTGGTTCCCGAGCTGCGTCGCGGATCCCGGAGGAGCTCGACTGCGAGCGCGACCTTGAAGCTGCCGACCGCGGTGTCCTTCGCGCCCGAGCCCTCCGTGAGCGTCAGCGTTGCGGTGCTGCCGGAGACCGAGACCGAGCTCAGCGACCCGCCCGACGGCACGTTCGTCAGCGTCCAGGGCCCCGTGGCGGTCGAGTGCGGCGAGCGTCTCGTTGAAGGTCACGACCACCTTGTCGACCTTGCCGTTGTTGTTGGTGTCCTGCATCGCCATGCTGCTGACGGCCGGCGCGGTGTTGTCGATCGTGACCGTCTGCTTCGTGCTGTCCCGGTAGTTCCCGGCGTTGTCGTACACGCGGGCCAGCACCTGGTACGAGCCGTCGGCCGGCATGCCGCTCCAGGTGACCGGGTAGGTCGGTGCCGGTGCTGCTGGAGCCGATCAGGGTGCTCGGGCGTGCAGCTCGTCCCCGGGCAGTACAGGTAGGTGATCGAGCCGACGCCGGACGTGGCGTCGGTACCGGTCCCGGTCAGGACCTTGCCGTCGTTGATCGTCGTGCCCAACGAGCTCAGCGTCGCCGCACGTGGGGATCGTCGCGTCCCGCTTGATCGTGACCGAGCTCGAGGACGTGTTGCCGGCGTTGTCGGTGGCCGAGCAGGTCACCACCTGACCCGTCTGGTCGGTCGTGATGCTCGTCGAGCCGCAGCGGCGCTGAGGCGACGAGCGAGTACGCATCGGTCGGCGGTCGGCCACGTGACGGTGACGTTGCTCGTGTACCAGCCGTTCGTCCCGGCCGTGCCAGTGACGTTCGCCGCGCCGATGGCCGGCGCGGTGTTGTCGACCTTCACCGTGCACGATCGGCGAGGTGAAGCGTGTTACCGGCGTTGTCCTGGGTGATGGCTCGCAGGTCATAGGGGCCGTCGGCCACGCAGCGTCGTGTTCCAGACTGCGTGAGCGGCCGTGCCGGTAGCGATGGTCGTCCAGGTGCCCGCGCCGACTCGGCGAGTACTGGAACGTCACCGACTGCACACCCGAACCACCGGTGTCAGCCGAGTTCGACGTCACCGAGATGGCCTGGCGGATGAACGGGTTTCCCGTCGGGGCCGTGATGTTGCCGGTCGGCGCGACGGTGTCGATCGTCACGCTGGCAAACGCGCTGTCACGCGAGTTCCCGGCCGCATCGGTCACACGGGCGATCACCCGGTAGGCGCCGCTCGCCGGCATGCTGTTCCAGGTGACCGGGTACGTCCCGCCGGCGCTGCTGGAGCCGATGGCGACCAACGGGGTGGTGCAGGTCGTCCCCGACACAGTAGAGATAGGTGATCGACGCGACCCCGGAGGTCGCGTCGGTGCCGCTCCCGGTGAGCACCTTGCCGTTCGTGATGTAGCTGCCCATCGCGCTCGAGGGTCGCCGCGCTCGGAATGGTCGCGTCACGCTTGATCGTGACCGACTTCGACGACGTGTTCCCGGCGTTGTCGGTGGCCGAGCACGTCACCACCTGACCCGTCTGGTCCGTCGTGATGGTCGTCGTGCCGCATCCGGTCGTCGAAGCGATGCCCGAGTACGCATCGGTCGGCTGCGTCGGCCAGGTGACCGTGACGTTGCTCGTGTACCAGCCGTTGCTCCCGAGCGTTCCGGACACGTTCGCCACGGCGAGCGTGGGCGCGGTGTTGTCGGACTTCACGGTGCGGATCGGCGAGGTGAACGTGTTGCCCGCGTTGTCCGTCGTGATCACCCGGAGGTCGTAGTCGCCGTCGGTGAGGTACGTCGTGTCCCACGGGATCGAGTACGGGCTCGAGGTGTCGGTCTGGATCGTCGCCCAGGTGTTGGCGCCCGCGGGCGAGTACTGGAACGTTGCTGATGCGACCCCCGAGAGTGCATCCGCGGAGCTCGACGACACCGTCACCGCGCCACCGCGCACCCACGCGTTCGCATTCGGCGCCGTGAGTGACCCCGTCGGCGCGACCGTGTCGATCGAGAACGTCCGCGTGTTGCTGGTGCCGATGTTGCCGGTCGAGTCCTTCTGCGTCGCGACCACGGTGTACTGACCGGAGGTGAGCGTGCCCAGCGCGACGCTCCAGGCGCTGCCGGAGGCGGTCGCGGTCGTGGTCTGCACCGGGGACCCCGTCGCCGTGGCACCGGAGTACACCTTGACCGTGATCGTCGGGAGGTCGCCGGCGAGGACACCCGCGACCCCTCCGACCGTCGGCGTCGCCGTGTTGACGTAGCCCGCGGACGGCGTGGTGATCGTGACGATCGGAGACGTGAGGTCCACGTTCGTCACCGCGTCCGACTCCGGACCCCAGCCGGTGGCGTTCTGCGCCTGCACGGTGATGCTGTAGCTCTGCGCCGACCCGATGCCCGTCACGGTCAGCGTGCAGGTGGTGGGCGCGGTGCCCGGACACGCCGTCGCCGCAGTCACCGGCGTCAGGTAGGTGTCGGGCGAGAGGATGTGCGCCCGGAAGTTGGTAAAGGCCGTGAAGTCACCACTCGTCGGCAGGGCGAACGTGACGTCCACCGAGTTCGGTGTACCCGTGAACGTTGCCGTCGGCGTTCCGGGCTTGCCGGGGAGCGTGAGCACGGCGCCGGATGCGGCCGACGGCGAGCCCTCGCCGTACGCGTTGCGAGCCGAGATCGCGAAGGCGTACGTCGTGTTGTCCGAGAGGCCGGTGACGGCTGCGCTCGTCGCGGCCGGGTTGGCGACATCGAGCACGATCGGCGCGTCCGGCGCGTGCTGGGCGTAGACCTTGTAGGCGGTGACCGGGGCCCCACCGTTGTCGTAGCCCGACGGGAGAGTCCAGGTGATCGTCGCCCGGCCGTTCACGGCGGGGTCGGCGGTCGCGGTACCGATCGTCGGGGCGTCCGGGCTGCTCGGACCCGGCGTCACGCGCGCCGGTCGGAATGGAGTACGGACCCGGGCCGAGCACGTTGGCGGCGCGCACGCGGAACGTGTAGCTCTGGCCGTTGGTCAGCCCGCTGACCGACGCGCCCGTCACCCCGTTGGTCGAGAAGGGTCCGAGCACGGTTCCGCCGGGCGACTGCTCGAGGTAGTAGCCGGTGATCGCGGCGCCGTTGTCCGAAGGATCGGTCCAGTAGACCGTCGCCCGGTTGTTGCCGCCGAGCGCGTGAACGTTGGTCGGCGCGTCCGGCACATAGGCCCCGGGCGCGGAGCCCGGCACCCGACGATCCACGTCGAGCTGGAAGTTGTATTCGCCCGTGATCTTGATGAGGCAGCTCGTCGCGGTGCACTGCGGCGAGGTCAGCCCGTTGTCGCCGAGCGTGAAGAGGCTGGCCTCCTTGATGCCTTCGAGACCGAAGTTGCGCGCGACGACGATGTCCTGGGCGGCGTCGGTCCCCTTGCAGAACCGGCGGATGATCATGCTGTCGGCCCCGGAGCCCTTGGCCAGGTACCGCGCCACGCTCTGGTTGCTCACGCCGAGGTCCTCGTCCCAGACGAACATGATGAGCGGGGTCTCGCCGTCCTCGGCGCGTGCCGCGCAGGTGTTCACGTTCACGGGGTCGGTGGGGTTCACACCGGTCGCGCCGGCGCTCTGCACGTCTGCGGGGAAGGTCGCGGCCAGCAGCTGCGCGTCAGCGGAGCTCGAGAGCTTCTGCTGGATGCCGAACACGGTCCGCCACGCGGTGCTCGTCGCCATGCCGAGCGGGACCATGACGATCCCGAGCAACGTCGTCGCGACGAGCACTTCGATCAACGTCGAGCCGCGCCCGTCCCGACGGGAACGAGTGACACGCGCCATGACGTCGCGCAACCAGCGGGCCGGGCTCGCGAACGGTCATGACTCACCGCGCGCGTCGCGCTTGATGATCGTGACCTTCTCGACGCCGCGCACCTTCGGGTCCGTGATCGGGCCGTCGACCTTCAGACTGAGTCGCTGCACGCCCTTGTCGCCACCGGCGGGGCACCCCGCGGTGCTGTCGGTCCAGGTCGGCTCGTTCGTCGACGAGTACCCACTCAGGTACTCGATCTTCGTGATCGTGGCCAGGTACGCCGAGTTCGGCGCCGGGGTGAAGTACGCGGGATAGGCCTTCGCGCCGGTGACCGTTGCGCAGGGGACGTACTGGTAGGTGCCGGTGCTCTGTTGCAGCGACTCCGCGAAGTTGCGGAGCACGACATCGGCGGTGACGGTCTTGCGGTGGTAGTCCGCGACCCGCAACGAGGTCCAGATCGTCCCGAAGATCGCGACCACGGCGATCCCGAGGATCGCCGTCGTGATGAGCAGCTCGATGAGCATCTCGCCGCGCTCGCGCGGGTGCTCGTCACGGCGCGCGCGCGCGCGTCAGGAACCGGCTCATGACCGCTAGGTCGGCAACGGTTACCGGAACTTGACCCAATTCGGGCGCTCACTGGGCACCACCGCTATCGGCGACCACGCTGAGTGACTTGAATAACGCGACCAGGTGCTCACGAAGCCAGGAAACCGGCGGTCGCCTGACAAAGCGTCCGAACGTGATGTTCGGCTCCCACCCGTCCGGAACGTCGATCGCGACTCGTGCGGGGTCGCGGCCTCCGGCCGCACGGGATCACCTCGTCGCCCGCCCGGAAGATCGCGTCGCCGCGCACCGCCGAGTCGATCGTATCCGATCTCGGTGAAACGTCGTGGTGGCGGCGGATCGTCGGCCGGACCACCGGTTTAGAGTGAGCATCGCAGCGCTTGACGCGAGCACCAACGGGCGCGCCGGAGGGGGAACGTCGAGATGGAGCTGTGGGCCACCCGCATCCCGGAGACGGGAACGGTGATCGGCCAGGCCGAGCGCGCGGAGCGCGACGGCTGGGACGGCATCACGTTCACCGACTCGCAGAACCTCGTCGGTGACCCGTTCGTCGCGGTCGCGCTCGCGGCGGGCGCGACCGAGCGCCTCCGCTTCGCGACGGGCGTGACGAACGCGCACACGCGGCACCCTGCCGCGCTGGCGAACGTCGCCGCCACGGTGCAGGAGGCATCGGGCGGGCGATTCGTGCTCGGGATCGGCCGCGGCGACACCGCGCTCTTTCACCTCGGGCTCAAGCCGATGAAGGTCGACCGCTTCCCGGCGCTGGTCACGGACCTGCAGACCTACCTGGCCAACGGCACCGTCGACTGCGACGGGCACCCGAGCCGGCTGCAGTGGCTGGACCGGGTGCGGCAACCGAAGGTCCCGCTCGACATCGCGGCGTCCGGCCCACGGGTCATCGGGTTCTCGGCCCGCGTCGCCGAGCGCGTCACGCTCGCGGTCGGCGCCGACCCGGATCGGGTGGCATGGGCCCTCGACCTGGCCCGCACCGCCGCGCGGGACGCCGGTCGCGACCCGGCGGAGATCTCGTTCGGCGCGTACGTGAACGTCGGCTGCGATCCGGACGTCGATGTCGCGCGCAGCTTGATCAGCGGCGGCGTCGCCGCGTTCGCGCACTTCTCCTCGATGCCCGGCTCCACCGGCGCCGGGCTCGGCGAATCCGACCGGGCCGTCGTGGCCGAAGTCGGGCGCCGCTACGACAGCAACGTGCACCTGAACAACCGCGCCGACCACACCGCCGCGCTCAACGCCGACTTCGTCGACCGGTTCGCGATCGTCGGAGCGCCGGAGGTCTGCGTGCGATCGCCTGCGCGCGCTCTCCGATCTGGGCATCGAACGGTTCGTCATCACCGGTGCGAGCTTCGGCGCCGACCGCGACCAGGCCCGGGCCGCGGACCATCGGGTGACGGGCGAGGTCCTGCCGGCGCTGCGGGAAGGAGCCGCCGCATGGGCGACCACGAGCTGATCGTTCGGGGCGGGACGGTGGTGGACGGCACGGGTGCGAGCGCGCGCACCGCCGACGTGGCTGATCGACGCAGGGATCATCACCGAGGTCGGGAGGGTCGAGGGCTCGGCCGACCGAGAGATCGACGCGGACGGCCTGCTCGTCACTCCCGGGTTCGTCGACATCCACACCCACTACGACGGGCAGGCGTCGTGGGGCGAGCGGATGGTGCCGTCGTCCTGGCACGGCGTCACCACGGTCGTAGCCGGCAACTGCGGGGTCGGGTTCGCGCCGGTGCGTCCGGAGGACCACGGCCGGCTGATCGAGCTCATGGAGGGAGTCGAGGACATCCCCGGGGCCGTGCTCGACGAGGGACTGGCCTGGAACTGGCAGTCGTTCCCGGAGTTCATCGACGCGCTCGACGGCCGGGCGTTCGACGTCGACGTCGCGCTGCAGATCCCCCACGGCGCCCTGCGGCTGCACGTCATGGGAGAGCGGGGCGCGCAGCGCGAGCCGGCTACCAGCGACGACATCACGCTGATGGCGCGCCTGGCGCGCGAGGGGATCGAGGCGGGCGCGCTCGGCTTCACGACCTCGCGCACGCTGAACCACCGCACCAGCCGCGGCGAGCCGACCCCGACGCTCACTGCCGAAGCCGACGAGCTCGTCGGGATCGCCAACGCGATCGGGACCACCGGCCGCGGCGTGCTCCAGGTGGTCTCGGACTTCACCGATCCGGAAGCCGAGTTCGCGATCTTCCGCCGCATGGCCGAGGAATCCGGACGACCGCTGTCCTTCTCTCTGGTGCAGACCCGCGGCGACGGGTGGCGGCACCAGCTGGACCTCCTCGCCGGCGCGAATCGCGACGGCGTCGCCATGACGGCCCAGGTCGCGCCGCGAGCAGTGGGGCTCCTGCTCGGGCTGGAGTGCACGCTGCACCCGCTCCTCGGCAACCCCGTCTACCGCGAGATCGCCGCGCTGCCCCTGGCCGAGCAGGTCGCCGTGATGCGCGATCCGGCATTCAAGGAACGCGTGCTCGCGGCCGGAGCGGCCGGCGAGGCGTCCGGCGAGCGACTGCTCCAGGGGTTCGGGCGCATGTCCGTGGTGCAGGATCCGCCGGACTACGAGCCCAGCCGCGAGTCGAGCATCGCCGCGATGGCGGCACGCGCGGGACGCACGCCGCTGGACCTGGCCTACGACCTGCTGCTGGAGGACGACGGCCGCCAGCTGCTCTACGTGCCGCTGCTCAACTACGGCGACGGCAACCTCGACGCCGCCGGCGAGATGCTGGCGCACCCGAACACCGTCGTCGGGCTCGGCGACGGTGGCGCCCACGTCGGCACGATCTGCGACGCGAGCTTCCCCACCACCCTGCTCGCGCTCTGGGGCCGCGACCGCGACCACGGGCGGCTCGATGTTCCGTTCCTGGTGCATCGACAGACCCAAGCCACCGCGCGTGCGGTGGGCCTGCTCGATCGGGGCGTGCTCGCACCCGGCTACCGCGCGGATCTCAACGTGATCGACTTCGACCACCTCGGCCGCGCGCAAGCCGGAGATGCGCCACGACCTTCCGGCCGGCGGTCGCCGACTCGTGCAACCGGCCGACGGCTACGCGGCGACCCTGGTCGCCGGCACCGTGACCTACGAACGCGGCGACGCGCGGGGACCACTCCCCGGCCGGCTGGTCCGCGGCCCTCGAGCTGCACCGCACCCCGGAGGAAGCCGATGAGCGCGACCGACACCACGACCACCATCGATCCGTCGGACCTGACCCCGCTCGAGCCGGCGTGCGAGTGGCGCAGCGCCGATCTCGGCGACCGCTACATCTACGAGCTGACCGACGCCCACATCGCGGAGCTCGACGCCGCGCTGCTCTACGCCGAAGCCCACACCGACGACGTGCTCGACATCACCCGCGACCTGTTCCCGCTCCCGACCCTCGGCGCGGAGCTGACCCGCCTCGCCCACGAGCTGATCGACGGCGCCGGTGTCGTCCTGATCCGGGGGCTCCCGGTCGAGCGCTACAGCAAGGCGCGCGCGTCGTCCATCTACTGGGGTGTGGGGCTCCACCTCGGCAACCCCTGGCCGCAGAACGCCAAGGGCCATCTGCTCGGTGACGTCACGGATCAAGGACGGGCGATCAACGACCCGACTGCACGCGGCAACGAGATCGGCGGCATCGCGTTCCCGTTCCACTCGGACGGTTCCGATCTCGTCGGCCTCTTCTGCCTCGACGCCGGCGACTCGGGTGGAGCGAGCCTCGTAGCCAACGCGGTCACGATCCACAACGATCTCGTCCGCACGGCACCGGAGCTCGCGGCCGAGCTGTACGCACCGTTCGTCTACGACCTCCGCGGCGAGCAGGCCCCGGGCATGAAGTCCTGGTACACGATGCCGATCTTCAGCCGGTGCTCGGACCGGTTGTTCGTCCGCTACATCCGGCCGTACATCGAGTCGGCCCGCCGCCACGAGGACGCGCCGCGACCGTCGGATGCCGCCCGTGAGGCGATGAACCGCGTCGACGCGATGTGCGCGGATCCGCAGTACCACGTGTCGATGATGATGCAACCCGGCGACATGCAGTTCGTCGACAACTACCACGTGCTCCACGCTCGGGCCGCCTACACGGACGACCGGCCGGCGGGCCGGATCCGGCACCTGAAGCGACTGTGGCTCGAGACCGAGGTGCTGGCCGACGCGGACAAGCCCGAACGCTTCCGGCTCGGGCGCACCGACCAGTGGTGGTCGAGCAAGGGCCGCACCAAGAGCGAGCTCGAGCTCTGATCACCACCCGGCACGGCGCGAGGGTCGCGCGCCGGTCGCCGCCGTGCTGTGGGTGGAGGAGCGCCGCGCTACCGGCGACGCATCTCCCGGCGGTCGACGCGGTTCCTCGTGCGCTCGGCAGTGCCCACCACGACCGAAGTGGTTACGGCAGCTCGGGCAATCGGTCGACGTCGCAACATCTGGAGTCTCCTGTTCGTAGAGGACGAGGTTCGAGCTCGTGCGTTCGGGCCCGCCCGTCGGGTCAGCCGGCGGCCGGCAGATCGGCGAACGCCGCTTCGATCAAGTCGTGCGGGATGCGGCCGCCTTCGATGAGCTCACCGCCGGACGCTCGCAGCGCCTCGACCAGCGGGATCGCCCAGGTGTCCTCCCAGACGAGGAGCGCGGCCGACGAGTTTGGCTCGAAGGTCCTCGGCCGCGTGCTCAATGTCTTCGGGGCTGATCAGTCCACCGACTTCCCCGTCGATGGAACCGAACGCCGCGAGCGCCTCGTGCTCGTCGAATTCCACGGCGATCACGTCGCCCTCGCCATCCTTCGCGATGAACACGAGATCGAGGATCTTCACCGTGCCGCTCTGAACCAGGTCCGCAAGCGCAGGCGCGATGTCCCCATTGAAGTGGTTCCCCGGGAATCCGAGCACCAGGTACTCGACCGGTCCGATCGTCATGGTCCTACCTCCATCAGCTCGACATGCGGCAGCGCGGCGCACGGCAGTTCCCGAACGGCTCGCGCAGTGACTGTCGCGTGCCGGCGACAGCGTCGCATCACCCGTTCCGGATGATTCGGCCGGGAGCGTCCCCGTATGCTGCCGCCATGGCCCGCGCAACCTTCCCGATCACCGGTGACGCGGCCGCGGATCGGCTGCTCGTCGACGATCCGCTGGCCCTGCTCATCGGCATGCTCCTCGACCAGCAGGTACCCGATGGAATGGGCGTTCCGGGGTCCCGCGACGCTCTCGGCCCGGCTCGGTGGGCTCGACGCCGCCCGGATCGCGGCGATGGAGCCGGAAGCCCTCGTCGAGGTCTTCCGTGAGAAGCCCGCGCTGCATCGCTACCCCGGTTCGATGGCGAAGCGCACGCACGCGCTGTGCGCGCTGATCGTCGACGAGTACAGCGGCGACCCGAAGAAGATCTGGCGCGGCGTGAAGGATCCGGCGGTGCTGTTCGAACGACTCCGCGCGCTCCCCGGCTACGGCGAGGAGAAGGCGAAGATCTTCCTCGCGCTGCTCGCCAAGCGCTTCGGTCTCGCGCCGGCCGGTTGGGAGAAGTACGCGAAGCCCTTCTCCGACTCCAAGCCGCGGTCGGTGGCCGACGTGGACTCGGCCGAGTCACTCGAGCGGGTGCGGCAGTGGAAGCGCGCGCAGAAGGCCAAGGGCCGGGCCAAAGGGGATCCGTAGCACCGCAGCTCCACGCGGCCCGTTCTTGCAGCTCTTGACGCGGGCGACGATGCATCTACCTCTTGGCCATCGGCGGCCGACTCCGGTCACCGGCGAGCACGACCAACGGCTACACCGCGAGCCTCGTCATCGGCGTCTGATTCCCGCTCCGGGCCGGCTGCCGGACTCACCTCACCCCGCGCCACGCTCCGTGCTATGGGGGCACGTTCATCTGCTACGAAACATCAACGCTGGAACAATTCGTCCGGATCTGGCTAGTGTGCGCCCGCCACGCATCGCGTTGGGCGGTTTCCGCGTGGCCACGAGGAGGTTGGGCGGATGCGGTCACCCAAAGCAATCGTCGCGGCATGCCTGGCGGCGGCACTCGGCGTTTCGACGGTCGCCGTCGCCGGTGCGCTGATCACCGGATCGAGCGGTTCGGTCATCAAGCTGGCGTCGCCACCGGCGAGCGTGAAGCTCAACGCGCTGGAGAACGCGACCTCCGTGTACGCGTTCGACGAGGCGCAGAACAAGACGCTCACCGCCGCGATCGCGGTCGACGCGGTGAACCCGGGGACGTACACGACCTTCCCGAGCGGGAACGCGAAGGTCGCCGCGGGCACCGTCGTCGACAGCCACCTGATCCACAGTGACATCCCGTCCCGGAACTACACCGCCCACCGCTAGGGATCCGTCACCTTCGCGGACAACATCCTCGGTGTCGTCGCTTCCACGGCCAAGCTCGCTTCGAGCGACACGCTCGGCGCCGCCGGCACCCAGTACGCGGGGACCACGACATGGCGCGGTCTCGAGAGCTCCGAGAGCGGCGGGTTGTCCAGCCTGCGGCGACAAGTTCACGATCTCCGCCGACCGGCGCACCCTCACCTTCGACGTGAACACCTATGTCATGGACGAGATCCGCGTCCTCACGCAGCACCAGAACCCGCTCGTCACCACCGTGACCGGCTCGCCGGAGCCCGTGCAGGTCGGTGAGAACGTCACGTACACCCTGACCGTCACCAACACCGGTTCCAGTGACGCCACCGGCGTGCAGGTCGCCGACACCTTCCCGGGCGCGACCTTCGTGTCCGCGTCCGCGGGTTGCACCGGCACCACCACGGTGACGTGCACACTCGGAACGATCACCGCCGGCAGCTCGGCGAGTGCCACCGTCACCGTGAAGCCGAATGCCACGGGAACCATCACCAACACCGCGACCTCACCTCCGGGTCAGCCGGTGGCGGGAACCGCCACCACGACGGTGCTGTCCCCGGCACTCAACACGACCATCACAGACTCGCCGGACCCGGTGACCGCCGGGTACGACGTGCAGTACACGTTGACCGTCACCAACAACGGGATCTCCCCCGTCGCGGACGCGCACGTGGTGGACACGCTCCCGCCCGGTACGTCGCTCTTCAGCTCGGATGCACCGGGCGGCTGCACCGGCACCACCACGATCGACTGCTCGCTCGGCCTCCTGAACGTCGGTGCTTCGGCCGTGGCCAAGCTCGTCGTCACGAGCCCGAGCACGGTCCCGTCCGGGCGGCACGATCACCAACTCGGCGGTCGCGACGCCGGGCACGAACCCGGCGGCGACACAGGTCACGACGGTGGAGCCGCCGACCGATGGGGTGGCGAAGGGCTTCGTGAGCCCGGGCGGGTCGATCACGATCCCGGGCAACGACCCGGCGACCGTGAGCCTCCCGAACGACGGCGGCGAAGGCGCACCGGTCGAGATCACCCAGGGCACCGGAAGCTTCTGCAACGGTCCGTGCACCGGGACCACCACGACGATCCAGCCGTTCGACGGGTACACGGATCCGAACTTCCCGATCCACTTGACGCTCGAGTACAACTTCCCGGACTCGCCGAGCAGCCTCACCGACGCGGCGGATGCGTACGGTGCGACGATCTACAAGAACACGAACCCGGCCCTCCCGAACAGTGGGAGCACGGTGCCGTTCTGCACCACGACCGGCATCGCGATTCCGAGCCCTTGCATCAGTGGCCGGACCATCCAGCAGCCCAGCTTCAACGTCTTCAAGGTCACCTTCGAGATCGTCTACCTCTCCGGTGACCCCAAGTTCGGCCGGCGCTGACCACCGACACTGCGAAGAACCTGACGGGGCCACCGCGCCCGGGAGCCAGTCGGCTCCCGGGCGTTGTGCATGCTCGCGACGCATCACGCGGTCGGGTCGCGGCGCATGCACCAACCTCGGGGCAGGTCCGGCTCGTCGATGACCCCGGTCACCACGAACCCCATGCGCTGGTAGAGCGCGACGTTGCTCTCGATGCCCGTCTCGAGGAACGCGGGCCAGCCCGGCGCTCGCCGCGGCTTCGATCCCGGGCTGTGCGACCGCCGGTCCGAGGCCGCGGCCCTGGTGCGCCGGCGCGGCGGCCAGAACCCCGAGGTACCAGTGCGGCGAGTCCGGGTGATGCGGCGCGACCACGGCGTCCCACCGGTCGCAGCGGCTGATCTCGTCGGGAGTGAGCTCGGCGGCCGCCTGATCCCAGGACCGCTCCTCCCATTCGAGCCCGGCAGCTCCCGGTGGTGACCACAGCGCAGCCGCCTCCAACCCATCGGTGACCCAGGCGCCGTCGACCGCGATCCGTACGTCGAACAGGAAGCCGAAGAACGCCACGGCGCGGGCCGGATACGTCGCATCGTCAGGGAAGAACCAGCGCAGCACCGGATCCACGGCGAAAGCGTCCGCGATCGTGGTGAGCGTGCCCGCCCGATCCGCTCCGGTCGCTCTGCGAACCTCCGCCATGAGCTGACGCTAGCGAGAGTGGCAGGATGCAGGCATGCCTACAGAACGCATGGAAGTGCAGCGGATCATCGGCACCGACCCGGCCACGATCTTCCGGGTGCTGTGCGATCCCCACGGTCATGTGGCCATCGACAGCTCCGGCATGTTGCAGGACGCGACGGGTGAACCGGCGACCGGAGTCGGCCACCAGTTCGTGGTGCACATGGATCGCGAAGCCCTGAACGACTACCCGATGGGCCGGTACGACGTCACCGTCGACATCACGACGTTCGTGCCCGACCGCGAGATCGCGTGGATGATCCTCGGTCAGCTCAACATCGGCCACATCTACGGCTACACGTTGGAGCCGGTCGACGGCGGCACGCTGGTCACGTCGTACTACGACTGGTCGACGATCCACCGGAGTGGAAAGAGGCGAACATCTTTCCGATCATTCCGGAGAGCGCGCTGCGCGCCACCCTCGGGATCCTGGCCCGCACCGTGGCCCCGGGCGGCGTCACGCCTCCGGCCTGATGCCTCCGCTCAATCTGGTTCAGGCCGCGGCTTCGACGTCGCGACCGTGGACGAGCGCGTGCCAGGCGACGCCCGGCGCTCGCCGCCAACCCTTGGCCTTCACCGCTTGGGCGAACTCGGTGCCGGCCAGCGCGATCCCGATGATCCCGAGCAGGATCTCGAATCCCCACGCCGCGGTCAGCGCGGCGCCGCTCAGGCCCAGGATGATCCCGTACGGGACCCACGAGAGCAGCCAGAGCACGACGCCGAGTCGGAGCTTCACGTCGTCATCCTGCCGTGACGGTACTTGGGTCTAGAGCGCACCCCGGACCTCGACCCCGGCCGGGCTGATGGCAATGGGGAGCACCCGGTAGGTCGGGTCGAGCTCGACGATCCGAGCCTCCAACGCATCCTTGGCCGCGGCCGTCGCGCTCAGGATCGTCACGGAGCCTCCGGGCCCTCCGGCGCCGTTGACCTTCCAACCGATCGCTCCGTGCGTGCCGGCGAGGTCGATCACCCGCCGGGCGTCGACGCCGACGAGCTCGGGATGCAGCGCCCGCTGCGCGTCCGTGTTCGCGACCATCGCGTGTCCGAACGCGGTGAGATCCTGCGCGAGTACGGCGTCGCGCGCGGCGGTCGCGGCCGCCCGCAGCCGACCGAACGCCTCCGGCTGCTGCTCCCCCGCGTCTTCGATCACCTGGCGGTGCACGTCCGAAGAGTCGTGCGGTCGGCCGAGGAAGACCAAGGTGAGCCGCGGACCCGAGCTCCGACCATATCGGCAGCGTGCGCACGGTCGCGTGCGGGTACGCATCGATCTCGAGGTAGCTGATTCCTCCGTACGCCGCGCTCAGCTGATCCTGGATCCCGCTCTCGATGCGCAGGACATCGACCTCGAGCCGATGCGCGACGTGCGCCACGTCATCCGGCGACATCGGCTCGGCGCGCGCCGCCGCGAGCGCCGCGACCAGGGCCACGGCGACTGCCGCGGAGGTTCCGGCGCCGCAACCCGCCGGGACGTCGGACCGCACCGTGATCTCGACCGGGTACTCCCGTGGGCGGCGGGAGCGCATCGATCGCCGCTTCGAGCAGGGGGTGACGGGGCTCCCGGACCGCGCCCGGGACGACCGGGTAGCGCGCACCGAACGTGGCCACGTCGAGCACCACCGGCTCCGGGCCCTTCGGTGGCGCGGATCGAGACCACGACCCCCGGCGTCACCGCGATGTTCAGGACGCGGCCGGGACCGCCGAACCACGTGTCGGTCCACCCGCCGTTGTCACAGATCCGAAC
The DNA here is from genome assembly GCA_963819945.1 of uncultured Acidimicrobiia bacterium. Taxonomy (GTDB): domain Bacteria; phylum Actinomycetota; class Acidimicrobiia; order IMCC26256; family JAENVU01; genus Chersky-806. The sequence continues at coordinate 292,826 of CAWFYD010000005.1, forward strand.
GGGAGCAGACGCTTCGATCACCGCGGAGTGCTTATCCCACGACGCGCTGCGGAGCACGTCGCCCGGGCCCGCGATGCCGGTTGCTCCGGGGACGATCGGAGTGGTTCCGCGCGTACCGCTCGTCCGCTCCTCTAGCGTCGGGCGATCGCTACCGTCCTGATCCCCCTCCCGGACACGGATTTCGACGTCACCGAAGTCGCGGTGCCGTGGCGCCTGCTCACGCGGTTGGGTCATGTCGTGCGCTTCGCCACCGAGCACGGAGGGTCCGCCGCGACCGCGGACCCGCGGCTGCTCGACGGGGTCATCTTCGGTCGGCTCGGCGCCGCCGACGAGCCCAAGGCGTTCTACGCGGAGATGCAATCCGACGAGCAGTACCGCGCGCCGATCGCATGGGCCGACCTCGACCCGAAGGAATTCGACGGCCTGATCCTGCCCGGCGGGCACGCGCCGGGCATGCGGCAATACCTCGGGAGCGAGGTGCTGCGCGGCAAGGTCGCCGAGTACTGGACGCTCGATCGGCCCGTCGGCGCGATCTGCCACGGGGTGCTCGTGCTCGCGCGCACGCGCGATCCGCGCAGTGGCCGCACGCTCCTCTACGGGCGCCACACGACGTGCCTCCCGCGGTACATGGAGCGGTCGGCCTACTACGCCACCGCGTGGCGACTCGGGCGCTACTACCGGACCTATCCGCAGTACGTGGAGCAGGAGGTCCGGGAGTCGCTGCAGGACACCTACGACTTCGTGCGGGGCCCGCGGGTGCTGTCGAAGCGTGGGACCGAGACGGACGACCGCGCCGCGTTCGTCGTCGAGGACGGCAACTACATCTCCGCCCGGTGGCCCGGCGACGCGTACCTCTTCACCCGGCGATTCGCGGCCGCGCCTCGAGCCGGCCTGACGCCCGATTCGCCCGAGCCCGAGGACAACCACCTCAGCCCCTGGGCGTCGGGACGCGGGGTCACCGGCGATCCCTGATCGAGGAGGCCGAACGGAACGTCTCCGGGCGCGATCTTGCGCGCCTTCGACTCGCTCGACGGGACCGCAACCGACGAGCACCGAGCACGCGAGCACCACCAGGCACAGCGAACGAACCTTCAGAGTGTGTCCTCTCGCAGCTCGACGACGAACCGTGCGCCGCCCTCGTCGACGTCCTCGATCCACACCCGCCCGCCGTGAAGGTTGACATGCTCGGCGACGAGCGCAAGGCCAAGCCCGGTACCGGACGCCGAAGCCCGACGGCCTGCCGCGGCGCCGCGGTAGAACCGTTCGAAGACGAGCTCCCGGTCGGCGAGATCCACGCCCGACCCGACATCTTCAACCGAGATCCGCGCGAGTCCGTTCTCGTGCGTGACGGTGACCCGTCGTAGTCCCCCACCGTGCGTGTCGGCGTTCACCACGAGATTCGTGATGACCCGGTCGAGCCGGCGCTTGTCCACCCGAGCGAGCACTCTCTCCTCGGGTACGACGAGGACGACGTCGGCTCGTGACATCTCGCTGAGCGCGCGGGACACCAGCACCCCAATGTCCGTGGTCTCCAATTGCAGGTCCGCGACTCCCGCGTCGGCCCGGCCCAGCTCGAGCAGGTCCTCGACGAGCTCTTGCAGGCGACGGACCTCGGTTTGGAGATGGTCAAAGGCTTGGGCGGCTCGGGCCGGGAGCTCGTCGCGGCGGGCGGCCATGACCTGGGTCGCGGTACTGAGCGTCGTCAGCGGCGATCGCAGCTCGTGACTGAAGTCCGCGACGAATCTCGTCTCTCGATCAATGCGACGCTCGACGGTGTCCACCATGTGATTGAAGGATGCGGCGAGAGATGAGAGGTCCGCGTCCGGGCCTGCTGCGATGCGTATGTGCAGATCGCCTCGCGCCACCTGCTCGGCCGCATCGGCGACATCGGCGACCGGTCGAAGGATCCGCCGGCTCATCCACCAGCCGAACAGACCTCCGAACACGGCGGCGAGCGCGGTTCCGCCAACCACCCCGATGCGGAGGATCGTCAGGGTGCGATCGAGCTCGACGAGCGTGAAGAACTCGAAGAATCCTGCGTCTGTCCCCCCGATCGGCACGCCGACCACGAAGGTCGGGTGGCCATCTGCCTCGATCCGTTGACGGGCCGCATCGCCGCCTCCCACGACGCTTCGGAGGCTGGCCGGGATGGTGGCCGAGCCTTGTCCGTTGAGAGGCCGAGATCGAGTCCTTCGCGCCGAGTGACAGCACCGCCTTGGTCTTCGGTCCCAGCTCGAGCGCGGCAAGCGCGTCCGCCGCGTCGTGCCCGTCGCGGAGCTCGTCGCGAAGAATCCGCAGCGTCGACGAACGCCTGGCGGGTCAGCGACGTTTCCCGTTGCCGAACGAGGTAGTGCTCGGCAAACAGGAAGCTGACGACTCCGAGGACTCCTACGATGGCCAAGCTCCCGGCCGCGAAGGCACTCGTGAGCCGAACGCGAAGGCTCCACGGCCGCCGCCATCCCCGAGTAGCCGTTTCGGCTTGCGTCATCCCTCGAACTTGTATCCGAGCCCGCGCACCGTGACGATCCACGATGGTGACGACGGGTCTCGCTCGACCTTGGCCCGGAGCCGCCGCACATGGGCGTCGACGACGCGCCCATCTCCGAAGTAGTCATAGCCCCACACACGTTCGAGCAGCTGCTCACGACTGAGCACGGCTCCCGAGTTCTCGACGAGCTCGCGCAAGAGCTGAAACTCCGTGCGCGTCAGTGATACTGGCTCTCCGTCCCGTAGCAGGACTCCCGCGGCGGGCTTCAGCTCCATGTCGCCGAATCGGAGCGACGCGGAGCTCACCCTGTCCCCAGCCGGAGACGGGTTCGCGTGTCCGGCGTAACAGCGCCCGCAGTCGAGCACCCAGCTCCTGGACAACGAAGGGCTTCCGGACGTAGTCGTCCGCGCCCGCCTCGAGACCGGCGACAACATCGTGACTGTCGGATCTCGCAGTGACGATCACGATCGGGACGGCACTCGTCTGCCGCACCGTCCGGATCAGCTCGAAGCCATTGACGTCCGGCAGCATGAGATCCACCAGGATGAGATCCACCTCACGGCTCGAGAGCAGCGTGAGCGCGACCTCGGCACTGCTGGCCTCCAACACGTCATAGCCCTGATCCTCCAGGGCAAGGCAGAGCGTGGCGCGGATGCCGTCATCGTCTTCGACGGTCAGGATCGTTCGGGACACTCACCCATGATGCCGCCCGCGACGCCTCGGGCAGGGGCAGCACCGAGTGCCGACCGGTCCCGACGCGAGAAACGCCCGAGAATGCGGAGAAATCGGCCGGGCCGTCCCCAACCGTCCGGGGCTGAAGGAGATGGTCAGGCCGGTGTTACCACTCCTCGATCTCGGCCCCGCGTGCAGTGCACTGACCCAGGCTCGCGAGCCCATCCGCGGTCCACTCGTGCACTCGACCCAGGTCGATCGCTACCGCAGGTGCGACGGCAACCGCTGCATCCACTGCCGCGACGAGCTGCTCCCCGAGCTCGCCGGTGAGCGCACCGTCGACCTCGAGCACGACGCGATGGTGCCGTTGCGTCACGGTAATTCGTTGGTACGGCATCGCACGCCGGAGTCGACGATTCCTGCCGAGCCTTCGAGAGGAGCTCGACGACGCCGTGTCCGTACTGACCGCGAGCGACCAGCCGACGTGCCTGGTCGCATGCCTCCCGCAGCAGCTCGTCATCGTGACCGGCGGCGTTCCCGACTGCACGAGCGGATCGATCGATCTCCGCCGCTGAGGCGGAGGCCGGCGGCCCTAGGAAGTTGGCGATCCGCACCACCTCGGCGATCTGCACACCGCGTGCCGGATCCGGCTCCAACGCCTCCGCCACCTCGAATCCGTTTGCCGCCGCTCCGCTTGACACCTTGGGACCTCCCGGTGCGTCGAACGTTCCTCACCCGGAGTGTTCTCCGGCCCCATGTCGGGAGTGTGCGCATTCGGCTGCGGTTGTGTGATGAGAGGCGCCTCAGCTCCCGGCGCGTTCCGCTACATCGCCCAGCACGTTCGGCGGCACGAAGTTGTTCTCCGTCGTGGTCTCCGCCTCCGGTGAGCTCGACCATCCGGGTGACGACCTCCGCGGGATCCATCTGCCCGGTCGTCACGAACTCGCGCATCATCTGGAACATCGGGGTCGCCGGCGCGTTCAGCGAGCCCTCACCGAACCATTCCCACATCGAGTCCGCCATGCGGTCGTTGAAACCCGGTCAGGTACGGCCCCGGGTTCAACAGCGTCACGTCGATGCCCTGCGGTCCCAGCTCCGCCCGCATCGCCTTGCCCATTGCCTCGAGCGCGTGCTTCGTCATCGAGTACGGGCCGAACGACGGACCGACGATCACCCCGGCGATCGACGACACGATGATGATCCGGCCGGTGCCCTTGGCCAGCATGCGCGGCAGGACCTGTTGGGTGACGGCGAGCGTGCCGAACACGTTGACCTCGAACAGGTGTCGCACCCGGTCGAGCGGCACATCGGCCATCGGCCCGGTCTGGCCGGCGCCCGCGTTGTTGATGAGGACGTCGATGTCCCATGCGGCGGCCTTGGTGACGTCGCTCGTGGTGATGTCGACCTTCTCGACCGTGAGCTGGGGGGCCTCGGCCCGCAGCGCGGCGGCGTGCTCTTCGGTCTCAGTCGTCGCGATGACGTGGTGACCACGTTCGGCCAACGCCAAGCTCGCACCCTTCCCAAATCCGGATCCCGCACCAGTGATCATCACGGTCTTCGTCACGGTTCGCTTCTCCGGTTCGTCGGGGCCGATGGCGTGGGAGACGACGAGCGAAGGATACGACCCCGCCGAGGTGAGGATCCCCGGAAGTCGCGTCCGACCGCTGGTCACGCGGAGGTCCGCGACGCTAGGTTGCCGCTTCATGACGCAGGAATTTGATGTCGTCGTGGTGGGTGGCGGATCGGCCGGCGCGGTCATCGCGGCCCGCCTCTCGGAAGACCCGACCTGTCGCGTGGCGCTCGTCGAGGCGGGCGGGCCGCCACCACCGGAAGAGGCGATGCCCGCGGCATGCGCGGGGTTGCAGCTGGACCCCGAGACGGACTGGATGTACACCGCCGACGCGGGCGGCGCGGGCCGGGGGCTCACCGACGGCCGGATGATGGTGCCGCGCGGCAAGATGCTCGGCGGCTCGTCGGGCATCAACTACATGGCGTACGTGCGGGGTCACCCGGGCGATTTCGACGCCTGGGCCGCCGACGGTGCCGTGGGTTGGAGCCACGACGAGGTACTCGCCTACTTCAAGAAGAGTGAGGGCCTCGCGCCGAGTGGCGACATCACGGTCGACACCGACGCACACAACACGGAAGGCCCCCTCGGAGTTTCGGTGCGATCACCGATTCTCCCGGGCGCGCAGGAGTTCGTGGAAGCGGCCGCAGCCACCGGGATCGCAGTCGGGGACTACAACGGCCGGGACCGGGCGGCCGCCGACGGGCGTGGCGTCGCTCTTCCAGACCACGACCCGGGACGGCAAGCGCTCGAGCACGTTCCACGCGTTCCTGGAGGGCGACGCCGAGCGGGCGCCCCAATCTCGAGGTCATCAGCCACGCGCAGGTGACGCGGCTGATCCTGGAGCACGACGGGGATCAGCTCGTCGCGCGGGGCGTCGAGTACCGCGACGGGACCGGCCGGACCTCCGAGGCCATCGCGACGCAAGAGGTGGTGCTCAGCGCGGGCGCGGTCGGCTCGCCGCAGATCCTCTTGCTCTCGGGCATCGGACCGAAGGACGAGCTGGCCGCGGTCGGGATCGACTGCCGGCTCGACCTCCCCGACGTGGGCAAGCACCTGAAGGACCATCTGCAGCTCGCGTTCATGTTCCCCGCGCCGGGCGCCGGCGTCTCGATGAACGACGTCGTGACGTCGATGGGCCCGAACGCACTCCGCGCCCCCAACGGGCCGTTGCCGGCCGACCCGGCCGACGACGTTGACCTGCCCCCCGAGCTCCAGAGCCTCAAGCAGGAAGCGGAGCGCCAGGTGACGGAGTGGGCGACGACGGGACACGGGCTCGCGTCGTCGTCGCTCTACGACGCCGGCGCGTGGTTCTCCACCGGGTTGGGTGATCCGCACACCCACGATGCGCAGATCGCGTTCTTCGCGTGCGGCTACTACCCGGATCTCTGGCGCGGGAACCTGCGGATCGATCCCGACGAGTACTTCGACGATCCTGCAGTGCGGCTCGCGCCCGACGCCGAGAGCATCATCGTCCTCGCCAACCCGGTGCAGCCGCACAGTGAAGGTGAGATCGTGCTCGCCAGCGCGGACCCGCTCGACCATCCCGAGATCCGCATGAACTACTACGGCGACCCGCACGACATGCAGGTGATGATCGCGATCGCCCGCCGGGTGCTCGACCTCGTGGCGAACTGGCCGGAGCACCGGGAGATCGGCCCGCTGATGGTTCCGCCCGCGATCGCCGCACGACACGGGCATCACGAGGGCGACACGCCCAGCGACGCCTTGATCGAGGATCTCGCGCGCCACTACTCCGCGACGGTGTACCACCTGACCTCAACGTGCCGGATCGGCGACGTCGTCGATCCGCGTCTACGCGTGAACGGGGTCGCCAACCTCCGCGTGGCCGACGCGAGCGTCATGCCCAACGTCGTGAGCGGCAACACCAACGCGGCCTCGATCATGATCGGGGAGAAGGCGGCCGAGATGATCGCGAGGGACCAGGGCATCACGCTCGGGGAGTTCGTCGGCGCGTGACCGGCGTGCGCACCGACTGATCATGCAGTTCAGCCCGGATCTGCGCGAGGGCGTTGCGTCCGGCCGGATCACCGTCTCGTTCCGGCTCTGGACCCGGGCGAAGGTGAAGGTCGGAGGTCGCTACGCCGTTGGATCGGCCCAGATCGAGGTCGACTCGATCGAGATGGTGCCGTTCGCCGGCGTCACCCGGGGAGACGTGCGCCGCTCGCGGCGAGAAGGATCTCGAATCCCTCCGCGCCACGCGCGGCGCACGCCGGCCCGATCGATGACGACACGCTGCTCTACCGCATCGACTTCCACGTCATCTAGCCCTACAGCAGCGCCATCTCGGCGAGCTCACGTGCTCTCGATCTTCGATCACGATCGGCTCCATCCAGGTTCGTTCCCACGTCGAACCCCTCGAGAACGCACGGCCACCCCGGCCGTGCGACCGAGAGGAGCAACGTGCGACGCATGCGAACCAGAGGTGCCCGGAAAGCGATCGTCAGCTTCGCGGTTCTCGCGATGACGCTGACCGGAGCCGGCGTTGCCGTCGCCGCGACGACCGCAGCTACGCCGGCAACAACGACCATGACGATGGGCCACGGAGTCGACGAGTTCGGCAAGACCGACGGCTTCCTCAACGGCAAGGGTGTGGACTTCACGTACTCGAAGGGCTTCTACTGCGACACGAGCATCCCGTCGATGTCGGCAACGAAGTGCGAAGCCGGCGAGAAGGCAACCACTCCGCCCGCGGCAGACTTCGACCCGCTCTACATCACCGTTCCGTTGGGCTTCAAGGTGCCGATGCACATGCAGGACTGCCCCGCAATGCTGCAGTGCGTCGACCACCCGGGCACGATCGACCTGACCCGCCTCGAGTCGGCGCTGAAGCCGCTGTACCCGCAGCTCAGCGACAGCGAGCTCAGTGCGGCGCTGGCGGACTTCCAGGTGCCGGGACACGACCACTTCATCACGACCAAGGCCGGCGGCAAGGCCGAGTGGTGGGACGTCCAGATCGTCGGCGTCACGAGCGCCAAGACGCTGGCCTCGATTCGCAATCACGAGTCGGCGAAGTACATCCAGAAGCTGATTGCTGCGAAGAACAAGAACGTCGTTGGGCCGATCCCGACCAACCTCTTCCTGTTCTTCTCCGCCAAGTAGCCGACCTTCCCGCGGCGGAACGGCCGGCCCTTCCCCGGGGCCGGCCGTTTCGCGCCGCACCCCACATCAGGTCAGCGATCTCGTCGAGCGCCACGCGCAGCTCGTCAGCGGATCCCGCTACCGCTGCCGCGCCGTAGCCGATCGGGTCCGGTACCTCATCCGCGACGCTGGAACCGGCAAGGTCAGCCGGGGTGCGCCCGCTCCCGGCTCGCGCCAGCCACTCCGCGATCGGCTCTGCAGCCGACCGCGATCCGATGCTGCGACCACGGCGAGCGAGCTCCAACACCGTGAAGGTGCGAGTAAACGCACCAGGGCACAGAAGGATCGCCTCACGCACGTGATGGCGAGTCACCCCGAGCACAAGGTCCGCGTCCTCCACGAGCGGCGCGACGAGCGTGACGGCGCGGTGGCCGTCAAGTCCGCCGACTGCCGCGCGCGCCTCGTCCAGCGCCGGAAGTCCTGCCGCCGCGGAGGTCCCGGCCGAACGCACCGTCGCGGGCACCCCGAGCGCCTGCAGGCGTCGGTCGAGAAGCTCCGCGGCCATGGGCGACCGGCATTGGTTCGCGCTGCAAACCAGCAGCACACTGGCTTCCGGGGCCGGCCCAGATTCTGGATCGCGTGCGGCTGAAGTCGCCATGGGGGTCCGACGGCGCCGACGCGGCCAGACCAGCCATGCCGCGAGGGCCAGGAGCGGCAGCGTGAGCAGGTCGGCGGCGTCCAGGCCGTGCCGCTCACTCACCGACACCAGGATCGCTCCGCCGGGCACAACGTTCGCGACCATCCACCACACGCTGAACGCGACGAGCGCCGATGCGACCATCGCGCGAATGGAATACGCCCGACGAGCCGCGCGCCGGCGTGCGGCGCGCATCGACGGATCCGAACCCGATCGGCGAGGGGTGAGCAAGGTCGTCAGTATGCGCCCCGGCGGGCCAACACGGTCGGCACCGTCTTCGCCAGAATCGCGAGGTCGGTCCACAGCGACCAGTTGTCCACGTAGTAGAGGTCGAGACGCACGTACTCTTCGAACGAGGCGCCGCTCCGCCCGCTTACCTGCCACATCCCGGTGAGGCCGGGCTTCACCTGAAGCCGTTGATGCACCTCCGGTGTCCACGCTTCCATCTCTGTCGGGAGCGCGGGTCGGGGGCCGACCAGGCTCATGTCGCCGCGCACCACATTCCAGAGCTGTGGCAGCTCGTCGAGCGAGAGTGACCGCAACACGCGTCCGACGCGAGTGACCCGGGGATCGTCACGGATCTTGAACAGCGGTCCCGCGGCCTCGTTGTCGTCACGCAGGTCGATCAGCATGCGTTCCGCGCCCGGGATCATCGTCCGGAATTTGTAGAGCCGGAATGGGCGGCCGTTGATGCCGATCCGCTCGTGGGCGAACAGGACGGGCCCCCGTGACGTGATCTTCACCAACGCGCCCAGACACAGCAGCAGCGGGGTCAGCAGCACCAGTCCGAGCGCCGAGGCGGCGAAGTCGAAGCTGCGCTTCGCGACTCCGCGCCACCCGCCGCGGCGGACGGGGTCCACGTACACCGTCGGGTACCGACCGAGCGGTCGCACCGTGAGCCGCTCTGCTGCGATATCGCGCAGCGAAGACGTGAGCTCGACGGGGATTCCCGAGTTGGAGAGCACGCGGATCAACCGGTTCGTCGCCTCTGCGTCGATCGCGGTGCTGGCCACGAGCACACTCGTCGCCCCGCTCAGGCCGACGGCGTCAACCACCTCGTCGATCGTCCCGAGCACGGGCCGGTGGTCGTACACGTATGAGCCGACCGCTACGCCGGCGTCTACGAAACCGATCACCGCGTAGCCCAGCTCCGGGTGGTCCATGAGCTCCGCGCAGAGTCCGAGACCCTCCGCGTTCGCGCCGACGATCACGACCGGCTGCAGCAAGTGACCGGCACGGCGCGCGCGGTAGAGACCCCACCGGACCGCTTCGCGCTCCGCGGTGACGGCCACGATCGCCGTTGCGAGCGTGAGGATGAGCCAGCCGCGTGCGACGTACCACCGGAGCGTGAACGCCACCAACATCATCACGAGGACACTGCCGATGCTCGCGTGCACGATCCGGCGAAACTCATCGAGGCGGGTCGGAACGAAGCGAGAGGAGTAGAGACGCTTGTACGCGAAGATTGCCAACCAGACCGGGAGGGAGAGCACGCCGAGCGCCAGGTGCCGGCTCGCCTCAGCAGTGGGGACGTTCCCTGGCAGCAGAGCTCGCAGGCGGAAGGCCGCGCCCATGGCGAGCACGATCACTACGAGGTCCGCCGCGATGAGGAGTGGCTTCAGGATCGCGGATGGGTGGAATCCCGCGACCCCGAACGAGCCGCGTCCGGTCCGGACGTGGCCGCCTCGAGGCCCCCGATCTCCGCATCGACGATGGTGGTGGCCATTCGCAGGAATCGTCGCCGGTTCCTGCGTCACCACCAAGGCGTGAGAACCCCTAGGGGCGCTCCCCTGGGGGGTTTGGCTCATACCCGCTCCAGGCCCTCCCCAGGCAGAGTCGAGATTGGTGACTCAACAGCTTGTCCCCGAGGCGGCACCAGCTTCGCGACTCACGTCTGTCGACGCGCTCTCCTTCCGGTGCTGCGGCGTCCGCATCGACTCGATGCGAGTGCGTGAGGCGGCCCGACGACTGGCGTCGCGTCCGCTCGTCGGGCGCTCGGTGCATCTGTGCAACGCCTACACCCTCTCGCTGGCCCGGCGAGATCCGCAGTATGCGCAGATGCTGAATCGGGCGGACCTCAACCTTCCGGATGGCACGCCCATCGTCTGGCTGAGCCGCCGACGGGGGTTTCCGATCCAGGACTCCGAGCGCCCGCGTGGAACCGACGTCTTTCTCTCGACCGTGTCGGCCGGACAGGAGATCGGGCTTCGCCACTATCTGTACGGCTCCACTCCCGAGGTCATCGAGGCACTCGCGGGGCGCCTCATGCCGCGAGGTGCCGTCGGCCCGCATCGTCGGCGTCGACTCACCGCCGTTCCGTCCGCTGACGCCCGACGAGGAGGACGCGCTGGTGGACCGGGTCCGATCGTCGGGTGCCGACATCGTGTGGGTCGGCCTCGGCACTCCGAAGCAGGACCAGTTCGTCGACGAGTTCCGTGATCGACTTGGCGTGACCTTGGTGGCGGTCGGCGCAGCATTCGACTTCTTGGCCGGTACCAAGCGGGAAGCCCCGATGTGGGCCCGAACCCACGGACTCGAATGGGCCTTCCGCCTGCTCAGTGAGCCGGGCCGACTCTGGAAGCGGTACCTGCTGGGCAACGTGTCATTCCTCGTCGGCGTGGCCCGCGACGTCGCGTTGGTCTCGCCGGGTGCCTGATCCGCGTCCTCGTGGTCCACAACCGCTACCGCTCCGATATGCCGTCGGGCGAGAACCGGGTCGTCGACGACGAAGTGCAGTTGCTGCGTGACCGCGGGATGGACATCGAGACGTATCAGAGGTCCAGTGACGAGATCGCCGACTTTGGGGTCCGGGAGAAGCTGGGCCTCGCCGCCCGGCCGATCTACTCGGCTCGAGACGTCCGGAGCTTCGCCGCAGTCCTCTCCCGATTCCGACCCGACGTCGTCCACCTGCACAACCCCTTTCCACTCATCTCGCCCTGGGTGATCCGCGTGGCCAAGAACGCGGGGACGCCAGTGGTCCAGACGGTGCACAACTACCGCTACTCCTGCCCGTCCGGAACGCTCTTCCGCGACGGGCAGGTCTGCAACGCCTGCCACGGGAAGAAGACACCGTGGCCGGCGGTCGCTCACGGTTGCTATCGGGGCTCACGACCGCAGAGCGCAATCATGGCGACGACCGCGCGGGTGCACCGACCGACCCGGGACGCGATTGATCAGTTCCTGCCAGTCAGTCAGTTCGTCGCAGTGAAGCTCCTCGAGTCCGGGATCCCGATCGACCGAATCACCGTGAAGCCGAACTTCGTCGCCGACCCGGGCCCGGTGAAACCGATCGGCACGGGGTTCCTGTTCGCGGGACGGCTCGACGAGGCCAAAGGCATCAGGCTGCTGCTGGATGCGTGGGCGCGGGCCGGCATCGGCGGACGGTCGCAATTGATGATCGCCGGTGACGGTCCGGATCGCCATCGGGTCGAAGCCGCAGCCGAGAAGCTGGAGGGCGTCCGCTACCTCGGTCAGGTCGCCGGGGCGCAGGTCGGCCCGCTGCTCGACGCGACGGCGGTGCTCGTCATGCCATCGATCTGGTATGAGGGCCTGCCGCGGATCGTCGTAGAGGCCTTTGCCCGCGGTCGCCCGGTCTTGGGCACCGCCATCGGTTCCCTGACCGAAGTCATCGATGCACGTGTCGGCTGGACCAGCGAACCGTCGGCGCACTCACTCGCGTCGGCGCTCGTGGCCGCAGCCGACGGGCCGGCCGCCGCGGCTCGGAGCCGGAGCGCGCGGGCGCGCTATGAGGATCGCTTCCGTCCCGGCGCGGTGTTCGATGTGCTCGAAGAGGTGTACGAACGGGTGGCGACGCCCGCCGCGGTCCCGGTCTCGATCTCGGTTGCGAGCTCAGTCTCGGCGGTTCGGTAGGCGGTTGCGGTGCAGCTCAAGGGAGCCGTCCTCGGACTGATCGCTTTGGGCGAGCGGGCCAGGGTGCACGTGCAGCCCGTCCACTACTACTCCGACATCCCGGACCGTCGGTGGCTGCGGGCGAACAAGCGGCTCTGGGCGAAGCGGATGCTCCCAATCGGGCAGCCCTGGGACCTCGACGCCCAGCTCCACTGGCTCGAGGAGCGGTGCGCCCCGTACCTGCGCGAGGTCATGGGACTCGATGCCTTCGAACAGGACGCCGGCGCGGGCTTCGGCCCCGGCTACGGCCCGATCGAAGCCCAGGTGCTGCACTGCGTCATGCGCCACGACGCGCCGCGCCGCGTCATCGAAGTGGGTTCGGGTGTGTCGACGGCCACCATGCTGCGGGCCATCGGCCGGAACACCGACGAGGGCCGCGCGAGTTCGGCGGTCACGTGTGTCGAGCCCCATCCGCACGACTCGCTGCGTCGCCTCGACGTGGAGCTGATCGCGCAGCCCGCCCAAGCAGTGGACCTCGACGTGTTCCTCCGCCTCGAAGCCGGCGACCTGTTGTTCATCGATTCCACCCACGCCGTTCGTACCGGCTCCGAAGTCATCCGCCTCTACCTCGAGGTGCTGCCCAAGCTCCGACCGGGCGTGCTCGTGCACATTCACGACATCTATCTGCCGTACACCTTCCACCCCAACGTGCTGGGCGAGCTGTTCGACTGGCAGGAGACCGCGCTGCTCACTGCGCTCCTCACGGGGAATGCGTCGTTGGAGATCCTCACCTGCCTCTCCACGCTCACCGTCGACCGCAGCTCACAGCTGCAGGCGATCCTTCCCGACCTACGACCCCGACACCTCGAGGCCGGCGTGCAGACGAAAGGCGACGGCCACTACCCCGCCAGCCTCTGGCTCCGCACACGCTGATCGGACCGCGCCAGGCCGAGCAGTCCCTTCACGCGGCGCTCGTCGTCTTCGGACTTGGTCCACCGCAGGTCAGCTCCGGTCGCGTGGCCCTGCCGGTGGCGGCGCAGATATCCCCGATCCACCACCTTGTGCCCGACGTGCAGTGCCCGCCCGGCCCGCTGCAACACCGCCGCGACCCGCTCGTCGCGCGGCAGGTGGTGGCGGGCCCGCACCTGGCGGTGCACATCGCTGGCGAGTGACGCCTTGTCGGCTGTGATCTGTCCGGGATGCACCCGATATGCACCCAGCGCCTGCGGCACATGCACGAAGCGAGCGCCCCGATCGGCCAACGAGAGGAAGAGGTCCCAGTCCATGATGCGGTCGACGGAGCTGTCCCACGCCGGTTCGGTCAGCACCGAGCGCCGGATGAACGTCGCGCAGCTGAAGATGTAACAGCCGTACCACCGCAGGACCGGACGCGAGAACCCGTGGAGCGGATGAAGCCGCGTGAGCCGCGAATGTTCGTCGACCAGGACGCAATCGCCGTAGACGACGTCCGCGTCCGGCCTCGCCGCGATCGTGTCGCGCACCAGCTGGAGCGCACCCGGCAGGTAGAACTCGTCGGCATTCAGCCACCCGATCCACTCACCCCGGGCTGAGGTCAGAGCTTTGTTCAACGCATCAGACTGGCCCTGATCCGGCTCCGACACCCACCGCGGCGCGGGTTGCCAACCCTCGAGTAACGCCAGAGTCCCGTCGGTGGATGCACCGTCGGCGATGACGTGCTCGACAGGATCTGAGCGCTGGGCCGTCACGCTCGCGAGCGCCTCTCCGATGTACTGGCAATAGTTGAAGGAGGGGGTCAGCACGGAGATGAGCATGTCAGGCACCGATCTTGCGGGGCTTCTCCAGGACGAGTGCCTGGGCCAGCGCAGGGTAGGAAGTTCCGTAGAAGTACTGAGACAAATTGGCGAGGACCGTGCGGGGATCGAACGTCGGATAGCCGAAGAGCTCGTCGGGATTGCCGGCCACCAGATCGAGACCCGAGCTCTCAACGAGCCAGCGGATGTCCACGTTGGTTCCCGGCGACGTTCTCGCTCCGGCCGGTGAACGGCTCGAGGTCGAGAAAGAGATCCACGGTGAGGATGCATCGACCCCCGGGCGCGAGCAGCCGGTTGATCTCGCTCATCATCGACGGGAGCAAGCTCTTCGGGATGTGTTCGATCGTGGAGATGCTGAACACCCGATCGAAGGAGCCGGACGGCAGTCCGGCTTCCTCCAGGAAGCAGTTGCGCAGCGCGACATCGGCGCGAAACGCCCGGTTCAAGCGACGGAGTCGCGCCGGCGTGACTCGCCATCCCATGGCGGCGCGCTCACCCGGGTCGACGTTGATCACGTGCGCGCCGGCGGCAGCGAGCGCGAAATTGGAATCCGGCGAGGCTCCCGCCGAGGTCGACGGCTCGCATCCCCGGCTCCAGCTCGCTCGCGAAGTAGGCCCAAGGGTATTCGAACGTCCGCGTGTCACTGTTGCCCGGTTGGAATGCGAACGCTCCGAACAGACGCGGCGCGAGCAAGCGCGGCCGATTCCGCTTCACGATGTGACACAACGTCCCGCCGTGCGGCGCGCGCCACTGTTTGTTCCACGCGACGAACTCGGCGGGCAGCTTCCTTCTTCCGATCATGTGACGTCCTCGGTCATCAGCGCTTGAGTCAGCGCGGTGGCGCTGAACAGGTCGCGGTCAGCCTCGGCGAGCGGGCGTCCGGCCAGTGACCGGTACAACGCTCGATAGGCGCGGGCGGTCGATGTCCAGTCGAAGTCGAGCGCGCGCCGACTGCTGGCGGCGATCAAATCGGCGCGCACCTGGTCGTCCACCCAGATCGTCTTGATCGCCTCGGCGATCCCTGCTGCACCCGCGGTCAGATCGAAGGTGAGCGCCGCGTCGGCCACGATCTCCGGCAGACCCGACACGTTCGAGCAGGCGAGGGGTCGCCCGGCCGCAATGGCCTCGATCACCGGCAACCCGAACCCTTCGAAACGGCTCGGAAGGACTACGGCCCGGGCCATCGTGTAGAGGCCGCGCAGCTCCTTCGGGTCGACGAAGCCGACGAAGTGCACCTGGTCTCGGAGGCCCAGGTGGGTCGCATGACGCTCGAGCGACGCGTGCAGGCGCGTGCGTCCGCCGGAACAGACGAGCGGGACCCTGAGCCCGGCGTCGCGGAGATGCGCGATCGCATCGAGTAGCAGTCGGTGGTTCTTGTGCGACCAGGTGGTCGCCGGATAGAAGAGAAACTGCTCGGGGAGGGCCAGGCGAACGGACATCGAGTGCAGGTCGGCCGCGCTGGCCTCGGGATAGAGCGCCGCGACTGACGCCCACGGGATCACGTGCACCTTCTTTTTCGAGATCCCGAGCTGATGAACGAAGTCACGCGCGGACCACTCCGTCATGGCCGAAACGACGGTGGCCCGAGCGGCGTACTCGCGATACATGCAGTTTCTCCAGCGGCGCTCCCGGCGGCTGAAGAGACCCGGAAGGTGCCGGTGCTGCAAGTCGTGCGGCTGGTAGATGCTCGGCACCGACGTGAGGAACGCACCTTGTTTGGCAAAGTGCACGACCTCGACCCCCAGCCCCTCGAGCGTTCCGTCGCTCCTGGCAGGGAGCAACAGACGGCGATCGACGAGCGGGATGAGCTCGTTCCACACCCACCGCGCGCCCGGCACCCGGCGCAACCCGGACCGCCCGGCGGTCGAGGGCGCGCGCCCGGCGGCTTCCACCACGCGGCAGCGACCGCGGGCGAAGGGACGGAGCCAGGCCCCGCCGTCGCGGTAGGTGAGGAAGAAGTACTCCTCGTCACCGTCCTGCAAGCCGCCGAGACCGCAGGCCAGCCCGATCAATGCCTGCTGCACACCACCGGCGGCGCCATCGATAAGGCGGGCGTCTATTCCCACCCGCAACGGCGCAGTCATGCCGCCACCGTGGTCACTTCGTCATCGAGCCGAGTCACCAACCGCGGCACAAGGAAGGCGTACGGGATCGCGGTGAGGAAGAAGTACGACAGTACGGTCCCCCACACCACGCCCGCGACACCGATGTTTCGGGCCAGCCAAACGGAGAGCGCAATGTTGACGAGCGCGGTGGAGAGTGCGATCACGACCTGCGGCCGAACGACGCCGGCTCCGTTGAGAAACATTGCAAGCCCATTCCCGATGCCGCCCATCACCGTCCAGAGCGCGAGCCCGACCAGCAAGACGTAGGAGGGTTCGACCGCGCCACCCGTCCATGCGGAGACGAGCGGGCGACCGATGAGGACGAGCAGCACCGCGATGCCGCCGGTGGCGGCCGCGGTTGTGGCGATCGAACGTCCCAAGGCCCGCTTCGCCCACGCGACATCGCCCCGCGAGAGCGCCTCTCGGTATGCGGGCCAGAGCGGGAGCAGCACGAAGCTCAGCACGGTCGGGATGAAGATGAAGAGCTTGGCCGGAACCGCCAGCTCGGGCACGGCAGCGGCGCCGAGCGTGCGGGCGACAACGATGTTGTCGGACGAGTAACCCACCGCGATTGCGACCTGGAGCGCCAGGAACAGGCCGCCGATCTTGGCGAGCGCACGCGCGGTGCCGAGGTTCGCCCGGCGCCACCTCGGCCGCAGCCAGGGGGAGCGCCGGCCGAAGAGGACGTAGCCGTTCGCGAGACGCGCGATCGAGGGAGTCGCCATCGTCGCGAGCACGAGCCACGGGAGACCCAGCCGCAGACCGATCACCACGAGCACCGCCGCGAGCGCCAGAAGGTTTCCCAGCGCGGTCCACCATCCGGTGATGTGCCCATCCTGGTATCCCCGCTGCGTCCGATCGACGACAGCCAGTGGCAGGTTGACGACGAAGCACACCACGAAGACCACGACCGCAGGTCCGACCTCAGCGCGCGCTGTCGCCGAAGAGACGTTGAACACATCGGGCCAGGCAACGAATTGGCTGATCAGGAGAAAGCCGACCCCAATGAGCAGTGCGACACCAGTCAGCATGAAGAACGCGCTCGACACCGATCGCGCCGCATCGCCCTGATCGGCCCGACCGTGCGCGTTCGCGACCGCATTCATCAGCCCGTTCCCGAGGCCGAGATCAGCGAAGATCAGCAGCGACGCCATTGAGCTGATGACCACCCATGCGCCGAACCGGTCGTCCCCCAGGTACCCGATGGCCAAGGCGACGGACACGACCTGTGTGAGCATCGCAATCCCGAATGCGACCACAGAGGCGATGCTCGTCAGGGCAGCCCGCCGGTAGCGCTCACGTGAACGCCCTTCCTCGGTCGACGTGTCGAACTCTTGACGGCGGACGACGGAGACGGCTTGGCGGGTCTTGGCCACGAAGGCGGGCGCGACGGTGGTCAGCGACATGAGTCACCCACCGGACGACCGACCACGACCATCGAGGACGCGGAGACCGGCCGGCTGTCCGCGGGCGCCATGGACCCCAGCGCCCGACCAATGCCATCGTGCGCGAAATGACCCCAAAGGAGAGCCAGCGCGGCGACACGCTTCCTCGAGGCGGGGTGACCTTCCGGCCCGTCCCGGCGAGAGGGTGCCGACCCGTCGCGAAGCCGCCGCACCACCACCGCCGGACTCCGCCGCCACCACATCGGGGCCAGGTCGGTGCCTCGGGGACGCGGAATCATGACCTGCTCGGACAACCCGGCGCGGCGGAACAGTGACCCAATGCCGGCAGCCGTGAATCGTGAAAGGTGATTCGGCGGCCAGTCCCACGACTCGTAGCAGCCGCGGCGAGCGGCCGGACGATCTGGCGACGGGACCGAGGCGAAGACCAACGCATCGGGGAATTGGCGTCGCACCCGGTCGAGCAGCTGCACGGGTTCGTCGAGATGCTCGAGCACTTCGGCCAACGTCACCGCGGCCGGCGGGTCGCCCACCCACGGGATCTCTCCGCCGTCGGTGTGCAACGCCGGAAGCCCGGCGTTCTCGAGCGCGGCAACGAGTCGCTCCGACACTTCGGCGCCCACAGCTCGGTACCCGCGGCGACGAAGCGCCTGGACCAGTCGTCCACTGCCGCAGCCGATGTCGAGCACACGCGCGCCGGGCGCGATGCGGCTCTGGATGGCGGCGAGAATCATCCGGTCGCTCGTCCGGAGTCGCGGGGGTGGGATCAGGACATCCGGGAGCTCAGCCATCAGATCGAGGCGCAGCCGGGCCAGGCCGGCCGAGAACTGGCCGTCGTCTTCCCCGTCGTCGTAGAGGTCTCGGTACCGGTCGGGGGTGGTGACCGACGGACGCACGAACGACGTCGTCCCGCAGGATCGACAGCTCACCGTCTCGAAGTCGCCGGCCCCGAAGCCTTCGCTGCCGGATCCTTCGGTCCCGGCCACCGCGCGCGTCCGGGCGATCGCAAGCCCGGCATCGAGCGCCCCGGCTCACCGCCGGCGCGGCTTCGATCCTGGCCGTCGATTCGTACCAACCATTGAGGAGCTCGGGCAGACGATCGGCGTTCCATCGGGTCACGGCCGGAATGGGCGTGTTCACCCGCGCCAACCCGCGGGCGAGCCCGTCCACGATGTCGCGGCCGGGCCGCACCCGAACCCCTTGACCGTCACCGACGATCGTCCCCGGGCCGGCGTGATCGAGGCAGATGACGGGGCAGCCGACTGCCAGTGCCTCGGCCACCGCCCAACCGGCCGCGTCGTGCATGCTCGGGAAGAGGAGCGCATCCGCACGCGTCAGCTCGTCCAGGACCACCGGTCGCGGATGGGTGCCGTGGAGCTGCACCCGATGCTCGACACCGAGGCGCCGGGCGAGGGTGGTGACACTTCCCGCTTCCGGCCCGTCACCGTAGATGTCCAATGACCAGGCGTCTGCCCCCGGCCGGGCGAGCGCGGAGACGGCGAGCCGCGCACCCTTGAGCGCGACGAGCCGACCGACGAACAGTCGCGCGCCGCGTCCGGTCGACCCCTTCGACGTGTTCCGGCGCCGCGCTGATTTCGAGTGCGATGTTCGGCTCCACGACGACAGCCGGATGGCCGGCGAAGCGGCGTGCGACGTCCTGGTTCTGGGCGATGATCATCGCGGAACGGCGCGCGACGCGGTCACCGAACACCCGTCGAGCCGGCCGAGTGACCGCCTCCCGCAGAGCCTCGCGTACGGCACCGCGCCACCCCAGCCAGCGCCACAGCGATGCAGGAACACCCGAAACACCCCCGACCGGTCCCCACAGCAGCGGCACATCCTTCAGCGCCGTGACGCCCGCGGGCATCCAGTCGACGGCGAAGGTCAGATGATGCGCGACGTCGAAGTGGACGGTCCGGTGGAGCCGTCGCGCGGACCGCGCGACGAGCCATTGCCACAAGAAGTAATAGACATGTGCGCCGCGTTGACCCCGCTTCCATCGACGGGCCCACGGCGGCAGATCGAGGTACACGATGTGCAATCGCGGGAGCGGCTCGCCCCGAAGGGCGGCCTCGATCGACGGTCCGTTGTTGCAACGGGTCAGCAACCAGACGTCGTTGTCGCGAGCAGCCCGCGCGGGCCCAGCTCCATCCGGCGCCGGGCTCCGATCCGATGCCGGGCTCGCAGGCATACGCGCTGATGAGGACCTTCACCGGAGCGCCTCCCGCATCGACCGCCGGTAGCGGTCGCTGCTCGGCGTCGAGAAGCGCTTCGTGCGATCGAGGTACGACCGCAGCAGCTCGGGCGCATCAGCCGGCGCGACCCCGACGGCCTCCAGGTGCCGCCACCCGGCCGACCCGGGCTCGGTGAGCAACCGCACCGCGGTCGCCGGCCCGAAGCGGTGGAGCAGCGCGCCTTGCTGGGTCACGAAGTGCGCGAGATCGAACATCGGCTCGGGTTGGTCGCGGCTCTCCTCCCAGTCCACCAGCACTGGGCCACTCGGCGTCACGACGACGTTCCACGGAGCCAGGTCACCGTGCACGCGCGGCATGCGGCTGACTCCGCCGGTCGTGAGCTGGTTCACCATGGGCAAGACCTGCTCGACGTCGAGGTCGCGGCGACGGCGCCCGGCCACCGCATCGGTCGCGACGACGAGCTGGCCTTCCCACTCACCCGCCCAGCGCAACGTCGGGACGCCCGGAGGGACCGCTCGGCCTCGCCACCGGTCCAGCACTTCGGCTTCCCGCCGGAGCCCGACGTCCGTCAGGGGGCCGACCTTGAGGAACGCGCGAAGCTCGCCCGCGGCGGCGAGTCCGATGACGTAACGGGAATCGGCAGTGGATCGGAACGCACTGATGCTGTCAGCGTGCATGTCGAGCCGGCGGCAGAGATCGTCCAACTGGGGCAGCGGCTCCGAGCACGGCAGCGCCAGCTTCCGTCGGAGAAGTCCGACTGTTGGCACCTGCCGCCTTGCGCACCCAGCGGTTGGTGGGTTCGTAGATCGACAGCGCGGCCTCCAACGAAGCACCGGGCGCGACTCGCATGGCGAGACGCCGCGGTGCGATCGGCACCATGTACCACGATTGCGTCCGCGGCTCGGGTGGCTCCAGCGCGCGCACGATTTCCTGTACGCACGCCGCCGGGTCCAACGCCTCCGTGTCGAGCACGAGCACGCGACGGCCCGCACGCGGGGCCAGCTGGCGCCAGGCATCGAGGTGGCGCTCGACCTCCGCCGGTGCGAGCTCGCGCTTGCGGGCCGCCACGACCTCCGGACTGCCTGCGAGGAGCACGACGAGATCAGCTGGTGGGACCCACCGGCCGAAGATCATCGTCACCGGCGCGACCGCGCCCGCCAAGCGGTACCGGAGCGGGTCGATGGCCTGGTCGTACCAGCCCCGTTCGACGACGAGCAGTCCGCGGCGTCTCGCCCGACGCCATGGTCCGACCGCGCCGACGAGGTTGTCGAGGAGCACGGCGAAGAGCTTGAGCACAGACTTGGCCGAGCCGTGGGGTGAACGGGCGTGCGGAGTGGTGACAGGCCCGCGATCGGCCTGCGCCATGAGCAGCCGGGGTCGCCAATGCGCGTGATGGGTGCGGACGCCGCGGCGCTGCGCTTCCAATCTGAGCTCGTTCGCGATCGTCGACTTGCCGACGCCGTCAGGCCCGACGAGCAGGACCTGTCCACTCGGTTCGGACATCGACCGGGCCGCGCGCGTGGCCCGGCGATCCCGTGAGCGTCACCGGGTGTCCGCCGGCATGGACCGAGAGCCACTCCGGCAGTCCACCCGGCAGGTCACGCGAAAGCCGGCGCCAGTGGCCGCGGCGGCGTCGTTCGACTGCAGCTCGCGCGAGACGGAAGTGCTCGACCGGGCGGCGAAGGAGCCGGCGGGTGTGCAGCACGAGTCCCTGGTGACGGCTCCACCGGTCCGCGAGAAACCGCCGCGCCGCGAGTGTGCCGACGCGCCCGTGGCATTTCCGCATGGCGGTGATGAATCCATCTGGATCTTCCCGGGCCAGCGCACCGACGGCCTTCGCCTCGATGACTGCACCTGAGAGACGCCCGGAACCCTCGATGCCGTACGCAGTCAGGAACAAGGCGGCCCGGAGCCCGGACGATGAGTGAGGGAGCCGAACACCACCGGCATCGGAGACCGTCTGATGATCGGACAGCAGCGCCGCCGCCGGCGCGAGCTGCATGCCGCGCCAGAGGACGCCGTCGATGAGATCGATCTGCAGGATCCGCATCGGCTCATCGCCGACGTGCCGTGGCGCGATGAACATCAGACGGGCGTGAGGCCAGTGCTCGCAGTAGGTGATCGCGAAATCGCCGAGCTCGCCGAGCTCGGCCCTGATCACCTCCAGTGTCTTGTCCCACTCGGCTCGCGGAACGCAGAGATCGATGTCGCCCGTGACCTCGGGGAGTCGCTCATGATGCTTGAGCACCATCCAGTGGTCGGCGTCCGCGGATAAGCGTTCGAGCACAGCTTCGGCGACCGGGCTCCACGCGGCCGGCTCGGACCAGGTCACGCCGACACCCGGCGCCCGCGCTGCGCGCGCACCTTCGCGACGACATAGCGGGGATGGAGGAGCCCGGCACCGACCAGCCTCGGGATGGCGCCCGTCCACGACCCGTGACCGACCTCCAGACCTGCCTGCCGGTAGAGCAACGCGCCGAGGTCATGCCGACGCCATCGGGTGCGGGTCCGAAGAGCCTGCGGCCGTTCGAGGAACTCGTCGAGGCTTACCGGCTCGGAGCCTGCCCGCCACGACTGGTTCCGTTCCTCGAGATACCGCAGGACCATGCGTTGCCGGCCGAGGCCTTGCGTGCTGAGGCCTCCCGCGGTGATGCGGTACCACACGAGCGGCTCCGGCGCGAGCAGCACGGCATGACCGTGTCGATACACCGCGCGATTGACGAGCTCGGCGTCCTCCGACGGCACGAACCGCTGGTCGTAGCCACCCAGGCTGCGGACCGCATCCGTGTCGAAGAGGATGCTCGAGTTGCAGAACACGAACAGCGCACCGGTCTGGACCATCCGGTGCAGCTCATCCCGGTTGGTTGGCTGGGTGAAGGCGGAGACACCCTCGCTGCGTCCAGGATTGACGAAGAGGTGGGCGAGCGTCGCGAGTGCGAAGAGGTCATGCTCACGCTGCATCCGCGCAACCTGCCGTTCGAGCCGTGACGTCACGGCAATGTCGTCGGAATCCAGGATGGCGAGCCATCGACCTTGCGCCTCGTCGATCGCCAGGTTGCGCGCGTGGGCCGCCCCTCCCCCCTCTCCCGACAGAAGATGCACCCGGGAGTCACGCGCCGCGTATCTCTGCACGATCGCGGCGGTCTCGTCAGTCGATCCGTCATCGACAACGAGCAGCTCCCAGTCGCGGAACGTCTGCGCCAAGACGCTGTCGATAGCGTCCACGACCGTCGCGGCGGCATTCCGGGCGGCCATCACCACGCTGACGGTGGGCGTCATGACCTTCGCAATTCGACTTCAGCCGGCGCGATGGTCTGCATGAGCGCGTACAGCAGGAAGAACGCTGCGCACAGGCCGGCTTTCGCCAGCAACGGATTGAACAACGCCGACACTGCGAAGGCGTTCAAGCCCACCAGGAGCAGTCGCAGGAGCTGGGCCCGGTGGATCTCTCCCGCGTGGACGAGCTGTCGGTACTGCCGCACCGCACGTCGGTTCGCCGAGATCAGCCACCCGCCGATGAGCGACAGGCCGACGATTCCACCCAGCATCGCGATCGAGAGAAAGTCGTTGTGCGGCGGTATCGGTTCGGGCAGCACACCCCTGACCGAGATGTCGCCCGCAAAGAACGAGCCGACCACCGGCGATGCCTTGATCTGCTTCAGTGAGGCATCCCAGAAGTGCCGTCGAGTACTGCTGTTGTCCTTCTTTCCCACCGACTGGAAGTAGCTGCCGGCCAGAGACTCGCTGCGGCTCATCTGGCTGAACGCGAAGAACAGCACCAGCGCGACCATGAACCCGATGAGGTACGGACGCGCCCGGCCGGCGCCGCGCCCCGTGGCAACGAGCGTCAGGATCGCGGTCAGCGCAACGGCTGGATAGGTGCCGGCGGCATAGGTCGTGAAGATGACGGCCGCGAGACCGGCGAGCAGCACGAAGAGCCCCGGGTTGCGACGCAGCCACACCGCGGTGAACGCGATCGCGATCAGGAACGCCTTCTCATGCGTGTACGACTCCGCGGGGTCGCTCAGGACATGGAGGCTCGCGGCGGCGTGCAGGATCGTGTACAGCACACCGAGACCGACCAGGACGCCGAGGTAACGCTGCGCGGCGGGCTCATCGAGCCGGTCACCCACCGCGAGGTGGAGCAGTCCCAACAGCATGGGCACGAAGAACGCCACGGCCGGACTCGTGGAGTGCAGCACGAACTTTCCGTACATCGACCCGATGAGCCCGAAGGCGATCAGGGCGACCAGGAAGCGGTCCGCGGCAGTCGGTCGCCGGAGCTGCGCTGCGGACCCCCGCGTGTACGCAAGGAAGACGGCGACGGGCGCGATGAGGACAATCGCGTAGCGCCAGCCCGGCCCGCGGAGGAGATACCCCGGCACATCGATGATGACGAGCAGGAACACCACCAGTGAACCCGCCCACATCGCCCGTACACGGGACCCGACCTCGGTGGAGCCGATCTCCGACGCGACGAACTGTGGTCCATCGCTCGCTCGCAACGGGACGGAGGACGGAACCGGCTGCAACAGCAGCACCGTCGTTGCGAGGAACAGCGCTGCGCCCGCAATGAGCAGCGCGGGCGCAACGCCGAATGCCGTCAGACAGCCGACCACGATCGACGCGACAGCAATCGCCACGACGAAGCCGCGATCAGAGCGAAGGAAGGTCATCCGTACGGCTCAGACACCGAGACTGACCTCTGACTGGACGAGCTGGTCGAAGATCCACGAGTAGGTGGACTGCAGGCCGTCGTACAGCCTCGTCGACGGCTCCCAACCGAACTCCGTCCGGATTCGGAGGTTGTCACTGTTCCGCCCTCTGACCCCAAGGGGAGCATCGAGCAGATAGCGGCGATTCAACTTCGCGCCGGCGATGTCCTCGACCAGGTCGACGAGCTGGTTGATCGTGACCAGCTCGCTCGAGCCGACATTCAGGGGCTCGACGTAGTCCGATGCGGTGAGCATCAGCGTTCCGTGCACGCAGTCGTCGATGAACATGAAGCTGCGCGTCTGCTCGCCGTCGCCCCAGATCTCGATCTCGCCGGAACCAGAGAGCACCGCCTGGGCTACCTTCCGGCAGATCGCCGCGGGCGCCTTCTCCCGGCCGCCGTCGTAGGTCCCGTGCGGCCCGTAGACATTGTGATATCTCGCGATGCGGGTCGGAACACCGAAGTCCTCGAGGAAGTGCCGGCACATGCGCTCGCTGAAGAGCTTCTCCCAGCCGTATCCGTCTTCGGGCATTGCCGGATACACGTCGGATTCAGCCAACGCGGTGACTTCCGCCGTGGTCTGCTTCTCGGCGGCATAGACACAGGCGGAGGACGCGTAGAAGTAGCGCTTCGCGCCAACCTCGCGAGAAGCCATCAAGAGGTGCGTGTTGATCAGCACGGAGATCATGCAGAGCGCTTTGTTGTTCTCGATGAACTCCATGCCGCCCATGTCGGCCGCGAGGTTGAGCACGACCTCGCTCTCGGCGACTGCTGTCCGGCAGGCATCGAGCTGCCGGAGATCGAGCTGCCGGTTCGTCGCACCCTCGTGGACCTGGTGCCACTCCTCCATTGGCTTCACGTCGACTCCGGTCACGGGCGTCCCGCGAGCGAGCAGCTGGCCCACCACGTGGCCGCCGATGAACCCACCGGCGCCGGCGACCACGGTCGGCCGAGCGAAGATCTCTTCCGCCGAGAGGTCGATCGTCGGCTCCGCGGGGCTGTTCTGGTTCGGACTCATCTCGCTCCTTGAGGTTCGGTCAAATCGGTATGCGCGTCCTGCGACTTCGGAAGCGGGCTCTGGCCCATCACGAGAAGGCCGGCCCCCAGCCGCCACTTCCCTTCTTCTGGCGGTCGCGTCTCGGGTTCGCCGCGTTCGGACCCGGTGGCTTGAACTGGCACGCCGGCTTCGCGAGGGTCTCGTCCACTCGTTCGGAGCGAAGCTGTGGACGCTCCCAGCGCTTCTTGTGGATCGGTTCATACGCCAATGCTCGATGCCTCCTGTTCACGGTTCATGCGCGCGAACGACAGCGCGCAGTGAGCGGACGACGGGCCGAGGACGTCACCGTCCTCGTGGAGTGCGAGGCCTGGACAGCGCTCGCAGCCGCTCCTCGCTTCGCACCCCGCACAGATTGGAAGCGTTCCCCACGTCGCTTCGCGCACCTCGGTGATACGCGCCGCCTCGTCCGGCGTGCGCCAGATGTCGGCGAACGAACGGTCGCGAACATTGCCCATGGGGATGCGCATGGACAGGCACGGGTACACGAGCCCATGCGGGGTGATCGACGCAAAGTCGTGCGCCGCGCCACACATCGCCGCGTCGTCGCCCGTGAACGGATCCTCGGCGAACTCGTCCTGCAGATCGAGGAGACGCACCACCTCTGCCGCGGGGACACGCAACGTCAGTGCACTCGCATCGTCTCCATGATTGGCGAACACCACGGGGTCGAAGCCCTTGAACCGAACGCCGAGGTCCCCCACCAGATCCCAGGTGAGGTCGACTTCGTGCTTGTTCATTTGAGTGAGCAACGTCTTGACCATCACCGGAGCTCCTGCGGCCTTCAAATTGCGAATGCCGGTGAGCGTGCGCTCGAACGAGCCGGGGCTCGCGGTTACCGCATCGTGAGTGGTCGCGGTCGCGCCGTAGAGCGAGACCTCGACGGAGATCGGAGCCAAAGCAGCAAAACGCCGGGCCGCCTCTGGCGATACCCGGGTTGCGTTCGTGAAGAGTCGCAACGCAAAGTGCCGCGCTCGGGCAGCCTCGGCGATGGCCCAGAAGTCTGGGCGGGCGAGCACTTCACCACCGGTGAGCGTGAGCTGCACCGTGCCGAGCGCGGCGAGCTGATCGAAGAGATCGGCGTACTCCCCCAGCGTGAGCTCGCCCCGTGCCGTGTGCGTCGGGTTGTAACACATCACGCAACGCAAATTGCATCCGTAGGTGAGCTCGAGCAGCACGTGATACGGAATGCGGTGGCTGCGCGCCACGTTCCCGATCTCCTCGAGGATCGAAAGCACCATCTATGCCCGCACCTCGACGAGTCCCACCGCGACCAGCTCGGCCGCAAGCACCTGGAGGTCCACGACAATCGCTTCGGCTGCGACGGAGTACTCGACGGACAGATCCTCACCCAGCTCCGCCAGACTCCGCGTCCCGTCGACCAGCTCCCAGCAGCGCGTCCCGGTTGGGTTCAGACGATGCAAGGTGCCCGCATCCGGGAACAGCACCACGGCCTCTCCTTCGAGCACGCGCCACGACAGCCGGTCGTTGCGGCTCAGCACCGACTCAGGCGACAACGCGGTCATCGATCAGCTCCCAGACACGATCGGAAGGAGTGAACTGCACCTCGGCGGCGGGGACGTCGCGAGCGAGGTCGACCGCAACGTCGAACAGGGCATGCTTGAACAGAGGGTCTGGACCCGGCAGCACCGCGTGCTCGAGCGCAAGGCGGAGCCCTTCGTGGGATTCGAGGCCGCGGACACGCGGCCCGGACGACCGACGGATGCCCCAGAGAGTCCCGAGCGGCGCCTCGCGTGAGGGTCCCGGCCGCGCGTACGAACCCCAGAAGGGAGTCGACGCACCGAACCAAGCACCGTCGGCCTTCCGTACGATGACATGCTCGTCGGAGAGCACGGGGCGGTTGCCGGCTACGCTCACGAGGGTGGACTTTCCCGCGCCGGACTTCCCCACGAACACCTCGGCGTGACCCTGCGTGATCACTCCACACGCGTGCAGCATCAAGGCGTCGTGACGCGGTGCCAAGAACGCGTACAGGATCCGGAGGAAATGATCGATGGTGTAGGGGTTGGCGGCGACGCATGCGGTGCCCTCGCCCTCGAGGTCAAGCTCAGCCCCGAAGTCGAGATCCGCGATCGAGACCCGCGGGCCGGCTCCCCCGGTCACCTCGGCCATCGGAGGATGCGCCGAGCCAAGTGCCGTCCCGCTCGGCTCGAACGTCACCTGGCAGACCGGTTCCGTGACTGCGCCGAGGTACGGTCCGTACTGATCCAGGATCACACTTTCGATTGGACCCTGCGGGGCCAGGACGTCGATCTCGATGCCGGCGACCCGGAGCCCGGCTCTCATCGGTCCTGCCCGGAGCCAGAACCGCGGTAGACGGGTTCAGACCGTCCGTCGGGCCAGCGTGAGCCGGGCGCAGCGCGCAGGTCGGGTTCGAGCGTGGCCAGGTCGAGGTCGACGTCGAGATCGGCGACGGGCACCCGGGCCTCGCGGCGACTGATGAAGTCGAGCCAACGCCAGCGGCCGGGTTGCGCGTCGGGCGCGCTTCCCTCCGCCCGGTAGTAGCTCGTGTAGTCGTAGGCGCCCTTCGGCGTGTCCGCGCGATTGACAACGACGCCGACCGCTCGTCCCGTCCCGCCACCGATCACGGCTCGAGCGCGGCGCAGCGCACCGCGATGCGTTTGGTCGATGGAGGCGACGAGCACCACACCATCGACCTTGGCCGCGAGCACTGCCGGGTCGGTCACGGCCAGCAACGGGGGGCCGTCGAGGATCACGATGTCCGCGAGGCGCGAGAGGTGCTCGAGGAGGTAGCTCATCGGACGGGACCCCAACAGCTCGGCCGGGTTTGGTGGCGGCGGGCCGGCCGGGAGGAAGGCCAGGTTCGGAAGTCGGCTGCGTACCAACGCCTGGGCGACCAATGCGTTGCACAGCGACGACTCACTGGGCGATGCAGATGGTTCGGTCGTGCGGCCCCCATCCCCGTTCCCGTTCCCGTGACCGTTCCCGTTCGCGTGACCGTTCCCGTTCCCGTTCCCGTTCCCGTGACCGTTCCCGTTGGCCGTTGGCGTTGGCGTTGACGTCGGCGTTTCTTCCCGCGGCCGCGGCGGAGAGGGCCGCGATGAGACCGGACAGACCCGATGGGGTCCCGACCTCGAGCGTCGGGGGGTAACCACCGAAGATCGACTCGAGTCGTGGGTTGCGCAGATCCGAGTCCACCAGGATCGTGCGGTATCCCGCTTGCGCGTAGACCGCGGCGAGGTTGGCCGCCACGAGTGACTTGCCGTCGCCCGGCTCGGCGCTCGTCACGAGCACGCGCCGGAGCGGCCCGTCAACGCCGAGAAACACCAGGCTGGTTCGCAGCGAGCGAACCGACTCGGCCAGCCGCCCGAGGGGATGGGTGAATGCCGCGAGCCGGCGCGGCTGGTCGATCGCGTGCGCGTCAACGGGCAGCTCCGCAAGCACCGGGAGCTCAGCCACCTGCTCGATCTCCTCGCGCGTGTGCAGGCGATCGTCGGCGCGTTCCCGGAGAAACGCCAGGCCAAGACCGAGGAGGCCGCCGAGCAGTCCGCCGAGCAGCGCGTCACGCAGCGGCTTCGGGCTCGCGGGAGCCGTCGGCATCGAGGCCGGCGACACGATCTCCGCCTCGCCACGCTTCAGGCTCATGTCGACCTGCAGCTCCTGCTGCCGCGAGAAGAGCGTCTCGTACTGAGTCGCGGCGGCATAGCGCGCCGCCTTGAGCGCTTCGTCGCTGGTCGGGACGGAGCCATCGGTGAGACCGGTCCCCGTCGGACCGCCGATCTCAGAGGCCGACGGCGGCGCGATCCCCGCTCCGGAGACGTTCTGCAGCGAAGAGGAATCCTGCCGCGCCCGCGTTTCCGTCTCCCTTGATCCGCTGGTCATACCCGGCGATCTGACTCTGGAGCATGGCGAGCTGCTTGGCGATGTCGCCGCTTGCCCTTTGCAGCCCCGCGACGGAGTACAGGCGGCGGTTCTCGATGTACGCCGCGGCAACCGCGTTCGCGACGTTGCGCGCCCGTTCGGGGTCGGCACTCGTCGCGGTGACATCCATCATGTCGCTTCCGCCGACCTGGTCGACCGAGGCCGCGGCGGTCACCTCGGCGGGAGTGACTCCCTTGAGCCGCTTCGCGGCTGCGTTGGCCACGTCGGGGTTGGTCACGACATCCATCTGGGCCGTGACGTAGC
The DNA here is from genome assembly GCA_963819945.1 of uncultured Acidimicrobiia bacterium. Taxonomy (GTDB): domain Bacteria; phylum Actinomycetota; class Acidimicrobiia; order IMCC26256; family JAENVU01; genus Chersky-806. Next base: position 322,632 of record CAWFYD010000005.1, read on the forward strand.
GGTCCGGATCACCCGAGCTGGAGAGGCTGCTCCCGTTCGCGCCCGGGTTGAGCTGCTCGGCCGGGTCATCGGGGCGCAGCAGCACACGCGAGCTCGCGGAGTACATCGGGGTGCGGAGCGCGGAGACTGCGCCGGCCACGAGCGCGACCACGACAATGCACTGCAGGATCAGCCACTTCCGGCGTTTCAGGACGTCGAGGTACTGGCGCAGCTCCACGTGGCGATGCCTTCCCGATGCACGAGGTCGCGGTCGCCTGCTCCGACCGCTGGGTCACCGTGCGGTGACTCACCACACGGTAAGAACCTCAGCTGTGCCAGACCAGGGGTCGTGCCCCCCATCGCGTCATAGGGGGAGATCACCCGCTACGACGCGGGGTGAACCCGGTGGCAGACGAGATGCAGGCGCGCCGGGTGCAGCTTGAACACAAGACGACACACGAGCTTTGGTCGCGGCGAACCGCACGGCACGTGGTTGTTCCTGAGCTTCGCCGGCGTGTTGTAGCGGACGAACCGCTGGTTGGACCCGGCGGCCGTGCTGTCGATCGTCCAGCTCACGCGAGCGTTCGTTCCGTTGCTCTCGTTGCCGCTTGCCCGCGGCCCCGTGATGCCGACCGGGACGGAGACGCTTCCGAATTGAGCGCCGGGCGCGCAGTCGACGGGAACATGCGACGAATCCAGCGACGCGCTGATGCCGCGCCGAGCGGCTGGTGCACCGCTCGTCCCACCGGCGGCGACCGGGATCGACATCCCGACGACGATCAACCCTCCAACCCCCAACAGGACCCAAGAGCGCTTGGACATGCCTTCCCTCCTGGCGCGCGGTGATGCAGCGATCGATCTTCGGTTCGACCCTACGGAAGGCCCGGCATCGTGGCTGTGGAGGAATGCCCCCAGGGGCGGTCGACCGGACCGATTCGGGCCTGCAACTCAGAGCCCCAGCTGGCGGGTCAGCCATCGATCGTGCAGGAACCCGCGCAGGCCCCCGGGACCCGAATCGACACCGGCTTCGACCCGCAGCACCCGATGCTCGGGATCGGCGACGAATTCCCGGCCGGCGACGTCGGCGGTCAGGGAGTCGGCGGGAGTTCCGGCTTGGCGGACCCAGGTCAGCGAGTACCGACCGCCCGAAGTGACGTCGTTCGGCAGCGCGTACTCGAACGTGGCGGTCTCCGACTCCCCCGGGAGCACGTACAGCGGTCGCGAGAACACACGGTACGGCCCATCCTTCGCGTCGCCGTCGTCGCTCGGGGGCGAGGACCCCGGGAGCAGGCGGGCACCGCGCGGCACGTACACCCGGAGGAACCCGTTGTAGTACGGGTTGATCGGCGTTGCGACGCCCCGGTTCTCGACCTTCACCACGAGTGACGCGATCAGTCGCCCGGAGTCGGTCCGGGTGACGGTGTACATCACGTCCTTCACCAAATCTCGATTCGCCTTGCTGGCCGTGAGGTTCGCGTCGGCGAGCATGAGGAAGTCGGCCTTCGTACGTGGGAGGGCCCCGTCGACCCCGAGACGTGCGACTCGCTGCTGGCGGGCCGGGTCGGCGAACCACACCTGGAGGTCGCCTGCGGCGAAGCTGCGGTCGAGCGCGTCGACTGCCTTCGGCACCTGGGCACGCGGGAGGTTGAAGAGCCGGTCGAACACCAGGCGCGACAGACGGATGAGGAATTTCTTGCGGGGCGAATCGAACGGCCGCTTCAGCTCGACCTCGTACAGCACCCGGTCGGCGAACCCTTGCTCACCGACCGGTCGGTCGTAGCCCGGAACCTGGACCGGGCCGAACGCGCCGAGCAACCGGGCGAGCGTCTGGTAGTTGACCGCGAGAACGCCATCGACCGTGGTGCCAGTCTGGCGGCGGAACATCTCGCGGGCCGTGGCCGCCGACGTCGGGAAGTTAGGCCACCAGTTGACATTGCTCAGGTCCCAGGGACGATCGAGTGACGATGCCAGATCGGCGGGTGGTGTCATCGGTGGATTCGCGGGCGGAAGACTCTCGAACGAGTCGTACTCCTCGAGGTGGGCGCGCCCATGATCGAAGCGCAAGATCCCGTAGGAGCCGACGAATCCACCGGTCGGTCGTAGCTCCATCGGGTCCTGCGCCAGCACGAGGAGGCGAAGATCGGCCTCCGAGGCCGTGAGCTCGCCGATCAGCGCCGCGGCACCACGAGCGGTCGCGAGCTGCTCTCTCGAGCTGGCGGCATCGCCGCGAGACGGATTGCGGGATCCGAGACCTGCGGCAGCACTGCACCGGCAGGTCCGTTGAGCATCCGACGGGCACGGACCAGGTGCACATCGGCTCCCTCGATCTCGTGCACCGAGCGGAGGGCCGCCGCATGAAACGACGCGAGATCGTGTCCATTGATGCCCGAGCGACCGGACGTCGGCATGTCGGTTGCTGCACGCGTCACCATCCTCCCCGCGGTGACGGCCTCGGCCCCGGCCGACGTGGCGGTTCGAACCGCCTTCACGGGACTGCCGAAGACCGGGACGTAGCTCATGACGTCGAACCCAAGTCCACCCGTGCGGGACCGCGCCTCGCGCAGGCCGGCATCAGCCCGGGTGAGCGCGGCGGAGGCATCGCGGTAGCGGCCGGCAAGCGCCGAATCTCGAGCTGCCTCCACCTCGTTGTGGGCCCGCAGGAGGCCGCGCGCGCGCGTCGGACAGACGCACCGCGGCCGCGATCAGTCCGAGTCCGAGCGCCAAGGTCACCAGGAGCAGCACTCCACCCAGCCGGTTGCCACGGCGCCTCCGAACGCCCCCGCCGACGGTGGGCGCGCCGCCTAGCCGAACTCGGCGACGTCGGCATTCGAGAACTCATCGTCGCGGCCGAGGTCTACGAGCCGGAGGATCGCCCGGCGGCGGGTGCGGTACACATGCCGGACGCTGCGGCGGAGCTCACCGGCAATCAGGCTCGGATCCATCCGGCCCCGGTACCACCACTCGAGCACGAAGCGCTGCTCAGGTTCGAGCAAGGTCAGCCGGTCGTGGAGGTCGGCAAACAGGTCCGCCTCATCCAAGGCCGCCGCGTGAAAGGACGATCGACAGCCGCGGTGCCCTTCGCGCACCACGAAGTCGGTCGCGGCACGGTGCGCCTCCCCGTACCTCGTGAGTGCCCGCTCGACGTCTGCGAAATTGGTGAGCATCCTCACACCCCCACCGGCCTGCGCCCGTCCCCCGTCGTGAGCAGTCCCTGGCCGATCGCGACCGACACCGCGTGCGCCTGGGTGCGCACTCCGAGCTTGTTGAAGACTCGGATCTTGTGGTTCTCGACCGTCTTCAGCGCGACGCCAAGGTGGCGGGCGATCGCTTTGCCACTCATACCCTCAGCCATGGCGACGAGAACGTCGCGCTCGGCGCCGCGTCGAGCGCGACACGTGTGGAACGAGGCCCGACGCCCCATGCGCGTCACGCAGCAAGCGCCACTGCTCGAGAATCGTCTCCGCGGCGGTCGGATGCAGCACCGCCGCACCGGACGCAACCGCGTGCACGGCATCGGAAAGCTGTTGCGGCGACACGTCGTGAAACAGGTACCCGGACACACCGCGCTCGAGCAGCCACGTGACCCGCTCCGGCGATGGGTCATCCGACACGACCACGACACGGCATCGAGTCGCCAGGATGGCGTCGAGTATCACGTCGAGCTCCTGGCTCGCGAGCGCACCCGACGCAACCGCCACGTCGGGGAGCTCACTGCGACAGAGCGCGACGAGCTCTTCCGGACTGGCCGCCTCACCCACAACATGGACACCGTCGCGGGCACAGGCGCGCCGCAACAAGCTGCGCTCGAACAGGTGGTGCTCGCCGAGAACGACGCGAGGCTTGGGGGGCATCGGCGCGAAACCTAGAGGTGCCGACGCGCGAGGGAAATGGGTGGTGTCCCCCACATGAGAGCAGGGGGAACGCCCGTCAGCCGGAGCTCACGCCGGTCGGAACAGGACTCCGTGCTTCGAGGCGCTGACCAGCGCGTGCCCGCCATTGCGTGCACCGAGCTTCCGGAAAAGCCGGCTGCGCATGTTCTCGACCGTCTTGTCGGCGATGCCCAGGTGCCGCGCGGTCTGCTTCACGGACAGCCCCATCTCGATGCACTCGAGTATCTCCCGCTCGCGTCGCGTCAGATGCAGTGCAGGCGCGACCGACGGCGCCGCGCGCGTGCACCCTCAGCCACGATGCGTGCTTGCCGGGGCGTCAGCAACGTCCCTCCGGACGCGACCAGCCGCACGACCTCGCGGAGCCCGTCCAGGCTGGTCTCGGGGTCCACGATCGCCTCCGCGCCCGCGAGCACCATCTTCGCCGTCGTCTCCTCGGAGCTGTCGCGGTCCAGAACAACGATGCGGGCCGAAAGCCCGCTCGCGCGGCTCCACTCGCTGGGGGCGGGATCGACGAGCACCACGACATCTTCCGTCTCCGCGGCGACCTCCGAGCCGTTCAGCGCGCGGGAGAGCAGCTCGCACGTCAACGCCGGCCGACCCAGGACGACAACCGTCACGACACGGCGCCCCGCTCGAGTCCGACTCCGGAGCTGATGAGCCCGCGTCGCATCGCGATCGCGACGGCGTGGGCCTGATTCTGGACGCCGAGCCGACGGAACAGCTGTCGCTTGTGGTTCTCCACGGTCTTCGCGCTGATCCCGAGGCGGGCCCCGACCTCGCGGGTCGTACAGCCAGCGCCGATCAACCGGAGAACCTCCAACTGACGAGCGGTCAGTGCTCCGTCGGGCGCGTGGGAAGCGGCTGGAAGTGGAAGCGCCTGCAGCGCCGGTCTCGACATCCCCACCCGGAGCGCTCGCAGGATCCGGACGACGGGTTCGTCGCTGCCGACCGTCGCGCAGATGCCGGCCCGGTACGCCCGCTCGGCGAGGGCGCGATCAGCGCTTCCGAGAGCAACCACGACGATTGACCGTTGCCGCTTGCGCAGTGCGGCGGCCAGCCGACACCCGTCCCATCCGCTGGGGTTGAGCTCGAGGATGACCGCGTCAGGTCGCTCGGCCTCGCAGGCCGCAGTGAGAGCAGGCGCGTCAGCGACGACACCGACAACATCGATGTCCGGCTCTTCCGAGAGGACGCTTCCGACGCCCTCCCGTACGAGCCGTTGCCCGGCTTGTACGACTACGCGCAATCCTGCCTCCCGTACCCGAAACCGCCTCCGTGCGGGTCTAGTCGGCTGTTTACCATGCGAAGGGGACGGATCACTAGGAATCCTGACAACGTCGGGAGACTGGCCGCGCGGTCGACGGCCCGTCCGCGCGATATGCGCAGTACGAACGCCGCGAAGACCCTGAACTACCGCGAAGCGCTTCGCACGCTTCGGGGTAGCGCGTGACTCTTCGTGTTCCGTCAGGTACGTGACATCACGGAAGGAGGCGGAGCGCGGCCGTGATCTCGAGCCGACCGGAATGGGTGACGCGGCACGAGCCGTCTCGGGACCTACCGCGTCTGCACCCCCGCCTGATTGTCAGGACGACGTACTGAAGTCGACGTCCTTGGTCGCGACCGATCCGGCGGTCCGGCCCGGCGCGGTCTGGTGCTTCCAGTAGAGGTTCGTGTGAGCGATCACCTGATCCGGTGGCGGCGCGCCCCATTCGGTCAGGTCCTCGGTCGTATGCGCGTCGCTGACCAAGGTGGCGTCGTATCCCCGGACGAACGCGCCGTGGAGCGTCGAGCGGATGCACTCATCGGTCTGCGCGCCGGCAATGACGAGTCGCCCGACGCCGAGGTCCGACAGCACGGTCTCGAGGTTGGTGTCTTCGAAGGCGTCGCCGTAGGTCTTCTCGACGAGCGGTTCGGCGTCGCTCGGAGCCAGCTCGGGGACGATGCGCCACTCGTCGCTCCCCTTCGCCAGGTGCTCACTCTGAATGCTGGACCCACACCACCGGCACCGCTTCGCGCCGCGCCTTCTCGATCAGGCTGGCGGTGTTCGCCACGACCGAGTCGCGTGCGTACGACCCTTCGACCACCCCGTTCTGCACGTCCACGACGAGCAGCGCGGTGTTCGGCCGGTTCTCGAGTGTGGTCATGGTCTCCCCTTCCTTCGGCCCGGCTCGGGCGCAGAGTCACTACAGATATACCCGCCAAGCCTCGGTGCACGCCCCTTTGCTTCATCGGCGAGGTCGACGCTCGGACCGGCACCGCGGTCAGCGCGGCGCTGCTGTGTCCAAGGTTCTCGGTGGGCGCTGAGGGGCTCGAACCCCCGACTTCCGCCTTGTAAGGACTTCAGAGGATGCACTGAGTGCGGGTGAGTGTCTTGTATGAAAGGCGCTCGGACGAGCCGGAGGCGCGCCCCTCCCCCACCTGCACCGACGCGACGAACATTTCGGAGGATGGTTCGGAGGACGCGCGAGGCGTCTGGGACATCGAGCTCGTCGAGAAAAACAGCACCAGGCGAGATCACCGTGGCCTGCTGTGGCGAGAACACGCCAGAGCGGGCATTCTGTGCGCTTGGCGGCGACTGACGATGAAGTTCAACGGTGGGGGATCGACCCGACGCTTTCGGACGCGATCAAGGCACTGAGCGACAGCGGCTACTGGGCGACAGCGATGGACGATCAGTGGCGGCTCGTAGCGATGACGGACGAACAAGCCGCTCTTATCCCCGATGGGCTGCCGATCGGCGTCTTCTACTACGGCATCGAGGCACGTGACTTGATTCATCAGGGTCCGGGCGGCAACTCAATTGAGATGAGCCGAACGGAGGTAAAGAAGTTCGGTCGCTGGTTGCTCGACGACCTCGGAATTGACCAGGAGGCGTTGCGCGAAAGGCTTCACCCCGCGTTGCGCGACGCGGTAGATGAACTCGAATCGTCGGAATCCGACGTACGTGCTTGGGAGGAACCGACGTCGCACCTCGGTGGGAACATCAATCTGCAATTCCTAGCGCAACGTGTGCGCGATTCAACGGGTCGCGTCGTCGGCACCCTGCTCGTCACTACGCCTGCGGTCGGAACGACCACCGTCGCGATGCTCGCCGCCTCGGCTGACTTGGACCACCTTGGGTGGATGCGACAGTTCAGCGCTGTGGATCGGAGACCGGCCGCCGTCTTGTTCGCGGATCTGGAGGGATCGGCGCAACTATCCAAGCGGTTGCCGACCGCGGCGTACTTCGCATTGATTCGGCGGATGACAACTGCGGCAGACGACTGCGTGATTGGGGCGGGCGGTCTCGTCGGCCGTCACGTCGGTGACGGTGTTGTCGCGTTCTTCACGGCAGAGGTCGCGGGGTCGGAGTCCGCCGCAGCTCGGGCTTGCATTGGTGCGGCGCGCTCACTTCGGGCCGCGATGTTGCGGATCGCCGAGCGCCACGATCTGTCGACCGACGATGTGACAGTTCGCGCTGGTCTGCATTGGGGGGCAACGCTGTACATCGGCAGCATCATCACGCGAGGCCGTAGCGAGGTGACTGCGCTGGGCGACGAGGTCAACGACGCCGCACGTATCGAGGCATGCGCAACGGGCGGGCTCGTGCTGGCCTCCAAAACTCTCATCGAGCGGCTCGATCCGACCGACGCGGCCGCGCTCAATATCGAACCGACTCACCTCACCTACACCCAACTAGCCGATCTCGATACTGCAACCGAAAAGGCGCGGCGAAGACGCGCCAGCGATTGCCGTGTGCGACATCAAGATCGCGCCATAACTGCCGATCGGCCTGGCGTCATTGACGCACCGTGGCCTGGTCGAATTCGATGACCGTTGAACCCAATACCAGGTGGGCCGTTCGCCCGCGCTCGCCGCGCACTCCACGTTGTAGGTTCCTGGGCACGACCGAGACTCCGCAGAAGGGCGATGGCCAATGGCGAGGAACACTGGCATGAGCCACCGGAAGGGACAGGTTCTCAAGCGGTATCAACAGAAGAACCAGACCTCCGGTCTCTTCGACGTCTTCAACGCTGCCGGCGACTACCTGAGGACGAAGAAGTCAAAGGGCCCCTGGAAGGGGATCGAAGTGCGGAAAGCGATGAAGCCCCCACGGGGTTGAGCAAGTAGCCCAACATCCGCGGAACGCGGCGGTGCCGTGGCGAGAACACGCCAGGGCGGGCAATCTGGCGCGACGTGTGACACTGGGCCGATGTCGCCGAGACACCCCGGGTGGAAGGCGTTGGCCGAAGCTGTAGCGCCGGGCGCGCGTGTAACGCGGTTGCGTCGCTTGGCGGGAGCCGGGATGACCGATGCCTACGACGTGACACTCGATCGGACGCCCCGCCGAGTGGTCGTGAAGCTCTACCGCGACGGTGACGGTACGGCACCGTTGGAGTGGAGTCGTCTCGAGTTCGCCCAGCGGGTCGCGCTGCCGGTGCCTGAGCCGATCGTTGCTGATCTGGAGTCCGTCTGGTTCGGCAGGCCCACCGTGGTCATGTCGCGGTTGCCTGGGCGTCCGGACTTGACGCCCAAGGACGTCGACTCGTGGGTCGGGGCGCTCGCGCAGGCGCTGGCGGAGTTGCACGAAACGCCTTTGGACGGGGCTGAGGGTGCGGTCACGCGACCTCCACGTTTCGAGACTTGGCGCGCACCAGCGGGCGAACACGATCCGCTGACCGCCGCCGCCGTTGGCGCCGTCACAGCACGTCTGCCTTCACGTACGTCCGAGCGCGTCCTCACTCACGGCGACTTCCACCCGGGCAACGTCCTCTGGCACCGCGGCCGCATCAGTGGTGTCGTCGACTGGAGCGCAGCACGGCTCGACACCCGGTGGTACGACCTCGCGTATTGCCGAGCCTCGGTGTGCGTACACCACGGACCGGACATCGCCGATCGCCTCGCCGACGCATACTCGGGCATCGTCGGCGGCACCTCTGACGAACTCGCCGTGTACGACCTCATGTGTGTGTTCAGCTCACGGCATTACCTTGCGGAGTCCCTCGCCGCGGACCGAGAGCAAGGCCATGTGCCCAACTATCAATTGTCACTCGCGCACCTTGATGAGCACGTGCGGCGATCGCTGAAACGACTCGACGGGTGACACTCGTTACCGGCGGTTGCGGTGTTCACCACAACACACGGTTTGGAAAGACCACACCACCCTCGAGGAAGCCGAAGGCCGAACACGGTGGGCGCTGAGGGGCTCGAACCCCCGACTTCCGCCTTGTAAGGACTCCGCGCGTTCTTCCTCAGTGACCGTGCATGCCTTGTATGCAGGGTTCTTGAGCCCGCCGATCGCGGGCAACTCCCCCACCTGCACCGATGTCACGCGCATTTCGGAGGTTGGTTCGGAGGTCGCGCGTCAGCTCGCCTGGAGGTAGTTGCGAAGCGCGTCGCGGATGAGATCGGAGTTCGTTCGCCCTTCGTGCTCGGCCCGCTCGTGCAACGCCGCGCTCAGCTCCGGGTCGAGCCGCACGGACTCGACGGACGCCGCAGCCGATCCCATCGGCGGACGCCCACCCCGGCGGCGCACGATCTCGTCCACGTCGAAGCCCGCTTCAGCCTTCGCCGCCAGATCGTCCACCAGCTCCTCAGTGATCGTCTCGCCTCCAAGCGTCTTTCCATAGTTCTTCTTCGCCACCGTCACCCTCCCGGCAGTAGTCGTCGGTACTTCTCGCGCATCGGCATGGCGTGGATCGCGAGCTCAGCGAGATCGGTTCGTTGCAGGACGATGACCTCGAGCAGCGAAGCGTCGCGGCTCGGCCCGAGATACAGGACCAATCCGTCGTCCAGCTCGTCTCTCACCATGGCATTCCGCACGACGTGCTCGATGTCCTCGACCGGCACCCCGTGCTTGAGCGCCGATCGGTGGATGTCCAGGTAGGAATCGTAGTACGAAACACCGGGGGCGGCTGCGACGCTGCTCCCAGGAGCCCGGCGCGCTGGCTCAGAGAGTGGTGAGGAGCGCAGCGGCGCGTCGGGTGAGCCCGGCGCAGCCGTACTCGGCGGCGGTGGCCGCCGCGGTAGTGATCAGCTCGCGGGCGCGTTCGAGGTCGCCGTCGGCGCGGCGAGTGAGGCAGAGGTCGGCGTGGTCGAGCTGACCTCGCGCGGCCCAGAACGGGGCTTGGAGCCGGTGGTGGATGTCGTGTGCGATTGCGAACCAGTCTTCGGCCTGGTCGTAATCGCCGACCAGCGTGGCGCATCGGGCCAGAGGTCGTGCAGTGCGCCCCATGAACAGTGACGGCCCAGGGTGAGGTGACCTGCGTGGCGTAGGGGCGAACGGTCGCAATGAGCGTGCTGCGATGTCGCGATCCTTTGTCGTCGCCGCGGCGTCGAGGAGGTGGCTCATCGAGGCGAGCCAGGTCGATTCATATGGGACATCGAATTCGGTTTCGGCCTCGGCTTGAAGCAATCGATGAGCTTCCTCAACGCGGCCGATGTCGGCGAGCAGGTCAGGAACGATGATTCGCAGGGCGGCGATGGAGGGCATATCGCGGGCAGCATCAGCCAGGAGATCCGCGATCTCTTCGAGGCGCCCTTGGTGTTGACCGTATCCCGAAGAGGACTCCCCCGTACGACCCGAGCGCGTGGGGCATGTTGGCCGCCAGGCCGAGCTGAAGAGCCGCGTTCGTTCTCCGCATCTGCGTCGCCGACGCGCCCGGCGAGTAGCAAGCGGCCCGTGCGGAGAAGCGCGCAGCTGCCAGTGGTGATTCGGAAGCCCAATCTCGAAATCCAGTGACTCCAGTTCGTTCAGGGTGGAGTCCACGCCTGAGATGTCGAGCTCTTGGTACCTCGCCCATACTTCGGCGAGCAAGATCCGAGCACGCAGCAACGGATCGCCAAGTTGATGGGCGTAACTCACGGCGCGGGTGATGTCGCTGCGCGTCTGATCTAGGCGATCCGGCACCGCCACGGTGCCAAAGGTGGCGTCGATCACATCGACGAAGGTCGCTTCGTCAGCAGCTCGCCGCGCGGCATCGATCGCTTCCAGCGAGAGATCCCGCCGAACCCGCCATGCGAGCGACATGTCGTGCGCCGCGGCGAAGGCAGCGAGCAGGCTGGCCCGTTTGGCAGACGGCGCCGTCCCAAGTCGGCCAAGCGCCGCCGCAACCGTCTCTTTCGCGTCGTCGTCCCCAATCACCGCGGCGTTCGTCCACTGGAAGAACCCGAGAGCGGCCTCGACGAGCAGGTCGGTGTCGTCCAACTGTTCGGCGAGCGCAGCTGCTTCGCGAAGGGCATCTCGATAGTTTGCGTGGCCTGCCTGGCGTTGAGCCGTCCCAAGCGCAGCGAGGAGCCGGGCACGCTGCTGTTCATCTGGAGTGGGCCGTTGGGCGACGAGTTCGAGTGCCTGCTCGTACCAGCGGATTGCGTCATCGGGCGCGAGCGCGTCGCGGGCGGCATCACCGGCGCGTCGTACGTAGTCAAGGGCCTTGTCCGCGTCGGCGGGCCGCGTGGCGGCAACCCAATGATGCGCTAGTTCCGCGAGCGTCGCCGCGTCCTCGCCCGTCGCCTGAGCTTCGAGGGTTTCGGCGATTCGCTTGTGCGCGCGTTGACGGCGGGTCGGGCTGAGCTCGTCGTACAGGCTGTGCTGGATCAGGGCGTGTGCGAACCGGTATCGGCCGGTGACACCGCTCTCGACGAGGAGCGCGGCGGCGACAGCCGCATCCATCAGGTCGAGCAGCGGATCTTCGTCGACATCCGCCAGCTCCGTGAGGAGGTCGATGTCGAATTCGCGGCCGATCACCGCAGCGAGCGTCAGGACGCGCAGCGCCTCATCGCCGAGGCGCGCGACCCGTCGACCGACGACATCGCGCACGCTGCTCGGCAATCCGATCTCTTCGAGTTCCCCCGCGACGGCCCAGCGGCCGTTCTTGTCAACGACGATCCCTCCGCTCTCGCCGAGATGGCGGAGCAGCTCGCTGGTGAAGAACGGGTTGCCGTCCGTCTCGCGTCGCAGCGCGTGCGCGAGCCCGACCCCATCGTCGTCAAGGTCGTGACCAGCTGCGGCCGCGAGCAGCTCGACGAGGTCGGTGTCCTCCAGCCCTTCGAGCGCGAGGCGGGTGACGTTGGCTTCCCGATGCAGGTCGGACAAGCAGATTGTTGAGCGCGTCACCCCGGCCGAGGTCAGTGTCGCGATAGGTGCAGGCGACCGTAACGTCCATCGGCGTCGTCGACGCGATGACGTGCCGCAAAAGCTGGAGGCTGGCCGTGTCGGCCCAGTGCAGGTCATCGAGAACGACCACCAGGGGCGCCCGCTGGGACTCGGCCGCGAGCAGCTCGACCGCGCCCTCCAACAACAGCAGCCGTTCCGTGTCCGGTTCCCTGACTCGATCAGCATCGGCGCCGATCTCGGGCACGAGGCGCGCCAACGCGCCGCGCTGTGCGGATCGCAACCCGGCCAGTGCCTCCGGGTCGCCGTGACGCACAATGGTCTGCGACGATCTCGATCCAGGGCTGGTACGCGACCCCGAGGTCCTCGTCGGCGTGACCGAACACCACGACGGACCCTGCTGCGTGCGCCGTCCGCGCCACCTGGGCGACCAGCGCGGTCTTGCCCATCCCGGCCTCACCGGCGACGAACACGGCTTGGCTCCGCTTCGTCGACGTGCGCCTGCTTGCAGACCTCGTCCAGCGCCTCCATCTCCGGACCGCGGCCGAAGAACCCGAACAACGCATCGGACGCCGCACCGACAAGCTCGGCCCGGCAACGGGATGGAACCCTCGACCACGGCGGGCTCCCACACCACCTCCACCGCATCCACCGGGTCCGGCAGACCCTTCAACTCCAACGGCCCGACATCGACGAAGGTCTGGGTCGCGTGGCGACCGACCACCGCCCGCAGCACGTCCGTGGCGAGGATCTGGCCGCCCTGCGCCGCCGCGCACAGTCGCGCCGCTTCGACGACCGGGTCGCCGAAGTAGTCGTCGTCCTCCTCGACCGCCTCCCCGACACTCATGCCGATCCGCACGCCGAACGGCTCGTCCGCGGACCGGTTGTGATGCTCGATCGCCTGCTGCATCCCCGCCGCACCCGAGAGCGCCCGACTCGGCGACGAGTACATCACCATCAGACCGTCACCCAGGTTCTTCACCTCGGTCCCACCCGACGCCGCCACCGCACCCCGCAGCAACCGGAAATGGGTCTGGCGCAGCTCCTCGGCCGCCGCCGGACCGAGCCGTGCCGCGGTCGCGGTCGAATCCACGAGATCCGTGAACACGAACGTCGCCGTCACCGATGAAGACATCGCCTGCCCATCAACTTGAGCCCTGCCGAGAACCGGCGCAGTCTTGCACCCAGCCCGCGATTCACGAAACTCGGAGGTTCTCGGAGGTTGGCCACTGGCCGATCGCCCCGACGCACGGGGGCGCGCACGCTGACCTGCGGTTTCTCGGTGGGCGCTGAGGGGCTCGAACCCCCGACTTCCGCCTTGTAAGGGCGGCGCTCTCCCAACTGAGCTAAGCGCCCGAGAGGGAGATCACGGTAGCCGCGCCGACCGGTCAGGGCGTCAGTTTGCTGCTTGCGCTTCGGCGTGTCCCGCGATCGTGCGGACCGTGGCGTTCATGATGTGCCGGACGAACGGCCGGATGAGCCACCAGTAGCGGTTGAACCGCTGCCGGGAGTCCGGGTCGGTCGTCAGGGTCCGGCATTCGTAGGTGAGCAGCGTGCGATGGTCGCCGTAGGGAATCGTCGAGTAGTTGCACGCGATCTTTCCCCAGCCCGGCTCCGCGAACGCGGCGAAGTCCTCGGGCTCGACGTCGAGGTTCCAACGGATGGTCGGGGTCCAGAACACGCCGACGGCGCCGAACACGATCTCGCGTCCCGGACTGGCGTCGAGCAACATCCAGCCGGGCAGGTCGAGGTCGCCTTCGAGCGTGAGCTTCGCGGGAGGCTCGGGTTCGGGGCGGTGCAGGACCTTGGCCGGGAGTCCTCGTACCCAGAACGACGCGTTGAGCAGTGGTGTCCGCACCTCGAGGAGATCCTGGGTGCGCGCCGCCTCGTACGTGACGCCGGCCGGCGCTTCGACGATGCACTGGGCCGACACCTCCGCGTCGGCCACGTCGACGAAACGATCGAGCAGCAGCGGCGTGACCGACTCGAGCATGGCTTGCGTCGGTGTCCTGCATGTCAGCTCCGATCTGCCGCCGTCGGTCCGATGGTGGAGCACGCCGACCGGTGACGAGGTCGCAGCTGACCCGCACGTAGTGCTCGGCCGCGCCGTCGATCCAGGAGTCCGCGAGCAGCCGCCGGGCCGCCTGGACATCGGCGTCAGTCGTCGAGCTCGGCGGCGACGCCGCGCACCAGCACGCTCCACCCGTCACCCGAGCGGGCGTCGTAGTGGTCCGCCTCGACGGCCAGGATCGCACCCGACGCCGCGTACGCGAGCTTGGTGCCGGGGATCGTGCGGAACACGATCGCGTCGTCCATCACCGCGATCGTGACGGGGAGGATCGCGGGGAGCGCCTCGACGCTGACCCCGACGCGGCGCGAACGACGTGCTGGCCAGCAGCGCCATGCACTCGTCCCGGGTGAGCCGGGCCAGACCCTCGTCGAACGGCATAGACGCCAGTGTCGAGACGGCTGCCGGCGCACCGCTAGGGGCGAAGGACCCGAATCGCCGGCGCTACTCGGGCTGGGGCCGCGGCTGCTGCAGCCGCGCCCCGAACACCGCCGCCTGGGTGCGCCGCTCCATGCCGAGCTTGGCCAGCAGGTTCGAGACGTAGTTCTTGACCGTCTTCTCGGCCAGGAACATCGCTTCGGCGATCTGGCGGTTCGTCAGGCCGTCGGTGATGAGCTCGAGGATCCGGCGCTCCTGCGGCGTCAGCGTGGCGAGCCGCTCGTCCTCGGCCGGTGGATGGCGGATCCGGTCCAGCACCCGCCGGGTGGCATCGGGATCGAGCAACGACTCGCCCGGCCGCGACCCGCCGGATGGCGTCGACGATGTCCGTGCCCTTGATCTGCTTCAGGACGTAGCCGGCCGCACCGCCCATGATCGCGTCGAAGAGCGCTTCGTCGTCCGCGAACGACGTGAGCATCAGGCACTGGATGCTCGGTGATCTCGGCCCGGACCGTCGCGGCAGACCTGCACACCGTCACCGTCGGGCAGGCGGACGTCGAGCACCGCGACATCCGGTTGCAGCGGCGGGATCCGGGTCGAGCGCGTCGGCCGCAGTGCCGGCCTCGCCCACCACCTCGAAGTCCGGCTGCGATTCGAGCAGCGCGCGCAGGCCCTGGCGGACGATCTCGTGATCGTCGAGGAGGAAGACGCGAATGGGAGTGCCCGAGCTGCAGTCACGAGCGCCCGCTCCCCTGCTCGGCCGCGGACGACGGGACCCGCCAGCGGACCGTCGTTCCACCGTCGGGCGCCGACTCGATGTCGCACGTGCCGCCATGTGCGACCGCCCGGTGCTCGAGGTTCGCGAGGCCGCTCCGCCGGGCGACGTCGCGCGGGATACCGATGCCGTCGTCCGTCACGCGCAGCTCGACCCCGCTCCGGCGACGCGAGCACCTGCACGTCCACGACCTTCGCGCGCGCGTGACGGGCCGTGTTCGACAGCGCCTCGCGCAGCACCGCCAGCAGATCGGTCACGACCTCCGGGTCGATGCCGGAATCGATCGGACCGTCGAACGTGACGTGCGATCGCAGGCCGGCCCGCTCGGCAATCTCTTCGACCAGGTCGAGGATCTCGGAGCGGAGCCCGGGGTGCTGATGGGATTCCAGGGCGAAGATGCTGGTCCGGATCTCGCGGATCGTCTCGTCGATCTCGTCGACGGCCTGGACGAGCCGGGCCCGGTCCGTCTCCGTCGCGCTCGGCGCGATGGCCTGGAGCATCATGCCGACCGCGAACAGGCGCTGGATGACGGTGTCGTGCAGGTTGCGAGCGATGCGTTCCCGATCTTCGAGCCGGTCGAGCAGATCGCGGTCGTCGCGACTGCGGGCCAGCTCGACGGCGAGCGCCGCCTGGCGGGCAAAGGCCTCGATGACCAGGATCTCCGGCTCGCCGAAACGGACGCGCGCCCTTCCGTCCGTCCGACCCGCAGGACTCCGAGACGCGCGTCCTGACCGGTCAGCGGCACGTAGACGACTTCACCCGTCGGCAAGCTCCCGAGCGCATCGAGCGCTGACGCGGGGATCGGAGCTCGGATCCTCCACCCGCTGCGGTTCGCCGGTGGCGAAGGTCTCGCCGGCCGCGGTGCCCGATGACCGGGACCGTCACGCCACGGACGGCCTCGGCGTCGTCGCCGTGCGGATGCCACGACGCGCAGCTCGTCGTCCGACTCGGCCAGCATGATGGCGACACTGTCCGCGGCAGCAATGTCGAGGGCTCGGGCCGCGATGTCGTCGAGCGCCGTGCCCGGACGGGCGCGCCCGCGAGCAGCGACTCGGTTGATCTCGGCGATCGCTTCGAGCAGCTGCTCGCGCCGCTGGCGCTCGTCGTAGAGGCGGGCGTTCTCGATCGCGATGCCCGCCGCGACCGCGAGCGCGCCGACGAGCTCTTCGTCGACCTCCGAGAACTCGTCGGCACCCTGCTTCTCGCACAGGTAGAGGTTTCCGAACACTGCGTCCCGGACCCGGACGGGGACGCCGAGGAACGACGTCATCGGCGGATGGTTCGGCGGGAACCCGAACGACGTCCGGATGCTGCGGTGAGATCCGCGAGCCGCAGCGGTCGCGGCTCGCGGATCAGCAGGCCCAGGATCCCGAGGCCCTCGGGTTCGCGCCCGATCCGCTCGCGGGTCGCGTCGTCGATCGCCGACGGTGACGAACTCGACCAGGTGCTCACCGTCGGGACTGAGGACGCCGAGCGCTCCGTACTCTGGCGTCGGCCAACCGGCACGCGCCCTCGACGATCGAGCGCAGCACCGAGGGAAGGTCGAGGCCGGTGCCGACCGTGAGCACCGCCTCGAGCAGGATCCGCAGGCGATCGGCCGCCGCCGCGATGACGCCGGCCCGTTCCTCGAGCTCACGGAGCAGATCCTCGAGCCGGAGATGGGCCGCGGCGAGCTGGGGCAGTGCCGGGCGGATCTCGCTCGCCCTCGTTCTCGGACACGCCCAATCCTGCCATCACCGAGCCGCACTGACGGGTAGCCGGAAGGGGCCGAGTCCTCCGGGAGTCGAGGACTTTGGTCCCTGGGACGGATTCGGGCGCCCGTTCGACCATGAGGCGGATCGAAGTGCGGCACCGAGGAGGCAACGTGTCCGGGCTCAAGCTCAGGAGAGACGACCGGAAGGTGTTCGGCCTGGGGGCATGGATCTTCTCGTTCTTCGCGGTGGTGTTCGCGTTCGGCGCGCTCGCCGTCGCCGGCAACGCGCTGAGCAACAGCAAGGACGCGAAGTCCGTCGCCGCCGTCGGCGGATCCGGCTCCAAGGTGACCCTGAGCGAGTTCAAGATCGATCCGGCCATGGTGTCGGTGGCCGAGGGCGGGTCGATCGCAGTGACGAACGCCGGTACCGTCGAGCACAACGTCGCCGTGCAGGGCACGGACCTCAAGACCGCGATGCTGCAGCCCGGCGAGAGCGCAGTCCTCGACGTCGGCGGCCTCAAGGCCGGCGACTACACGTTGTTCTGTGAGGTCTCGGGGCACGAGGATGCCGGGATGAAGGCGATGCTGATGGTCGGCACGGGCGGCGGGCGAGTGGCGACTCCACCTCCGACGCGGCGCTGCAGGCGGCGGACAAGACCAACAACGTCGATGATGCAGAAGCAGATCAAGGGCTACGTCGGCCAGCTCACGGACGGCATGAACACCAAGGGCGTCGGGAACCAGCCCCTTCCGCCGAAGGTGCTGCCGGACGGCACGAAGGAGTTCGACCTCACCGCCAAGATCGTCGACTGGGAGGTCGAGCCGGGCAAGACCGTGAAAGCCTGGACCTACAACGGCACCGTGCCCGGACCGATGATCAAGGTCAACAACGGTGACAAGGTCCGGATCGTCCTGACCAACGACCTGCCGCAGTCGACGGCGCTCCACATGCACGGCATCGAGCTGCCGAATGCGATGGACGGCGTGCCGTTCATCACCCAGGACCCGATCACGCCCGGGAAGTCGTTCACCTACGACTTCGTTGCTCAGGGCCCGGCCGTCGGCATGTATCACTCGCACGACTACGCCGTGAGCCAGGTGACGAACGGCATGGCCGGTGCACTGGTCATCGGCGACGAACCGGTCCCGTCAGGGTACGGACCGGTGACCCAGGAGATCCCGATGATGCTGAACGACTCGGGGGTCATCGGCTTCTCTCTCAACGGGAAGTCGTTCCCCGCCACCGCGCCGGTCGTCGCGAAGGCGGGTGAGACGGTCGAGATCCACTACATGAACGAAGGCCAGCAGCTCCACCCGATGCACCTGCACGGCGTGCGTCAGCTCGTCATCGCCAAGGACGGGAACCCACTCCCCCAGCCCTACCTCGCTGACACCGTGACCGTCGCGCCGGGCGAGCGGTACACGGTGCTGGTGAAGCCGACCGCAACGGAGAAGGGCGTGTGGGCGTTCCACTGCCACATCCTGAGTCACGCCGAGCACGAGGACGGCATGATGTTCGGCATGGTCACCGTCTTCATCGTCCAGTAGCTCGCCGACCCGCGAGGGTCGGGGGGACGGTGGTGGGCCCGCGTCGGTGGGCCCATCACCGCGTCGGGGCCTCCTGCGGTCGGAGGACCGCGATCGGCCTACAGCGGGTCGGATCGCAGGCGCCGGCCGCTGATCCGGACGACCTGGACGCGGATCCAGCGGTCGCGAGCGTCCGGCCACCACGGCCGCAGCGGGAGCTCGGCGAGGCGTCGGATCTCGTCCGCCTCGTCGACGACTGCCGCGGGACCGTACGCGAGCACGCTGTAGCCACCGTGGTACATCGGGTCGACCGCATCGATCTCGAAGGCCACCGAGTGCCCGGCGAGCGCGGCTTCGAGCTTGCTGCCCTCGGTGCTCTGGAACACGACGTATCCGCGGTCGAACACGTAGTTCACCGGCAGGATCACCGGTCGCCCGTCGTCGATGAACCCGATCCGCCCGAAGTGACCCCGGGCGAGCAGGCGGAAGCACTCCTCCTCGGCGAGCTCGAGCAGCCGATCCGTCATCATGCGACTCCCGTTCGTGCCCGGTGGTGACGATAGGCGAACGCTCGGCGCGGGCCTTCAACCCGAGCAGCATCTTGCGCTCCATGATGAAGTGCGGACCCTCGACGAAGAGGGCGTAGGCGAGGCTCGGCACCCCGCGAGGGACCCGCGTGCGTGCGATCAGCCGTGTCTGTCCGTGATCCACCGGCAGCAGATTGAAGTACCAGCCGCCCGCGAATGCGAACGTCTGGCCACGGTCGAAGCGCGCCAGCCTGGGTGCATTCAACGGGTGCAGCGGCACTCCGTCCCCCAACGCTCGGTCCTGCCACTCCGGATGCACACGCTCCGCGTTGTGCATCTTGCACCCCGCAAGGTTCTCGAGCGCCGTGTAGCTGTAGAAGCCCGCCCGGTCCTGTCCGATCTGCGCCAGCCAGGGCCAGACCACGTCGACCGGCGCGTCGATCGTGACGGCGCGGGTCATGGAGACGCCGTACTCCGGTACGAGCTCGTCGCCCGGCAGCTCTCGCGAGACGTCCTGCGGCGTACAACCCCAGGCTCGGGTCCAGGGACGCACGACGCCCAGGTAGGCGAGCGTCGCCACGACTCCGGCGACGGCCGCCACCGGGGGACGTCGCCGCCTGAACAGGGCGCGACCGGACCACCAGATGCCGGCCGCACTCGCGCCGGCGAGCACGGCGGGGCCACCGGACATGACGGAGAAGGCTCGGGCCGCCTCGACGACTCGGCGACCTCGGGCCACCCGGTCCCGGTCGTCAGGACGAGACGACATTCAGGCGTCGGCGGGAGCGGACTGATTCGAGGCCGCGGCGCGGCCGAGCTCGTCGCCCCACGCCCGCGCCCGCTCCTCCTCGTCCGCCTCGAGGTGCGTCTCCTTCGTCACGAGGAAGCTCATCGGCGGGGCGACCAGAGACGCGCCGTGCTTCCGGAGCCGGCGCGCGATCCCCTTCGACGCCCGCCCGGTGAAGGTCGGCGGTCCTGACATCCGGGTGTCGAACGCCGCGGCCGGCATGTCGACACGCTCGAGCGCGTCGAACCAGTCGCGCGAGTCCCGGCCCCTCCGCGTCCGGGTCGAGCTCCAGCTCGTTCCCCGGCTTCTGTGTCGCTTCGACCGCAGCGGTTCGAGTTGCGGCCCGGCTCATGCCGTGCACGTGCGTCGGCCCACCGACGACGAGCAGGTCGGCCGCCGCGATCATCTCGGGACGCGCCTGATCGACCGGAACCACCGTCACGTCGGCACGACTGCGCAACCCGTCACCGATCGCACTCGCGATGTGGTGGGTGTTGCCGTACATCGATTCGTAGACGACGACTGCTTTCATGCGGCCCTTCCCTCCGTTCGAGACCCCGGTCACCCCGACCGTAGGAGCCGCCCGGTGCGCCCGGTAGGGCCGAAGGTCCCGCGCGGCTCCCGGTTTCGGGACCTTTGCCCCTGCCCGGCATGCCCGATCGCGGCGCACGCTGGACCCGCACCCCACCACCCGGAGGCCGACATGAGAACGCTGCTCCGTACCGCGGATCTGAGCCATGACGATCTCATGCATCTGCTCGAGCTCGCGGAGCACTGCAAGCACGTTCCGGACCTCCATCACGATGCGCTCCGGGGTGAGATCGTCGTCCTCCACTTCGCCGAGCCCTCGACCCGGACCCGGCTGTCGTTCGAAGCCGCGGTGGTCCGCCTCGGCGGAGTGCCGGCGGTGGTCGGGCCGGACGAGCTGCAGCTGGGCCGGAGCGAGACGGTCGGCGATACCGCCCGTGTCATCTCGCGCTACGCGGCCGCCCTGGTCGTGCGGGCAGCGGATGACGCCGACCTGCGTGCGGTGGCGAGCAACGCGTCGATCCCGGTCGTCAATGCCATGACCATGGGTCACCACCCCTGCCAGAGCCTCGCGGACCTGCTGACGATTCGCGAGCGCTTCCGGCACTTCGCGGGTCGAAAGGTGGCGTACGTCGGCGATGCCACCAACGTGACCAACAGCCTGCTCGAGGGCGCGGCGTTGCTGGGCCTCGACATGTCCGTCGCGACACCGGCCGGCCACGGGCCGCCGTTGGACGTCATCTGGCGCGCCCAGCAGCTGGCCGAGCACTCCGGCGCCCGGATCGAGCTGCTCAACGATCCTCACGTCGCGGTGAAAGATGCAGACATCGTGTACACCGACGTCTGGCCCGGCATGAGCGGACCCGATGCCACCCGAACCGCGCGGCGGAACACGATGGCGCCGTTCCAGGTGACGAGCGACCTGCTCGACGAAGCGGCACCGGGCGTCCGCTTCATGCATTGCCTGCCGGCCCACCGCAGCCACGAGGTGACAGCCGAGGTGATCGACGGACCGCGATCCCTCGTCTTCGACCAGGCCGAGAACCGCGTCCCGACCGCGCAGGCGCTGCTGTACGCGTTGGTCAAGGGTGAGCTGCGAGGGCAGCTGAGCCGGTCAGCTCGCGTCCGTCGAGCGGAACGCTTCGGGTCCATGGACGATCCCGTGCGGCGTCTTCTCCCAGTGGGACGGGCTGACGATCAGCTGGCCGAGCGCGCGCCACGCGGCAATGGAGTGGAGGATCCAGTAGGCGGGGTTCAGCAACGAGAACGGCATGAGGTCGTACGCCTTGCGGCGGCACGCCGCGATCGCGGCGAGGAGGATCATCGCCCCGTTGCCGATGATCAGGTTCGCGGTCGTCGCGGCCTGCACCCAGTGCGGGAGGTGAAAGCCCGGGATCGATCCGCCGAGGAACGTGAAGAGCCAGAAGCCCCAGACGAGCGGGCACGCGAGGAACATGGCCGGGGTTCCGGCGATGAGCCCGATGAGACCGAGGTAACCCCGCCACCCGGTCTCGCGCCACAGCGTCCGCGGCCGCCGCGTGTGGACCAGCGCCGTCACCATGTACCCCTTGATCCAACGGGTGCGTTGGCGGATCCACGCTCGCCACTCCGAGCACGCCTCCTCCCACGTCGTCGACTCGGTGATCCCGACCTTCAAGCCGACCGCCGACGCGCGAATGCCGAGGTCGGCGTCTTCGGTGACGTTGTACGGGTCCCAAGCCCCGAGCCGGCGCAGCGACGACACGCGGAAGTGGTTCGACGTCCCGCCGAGGGGGATCGGGAGCTGCCACGCGTCGAGCCCCGGCAGCATGGTGTCGAACCACATCGAGTACTCGAGCGTGAACATCCGGGTGAGGATGTTCTCCCGGGCGTTGAAGTAGTTGAGCCGGGCCTGGAAGCACACGACGTCGTCCTCGTTCTCCGCGAAGCGGCTCACCACCTCGCGCAGCTGACCGGGTTCGGGGCGGTCCTCGGCGTCGTAGATCACGAGGAACTCGCCCTCGGCGAGCGCGAGCCCGACGTTGCAG
This sequence comes from uncultured Acidimicrobiia bacterium, assembly GCA_963819945.1. GTDB lineage: Bacteria > Actinomycetota > Acidimicrobiia > IMCC26256 > JAENVU01 > Chersky-806. The sequence goes on from CAWFYD010000005.1 coordinate 344,903, forward strand.
GCCTTCGGCTTCGTCTGCGGGCCGTCGGGCGGCACCACCACGAAGCGCACGCTCTCGGACGGACGGGCCTGCTTCGCCGCGGCGATCGTCTCGGCGTCGTCGGCTTCCATCAGCAGCAGCACCTGCAGCTTGGACATCGGGTAGTCGAGGTCGCCGAGGTGGTCGATGAGCTTCGAGACGACGTTCGCCTCGTGGTAGGCGGGCACGAGGATCGTGAAGACGGGTAGGTCGGCGTCGGGAATGCGGGGCACCGCGGCCACCGCAGCCTCACCGCGGCGCGGATCGCGGCGGCGGCGCATCGAGGCGAGGTGGAACATGCCGACGGTGCTCGCGCCGAGCTTGAACGCGACCCCGACGAAGAACATCACGTTGACCGCGATGAGGGTCGTGACGAGCGTCCAGCTCGGCTGCAGGACGGTGGAGATCACGAGCGCGACGAGCGCGACGATCCCGGCGATCCACTGCCAGCGCGCCCAACCCGTGTTCGCCGACAGCTCCGGCCGTTCTGCCGCGAGCCCGAAGGCCGCTTCGGCGATCAGCTCGTCCTGGCAACCCAGCAGCACCGCCTGGTCGATGTCCCAGTCGGTCGTGACCGCGAACCGCACCCGATCCACGCCGAGCCGCGCCTGAATCTCCGCCGCGAACTCCTCGTTCGGCTCCTCCGCGGTCGCGATCACCGCGCACGCCGCGCCGGGCTCGGTGCTGCGCCCGGATTCGAGGTGATGCGGCACCCAGTGCTCGCGCAGCATCGTCTCGGACCCCACCCGCTGGAGCAGGTCCTCGTCCGGCGGATCGGCGATCAGGTCGAGGAACGGCAGGTCCCACATCTGCGCGAGCGCGTGGTACAGGTCGAGCCGCGAGATGTCGCCCTGGGTCTGGAGCATGTGGCCCAGGCGGGCGCCGGTCTCCCGACTTCGCGCCAACGTGGCCGCGAGCTGCTCGCGAGTGATCGCACCGCGCGCGAGCAGGACGTCACCCAGGCGCGCGTGCCGACCGGGGACCGGCGTGGGCGCGGGCGTGCCGCGCAGTGGCTGGACGGCGTTCGACGGCCGGCTCATCGCGCCCGCCGCCGTTGGTAGACCTCCGCCTTGCCGGACCGGTGTCGCAGCACGAAGTCGCGGGCGAAGCTCGGGTCGGCCCGGACCGCCCGGGCGATCTGGTCGTTGGGGTTCGCGGTGTCGACGTAGAGCCACTCCGCGGTGTTGAGGTTGCGCAGCGTCCGCGTCCAGCGCGGCCCGGAGAACGGCGCCGAGACACGGTCGAGATCCGCGTTGATGACTGGCAGCAACGGGTTCACGCTGTCGTCGATCGCGATGATGCCCTGCTGCGAATGGCGATTCATCCACTCGGCCGCGGCGTACTGACTCGCTCCCGCGGCACGCTGGCCCAGACCCTCACGAATGACCGGCACGGCTTGCCAGTCCGGCCACCACGCGACCGCTTGGGCGCTGACGAGCACGATCGCGCCGATGACCACCGCGATGCGCCACTCTCGCCCGAGCTGGAGCTTGGGTCTGCCGGCGAGCACGAACGCACCCAGCGCGGCGAACACGGCGAGACCCGGCACCATCTCCACCCCGTACCGGAGGTTGAACATCGACTGGCCACCCGAGTCGTCGAGTCGGAGGGCCGCCTGGCCGGTGAAGAGCGACAGCACGTAGAAGCCGAACGGCACGACGACCAGCAGCCAGGGCGAGAAGCCCGGGAGCGACCGACCGTTCCGCCAGAGCCAGAGGACCATGCCGACGAGCGCGGCGCCGACGATGAGCAGGCCCGCGCCCTCCCAGGTCGCGGTCGCCATGGTCTGGAGGCTGCGGGGCAGGTTGCCCATGTCCGGGAGCTGGTGCGCCTTGGCCAGGATCGCCTGCTGCGCCTGCGCGGAGTACTGCCCGCGCTGGAACTCGAGCGGGTCACCCCAGTTCACCCAGTTGAACCACAACCACCACGCGGCGACGATCACGGGCGGCGTCGCGAAGCACCGGGTGATGTGCACCGAGTATCGCCACTGGTGCCAGCGCAGCTGCGCGACCACCAAGACGAACACGCCGGCGGCCGCGACGAACGCCCAACCGTCGTAGCGAGACAACACCGCGGCGGCCGCGGGAAGGCCGCAGTACACCGCGATCTCGCCGCCCGAGAACGGCTTGGTGGCCGCGGCCCACTTCGCGAGCATCGCGACGGTCGCGAGCAGGGAGGCGAAGAGCACCGGCTCGGTGAGCGCGGTCGTGTGGAGATAGAGCATCGACGGATTCGTCAGCAGGATCGCGACCGCGATCCAGGCCGCCCAGCGGGTCCGGGTGAGCCGCCGCACCAGCGAGAAGATCGAGAGCGACTCGATGACGAGACACGCGATGTCGACCGGGATCGCGGCGACCCCGGTGTGCCAGAGCGACCGGGAGGAGACGAACGGCACGAGCACGATGTGCGGCAGCGGGAGCCAGACCGTGCCGAGCTGCACGATCCCGTGGTTCGGCCCGTCGATCAGCCGGCGCGCGATGGTCAGGTGCGAACGGGCGTCGGCGTACAGCAGGAGCAGGTCGTGCTTCGACGCGAACCAGTAGGCGACGATCCCGACGACGATCGCGGCGAGCGCGACTCCGGGAGCCCCGCCGAGCATCGAAGCGATGGCCGCCCGGCGGCTGCGGGGTGGTGCCGACTCCGCGGGGCTCCACGGCGCGGGGGTGGAATCCGGCGTGACGTCGGGGATCGGGTGGAGATCGGGCGTGATCGGCTCAGGAACGTGTGCGCGCGCTGTCGCGCCGGATTCCGAGCCAGCCATGGACAAGGAATCGACGGCCCAACCCCTCGGCTAAAGGGTTGCGCCGCCGACTTCACGGTCGTTTCCGCAACAATTGGCCGCTGGCGGGCCGAGGCTCGAGGCCGGGGCGTCGGGGGGACAACGCCCCGACCCTGACCTGTACGTCACCTCGACCCGCCCTTGTGCGGCGATCGTGCAGCCCAGTGGCGGCCTTAGGCGGTCTGCTTCTGCGCCAAGACGTCCTGGACCCTGATCAACGGCGGGAGCAGATCGGGGGGTGCCACCTTGGGTGGCCGGCCCCGCTTCCGCTTCTGCGCGAGCACCTTGCCGTTCGCGAGGAGCTCGCCGCCCCAGACACCCCAGGGCTCGCGCCGATCCAACGCGGCCTCGAGGCAGTCATCCCGCACCTCGCAGCCCCGGCAGAACTGCTTGGCCCGGGCAATGTCGTCGAGCTGCTCCGAGAAGAAGAGCTCCACCAGGGAGGCGGAACCATCCCGGCACAGAGCATCCGCCCGCCAGGCCTCTTCGACTTCCGTCTGGATCTCGATGGCGAACATCGCCTTGCCCTCTCTCTTGGTGTTGCTTGGATCTGGACTGGGTGGTGGCGGAACTTCTCGGAAATACAAAAAGGCCGCCGGGTTGCCCCGACGGCCTGGTGGTTTGCTGTAGCGGGTGGGCTACGGCGAGGTCACCGGGTGACGTCGGGGCCGGGGAGTCGGGTCGTTCTTCATCCCGGCGTTCGGGAGAATCGACCACGAGCCCGACTTCGGCGTGGCGCAAGCACCGGCCGTCCGGACGCGCGCGACGCCGAAAGGTGCCTGGTACTGGCGCTCGGCGTGGCAATGCATCGTTCTGGCTTTCCCGGTCCTGGTAGCTGGCATTTCGTCTCGCTGACGGATCACATCGACGGTGATTCGACAGCGAGTGTAGGCAATCAGACCCAGTGGGGGTCCGTCAACCGAATATTCGGCCAACGGCGATCCGAACCTGAGCCGGGCCCCGGACCGGCCGCCTCGGACCGCCTCGGACCGCCTCAGACGTCGGCCGACCTTGTGATCTCGAGCAGCCGGGCGTGGACGCGCGGGCGGGGCGGCCAGGATGTCGCCGGTCACGAGCCACGTCGCCGGATCGCCGACCCAGTCCGTCACGATTCCCCCGGCCTCGCGGACCAGGAGGGCCCCGGCGGCCACGTCCCAGGGCCCGAGCGCGAGCTCGAAGAACCCGTCGAACACGCCGGCGGCGGTCCAGGCCAGGTCGAGGCTCGCGGCACCGACGCGGCGCATGTCCTCGACCACGGAGAACGCGGCCCCGAACACTTGCAGGTACGCCTCGACCCGGTCCTTGCGCCGGAACGGGAAGCCGGTCGCGGGAATCGCCTGGTGCGGCTCGCGTGTGCTGACCGAGAGTGCCTCACCGTTGCACGTCGCTCCCCCGCCGAGCGTCGCGGAGTACGTGTCGCCCAACATCGGCGCGTGCACCACACCGACGATCGGTTCACCGTCGCGCACCAGACCGACCGAGACTCCCACCGCGGGGAGACCGTGCAGGAAATTCGCGGTGCCGTCGAGCGGGTCGACGAGCCAGCCCAACGGAGCGCGCTCGCCGCCACTCTCCTCACCGAAGAACGCGATGCCCGGCGCGCCCAACGCGAGCGAGTCGCGCACGGCCTGCTCGCTCGCGGTGTCGACGTCGCTCACCCAGTCACCGGCGGCCTTCTCGCGCACGTTGGTGCTCGCGCCACCGAAGCCGGCGAGCACCACATCGCCGCCGGCGCGTGCTGCCGTCTCTGCAACGCGCAACAGGTGCGCGAGATCGAGATCGGTCACCCGGCTGCGGCGCGCAGGATCTTGAGCAGCTGCGGTGTTCCCGCGGCAACGAGCCGGCGGCGCACGCTCGGGTCCGCGATCCCGAGCGGCCGATCCTCGGTGTCGATCACCGCGACGCCCGCTTCGGTGCAGATCAGGAACCCACCGAGGTAGTCCCACGGCGCGTGGACGCTGCCGGCGTCGAAGTATCCGTCGAGCGCACCGAACGCCACGTCGCAGAGGGCCAGCGCGCAGGAGCCCAGGGCGCGGAACTGCTTCCAGGCGAGCATCCGACCGGGGAGGTTCGAGATCGCCGACCACCGCGTCTTCTACCCGGGTCGCGCTCGACGGCACGAGCGGGTTGCCGTCGCGCGTCGCTCCCCCACCACGCGTGGCCCGGAACGTGGACCCGGTCGCATGGTTCACGACGAGCGCAGCCAGGGGACCGTCGCGGTCGAGCGCGCACAGCGAGGTGGCCCAGTACGGGATCTGTCGCGCCGCGTTGCTCGAGCCGTCGATCGGGTCGATGACCACCGTGATCGCGCCGTCCGTCGGACCGGTGATGCCGGACTCCTCGCTCACCACCGTCACCGGGAGGGGGCCCAGGATCTCCAGCGCGGCGCGGTCGGCGACGATGTCGATCGCGTACTGGCCCGGCCGGTCGGTGCGGGCCCGCCGGTCCGGTCCGGTGATCGGAAGCACGGCGTCGCGGATCGCGACCGCCGTCTTCTCGAACGCGGTCAGCAACGCGTCAGGACCGATCGTTTCCATCCGGATCGGAGTCTGGCAGAACCCGCCCGGATCGGGCGGGTCGAAGTCGGCGAATCCACCCGGTCATCGAGGGAGGATCTCGACGACGGCGTTGTAGTCGGGGACGTCGGAGCCCGGATCCCGCTTCCCGTGCGGCAGCAGCACGTTGCCTTCCGGGAAGAAGACCTGGACGTTCCCGGGCCGGATCGGGGCGAGGTGCACCCGGGCCGCCAGCTCGCCGTGCTCGGAGCGGACGAGGACCTTGGCGCCGTCGACGAGCTTGAGCGCGGCGGCGTCCTCGGCGGCGAGGAGCAGGGCATCTCGAGGGGCGCCGGTCAGCGGATCCACCTCGGCGAACACCATCGAGTTGAACTGCTTGCCCCGCCGGGTGCTGAGCACGAACCGGCCCTGGGACCGCGCCTTCCACGCCGGGGCGACGGGCGAGAACTTGGCCTTGCCGTCCGCGGTCGGGAAGACGCCGTCCGCGCAGAGCCGGGTGCCGCCCCACTGCACCGCGTCCCCGAGCTTGCCCAGCTGCTCCACCCCCGCATACGTGGGAACGACCCTGGCGATCTCGTCGCGCACCGCGTCCGCGTTCGCAAAGTCGAGCAGCTCGGCGCGATCGGGTCGCACCCTCCGACCGAGGTCCGCGAAGATCTCCCACTCACTGCGCGCCTCACCGATGCGCGGACCGGGAATCTCGGGGCTGAACAGGATGCGCCGCTCGGTCGTCGTCTCGGTGCCACCCCCGGGTTGCTCGTAGCGCGTGCATGCCGGCAGCAGCACGACGACCTCACCGGGATCGACGAGCATCTGACTCGACAGGACGATGTCCTGGTGCACGCGCACCGGCACCCGCTCGAGCGCACCGTGCACGAACTCCGGATCGGGCAGCACATCGAGGAAGTTGCCGCCGCTCGAATACAGGACATTGATCTGCCCCCGCGCACCAGCCTCGACCATCGCCTCCGCAGTCATGCCGGGGCGTGCACCGATCCGAATGCCGTAGGTCTCCGACAACGCCTGGGCGTTGCGTTCGTCCACCGCGACACCACCGGGGAACGCGGTGGCGTACGCCCCCATCTCCGATCCCCCCTGGACCCCCGAATGGCCCCGGATCGGCATGAGCCCGGCGCCCTTCCGCCCGACGTTGCCGCGCGCGCAGCGCGAGGTTCACGATCGCGGTGACGTTGTCCACGCCGTTGGCGTGTTGGGTGATGCCCATGGACCAGATGAGCACTGCGGACTCGGCCGCGCCGTACATCTTGGCGAACCGCTCCATGTCCGCCCGCGTGGCACCCGACGCAGCCTCGAGATCGGTGAACGACTCTGCTTCGAGCTCGCGGAGCAGCGCGTCGAACCCCGTGGTGTGGTCCCGAATGAACTTCCGGTCCACCTGGCCGTTGGCCAGGAGCACCTTGATCACGCCGTTCAGGAACGCGATGTCGCCGCCGGTGTGGATGCCGAAGAACTCGTCCGCCATCCTCGTACCGAACATCGCGCTTTCGACGTTGCTCGGAACCCAGTACCGCTCGAGGCCCGGTTCGCGGACGGGGTTGACCACCGCCACCTTCGCTCCCCGCTTGCGCGCCAGGAACAGGTACTTCATGAACACCGGTTGCGCGTTGGCCACGTTGGCACCGAAGAGCACGATGAGGTCGCTACCGATCACGTCGGTGTAGGAGCAGGTGGTCGCAGCGACGCCGATCGTCTTCTTCAGCGCGGTGGTGGACGGCGCGTGACAGACGCGTGCCGCGTTGTCGACGTTGTTGGTGCCGATCACCCGCGTCATCTTCTGCGCGACGTAATAGACCTCGTTCGTGATCCCGCGGGCCGTGAGATAGAGCGCGAACGCGTCGGGATCGCCGGCCCGGATGCGATCCGCGATCAGGTCCAGGGCTTCGTCCCACGAGACCCGGGTGAACCCCCGGTCCCCGACGCGCCGGACCATGGGATACGGCAGCCGCCCGAGGTCCCGGAGCTCCGCCCCACTGAGCTTGCGGAGCTTCTCGACGTCGGCGAGGACGCCGGGGTTGAGCGCGGGCATCGTGTTCACGCGCAGCAGGTTGAGCCGGGTGGTGCAGAGGTGGACGCCGGAGAGCGTCCAGTCGTGGAAGCCGGCCACGCCGAGCGCGCAGCCGTCGCAGACGCCCTTGCTCAGGATCCGCCAGGCGTACCGCAGGTTGCGCCGGTTCTCCCACACGATCTTCGCCATGTCGCCGTAGTGGTTCGGCTTCTGTTGGCCCACGCCATTCGGCTTGAACCCCACCCACAGGTGCTTGTGCGTCGAGCGCGGCGACTTGATCTTTGCGGAGCCCTTCCACGCCATGGACTAACGCTCCATCGCGACGCGTTCGGGGTGGGTGTAGATGTTGCCGCGGCCGTCGCGCAGGAAGCCGACCAACGTCTGCTCGAATCGCTCGGCGGTGGCGACCGCGAGGCTTGACGGCGCGGATACCGCACCGACCACCGGGATGCCGGCGACCGCCGCCTTTTGCACGATCTCGAAGCTGAGCCGCCCCGAGACCATCAGCACCGAGCTCGAGAACGGCAGCGCTCCGTTCATGACGCCGTGGCCGACCAGCTTGTCGACTGCGTTGTGCCGGCCGACATCCTCCCGCAGCACCTCGAGCTCACCATCCGGCGAGAACAGCCCGGCCGCATGCAAGCCGCCGGTGCTGTCGAAGATGGTCTGCGACTCGCGCAGCAGATCCGGCAGGCGGAGCAGCACCGAGCGGGCGATCACGGGACCGGGCCCGACGGGTGCGCAGTCGATCGCCACCTCGTCGATGGTGTTCTTCCCGCAGATGCCGCAGCTCGATGACGCCGCGACGACCCGCCGGTGCGGGCCGAGATCGACCGGCCGGCGGGAGGTGACCGTCACGACGTTGTACTCCTGGTCGGCATCGAGGTCGACGCAGTACTTCACACCGGCCAGATCGGCCGTCCCGCCCAGCAGCCCTTCGGTCCGGCAGAATCCGACCGCCAGCTCGAAGTCGTGGCCCGGGGTCCGCATGGTCACCCCGACCGGCTCCGCCTGCTCGCGACGGTCCTGGAGCCGGATCTCCATCGGTTCCTCGGTGACCAGCCGGTCCGGCCGCTCGATCAACCGGCCGTCCTCGATCGCGCCGACCCGCACCGGGGTCACTGCTCGACGGGCCGACGCGGTGGTCATGGGTCGAGGCTACCGGGAGCCCGGATTCCCCATCGCGTCGCATCACCCGGCGTGTCCACGTCCACCAGCACCCGGGCATCGACGTCGGCAAGCGCGCGCATCCCGGTCTCGTCGAGCAGCCGGCGGAGCGATCGCTCGCCGGCCGCGAGCAGCTCGCCGGCGCGGCGGCACGCGGCCGCGGAGTACCGGGCGCAGACCGGCTGCACCATCCCGTCGGCGTCGACGGGGACGACGGTGCCGTCTCCCGGCGCCTCCACCAGCCGAGCCAACAGACCCCGCGTCACGAACGGGAGGTCACAGGCGAGGAGCAGCACCGGACTCTCCGTGCCGAGCGCGGCCGCGCCGGCCACGAGCGCGGCGAGCGGACCACGTCCGGGCTCGGCTTCGTCGACCGTCGGCAGCGCCGAATAGCCAGGACCGACCTCGAGCACCGGGTCGCACACTTCGGCGAGCAGCCGCGCGCTGCGCCGGGCGAGCGTCTCCCCTTCGACCAGCAGCGTCGCCTTGTCCCTGCCCATGCGCGAGCTCCGGCCGCCGGTGAGCAAGAGGCCGGGCGTCGACACCGCGGGCTCGGGCGTCAAGCGGCGGAAGCGGGGCGCAGCTCGTAGGCGACGACCTCCCACGCCCGGGCCCGGCGCAGCATCCGCACCTCGTGCTGGATCTCGCTGCCGTCGCGCAAGGTGAGTCGCGTCACCACGGTGGCCGCATCGCCCTCGTGCCGCTCCGACTCCGCCACGGTGTGCTCGATCAGGTGACGGAGGGCCGAGCCGTCGGCGTACGCGGCGCGCTTGGCCTCGATGTAGTCCGCCTTGTTGAGACCGTCGTGCAGCTCGCGTCCGGAGAGGCGGTACACCACGTCGAAGTCCAGGAGATCCCAGGCGTGCTCGTAGGCCAGGGCGATCTCCACCGGCTGCGGACCCGGGTCCTTCGCCACCGCGACGACGAGCGCGATCGCCAGCCCGACTACCAGGACGAGCACGACGATGAAGATCACGACGCGACCTCGTCGATGTTCGCGGCCAGGTCGAAGTCGAGGGTGGAGAGCCCGCCGGCGTCGTGGGTGGTGAGCGCGATGCTGACGTTGCGCCACCGGATGTCGATGTCCGGGTGATGGTCGGCCGCCTCGGCGAGGAACCCGATGCGCACGACGAACGCAATCGCGTCGGCGAAGCCGGCGCAGGTGTACTCCTTGCGGATCGCGTCACCGTCGCGGGACCAACCGGTCAGATCGGCGAGCCGACCGGCAATCGCGGCGTCATCCAGAGCAACGGGTCGTGGCACGGACTCATTCTCGCGCCGCCACCCCACCCGTCCACCAGCCGACCACCCGTTTCGGTGTCGATCGAACCCGCCCGCGGGTCGCGACGACACCGAAGGAGCCGGCGCGCGCCCGGCCCGCCGGGCGGTTACGCCGCGACGGGCCGGGCGGGCGGTTCGATGACGAGGTCCGGCGGGGCCGGTGCGGGAGCGGGGGCGTCCTCGCGCACCCGCCACAGCGTGAAGAGCCCGCCCATGATCGGGAACACCGCGAACGCGATCCCGGCGACCTGCACCCCCACCACGGCGGCCGCGAGACCGACGATCGGAAGCGCGACCAGGTGGCCGCCGCTGTTCACCGTTCCGTCGATCGCCATCACCCGACCATGCGTGTCGACCGGAGCGGCTCGCTGCATCAGCGTCTGGGCCGGCACGACGAAGAACGACGTGACGCAACCCCACACGCCGATGCCGACGAATGCCACCGCCGGGATCGCGGTGCCGATGTAGAGCATGGCGGCGACACCCGAGGCAGCTGCTGCTACCGCGGCGACGCGCACGCGGGCCGCGCGCTCACCGAGGCGCGTCACGACCAGCGTCGTGAGCAGCAGGCCCACGCCGAAGGTCACCTGCAGCAACGCCAACATCGTCGGTGATCCGTGCAGCACCTCGCGCACGTACACCGGCTCGATCACGAGGAACGCACCCCAGATCAGGTAGACACAGCCGGACATGCCGAGCAGCAACCGGAGTCGCGGCCGGCGCTGCACCACGCGGAAGCCTTCCCGGATCTCGGCGACGACCGACGTGTCGGTGGCCGGAGACGCGCCGCGCCCGATCACGATCGGGATCAGCACAAGGACGCCGACGACGTACGTCAGCGAGTCAATGACGAACGCGCCTTCGATTCCGATCACACCGATCGCGGCAGCCGCCAGCAACGGACCAAAGACGATGGCCGACTGCGAAGCAGCTCCGAGCAGTGCATTGGCCTGCACGAGGTCCTCGTCGGCGACCAACCGGGGCGGCAGGGCGCGCAGGGCCGGCTCCGAGAAGGAGCTGGTCACGCCGTGCAGGGCCGCGAGCGCGACCAGTACCGGGAAGGATCCGGCGAGGAGGAACAGGAGGGACACGCCGGCGGCAAAGGCATCCGCGACCATGAGCACCCGCTTCGGGCCGAACCGGTCGATCGGGACTCCGGCCAGCGGGCCGAGGAGCAGCGGCGGCAACGACCACGCGAGGCCCAGGAGCGCGATCGCGCTCGGGCCGGCGTCGAACCGGAAGCTCGCGAAGCCCCAGAGCGCGACGATCGCGCACCAGCTGCCGATCCCATTGAGGGCCTGGCCGCTGACGAGGAGCGCGAGACGACGATCGCGGAGGAGCAACATGGCTCCGAGGGTAACGAGCGGAGCCGCCCGATCCGCCCGATTTTCGCGCCGCCGGACCGACGTCACACGCCGCAGCACGGTCGGAGCGTCGTACGATGAGGGTCATGACATGCCCGTCCTGTGGGAGCGCAGCACCGGCTGACGCGCGCTTCTGTCCGGCCTGCGGACACAGCATCGTGGCGCGGCCCGATGAGCGCCGCGTGGCGACCGTGCTCTTCGCCGATCTCGTCGGATTCACGTCGCTCTCGGAGACTGCCGACCCCGAGCACATCAAGAACCTCGTGGACGGTTGCTTCGAGAAGCTCGCTACCGAGATCACGACGTTCGGCGGGCAGGTCGACAAGGTCATGGGGGACGCGCTCGTCGCGCTCTTCGGTGCTCCCGTCGCGCACGAGGACGACGCCGAACGCGCGGTGCGCGCCGCGTTGCGGATGCAGGAGCGCCTGGCCGGGATGCGCGAGGAGGACGGCATCGACGTCCACCTCCGCATCGGCGTGAACACCGGAGAAGTGCTGGTCGGGGCGCTGCGAGCGGGTGGGGACTACACCGCGATGGGCGACGTGGTGAACATCGCGAGCCGCCTCCAGGCCGAGGCCGGTCCCGATCAGGTCGTCGTCGGTCCCACCACCCACGCGGCCGCGCTCCGGGGTATGCGCTACGAGCCCCTCGGCCTCATTGCCGTGCGTGGCCGCGAGGAGCCGGTGCCGGCCTGGCTCGCGGTACGCGCCGTCGCCCCTCCGGGCCACCGTCACCGCCGGGTCGAGACTCCGCTCGTCGGCCGGGAGAGCGAAGTTGCCGTCCTCCGCGCCGCACTGGCCACCGCCACGACCCGCAAGCGCGCGCACCTCGTGCTCGTGACCGGTGAGGCCGGCGTCGGCAAGTCGCGCGTCGCGAGCGAGCTCGGCAAGATCGCCGAGTGCGAGCAGGGCGCCCGGGTCCTCAACGGTCAGTGCATCCCGTACGGGGAGACCAACCTCTGGTGGCCCATCGCCGCGATGGTCGCCGACGCGTGCGAAGTCGATCTCACGGACGCGGAAGCTCAGGTACCGAGCTGCACGCGTGTCGCGGTGCAGAGCGGGCTCGGCCTGGACCACGCCGATCCCGAGATCGGGCGCGTCACCGAAGGGCTCCTCTACCTCATGCGCGAGGGCGACCCCGGCGAGGGCGTCGACCCGACGCGCGCTCGCGAGGAGGCGTTGCGCGCGGTGCTGACGTTCTTCGCCGGGCTGGCCGGCAACCAGCCGCTGGTGCTCGTCCTCTCTGATCTCCACTGGGCCGACGATCAGGTGCTCGAGTTCCTCCCCCGGCTCCTGACGCATCTCGCCGGCGCTCCGGTCGTTCTCGTCGGCACGACCCGTCCGGAGCTCACGGATCGCTGGACTCCACCGGCCGGCCGGCACAACACGGTGCACGTGAACCTGGACCCGCTGGCGAGCGACGACACCGACACGTTGCTGCGCACGCTCCTGCCCGACGCGGACGAAGAGCTCGTGACGATCTTGCGCGAGCGCAGCGGCGGCAACCCGTTCTTCATCGAAGAGCTCGTCGCGATGCTCGGCGAGTCTCCGGCGACGGAAGGTGCGCGCGAGCTGCCGGCGACGCTGCACGGGCTGCTGGCCGCCCGGCTCGACCGGCTCGACCCACTCGACCGCGTGACGCTCGAGGACGCCGCGGTGATCGGGAACACCGGCCCGTTGGACCTGGTGCGCGCCATGGCGGCAGGCAGAGGCACCGACGCCGATGCGCCGCTCGGTCACCTCGAGCAGCGGGATCTCCTCGAGATCGATGCCGACGAGTTCCGCTTCCGCAACGAGCTGACCCGTGACGTCGCCTACGGCACGTTGACCAAGGCCGAGCGAGCCCGCCGGCACGGTCTGGTGAGCAAGCTGATCGCGGAGGACGCAGAAGCCAACGACCGGATCGAGGAGGAGCTCGACCGGCTCGCGTACCACTTCAATCTGGCCGCGGCGCTCATGGCCGAGCTCGGCGCGGTGGACGGGCTGCCGAGCGGCATGATCCCCGCGGGCGTGCGCTTCCTCACCCGCGCCGCCGGGAAGGCCGAGCGGCGCGACGACTGGGCAACTGCCGACAAGTACCTGAGCCACGCGATTCCTCTCCTCGTGCCGGGCGACCTCGAAAGCCAGGTACCGCTGCGCCTCGCCCGGGCTCGGGCGCGCGCCGAGCTCCGCAACACGGTCGGCGCGCGGAGCGATCTCGAGATCGTGTTCGCCAACGCCGATCAGCTCGACGATCCGACGGCGATCGCCGCCGCGCAGACGGTGCTCGGCGACGTCCAGTACAAGGAAGGTGACCTCGTCGGGTCGGCCAAGAGCCTCGACGACGCCGTCGCGCGCTGGCGTGAGCTCGACGACCCGCAAGGCCTCGGCGACGCGCTGCGGTTCCGCGGCCTGACCGACCTGTTCGGCGGCAACCCTGACGGCGCCGCGGTGTTCATCGGCGAAGCGCTGGACATCTTCCGCACGATCTCTCACCGACGCGGCGAAGCGTGGGCGCTGCAGAACCTCGCGTGGATCTCATTCGTGCGCGGCCACTCCGAGGAGGCCGAGCAGCGACTCGATGCGTCGGCCGCCGCATTCGGCGAGCTCGGCGACTGGGGTGGGATGAGCTGGGCGCTCGGCCTCCTGGCCTGGGTGCGCTTCACCCAGGGCCGTCTCGAGGAAGCCGCCGTGCTCGCGGAGCGGATCCTCCAGGACGCCACCGAGCTCGGGAACCGTTGGGCGGCCGCGATCATGCGCGTGCTCCTGGCCAACGTCTCGCTCTGGCGTGGCCACCCGGCCGAGGCGATCGCGTTTGCCACCGAAGCCCGCGCCGTGTTCCAGGATCTCGGCGACCCGTGGGGCGAGCTGCAATCGGTCGGGCCCGAGACGATCGCACTCAACGCGTGCTTGCGCACCACCGAAGCGAAGGCCATGGTCGACGTCGCGGACGTGGTCGCGCAGGCGAGTTCCCGACCAGTCGATGCGCCAGCTCGCGGCCGTGCTGCGCGTCGCGCTCGCCATCCAGGCCGGCGATCCCGAGGGCTACGAGCTCGCGGCCGGGATGTTCGAGAACCTGACGATGGTGGACGACCGCTTCCTCACGGACGAGCAGCACACGCTCTGGGGTCTCGCCCAGCTGCAGCACGGTGACGTGACGGGGGCCATCAACACGCTCCGCAGCGCCCGGGCCGCGACCCGGAACCGGGGCCCGGAGGCCGCCGCCGACGTCGCGTTCGCGGCGGCACTGGTCGCCGGTGGTGAAGCCGAGGAAGCACTGGAGATCTGCGCCGAGGCCGACGACCTCGCGGTCACGTTCGTCGACCGCTACCGCCTCGCAGCTGGCCCGCGGCTTCGCGCTGCACCGCACCGGCGACGCCGTCGGGAGCCACGCGCGTCGTTCGACCTCGCCGCCGCCGAGGTGGCTGCCACCAGCTCACCGCTCGATCAGTTCATCGTCCGTCTCGCTCGGGCCGCGCTCGACAGTGAGTCACCGGCCGACGAGCAGCGCTCGATCGGCTGGGAGACCGCCTTCGCCCTGATGGCCGGCACCCCCGGCTAGGACTCCACCGCCGTTCTCGGCACGTTCGAGCGCACCACGTGCGGCTCAGCGTGCCGAGAACGTGCGTTACTCGCCGATGGTGGCGGTGGGGTCGGGATCGCCGCCGTCGACGCCGAGGTGCAGCCGGAGCAGGAAGAAGTGGCCGAGCGGGCCGATCCCGAAGGCGAAGAGCAGCGTCCCGATCCCCACGTCGCCGCCGAGCAGCCAGCCCGCCACCAGCGCGGTGAGCTCGAGCGCGGTGCGGACGATCCAGAGCGGGTACCCCTTGGCGGCGATGCCGGTCATGAGCCCGTCGCGCGGGCCCGGGCCCAGCCCGGCACCGATGTAGAGGCCGACGCCGAAGGCGATGATCAGAATCCCGGCGAGCAGGTAGACCCACCGCAGTGCGAGCGTCTCGGGGTCGGGCGACCACTCGAGGAACGCGTCGACGATCAGGCCGACCGTCAGCGTGTTGATCACGGTCCCGATGCCGAACCGTTGACCCAGCGGGATCCAGAGGAGCAGCACGAGCGCACCCAGGCCGATGACGACCGTGCCGAAGCTCAGGCCGGTCAGGTCCGCGAGGCCCTGGTGCAGCACGTCGTACGGGCTCACTCCGAGCCCGGCTTCCACCATCATCGCGATGCCGACGCCCAGGGCGACGATGCCGAGGATGAGTCGGGGCAGGCGTCGCCGCAGCTCCACCAGACCCGGGAAGCCGAGGACGGTCAGGTCCGGATTCGCGGCGCGAGCGCGATCGCGCCGGGAGGTCATGGCTGGAGTGTAAGGAGTGACGCCGAGTCGCGATCGAGATATAGGTCCGCATGCGGGGTCCACGGCAGGGTCATACGAGGGCGACAGCCACCTCGATCTCGACCGCACCACCGCGCGGCAGCGCGGCAACCCCGATCGCGGAACGCGAATGTCGGCCCGCGGCGCCGAACACGTCGTACAAGAGCCGACTGGCCCCGTCGATCACGGCGGGCTGCTCGAGGAAGCTCGCCTCGCAGGCGACCAGGCCGAGCACCGTCAGCACGCGCTTGATGTTGTCGAGGCCGCCGAGCTCGGCGTCCAAGACCGACAGCGCGTTGAGCGCGCACCACCGCGCGGCTTCCGCTCCCTGCTCGACGGTGAGCTCATCACCGAGCCGGCCGGGATGCACCAGATTGCCGGAGAGGTCTCGGGGCAGCTGACCCGACGTTCGCGCCACCCCGTCATGCACCACCACCGCGTCGAGCGGGTCATGCGGGAGGAACGGGCCGGGAAGCACGAGGTTCAGCTCGGCCAATCGCGCCGCGACGCCCATCGACTCCACTGCCGTCTCAGTCCCTGACACCGACGTCACGTTACGGAGAGGCGCTGGTAGCGTCAAGATCGTTGATCGCGCCGCCAGTCGCGACCCGGGCCGGAGTGAGCGTATGAACGTCGGATTCATCGGGTTGGGCGCCATGGGGCTGCCGATGGCTCGCCACCTCGTCGACGCCGGACACGATGTCCTGGTCGCGTCGCGCAGCCGACCGCCCATCGATGCCGCGGTGGATTTCGGTGCCCGCGAAGCAGACGTTGCGGCTGTCGTCGCCGCGAGCGAGTGACGATCCTCTGCCTGCCGAGCTCGCCGGATGTCGTGGCCGTCTCGATGCGTGTTCCCATCGCTCGGGCCGGGCAAGATCGTGGTCGACACGTCGACGATCCATCCGGATGTCGAACGCGGCAACACGAGCGAGTCTCGCGACGGGTGCGGGCTACCTCGAAGCACCGCTGTCGGGCGGAACCGTCGGAGCGGAGAAGGGTCAGCTCACGCTGATGGTCGGCGGTGAAGCGGACACGCTGACCGCGGCGCGACCCGCGCTCGATCCGTTCGCCGGACTCATCGTGCACGTCGGCGGACCGGGGATGGGTCAGGTCGTCAAGCTCTGCAACAACCTCATCTACGCCGCGCAGATGCTGGCGACGTCCGAAGCGACGGTCATGGCGCAACACGCGGGGGTGGACATGGAGCACTTGTACGAGATCCTCACGCACGCGACCGGCGACTGCGTGGCGGTGCGAACCCGGTTGCCGGCGGAGGGCGCGATCCCCGACAGCCCGGCGTCGAACGACTGGGCCCCGGGCTTCATGACCGACCTCATGGCCAAGGACCTCGACCTCGCGATCGACTACGCCGCTCATGCCGGGGTCCCGCTGTTCACGTCGGGGATCGTCCGCCAGATCCTCGGCTCGGCCAGCGCCGCCGGGTACGGCCGGGAGGACTTCTCGGCCATGGCCAAGGTGATCCGGGACCTCGCCGGACCATGACGGTCCTCACGCTCGATCTCGGAACGAGCGCGACCAAGGCCGCGCTCTGGGGCGACGAAGGTCTCATCGCCATCACCCGGAGCGAGATCGCCACGGTCCATCCCCGCGCCGGTTGGGCCGAGCAGGATCCGTACGACTGGTGGCGCTCGGTCGTCGACGCGTGCTCGCATCTCCGCCTCGACGCCCCGGCCGAGTACGAAGCCGTCGACCGCGGTCGGCTTCTCGGCGGCGCGCGAGACCTTCGCGCCCTTCGACGAGGATCTCCGACCGATCGGTTCCGGCATCCTGTGGTCCGACCAGCGCGGCGCGGCCGCCGTGCTGCACTTCGGCGATCCCGACGACTTCCGCGCGCGCACCGGCGTCGTGCTCAACGCGGCGAGCTGCGTAGCGAAGATCGCGTGGTTCGTCGATCACGAACCGGACCTGCTCGAGTCCGCGCGGTGGTTGCTCGCACCGCGGGACCATGTCGCCGCGCGCCTCACCGGTGTGGTCCTCACCGACGAGACGCTTGCGTCGCGCACCGGGCTGTACGGATTGGACGGCACGTTGGGCGTGGCCGAGCCGATCGCGTCGCGGCTTCCGCCGGTGCGAGCCGCGACGACGGTCGAGGTCGGAGACTCGGGCGCGGCGCTCGCCGAGCTCGGGCTGCGGCCGGGGGTCGATGTCGTGCTCGGTGGCGGTGACCGGGCGTGCGAGGTCGTGGGAACCGGGGCCGGCGACGAGACCCCGATGGTGTCGTGGGGCACCACCACGAACGTCTCGATTCCCCATCCCGGCCCGGTCGGCGTGCTCCCGACCGTCGCCGCCGCGTCCCGCGGGACTGCTGACCGGCTACCTCCTCGAAGCCGGGACTCTCGGCGAGCGGCGCCGCGCTCGACTGGCTGGAGCGGCTGACCGGTCGCCCCACCGAGGTGCTCCTCACCGAGGCTGCGGCCTCGCCACCCGGAGCGAACGGCGTGGTGGCGCTGCCGTGGCTCAACGGCGCGCGAGCGCCGTGGTGGCAACCGGATGCCAACGCCGCGTTCGCCGGGCTCACGGGCGCGCACGGACCGGGCGAGCTGGCCCGCGCGGTGATCGAAGCAGTGGCGTACGACGTGTCCCGGTGTCTCGAGCTGATCGGACGGGGCGCGACCGAGCTCGTCATTGCGGGCGGCGGCGCCAAGGGCAACCTCTGGCGCGAGGTGCTGGCGGCAACGACCGGCCTCCCGCTCGTGCGCCGACAGATCGACGAAGCCGCGTCGGTCGGCGCCCGTGTCGTCGTCGGCGCCGCGCTCGGCAAGACGGTCGACGCTGGAGCACCTGAACCCGGTGATCGCGCGCACCGATCCGGATCCGGAGCTGGTCGATCGTTACGAGGAGACGCGCGAAGAATCCGACGCCTGGGCTCGCGCCGTCCTGGGCCTCGCCGCCCCGCGCTAGGGCGAGGGTTCCTCCGAGGCGCCGATGCTCAGCACCTCCTTCACGCGACCATGGCGCTCATCCCACACGTCGCGGGCGACGACCTGAATCGCGCCGGCCACCGGGATCGCCAACAACGCGCCCACGAGTCCCGCGAGCTCGACGCCGACCAGGACTGCGAGCAGCACGCCCAGCGGATTGAGCTTGACCGTCTTGGCCATGATCGTGGTCTGCAGGACATGGTTCTCGAACTGCTGGTAGACGATGAAGAAGATGAGCGTCGCGATTCCGGCCGTCGGCGAGTCGAGGAACGCGACGAACACGGCCGGGATGGCTCCGAGCGTGGCGCCGACGAGCGGCAACATGTCGGCGAACGCGACCCAGAGCGCGAGGACGAGGGCGAACGGGATGAACCAGGCCCGCAGCCAGATGTAGATCGCCATGCCGGCGATGAGCGAGATCAGGAGGTTGCCGGCCATGTACCCCGTGACGGCGCGCGCGGCATCGCTGCCGACTCTGCGAACCCGATCGGCGCGCTGCTCGGGAAGAAGACCGAGCAGGAACGCACTGATGTTGGGGCCTTCGATCAGCATCAGGAACACGAGGATGAGGATGGTCAGGAGCGCGACGACCCCGGTCGCGACCGTCTTCCCGGCGGTGAGCAACGGTCCGTTCACGTCGCCGAGCGAGTCCCGGATCTTCGGCAGGTTGTCGTGCGCCCATTGCTGCGCGCCGATGTCCTTCAACCACTTCCCGATCTCGCCTCGACCGTTCTCCGCGTCACGGATCGTGTGGGGCAGGTCCTTGCTGAAGCTCGTCGACGCGTCGTAGACCGGCCGCGCGAACACGTAGCCGAGCGCACCGAACACGATGACACCCATGATGAACACGGCGAGTGTGGCGAGACCGCGGCGCATCCGCTCCCCGCGGCCGAGACGCCGCTCGAGGGCGTCGACGGCAGGAGTGAGCACCACCGCGAAGAACGCAGCCACGACGACGAGGCTGATCACGGTGGTCAGCGCCGCGACCAGCGACCACGCCAGGTACGCGCCGCCGACGATCAGCACGCCGATGCCCCAGAAGGCGGCGTAGCGCCGCATGGGAACGGACGCGCCGCTCTCGTTGGCGTCGCCCTCCGCTGCCGGCATCGAATGAGTGTGCCCGCTATCGGCCTGCGAAAACGCGATACCCGAATGGTCAACGATGGTGGGGCCGGAAGGGATCGAACCTTCGACCGAGGGATTATGAGTCCCCTGCTCTGACCACTGAGCTACGGCCCCGCTGATCGTGATCAGGTTCTACGCGGCGTGTACCGCGCACCGCGTTGCATTTCGTCGTACGCTGGCTCGATTGTGGCGATCAGGCGCAGCCATGATCGATCGCGCCAGATCGGCTTCGCATCAGGTGGCCGAGGGCAACTCGGCGAACGTCCACCGGCCGAGCCGTTCGGGAAGGTCATATCTGGACTGCAGGCCGAGACAGGGACGGTGTTCCATGCGAGAACGATCGAAGGAACGACCTCGATGGTCCCGTCCACGACCATCGGGTTCGTCGCGCTCGAAGTTCCACGAGTACTTCGTGTTGTAGATCTCGACGTACCGGCGGACGGAGATCGCTTCGGACCGCAGCCTCGCTGGGCGCTCCCCTCAACGATGAGCACAGAGAGCGCATCGACCGAGGTGCACGGCGACCTCGGGGTGCGGAGCCGATCCCCGCTGCCTGATGGCTCGTCGACCCGAGGCGCTGAGGAGGACGTCGGCGTGATTGAGCCACACGCCCCATACCGGGCGAACGGCGATCGGCTGTCCCGATGCCGCCACGCACCGAAGACGATTCGCCAGTTCGCCTCGGGTCGTCATGGACGGCGCGCTTCCCGACGTCAGACTAGGCGGATCGTGGGCGCCGGACTCGTGACCCCGACATCGCGCCAACGGCGATCGGCACGAACGATCGGGCGACACTATCGCCCGCGGCAAGCCGACGCTGCCGCGGTGCACCCCGGCAGTGGCCCGACCGTGCTCTCGGTGCAACCGGCGGCGGCGTCAGCTCGCGACCCTCTGACGGCCCAGACCGACGCTGCCCGCGGTAGCCGCGAACCGACTCGGCGCACTCCGCCCACAGCAAGGGATCCCGATGTGACGCACGACGACTGAGCCGAAGGCGTCCGGCATAGCGGCGGCCGAGACGTCCTAGGACACCTGCTCGAGCAGGTCGGCGGCAATGCCGCGGCGAGGGGTGAGCACCTCGTCGATGATCCCGTACTCGAGTGCCTCCTCGGCGGTCATGAAGTAGTCGCGGTCGAGGTCGCGCTCCACCTGCTCGAGCGAGCGACCGGAGTGGAACGCGATGATCTGCGCCATCCGCTTGGTGGTCGAGAGCACCTCGCGCAGCTGGATCTCCATGTCGCTCGGCGCGCCGCGCGTCCCGGCCGAGCCCTGGTGGATCATGATCTTGGCGCTCGGGAGCGCGAGTCGCTTGCCCGGCGCACCCGCGCACAGGATCATCGCCGCCGCGGACATGCCCATCCCGACGCAGATCGTCGACACCGGGGGCCGCACGTGCTGCATCACGTCGTAGATCGCCATCCCCGCGTACGCCACGCCGCCGGGCGAGTTGATGTAGAGCTGGATCTCCTTGTCGGGATCACGCGCCTCGAGGTGCAGGATCTCGGCGATGATCAGGTTGGCGATGTGGTCGTCCACCTCCTGGCCGAGGAAGACGATGCGCTCCCGCAGCAGGAGCGAGAAGATGTCGAAGGCCCGATCGCCCCGAGCAGACTCGTCGAGGACCGTGGGGATGAGTGACTGGCGGATGTCCATGGGGATCACACCTCTCTGCACGAACGGTGTTGCGGCAGTATCTCATATTCGAGATACCATATTCGATAGTTCGAGAGGGAACGACGTGACCAGTGAGCGACGACACGACCCGGTCTTCCCGGGCTTCAAGGAGGCCGCCGGCGCGCCGGCGCGCGCTCTCGAGCGCGCTCGCGGACGAACGGGTCGCGCTCGGGCTCTCCCAGACCGAGGTTGCCGCCCGCATGGGCACGTCGCAGTCCGCCGTGGCGCGCCTCGAATCCGGCGACGCGGACGTCCGCCTCTCGACCCTCGAGCGCTACGTCGCCGCGCTCGGTCAGCAGCTCGACTGGCGACTGCAACGGAGGCCCCGATGAACCCCGAGCACCTCGGTGGCGCCGACTGGATGCGGGCCCAGCTCTGGGAGCGGCGCGTCGTCTTGCTGAGTGGCGAGCTCGATGACGCCAGCGCGACCACCGCGACCACGGAGCTGATGGCGCTCGACGCGGCCGGCGATGAGGGCATCACCCTCCAGGTCGACTCGCCGTGGTGGCACGATCCAGGCCGCGCTCATGCTGATCGACACGATCGACCTGCTCGGCGTTCGGGTGCGCGTCCGCTGCGTGCGAGCGGAGGACGCGGCCGTCGGCATCGTCGCCGTCGCGCCCCATCGCGCGGCCACGCCGCACGCCCGATTCCGCCTCGGCCTGCCGGACATCGCGTTCACCGGTGGCGCAACCGACGTCGAGCGCAACGCGCGTGAGCATCAACGCGTCGTCGATGTCTTCGTCAACCGCCTCGCCGGCGCGACCGGGCGCCCGTTCGAACGGGTCGAAGCCGACATCGAGCGCGGCACCTGGCTCGACGCCGACGAAGCGCTCGCGTACGGAATCATCGACGAGATCGAGCGACCGGAACGCTCCGGTCCACGCGGTGACCGATCCCGCTTCGGCTTCGCGTAACTGGCTCCGGGGGAGGGACTCGAACCCTCAACAATTCGGTTAACAGCCGAGCGCTCTGCCGATTGAGCTACCCCGGAATGGCGTCTGACGATAGCAAAGCTCGCACGTAGCCCATGACCGCTCGATGGGTAGACGAGCACGAATACACGACATATGCACACCCGTACTCGTGCTTGTTCCGCCGGATCGTCGGATCCGCGACCGCTCGGTAGCGGCTTGCTGAACTGCTCGCGGGGAACTCCGGTGACTCGCGACCAGTAGCTCTTCGGCTGCTTCGAGGTCGAGTCCCTCATGGAGGTAGACGCGGACTCGCAGCCGCGACTCGTCAGACCTCGAAGAACTGACGGAGCCACGCGCAGAAGAAGCGAGTCATTCCGGCATCAGTGTTCGCGAACTTCACCGATCCCTCGGTCTTCGCACCCTCTCCCGCGTACAGCGCGACGCCCGCGACGAAGAACGCCTCGTCGCTCAGGCGCCGAACGGTGCTCGCGACCTTCCGCGTCGAGGCGCTCGATCTCCGCCAGCTTGGCGATGCGCTGCGGGTGCGGGCGCCGCTGGGCACCGTGGCGGCGCTTGGATGGCGTGAAGGGGACGTCGCGCACCCAGAGGGAGACGGAGGACTTGCTCACGCCCAGCCGGGACGCGATGTCCTGGAGCGTGAGGTTCTGCGCGCGCAGGACGCGTGCTTGCTCCTGTTGCTCGACCTTGCCCCGGTAGCCCATGTCGGGAGCATAGCGAACATACGTTCGATGCGCCCGAACCAGCGAGAACGCGACGGATGGGGTAGGAAGGGAGCATGAAGTTCCGGATCGGCCTCGTGCTCGGCTTCGCCGTCGGCTACTACCTCGGCGCCAAGGCGGGCCGCGCTCGCTACGAGCAGATCAGTCGCCGGCTCGAGCGCCTCCGGGACAGCCGCCTCTTCGATCGCCTCCAGGCGGCCGTGGAGCTCGGTGTCGAACGCCTGCGGCCCGACGACGAGCCCGAGCAGCTCCGACTCGTCAACCCGGTCGCCGACAGCCTCTAGATCGGCCCAGGGCCAGCGGGCTCATCGCCGTCGAGCGATCGGCCGTGGGAGATCGTCGGACTCAGGGCTCTTCGAGGTAGTCGCGCAGGCGCTGCGAGCGCGTCGGGTGCCGCAGCTTGGCGAGCGTCTTCGACTCGATCTGGCGGATCCGTTCCCGGGTCACGCCGAACTCCTTGCCCACCTCTTCGAGCGTGCGCACCTGCCCGTCGTCCAGGCCGAACCGCAGGCGCACCACTTGGCGCTCGCGGTCGTTGAGCTCCTCGAGTGCTTCTTCGATGGCCTCGGTGAGCAGCGCACGCGCCGCCGCGGTCGCCGGCGCCGTCGCGTTCGGGTCTTCGACGAAGTCGCCCAGGAACGAGTCGTCGTCGTCGCCCACCGGCGTCTCGAGCGACACCGGCTCCTGACCGAACCGCTGGATCTCGCGCACCCGGTCCGGGTGTGAGCTCGACCTTCGCCGCGATCTCCTCGACCGTCGGCTCCCGACCGAGCTCCTGCAGCAGCTGACGCTGGATGCGCATCACCTTGTTCATGGTCTCGACCATGTGCACGGGAATGCGGATCGTGCGGGCCTGGTCCGCGATCGCCCGGGTGATCGCCTGACGGATCCACCACGTCGCGTACGTGGAGAACTTGAAGCCCTTCGTGTAGTCGAACTTCTCGACGGCCCGGATCAGACCGAGGTTGCCTTCCTGGATCAGGTCGAGCAACGCCATGCCACGTCCGACGTACCGCTTGGCGATCGACACCACGAGCCGCAGGTTGGCTTCCGTCAGCTGGCGCTTGGCCAGCTCACCGTCACGTGACACCGCCCGCAGGCTCGCGCGCTGCGAGTCGCTGAGGCTCGGCTCGGTCTCCTCCCGCTCCGCCGCGTCCAGACCGGCCTCGATGCGCTTGGCCAGGCTCACTTCCTGCGCGGCGGTGAGGAGCGGGACCTTCCCGATCTCCTTCAGGTACATCCGCACCGGATCGAAGCTGCCCTCGCCGAGTCCGCTCGGCCGTTCCGCGCGCGCCCGCGTGGGTCGCGCCGCGGGAACCGGAATCGAGATCGGCTCTTCGGCTACCGGAGATGCGGCGGCACCCGGACGCGTCGCCGGACCGCGTGAACGTTCCACTGCCACGTCGACCGCGTCCGTCACGGTGCTCGACGGCGCCTCACCGCGACCGTGCCGACGCTCGTCTTCGCGCTTGAGCTCTTCGAGGATCTCGTCAACGACGTGGATGCCGTTGCTCTCCATCAACGTGTAGATCGCCGCGAGCTCCTCCGTCGCGGGCTCGAGGTCAGGCAACGCGGCGAAGATCTCGCCCGTCGTGACGAACCGATCTTCGCGAGCCTTGACGCGCCCGATCAACGCCTCGATGTCGTCGGGAGACGCGCCGCTCGCCGTCGCGACGACCGCCGGTGGCGGCGTCGGAATCGGTTCCGGTTCGGGGGAGTTCACCTGGGTGTCCACTGAGTGATCCAGCGTACCAACTGCATCGCCGCGGCTTCGCCGGCGGCCCACCCACTCGCGGCCTGACTTCGCACCAGGTCCAGCTGCACCTTCACCTGACTCGCGCGATCGTCGTCATCCGCGAGCAGTTGACGCAGCAGACGTTGAGCCGCGGGCTCGACGAGGTTGACCACCAGTCGTGCGCGCACGGTCTCGGGCTCGGCGTCGGTCTCCGGTTCCTCAACGGCCAGCCGGACGAGCAGCGCGCGCACATCCCCCTCGCTCGTCGCGAGCGCATCGTGCAGCTCCGCCGCGCTCGAGAGCTGCACAAAAGCCGCGCGAGCCACAGGATCAACAAAGAGCGTCACGTCCAACCAGTCGTGCACCAGCTCCGGCGAGTGGATCGCCCAACGCAGCACGTCCTCTTCCCGGGGATCGACGGCCACCATCTTGGGCCGGGGCGATGCTGAATCCGATCCGTGGTCGTCGTGCTCGTCGCCGCCTCGCCGCACCGCGGGCCGTTTGGCAATCGCGGACTTGAACCACGCGTGATCGAGCCCGAGCGTCCCGGCCGCCGTCTGGATGTACTGCTCCCGCACCAGCTCGCTCGGGTGCTCCCGCAACACCGGAACCAGCGCTTCCGCGGCGCGGGCCCGACCCTCCGGCCCGGTGAGGTCCGCCGCCGCGAGCACCCGACCCATCTTGAACTGCATGAACCGCTGCGCGCCCTCGACCGCCTTCACCAGGACGTCGGGGTCGTCGCGCCACAGGTCGCCCGGATCCCTCCCCGGTGGCAACGCGGCGACCTTCACCTCGATGTCGAACCGCTGCTCCCACTCGTACCACTTCTCCGCCGCGCTCTGCCCTGCGCTGTCGGCGTCATACGCCAGCACCATCTTGCGGGTGAAGTTCTTCAGCAGCTGGACGTGCTGCTCGGTCAGCGCCGTGCCACACGTGGCCACCGCGTGCGGGATGCCGGCGAGCGCGAAGCCCATGACGTCCGTGTAGCCCTCGCAGATCACGACCTCGTCATGGGCGCCGATCTCCGCCTTGGCCCAGTTCAGGCCGTAGAGCAGCCGGCTCTTGTGGTACAGCGGCGTCTCCGCGGTGTTCTTGTACTTCGGACCGTCGGCATCGAGCGCGCGGCCACCGAACCCGACGGCAACTCCGGCCCGGTCGTAGATCGGGAACATCAGGCGCGAGCGGAAGCTGTCCTGCAAGCCGGTTCGACTTGTTCACGAACGCGAGGCCCGCGTCCACGATGTCCTCGCGCCGATGCTTCTCCGCCTGCAGGTAGTTGCTCAGCGCGTCGAAGGTGTCCGGCGACCAGCCGATCACGAAGCGACGGGCCGCGTCACCGTCGAAGCCACGGCTCCGGAGGTAGCCACGCGCCCGCCCGCCTTCCGACTTCTCGAGCAGGATGCGGTGGTAGAAGTCGATCGCCGCGTCGACCGCAGCCGAGAGTCGGTCCTTGCGCTGCCGGTCCTTCGAGACCGCGGTCGAGTCGTAGCGCACCGTGATGCCGGCGCGTGCCGCGAGTCGTTCGACGGCTTCGGGAAAGTCGAGTCCATCCAGCTTGCGGATGAACGTGATCGCGTCGCCCTTCTCCTGACAGCCGAAGCAGTAGTACAGCCCCAGCTCCGGATTGACGGAGAAGCTCGGCGACTTCTCGGTGTGAAACGGGCACAGACCGACGAAGCGACGACCGGCCCGCTTCAGGGCGAGCCGCTCGCTGATCAGGCCGACGATGTCGGTGGCTTCCCGAACCTGGGCAACGTCGTCGTCGAGAATTCCCATCTCGCCTCAGGGTACGTCAGGGCGTTGACACGCGCGGTGGCGATTCACCGACCGATCGCGACATCGAGACCGGCCGGCAGCGACGCGGTGTCCCAGCCGAGGTGGGCGATCGCCTGCGTGAACGCGAACCGGTCCGTCATCCCCGCGACATACGTCACGGCTTCGAGGATCGCTTCGCGGCTCCCGGCGCTCGCCCCGTCGGCGCGGTGCCCGGGACGTTGCAGCTCGGGCAGCGGCAACGTGTTCGGCCGGTCCGCGTAGTACTCGACGAGCGCATGGAGGACCCGGACGACGGCCTGACCCTGCGCGACCGATGCCGGTCGCATGTAGATCTGCTCGTAGTTGAACGCCCGGAACTCGGCGAGCGCTTCCGCCATCCCACCGTCCATGCCGATCTCGCCCGATTGCCGCGCCGTCTCGATCACCGACGAGATGAACGCATGCAGCTGCAGGCTGCGCCGCTCGCCGCAGAGCGCCTGGACCGAGTCGGGCAACATCGCGCCGGTGACGATGCCGGCGCGGACCGCGTCTTCGAAGTCGTGACACACGTACGCGATGCGGTCGGCCCACGAGACGACCTCGCCTTCGGGCGTGCTCGGTGCCGGCCGCGACCAGGAGTGGTTCCTGATGCCGTCGAGCGTCTCCGCACACAGGTTCACCGGCTCGAGCACGACGTCCGCACCCCAGACCGCATGATCGAATCCACCAGGCACGTACGGGGTGAACGCGTCTTCGCTCGCGTGCCCGAACGGGCCGTGACCGCAGTCGTGGCCGAGGGCGATCGCCTCCGTGAGCGCGACGTTGAGCCGGCACGCCCGGGCGATGCTCGTGGCGACCTGGGCGACCTCGAGCGCGTGGGTCAGCCGGGTGCGCTGGTGGTCCTCGGGGAACACGAAGACCTGCGTCTTGCCCGCCAGGCGGCGGAACGCGGTGGTCCCGTGGAGGATCCGGTCCCGGTCCCGCTCGAAGCAGGTGCGCATGGCGTCGGGTTCCTCGGCCCGGGCGCGGTGACCGCCACCCCGCGCCCGCGTCGCGCCGGGAGCGAGCTCCGCGTCTTCGCGGTCTTCACGGGCCTGGCGGTCCGAGAGCTCGATCGATCCGATCTTGGCCGCCGAGTCCGCGTGGGCACGGCGCAGCGATCCGGTCGCGAACCCGTCCATCGTCGCGGCCCAGGTGCGGGCCCGGTCCGTCAGATCGCTCGGGCCACTCGTATCCATCCGGATCGCCTCGGATCACCCGGATCGCCCGGAACTCGTTCCCCGCTCATGATCCGAGGATACCGAGGGGGTGTGACAACTACGCCCGTTCCCGGATCACGCCGTGGTCCCCGGACCGCCCTCGCCGAGCGCCGCGTGCGCAGCAGCCAGGCGCGCGAGCGGCACGCGGTACGGCGAGCAGGACACGTAGTCGAGACCGACCTCGTAGCAGAAGTGCACCGACGCGGGGTCTCCCCCGTGCTCGCCACAGATCCCGAGCTTGAGGTCCGGCCGCACCGCGCGACCGCGCGCCTTGGCCCACTCGACGAGCTTGCCCACGCCATCGCGGTCGAGCTGCTCGAACGGGCTCACGGCCAGCAATCCCTGCTCGAGGTACGCCGGCATCATCCGGCCCTCGACGTCGTCACGCGAGAACCCGAACGTCATCTGCGTGAGGTCGTTCGTCCCGAAGGAGAAGAACTCCGCGATCTCCGCGATCTCATCCGCGACGATCGCCGCACGCGGCGTCTCGATCATCGTGCCGACGAGGTAGTCGACGCGGGTGCCCTTGTCGGTGAACACCTTCTCGGCTTCCTCGCGCACCCACCCGTCGAGCATCGCCATCTCGGTCTTGGCGACGGTCAGCGGGATCATGATCTCGACCTGCGGGTCACCACCGGCCTGCTTCCGCTCCACCGCGGCTTCGATGATCGCCCGCACCTGCATGCGGTAGAGCCCGGGCTTGAGGATGCCGAGCCGGCACCCGCGAGTGCCGAGCATCGGGTTGGCTTCCTCCCACCGCTTGAGCGCAGCCATGAGCCGGTCCGCCTCCGGATCGCCCACCCCGTTGATGAACGCGTCGACCTGCCGGCCGAGGATCTCCTCGTGGCGGGGCAGGAACTCGTGCAGCGGCGGGTCGAGCAACCGGATCGTCACCGGAAGGCCGTCCATCGCCTCGAAGATCCCGATGAAGTCCGCCCGCTGCACCGGCAGCAGCGCGTCGAGCGCCGCGGCCTCCTCCTCCGGTGACTCGGCGAGGATCATCCGCTGCACCGTCGGCAGCCGGTCTCCGAGGAACATGTGCTCGGTGCGGCAGAGCCCGATTCCCTCGGCCCCGAACTCGCGCGCCTTCAACGAGTCCTCGGGAAGATCGGCGTTCGCCCGCACCTTCATCGTGCGCACCTCGTCGGCCCAACCGAGCACGATGCCGAACGGACCGGTCGGCTCGGGCGTCACGACGGGCACCTCACCGACGACGACCTCGCCGGTGCCACCGTTGATCGAGATCACGTCGCCCTCGTTCACGGTGACCCGAATGGGGCTGACCACGCCCCCGACCTCGCGGTCGACGAGAACGTGGAACTCCTTCTTCGTGAGATCGATCTGCAACGCGTCCGCACCGCAGATCGCCGGCTTCCCCATGCCGCGGGCAACCACGGCCGCGTGACTCACCAACCCGCCGCGCGACGTGAGAATCCCTTCGGCGGCGATCATGCCGTGCAGGTCTTCCGGCGACGTCTCGGGCCGCACGAGGATCACGGCTTCACCGGCCGCGGCGGATGCCTCCGCGTCGTCGGCGGTGAACGACACCTTGCCCACCGCGGCACCGGGCGAAGCATTCAGGCCCGTGGCGAGCACGTCGTACGTCGCGTTCGGGTCGAACTGGGGGTGCAGGAGCTGGTCCAGCTGCGCGGGCTGGACCCGGAGGATCGCCTCGCGCTGGTCGATCAGCCCTTCGGACTCCATCTCGACCGCCATCCGCAACGCGGCCACCGCGGTGCGCTTGCCGACGCGGGTCTGGAGGATGAAGAGCCGACCCTGCTCGATCGTGAACTCGATGTCGCACATGTCGTGGTAGTGCCGCTCCAGGGTGGACATGACCTCGAGCAGCTGCGTGTGACATGCGGCGAAGTCGTTCGCCATCGCATCGAGCGGCTCGGTCATCCGGATCCCGGCCACGACGTCTTCGCCCTGCGCGTTGGTGAGGAAGTCTCCGTACGGCGCGCTCTCACCGGTCGACGGGTTCCGGGTGAACGCCACCCCGGTGCCGGAGTCCTCGCCCTTGTTGCCGTACACCATCGTCTGGACGTTCACCGCGGTTCCGAGGTCATCCGGGATCCGCTCCATGCGCCGGTAGTCGCGCGCCCGGCGACCGTTCCAGGACTTGAACACCGCTTCGATCGCGTAGCCGAGCTGTGCGTGCGGGTCGTCGGGGAAGTCGACGCCCGCGATCCGCTGCACGATTCCCTTGAAGGTACCGACCAGGCCCCGGAGATCCTCGGCGCTGAGATCCGTATCCACCGCGACGCCGCGATCCTCCATGAGCTCGTGCAGCGCCTCTTCGAAGTCGTCGCCGGGGACGTCGAGCACGATCTTCCCGAACATCTGGACGAAGCGACGGTAGGAGTCGAACGCGAAGCGCTCGTTGCCGGTCTGCTTGGCCAGACCCTGCACGGAGTCGTCGTTGAGGCCGAGGTTGAGAACGGTGTCCATCATCCCCGGCATCGAGAACGGCGCACCGGAACGCACCGAGACGAGCAGCGGGTCCACGTCGTCGCCGAGGCGCTTGCCCATGTTCTCTTCGAGCGCGCGCATCGACGCGGCGACCTCGTCCATCAGCCCGTCGGGCAGCGTGTCACCGGCGGCCATGTAGGCGTTGCAGGCTTCGGTGGTGATCGTGAAGCCGGGCGGAACCGGGAGCCCCAGCTTCGTCATCTCGGCGAGGTTCGCGCCCTTGCCGCCGAGCAGGAACTTCTGGTCCCTTCCGCCTTCCTCGAAGGCGTACACGTACTTCATCAGTGCGTCTCGTTTCTCTGTTCGGCTCAGGCTTCGACGACGAACGTCTTGGCCAGCTTGTCGTGGATGCCTTGGCGGTTGCGGTCCCGGATGTTCCAGAGCACGGAACCGAGCCCGAGGACGAGCGCGATCGGGCCCAGGAAGCCGGACAGCGCCAAGGTCAGGACGATCGGGAATTCCGTAGTGGATCAACGACGCGCTCCAGCCCGGCGCGGAGCCGTCGGTCCGGACGAGCTTGACCTTGCGGAGCTTCTTGCCGAGCGTCTGGCCGGTCCGCGCCGACATCGGGACCGTGTACAGCAACGCGAGCACGAGCACCGCGCCCGTGATGAGCAGGTACATCGGTCGCAGCTCGTCCTGGGCCTTCAGCAGCTCGTCGCTGAGGTTCTTCTCCTTCTTGTCGGCCGCATCGGCCTTGTCGCCTGCCCGGCTGGCCGCGTCCTTCGCGTCCGCGATCTTCGCGCTGTCGTTGCCCTTCTGCGCAGTCTTGAGCTTCTCGTCAGCCTTGTCCTTCGCGGTGTTCGCCTTGTCCTTCGCCTTGTTGGCGTTGTCCACCTGCTTCGACAACGCGTCGACGCGATCGGTCTGCTTCGGGTACTGGTTCTCGATGAGGGCCACACCGATGAACTGCACGATGAGGAAGATCACGAGCAGCACCGAGAAGTCGAACAGCATCGCGAGGCTGCGCGGGCTTGGGTTCCGCCATGACGAGCCCGTCCGGAAGCTCGACGGTCGGCGGCGGAGTGCGACGGCGACCGTCGCCACCGTCGGCGTCGGTGACCTTCCCGTTCGAGCCGGAGCCGTTCGAGCCGTTGGTGCTGCCGCTGTTCTTCCCCGTGCCGATGACCTCGGTCGCCTCCGGACCCCGGCGGGCTCCGGTCAGCTTGCGGGTCGGCTGGGCCGGCGCATGCTCCGCGAACTCGTCGGCGTCGTCCACGTCGTCGCCGACCATGCGCGCCGCGTCGTAGCGCTGGCGCTGCATCGGGTCCGAGAGGACGTTCCACGCCCGGTTCAGCTCGGCACGCTGCGCGCTGTCCGCGTTGGCGATCTCCGCGCGGTACGCCGCCTTGATCTCGTCCTTGGACGCGCCGGGCTCGACGCCGAGCAGCTCGTAGTGATCAGAGGTCATCGTTTCCGCTCTCGTCCCTTCGGTCCGGGCCGACAACCATTGCTCCGGCAAACCGCTCCGCTGGTGGCACGGCGGAGGATCGGAGTGGTGTCGGCTTCACTCATGTGGGCAATAGCTCCCGGAGGTGATCGACGAGCCGGTCGAGGGACACCCGGTCCTGGCTCATCGAGTCGCGATGGCGAACCGTGACGGCACGATCGTCGAGGGTCTCGAAGTCGATCGTGACGCAGAAGGGGGTACCGACCTCGTCCTGGCGGCGATAGCGCCGGCCGATCGATCCGGCGACGTCGACATCGATCATGAACTGGGCGCGAAGATCCGAGGCGATCTCTTCGGAGATCGGCACGAGCTTCTCGTTCTTCGAGAGCGGCAGGACCGCGACCTTGTTCGGCGCGAGCCGGGGATCGAGCCGCAACACCGTGCGCTTCTCGACCTTCCCGTCCGCGGTCGGCGCCTCTTCCTCGTGGTACGCCGCGAGGAGGAACGCGAGCGTGGCCCGGTCCGCGCCGGCGGCCGGCTCGATCACGTGCGGCACGTAGCGACGGTCCTGCTCCTGGTCGAAGTACGAGAGGTCCTGACCCGAGTGCTCGGCGTGCTGCTTGAGGTCGTAGTCCGTACGGTTCGCGATGCCTTCGAGCTCGCCCCAACCCCACGGGTAGTCGAACTCCACGTCCGCGGTGCCGACGCTGTAGAACGACAGCTCGTCTGCTTCGTGCGGCCGCAGGCGCAGCATCTCCTCGGGGATGCCGAGGTCGATGTACCAACGGAAGCGTTCGGTGCACCAGTACTCGAACCACTCCGGACCCTCTTCGGGCGGGACGAAGTACTCCATCTCCATCTGCTCGAACTCACGGGTGCGGAAGACGAAGTTGCCCGGGGTGATCTCGTTCCGAAACGACTTGCCGATCTGCGCGATGCCGAACGGCGGCTTCTTGCGCGTGGTCGTCTGGACGTTCTGGAAGTTGACGAAGATGCCCTGAGCGGTCTCGGGGCGCAGGTACGCAACCGACGTGTCGTCCTCCACCGGGCCGACGTAGGTCTTGAACATCAGGTTGAAGTTCCGGGCGTCCGTGAACGAGTCCTTGGCGCCACAGTTCGGGCACGCCCCCGACTCCGGGAGCTGGTCCGCACGGAAGCGGGCCTTGCAGTTCCGGCAGTCGACCAGCGGGTCGGTGAAGGTCTTGATGTGGCCGCTCGCCTCCCAGACCTTGGGAGCCATGAGGATGGCCGCATCGAGGCCGACGACGTCGTCTCGGAGCTGGACCATGGCGCGCCACCAGGCCTCCTTGACGTTGCGCTTCAGGAGCACGCCGAGGGGTCCGTAATCCCACGTCGAACGGAATCCGCCATAGATCTCACTAGAGGGGAAGACCAGGCCGCGTCGTTTCGCGAGGTTCACGACGCGGTCCATCAAGTCGGGACGGGCCACGGCCGTTCAGGGTAGTCGGGCCGCCCAATTTCGCCCGAAGCATTGCCGCCCGGCGAGCTGCGCACGACCCCTCGAGCTGGCGGCGATCCGCGAGCCCGCCGAGTCCGACGCAATGGGCACGCTGCGTGACGAGCTTCCCGCCCCATGACAGCACCTCTGATCGTTTCGGCGTGAGTTCGCGTGGCTCTGACAACGCGAACTCACGCAGAAAGGTCCGGGTTGCGGTGGCACACGCCGGGGTGATCTGACCCCGGCTTCTGTCCGCACCCGAAGGCGCGATCTACAGGAGCGCGGCGCTGCGGAGACGGCGCTCCGAGTGGTGCTCCAACGCCAGGACGCCGAGCCGCTCGATCTCGTGCACGTGCTCGGGGGCCGGGGGCTCGCTGATCGCGTGGTGGAGGCCACCACCCACGATCTGGCCGAGGAACGCCAGCGCCTCCGCCTCGACCCGGGCCCCGCCGAGCCGGCCACAGCCGGCGCAGAGGACCCCGCCCTCGACCAGGTCGAAGGCGATGAACGGCCCGTTCTCACCGCAGCGGACGCAGGCGTCGAGGTAGGGGTGGAAGCCCTCGAGGCTCAGCAGCTTCCAGAAGAACGCCGGGGTCACGACGGGCGACGGGCGGTCGCTCAACGTCCGCAACGCCCCCACGAGCATCCGGTACAACGCCGGGGCGGGCTCCCGGTCCTGGGCGACCTGATCGACGGCTTCGAGCATCGGCACCGCGTGGGTGAGGCATGCGTAGTTCTCCCGCAGTGCCCGGTTCGCGTCGATCGTCTCGACCTGGGTGACGACGTCGAGCTCCCGGCCCCGGTAGCACTGCAGCGCGATGTGGCTGGTGGGCTCGAGCCGGGCCCCGAAGCGGCTCCCGCTCTTCCGGACCCCCTTGGCGACCGCCCGGACCTTGCCGTGGCCCTGGGTCAGGAAGGTGACGATCCGGTCCGTCTCGCCGAGCTTCCACGTCCGGAGCACGACTCCCTGATCCCGATACAACCCCGGCACCACGACAGTGTAACTACAGCGACGGAAGTTCGACCGCCTTCCGGCGGAAGGACGGAGTGCAGCATCAGGAGCCGTGGACGTGCGCCGGCCGAGCGAGCCCGGACTCAGACGGTGCCGAACCGCCGGTCCCGCGATTGGAACTCGCGGATCGCGTCGAAGAGGTGCTCGCGCCGGAAGTCGGGCCAGAGCACGTCGGTGAAGAGGAACTCCGAGTACGCGCTCTGCCAGAGCAGGTAGTTCGAGATGCGGTACTCCCCCGACGTGCGGACCATGAGATCAGGGTCCGGCATGTCCGGCGCGTAGAGGTGCTTGGCGATCGTCTTGTCCGTGATCTGGTCCGGCTTGAGCCGGCGGGCGGAGACCTCGCCGGGCGATCGACTGCATCGCATCCGTGAGCTCGGCCCGGCCGCCGTAGTTGAACGCGAACGTGAGCGTCATCCGCCGGTTGCGGGCCGTGAGCGCCTCGGTGTCCTCGATGTGCTTGACCACCCGCTTGGGCACCCGACCGCCGCGGCGGCCGATGAACCGCACCCGCACGCCGCGCTCGTTCAGGTCGTCGCGGCGGCGGAGCAGCAACGACTCGTTGAAGCGCATGAGGAACCGCACCTCGTCGAGCGGGCGCCGCCAGTTCTCGGTGGAGAACGCGTACACGGTCATCCACTTGAGCCCGATCTCGAGCGCGCCCTCGACCGCGTCGAACAACGCCTCTTCGCCCGCGGCGTGCCCTTCCGTCCGCTTCAGCCCACGCTTCTGGGCCCAACGGCCATTACCGTCCATCACGATCGCGACGTGACGAGGAATGCGGCCGGGATCGATCCCGTCGATCACGAGACGGTGAGCGTGCCCTTCATCCCTGCCTCTTCATGGCCGGGGATCGTGCAGTAGAACTCGTACTTCCCCTTGGCGAGCTTCACCTTCCCGGAGGCGACGTCGCCCTCGCCGCTCACCTCGACCTGGAAGCCGGGAATGTCACGGATCACGAGGTCGTGGATCCCGCTCTCGACGTTCTTCACCTTGATCTCGATGATTCCCGGCGGCGACGCGGTCACCTTGTCGGGCTTGAAGTAGGTGTTGCCCGCCTCGAGGCTGACCGTGGCGACTGCCGGGCCGGTCGGCTCCTTGTACGTGCTGCGCCGAGTCGCTGCCACCGCACGCGGCGAGCACGCACCGCGAGTCGCACCGACCGCGACGAGTCCCCTGGTCTCTGGCAAACGCCATGGATCAGGATCCCGCCCGTACTCGACTGCGACGCCCGGTCCGGTGTTGTCCGTGCCCGGCGCGATCGTCGTCTGGGTCGTTCCGGGGCCGGTGGTCGGCGTCGGGCTCTGGGTACCGGGCTGGGGGATCTTGCCGGCCGCACCCGACATCGATCTCCGCTTCCATGCCGGCGGCCCGGTGGCCGGGAATGGTGCAGTAGATCGTGTAGGTCTGAGCTCGGCGTGAGATCGACCTTGGCGGCGCTCTTCCCCACCGGCACCGCCAGCTGGAAGCCCGGAACCTTGTTGTCGGCGAAGACGAGGGTGTGGGTTCCGCCCTTGTCGACGTACTTGATCAGGTTGATCCCGCCGGGGACGGTGAACTTCTTCGCCTGGAACTTCAGCTCCGGCAGCGCGTCGACCTCGAGCGTGTTGATCGCCCTGCCCGGTGGGCTCGACGAACCCGGTGCTCGCCTCGCCCTCCGGCTCGCTGGCCCCGAGGACGAGTGATCCCGCCATCAGCACGGCGAGCATGACGACGGAGAGCCCGACGACGAGCGACGACGTACGGATCTCCGGGAACGCGGCGATCAGCGTGGCCCCGGCGAGGATCGTGAGCGTGATGCCCGCGGCGATGAGCACCGCGGCCGTGGAGTCGCTCTCGGACGCGGCGATGAACACCCGGGAGATGTTGAACGTGTAGAAGGCGACGACGAGGATCGCGCCGACCGGGAGCAGGAACGGGAGCACGATCCGCGTCTTGCGCGTCTCGGCCCGGGTGTCGGCCGCCGGGCTCATGGCAACGGCGCCGGGACCGCGGCCTCCTCGGGCACCGCGGGAACCGAAGCTTCCGGCTCCTCGGCCTGGCCTCGCCGCGGCCGGCTCGGACGTGCCTCCGCCGCCGGCGTCTCGGAGGTCTCGGGCGCGTCGGGCGTGTCCGGGGTCTCCGGCTCGCCGCTCTCGGTTTCCCCTGGCGTTGCTTCGTCGGTCATCTACGCGCGCAGTCCCATCTCGGTCAGCTCCCGATCCAAGTCCCGCATTCCCGGGCCGGGTCGGTTCCGGCGCTCTTCAGCAGCTGCCCACCGGAAGAAGATCACCGCGATCAGCGCCCAGAGCAGCAGCCCGGCCCCGATCTTCATGAGGAGGCCGGCGATGAGCTGATCGTCGAGCGCGGAGATCCCCCACAGCTTCGGCAACGACTCGTAGCGACGATACAGCGGGTGGGTCCCGAAAGTGAGAAACGAGGCCGGGATCGTCGGCACGACGGATTGCAGGAACAGGAAGGCCATGCGGAGGGGCGCTACGAGGCGGGGAATCTCGGGCAGCGGGCTCACGATCGGCATCCAGATGATGAACGCCGAGAGCACCAGCACGACGTGGGCGAAGAAGTGGGCGAGCCCGGAGCGAAGCGTCAGATCCACCA
The DNA here is from genome assembly GCA_963819945.1 of uncultured Acidimicrobiia bacterium. GTDB lineage: Bacteria > Actinomycetota > Acidimicrobiia > IMCC26256 > JAENVU01 > Chersky-806. The sequence continues at coordinate 381,443 of CAWFYD010000005.1, forward strand.
CCGCGGGCCAGTGCACCAGCACGATCACGACGTTGAACAGGATCAACGCGGGGATGAACCGGGCGAGCCAGCGGACCGAGCGGAAGAGCCAGGCCGGGCGGAGCAGCCAGCGCACCATCCAGCCCGGGGAGCCGAGCAGCAGCAGCGGCGCCACGACCATCGTGAACGACAGGTGCTGCACCATGTGGACGCTGTACAGGTAGCCCTCGGCCAGGTCGTGCATCGGCCACTCGGCGGCGAGCAGCATCGCGAAGGCGCCGAGCCCGAAGCAGGTGATCTGGAACCGGCTCGCGACGGCGGTGCCGGCCGGCACGTAGCGGGGGCCGACGCGGCTCAGCAGGATCGCGTAGCCGGCGACGAGCAGGCCGACGAGCAGCAGGACGTCGGGGTGGGGCTGCCAGGCAGGAAACTGCGCGGCCATCATCGTCCCTGCTCAGCGCGCCGTTCGGGCCACGGTTCGCTGCAGCTGCGGCTGCTCGATGTGTTCAACGCCGCTCACCTCGTCCGCTCAGTCGAAGACGCGGAACGTCGTGAGGACGATCGTGAAGAGGATGACTGCCGCGACCCCGCCCATGATGAAGAAGCGCCGGAAGATGTGGTTGTCCGTGCGCAGGTGCATGAACCAGCTCGCGACCATGACGAACTTGATCAGGGCCATGACGATCAGCAGCCCGACGATCAGCGCCCACGGGAGGTCGTCCTCGAGGTAGTAGAGGCCGATCTCGAGCGCCGTGATCACGCACAGGATCACGAAGATGATCACGTACTGGAACGGCGACGGGTGAGACTTCTCCTCGCCGGGCAGCAGGGGCAGCTCGTCGGGCGAGATCACCGAGAGGCCGTGCTCAGCCTCGTCCTCCCGTTCGCGCCGCAGTACCCGGAAGCAGTGCCTGATCGTCGCTCATGACTCCCCTACGCCTAGGCCGGGATCAGGTAGACGACGGTGAAGATCACGATCCACACCACGTCCACGAAGTGCCAGTACAGACCCGCGATCTCGACCTTCTCCGAGTGCTGCACCTCGATCTGGCCCTGCATCGAGAGCCCGAACAGGGACAGCAGCCAGATGATGCCGACGGTGACGTGCGCGCCGTGGATGCCGGTGAGCACGAAGAAGCTCGAGCCGAACGTGCTCGTCGAGAGCGAGAGGCCCTCGCGGTAGAACTCGGTGAACTCGTAGATCTGCCCGGCGATGAACGTCAGGCCGAACAGCGCGGTGGCGATCAGCCAGACGCGGAACCGCCGGTGGTCGCCGCGCTGGATCGCGGCGAGGGCCAGCACCATGGTGAGCGAGCTCATCAGCAGGATGAACGACGTCACCGAGGTGAACGGGATGTTGTAGACGTCCTTCGGCGTCGGGCCCGTGGTCTCGCGGCCGCGGTACAGCAGGTACGTCGCGATGAAAGCGCCGAAGAAGAGGCACTCGGACGAGAGGAACACCCACATCGCAAGCTTGGTGTTGGTGGTGCCCGTCGTGGTTTCGGGGTGCCCGTGACCGTGACCGTGGTCGTCGGGCTGCTGCTCGCTCGGGACGGGGAGGGTGGCCTGGGTCATCGATCAGTCCTCCGCCGTGCCGGGCTCGAGGGCCCAGCCGTACATGCCGAAGAGCAGGACGATGAAGCCGGGGATCGCGAGCCACGGGTTCTTGAACACCGCGGCGTACCCGAGGATCGGGAGACCCAGGCGTCAGGATCAGCGGGTAGAACGACGGCGACGGCAGGTGGATGCCGTGACCACCGCTGTCACCGTGGTCGTCGCCCCCGTGGTCCCCGCCGTCGCCCGAACCGTCGTCGGACTGCTCGTCCCGCTCGGCGATCGCCACCGCACCGGTCGCGCCGCTGTCCGACCCACCGGCCGGGAGCTTCACGAGCCGACCCTGGTCGTCCTCGGTGTACTTGCGGTGCCAGAAGTCGTCGCGGGCGTGCACCACCGGGATCTCGGCGAAGTTGTACTCGGGCACCGGCGTGGGGATCGACCACTCGAGCGTGCGTGCGTCCCACGGGTCGGCCGGCGCGTCGGCGGGCCGCCGGGCGGTGATGATCACGTTGACGAGGAACAGCAGGACCGACGCCGCGATCACGAACGAGCCGATGGAGACGAGCAGGTTGAGGTTGTTCCAGCCCATGCCGTCGGCGTAGGTGTACGTGCGGCGCGGCTGACCGGTGAGGCCGAGGATGTGCATCGGGAAGAAGGTCAGGTTGAACCCGATGAGCATGAGCCAGAAGTTCAGCTTGCCGAGCTTCTCGTCGAGCATCCGCCCGAAGATCTTCGGCCACCAGTAGTAGAAGCCGCCGAAGAGGGCGAAGATCAGGCCGCCGAACAGCACGTAGTGGAAGTGGGCGACGACGTAGTAGGTGTCCGTCTGCTGCGTGTCGGCGGGAACGATCGAGTGCGTGACTCCGGAGAGTCCGCCGATCGTGAACATGGCGATGAACCCGAGCGCGAAGAGCATCGGGGTCTGCAACCGGATCGAGCCGCCCCAGACGGTGCCGAGCCAGTTGAAGATCTTCACGCCGGTCGGGATGGCGATGAGCATCGTCGCGAGGCTGAACGCGGAGACCGCGACCGGGCCGAGTCCCGTGGCGAACATGTGGTGCGCCCACACGCCCCAGCCGAGGAACCCGATGGCGATGCCGGAGAAGATGACGACCGCGTACCCGAACAGCGGCTTGCGGGCGAAGACGGGAAGGATCTCGGAGACGATGCCCATGCCCGGGAGGATGAGGATGTACACCTCGGGGTGACCGAAGAGCCAGAACAGATGTTGGTAGAGCAGCGGATCGCCGCCGTTCGCCGCGAGGAAGAAGTTCGTCGAGAAGTTGCGGTCGAAGAACACCATGATCAGCGCGGCGGTGACGCACGGGATCGCGAACACGGTGAGGAACGCGGTCACGAGCATCATCCACACGAAGACCGGCATCCGCATGAGCGTCATGCCGGGCGCGCGCATGTTCAGGATCGTCACGATGAAGTTGATGCCGGAAGTGACCGAGCCGAATCCGAGCATGACCAACCCGACGGTCCAGAAGTCAGGTCCGTGGCCGGGGAGGAAGCCCTGGCTCATCGGCGTGCTCGTGAGCGGCGTGTAACCGAACCAGCCGCCGTTCGGCGCGCCGCCGAGCAGGAAGCCCGAGTAGAGGAACAGACCACCGAACAGGAACGCCCAGTAGCCGAACATGTTCAGGCGTGGGAACGCGACGTCGCGCGCACCGATCATCAGCGGGATGAAGTAGTTGCCGAACGCGACGGGCAACGGCATGCCGGCGAGGAACACCATCGTCGTGCCGTGCATCGTGAAGAGCGTGTTGTACTGCGACGCGGTGAGCACCGTGCCGTTCGGGCCGGCCAGCTGCAGACGGATCAGCAGCGCCTCGATGCCGGCGATGCAGAAGAAGAGGAGCGCGGTACCGCCGTAGAGGATGCCGATCTTCTTGTGGTCGACCGTGGTGAACCACGACCAGAAGCCGGTGGTCTTCTTCGGCCGGTACAGGAGGTCCACTCGCCGCTTGCGCGGCGGGGCGAGGACTTCGGGGACGGCCGTCATCGGCGAGCTCCCTGCGTCACTACTTCTCTCCCAACAGGTAGGTCACGATCGTGTCCGCGTCTTGCTGCGACATCACCGGTTGACCCTTCGGCGTGTTCTTGGTGAACGACGGCATGCCGACACACGTAGCGGGTGGTGGCTGGCGACAGTCCTTGGACTGCATCGCGATCATGGACGGCGCGTTCAGCACCCAGTTGTGGAGGTTCTTCGGATCCAGGTCGTACGTGCCGCCGGCGAAGGTGCTGCGACTGCGCAGGTGGGTGAGGTTCGGCGCGTAGTTGGTCTTCGTCGAGTCGTCGAAGATGTGGCAGTTCGTGCACTGGTACTTGGTCGCGGTGAGCTGCTTGATCTCACCCGACCAGGGTTGGGCCGGACCCTGCTGCTGGCCGGCCAGCCACTGCTTCCACTCGTCCATCGGCTCGGCGATCACGCGGAACCGCATGTCGGCATGCGAGAGACCGCAGTACTCCGCGCACGCGCCGAGATAGGTGCCGGGCTCGTCGGCCTCGATCGTGTTGGGTTCGTCGTGATGCGGGCACCACGTCCTTCTTGCCGGCCAGCTCCGGCACCCAGAAGGAGTGGATGACGTTGTCGGAGTCCTGTGAGAGGAACACCTTCGTGTTCACCGGGATGTGGAGCTCGGTGCTGGTGACGACCTTCTTGTCGACCATCGGCTGCTTCGGCAGCTGGAACTGCCACCACCACTGCTTGCCGTCGACCTGGACCTGCAGCACGTCGGGGCCCTTCGGCTCCTTGGCGAGGTCGAAGATCGTCGCGATCGTCGGGACCGCGACGACGGCGAGGATCAGCGCCGGGACGATCGTCCACCCGATCTCGAGCGGCGTGCTGCCGTGAATCTGCTTCGGGTTGTCCGGCTTGCCTTCGCGGTGGCGGAACTTGATGGCGAAGACGACGGTGGCCGTGACCACCGCGATCCCGATCACGATCGCCAGGATCAGGATCGGGATGAAGAGGTTGTCGATCTTCTGGGCGGCGGGGCCCTTCGGATGGAGTGAGTTCTGGCCGTTGTCGTTCCCGCACGAAGCGAGAACGGCGGCGGTGCCGACGACGAGAGCTGCCTGTCGGAGACGAGTGGAGGCGGGAGCGGGCACGAAGTGCGGACGCCGGAACGACCCCGAGAACAGGCGTCTCCCGATCTGCGGTTCCGTCATGCCCTCTTCCCTATGCGGACCGGAGCCGGGAGCTGAAGGGCCCCCCGAAACGACCCCTGAACACGCGCCGGGCGACTCTATCCCCGGCCGATTCGCGAGCGGCAACTCTGGGCGCCACGTGATCAGAGACCGAGCCGGTCGAGGGAGTGCGCCCGGCGCTGCCAGTCCGGATCCACCCGGACCTTGGTCTCCAGGTAGACCCGGGCACCGAGCAGGATCTCGAGCTCGTGGCGGGCCTTGGTGCCGGCATCCCGGATCACCGTCCCGCCCTTGCCGATCACGATCCCCTTCTGGGAGTCCCGCTCGACCCGGACCACGACCCGGAAGCGCAGGATGTCGTCCTCCTCCTCCTCGGTGCGGTCCTCGTCGAGCGGCTCGGCCGTCACCATGATCGAGTGCGGGAGCTCGTCCCGGGCGATCGCGAGGAGCTTCTCGCGCACCAGCTCCGCCACGAGAGACGTCTCGGGCTGGTCGCTGACGATCCCGTCCGGGTAATAGACCGGGCCCGGCGGCAACCGGGCCTCGAGCTCGGTCACGAGCGCGTCGACGCCTTCTCCGGTCCGCGCCGAGAGCGGGACGAACGCCTCGAAGTCTCCCAGCTCGGCGATGACCCGACCGAGGTGGTCGGCGACATCCGCGTGGCTCGCGACATCGATCTTGTTCAGCACGAGCACGCTCGGGGTCCGCACCTGGTGGACCAGGTCGGAGATGAAGCGATCGCCGGCGCCGATCACGGCGTTGGCCTCGACGACGAGACAGACCACGTCCACTTCGGCGAGCGTCTGCACGGACCGGCTGTTGCAGCGCTCGCCGAGCAGCGTGCGCGGCTTGTGGATCCCCGGAGTGTCGAGCAACACGATCTGCGATCGGGGTGTCGTGCGCACGCCGCGGATCTGCGTGCGGGTCGTCTGGGGCCGGCTGGAGACGATGGAGACCTTCGAGCCGACGATCTGGTTCACGAGCGTGGACTTCCCCACGTTCGGCCGGCCGACGAGGCTCACGAACCCCGACCGGAACTCGGGCTCGGGCACGGCTAGCCGCTTCCGGCGGCGCGGCTCGGCCTTCTTGGGCTCGCCCTCGACGCCGAGCCCGTTGTCCTCGACGGGAGCAACCGGGACGATCGCCACCGACGCGATTCGCCGGCCCTCGACCTTCTCGGTCCGGAACTCCAGACCTTGGAACTTCACCGTCTCGCCGGCTTCGGGTACGTGGCCGAGCAGGTTGAAGACGAGGCCGCCCACGGTGTCCCAATCGGTGTCGGGCAGCTCGACGTCGAGCAGCTCGTTCAGCTCGTCGATCGGGGTGCGCCCGGGCGCGCGGACGCCGCCGCCTTCCAACGGCTCGATGCCGGGCTCTTCGGCGTCGTACTCGTCCACGATCTCACCGACGATCTCCTCGAGCAGGTCCTCGAGCGTCACCAGGCCTGCGGTGCCGCCGTGCTCGTCGACGACGATCGCCATGTGGAACTTCTGCGTGCGCATCTCGCGCAGGAGCTCCGCCACCCGCTTCGACTCCGGGACGAACACGGCGTCGCGCACGGCGACGCGGACCGGGTCGTTGCCACCGCCCTCTCGAGAGCGGTGCACGAGGTCCTTCAGGTACACGATGCCGATGATGTTGTCGGTGTCGTCCTCGTAGCAGGGGATGCGCGAGAACCCACCTTCGATCGCGGTCTCGATCCCCGCCTCGACGGTCTCGTTGCAGTCGATCGCCACCATGTCCGGTCGCGGTCGCATCACTTCGTGCGTGACGGTGTCACCGAATTCGAAGATCGAATGGATGAGACGACGCTCCTCCCGCTCGATCTCCATCTCGTCGGCGGCAACATCGGCCATGGTGCGAAGGTCTTCCTCGGTGACGAACGGGCCCTGCTTCAAGCCCTTGCCCGGCAGCATGATGTTCGCGAGCCCGATCAGGCCGCGTGACAGCAGACGCAGCGGCGGGAAGTTGGTGACGGCCCAGAGGAACCCGGAGAGTCGCAACGCGGCACGGTCCGGGTTCTGGATCGCGTACGTCTTCGGCGCGACCTCGCCGATCACGAAGTACAGGACGATCTGGAGCACCAGGCCGACGAACAATCCGGCACTGCCGAACGAGCGCTCGAGGAGCGCACCGAGCAGCGAGGCGCTGGTCAGCTGCGAGACCAGGACGAGCAGCAGCACCACATTGAGGGTCCGCTCGGGCTTCTCGAGCATCTGCGCCAGCCGGCGGGCGCCCTTCTTGCCCTCTTCCTCGAGCGAGAGCGCGCGGATGCGGCTCATGCGCGTGAACGCGGTCTCGGCCATCGCGAGGACGATCGAGAACAGGAACAGCACGATGACTGCGGCGAGGATCGCCCAGTCCGCTCCGCTCATGAGGCTTCCCTACTCGCCGGGTGGGGCACGGGACTTGGCAGTGGACCGGAGTTCAGTGCTCAGTCCTCCTGCTCGAGCTCGCGGAAGCGGGTGAGCAGCTCGCGCTCTCGTCGCTGCATCGCCGCATGCTCACGCGGATCGGCATGGTCATAGTTGAGCAGATGCAGGACACCATGGACGACGAGCAGGGCGATCTCGTCGTCGGTGCCCCATCCGTGCTCCGGCGCCTGGCTCGCGGCGACCTGCGGACAAATCACCACATCGCCGATGAGGCTCGGCGGTTCGCCGGCCTCGGCCGGTGCGCCGGGACCCCTTCCACCCTGGTCCGGCTGGCGCCCACCGAGCACGACGTCGTCGTCCATCGGAAAGGCGAGAACATCCGTCGGGCCGATGCCCCCGAGGAACCGCTCGTTGAGATCGGTGATCGACTGCTGGTCCACGAAGATCAACGAGAGCTCGGCCACGCCCGGCACCCGCTCCTCGGCCAGCACGACGCGAGCGAGTCGGATCCAGCGCACGACATCGACCGGAACCACCGACTGCTCGTCGGCTCCGAAGACCTCCACTGACGTCACGCTCGCCGCCCTCCAGCGACCCCGCTCCACCCACCGACGTCACGGGCTCGGCGACTTCTTCTCGTAGGCGTCGACGATGTCCTGGACGATCTTGTGCCGCACCACGTCGCGAGACCCGAGCTCGACGAACGCCAGCCCTTCGATGCCGTCGAGGATGTCCCGCACCGCGAGGAGCCCCGATCGGCTGCGCCCGTCCGGGCAGGTCGATCTGGGTGACGTCGCCGGTCACGACGACCTTCGACCCGAAGCCGACGCGGGTCAGGAACATCTTCATCTGCTCGGCGGTCGTGTTCTGCGCCTCGTCCAGGATGATGAACGAGTCGTTGAGCGTGCGGCCGCGCATGTAGGCGAGCGGCGCGACTTCGATGACACCGCGCTCCATCAGCCGCGCGACCCCCTCGGGCTCGAGCATGTCGTAGAGCGCGTCATAGAGCGGACGAAGGTACGGGTCCACCTTGGCCAGCATGTCGCCGGGCAGGAAGCCGAGCCGCTCACCGGCCTCGACGGCGGGTCGCGTGAGGATGATGCGGTGCACTTCCTTGGCTTGCAGCGCCTGCACCGCGAGCGCGACCGCGAGGTAGCTCTTGCCGGTTCCGGCCGGCCCGATGCCGAAGGTGATCGTGTTGCTCGCCACCGCGTCGACGTACCGCTTCTGGCCCGCGGTCTTCGGCCGGACGCTCTTGCGGCCGCGCACGACCTCGGTCGAGAGCACGTCGGTCGGCATCTGATCCGACTTCATCATCTCGATGCTCCGACCCACTCCCTCGCGGTCCAAGACGTGTCCCTGCTCCAGGAGCACGACGAGCTCCTCGAACAGACGCGCGACAGATTCGGACTCCTTGGGCTCACCGGAGACCGTGATCTCGTTCCCGCGGACGAGGATGTGCACGGGGAACGCGTCCTCGATGGTCCGCAGCAGCTCATCGCGCTGGCCGAGCAGATCCACCATGAGGTGGTTCCCCGGTACGAGGATCTTGACCTGAGTCGAAGACGTAGGCGTCACGTCGACATCAGGCTAGTGCTCGCACGAGCACCTGTCGCGCGCGAGAAAGGTGCGCTACGCAGTGGTCGTGCTGGCGCGCAGGCCGAGCTCGTCGAGCCGTACGCCCAGATCGTCGGGCCGCCGACCGAGCACCGCTGCGAGCACGCGCAGGTCGTCGCGCCGGATCGTCAGCAGCCGACCGTTGAAGTCCTGGCGCTGCAGCTGGATCGTCGCGGCGTAGCGCGAGAGGACCGCAGCCTCGGGGTCGTCGAGCGCGTGCAGCTTCACCAGGTCGATCGTGAAGCCGGCGTCGAGATCCGTGCCTTCGGTGAGGTTGATCTCGATGTCCGCGTCCCGTGGGAGGAGCTGGTCGGCCGGCACCTCGTAGATCTCGGCCAGCCGCAGCAAGCGCGGCACCGAGATGGCCCGCTCACCCCGCTCGTACGCGCCCAGGACAGAAGCCTTGAACTCGAGGTCCGAACGCGCTTCGACGTCGTGGAGCGAAAGCCCCTTCTGGCGACGGATCGCCCGCAGCCGCTCGCCTACGTTGACGCCATGCATCAGTTCCCGCTGCCCCCGTCATCGTGCGCCCCGACCGGCGAAACTATCCCACGTACCTTGCCGCTTGTCGACAATCTCGCGCGCTGAGCGCGTCTACGTCGACTCGCCTCGGGGCGGCGATTCGCCGGGGGTCGCCCCGATTGCCCGCCGAAATCCCGACAAAGCGGAGGCTACGGCGACCGGGCGCGGTCACGGCCCGTAGCACGTGTGGGCCGACGGCCAGCCGGGGCGCGGGGCCGAGCAGACTGGCGCTCCGACGGGTCGAATCCGCCTTCCGGGCCCACGATCACGAGCCATTCGCCCCCGGTGGGCGGGGCCAGATCGGGGGCCGCGGCTCCGGCGGGGTCGGCGACGACCAGCCCGGGATGCCCGGCCAGCGCCTCGAGCGGCTCCGGCTCGACCAGCTCGGCCAGCCAGGCCCGGCGGGCCTGCATCGCGGCCTCCCGGGCGATGCGGCGGAGCCGGGCCAGTGCCTTGTCGGCCCCGGTGGCCGTCCCAGCGGACCACCGAGCGGACCAGGGTGATGGGCATCACGCGGTCCACCCCGAGCTCGACGAGCTGGTGGACGACGGTCGATGCCTGGTCCCCCTTGGCCGGGGCGAAGGCGATGGTGAGGCGCGGCGCCAGCCGCGGTTCGGTCATCACGGGGCCCGCGGGGACGAGCACCACCCGCCCGTCGCCGATCTCGCTGACGTCGCAGAGCCGCCACGTGCCCCGCCCGTCGCTCGCGGTCATCGCCTCCCCCACCCGAAGGCGACGGACCCGCTGGAGGTGGTGGCCGTCGTCACCCTCGATCGACAGCGCGCCGTCGCCGGCGAGGTCGCCGTCCTCATCGGTGACGAAGACGTGCGCGACCGCCGGAGCGGTCGCGGCATAGCCGTGCGTCACCGCTCGCCGAACGTCGACCGGATCCGCGAGAGGAAGCCTTCCGGGGGCGCGCCGACGTCTTCGCCGCGCAGCTCCGCGAGCCGGCGCAACAGATCGCTCTCTTCGTCCGAGAGGCGCTTCGGCACGTCGATGTCCACCTGCACGAGGAGGTCGCCCCGCCCCCGACCCTGCAGGACCGGAACACCTTGGCCCTTGAGCCGGAACACGTGACCGGGCTGCGTGCCGGCGGGAACGGTGACGGCTTCCGGCTCTTCGAGCGTCTCGACTTCGAGCACCGTCCCGAGCGCGGCCTGCGTCATGGCGATCTTGCGCCGGTGCACGAGGTCGTAGCCCTGACGCTCGAGGGTCGGGATGCGGTCGCACGCGCACACTGACGTACAGGTCGCCCGCCATCCCGCTGCGCGGCGCCGCCGGCCCGCGACCGGTGAGCCGCAACCGCTGTCCATCGTCGATGCCGGCCGGCACCTCGACCTCGATGTGGCGGGTCGCACGCACGCGCCCGTCACCCGCGCAGCGTGCTGCAGGGGTTGGGGATCTTCTGCCCGGTGCCCTGGCAGGCCGGGCACGGCGCCGCGGTGACGAGCTGACCGAGCACGGAGCGGCGCACCTGGCGCACCTCGCCCGCGCCCCCGCAGGTGTCGCAGCGAGTCGGGTGCGTGCCGGGCTCGCAACCTGATCCCTCGCACCGGTCGCATTCGCTCGGCAGCACCAGCTCCAGCGACTCCGTGGTACCGAACGCGGCTTCGACCAGGTCGAGCTCCACGATCGCTTCGGCATCGGGCGCCCGCGGCGGACCGGCCTGACCGCCGCCGCCGAACGTCCCGGAGAAGAACGCGTCGAAGAGGTCGCCGAACCCGAAGTCACCGGCACCGGGCCCGCCGCCCGCGCTCCGCCCGTCGTCACCGAACTGGTCGTAGCGCCGGCGCCGCTCCGGATCCCGCAACGTCTCGTACGCCACCGTGATCTCTTTGAACTGCGCTTCGGCTTCCGGGTTCCCCGGGTTCGCGTCCGGGTGCAGCTCGCGCGCGAGCCGGCGGTAGGCGCGCTTGAGCTCGTCCTCGGTGGCGTTCGGCGCCACGCCCAGGAGCGCGTAGAGGTCAGCGGCCATGAAGAGAGTGCACTAGCCGAGCAGCAGCTTGCCGAGCTGCTGTGACACCGCGGCGACGGCCGCGAGCGCCTGCTGGTAGTCCATCCGGGTCGGGCCGAGCACGCCGACGGTGCCGAGCATCTGCCCGTCGACGCTGTACGGCGCGAGCACGAGCGAACAGTCGCGCAGCTCGTCGACGTCATTCTCGGAACCGATGCTGACGGTCACTCCCTGCTCCAGGAGGTCCCGCACGAGCGAGACGACGACGACCTGCTGCTCGAGCATCTCGAGGAGGTGCGACGCCCGCTCCGCGGTGGCGAATGCATCGTGCTCGGCGGCGATGCGACTCGCGCCACCGACGTACAGCGGCTCTGCGCCCGAGGTGGCCCGGCGCGAGAGGGCTTGCACCCCGAGCTGGACGAGCCGGTCGACCACCGGGTCGCTCGTCGGGGGCGGCACCGGGATGCTGCCCAACGAGGACTCCCGCAGCGCGCCGTCGAAGGTCTGGCTGGCGCCGCGAGATCTGGTCGTCGGTGAAGTCCCCGGCGTTCGAGATGACTTCCTTCTCGATCGTGCCGTTGGAGAGGACCGCGACCGCCAGCACCAGCTCCGGCTGCAGGTTGATGAGCTGGGCGCTGCGCACGCGGGCGGTGTCGAACTGGGGCCCGACGACCACGGCGGCGTGGCGGGTCAGCCGGGCGAGGAGCTGGCTGGTCTCGTGGAGCATGTCCTCGAGCGCGCTGTGGGCGGAGGCGAAGAACTCGGCGACGGCCCGGCGCTGCGCGGCCGGGAGCGAGCCCGCCTTCGTGAAGTGGTCGACGAAGTAGCGGTAGCCCTGGTCGGTCGGGATCCGGCCCGCAGAGGTGTGGGGCTGGACGATGTAGCCCTCGCGCTCGAGCTGGGTCATGTCGTTGCGCACGGTGGCGCTCGAAACCCCCAACGAGCGCGATTCGGCGATGGCTTGCGAGGCGACCGGCTGGGCGGTCTGGACATACTCCTCGACGATCGCTCGCAGTACCGCCGCTCGGCGGTCGACTACGTCCATCTCGTGCACCCCGTTCCGTTGCGGTGCGGGCATTCGGGTTAGCAGTCGAGTCTACCGACTGCTACCCGCACCGGGACGGAGCGGACGCGGGAGCGGGGCCGAGGTGCAGCGGCTGCGGCAGACCCGCCAGGAGGCGGGTCGTGACTTCGGAGGCGAGGAGGCGGCCCCGAAGCGGGTCAGGGCGATCCGGTCCCCGTAGATCTCGACCAGCCCGTCCTCCTCCAGGCCGGCCGCGACCGGTCCGGCATGGTCCGGGATCCGTGCCCCGGTCCGGGTGCGGATGGCGAGCATCAGCTCCTCCTCCAGCCGGGCCGCCTCGTCGAGCCGTTCCTCTCCGGCTTCGGGTGACGCACCGGACCGGATCGCGGCGAGGTAGCGCTCGGGAGTCCGCAGGTTCCACCACCTTCTTCCGGCCGTGTGACCATGCGCGGCCGCGCCGATCGCCAGGTAGTCGCCCTGCTCCCAGTACAGGAGGTTGTGCCGGCAGGCGCCGCCCGGTCGCGCCCAGTTGGAGATCTCGTACCACTCGTAGCCCGCGGCGCGCAGCGTGTCGTCCGCGATCTCGTACTTGTCGGCCTGGTCGTCGTCGTCCGGCGCGCGCCGTCGTCCCGCCGCGACGTCCTGACCGAGCGGGGTTCCCGGCTCGACGGTGAGCGCGTACGCGCTCACATGGTCCGGCTCGAGCGCGAGTGCGCCGTCGAGCGAGCGGCGCCAGTCGTCGATCGACTCGCACGGCGTCCCGTAGATCAGGTCGAGGTTCAGGTGGTCGAACCCGGCGTCGCGCGCCCAGCGGACGGCCCGCGCCACTCCCGCCGGATCATGGGTGCGGCCGAGCTCGATCAGCACGTGCGCCTGCATCGACTGCACCCCGAACGAGAGGCGGTTCACGCCGGCGGCCCGGTAGGTCGCGAGCTGGTCGGGCTCCACGGAATCGGGGTTGCACTCGACGGTGACCTCTGCCCCGTCGGCGCGCGGGATCGCGTCGAGAATCCGGGCGAGGCCGCGCGGCGGGGATCAATGAGGGCGTCCCGCCCCCGAAGAAGACGCTCGTCGCCGGACGGCCCGCCGGCCGGCATCTGGTGCTCCAGATCGCTGACGCAGGCGTCCACGTAGTCGTCGATCAGGTGGGCCCGGTCCGTCCAGGTGGCGAAGTCGCAGTAGTCGCAACGCGTCGCAGCAGAAGGGGATGTGCACGTAGACGCCGAGCGGAGCAGTCACGGTCTGCAGTCTCCCACTACCCTCGGACGGCAATGGCCCTGACGTTCGAGCTGCCTCCCGAAGCCGAGCAGTACCGCGGCGGGATCCGCGCGTTCCTCGCCGAGCACGCGCCCGATGGGAAGTACCCCGCCGACTGGACCCGCCGCCTGGCCGACCACGGCTACGTGACACCGCACTGGCCCCGTCCGTGGGGCCGAGACGCCTCTCCCATCGAGCAGCTCGTGATCGACGAGGAGCTGAAGCGCGCGTTCGCGCCGAAGCCGATGAACCCGATCGGCATCGGCTGGGCCGGCCCGACCTTGCTCGTCGCAGGAACCCCCGAGCAGCAGCAGCGCTACCTGCCGGGCCTGCTCGACGGTTCCGAGATCTGGTGCCAGCTGTTCAGCGAACCGGAGGCCGGCAGCGATCTCGCGTCGCTCCGCACCACCGCGGTTCGCGACGGCGACGAGTACGTGCTCAACGGGCAGAAGATCTGGACCACGCTCGCCCAGCTCGCCCGCTACGGGATCCTGCTCGCGCGCACCGACCCGGACGCCGAGCCGCACCGGGGCATCACGTACTTCGTGCTCGACATGCAGTCCCCCGGCATCACGATCCGTCCGATCAAGCAGATGGATCACGACGCGATGTTCAACGAGGTCTTCTTCGACAACGTGCGCATCCCGGCCCGCGATCTCATCGGCACCGAGCACGACGGGTGGCGGTTGGCGAAGGTGACGCTGGGCAACGAGCGGGTGTCACTCTCCGGCGAGGGCGCGCTGTGGGGCATCGGTCCGACGGCACACGACCTGCTCGATCTCGTGCGCGGCGAACGGAACGGTGACCGACCCGGTCCTGCGCCAGCGGCTCGCCGCGCTGTTCATCGAGTCCGAGGTGCTGCGGCTGATCCGGCTGCGCACGGTCTCGGCGAAGGTCCAGGGACTCGAACCCGGGCCCGAGGCGTCGGTCCGCAAGGCGCTCGCGGACGAGCACGGCCAGCACGTCATGGCGACCGCCGTGGAGCTCGCGGGGACGCGGCGGTCTGCTGATGGACCAGGGCCCGTTCGGCGCCGACACGTCCATGTGGGCGACGGGCTACCTCTACAGCCGGGCGCTCACGATCGGCGGGGGCACGAGCGAGGTGCAGCGCAACATCCTCGCCGAGCGCATCCTCGGCCTCCCCCGCGACGCCTGACGCCGGGACCCCACCTTCTCGGCACGCTCAGGCACCCCTGCGGCGCCTCAGCGTGCCGAGAACGGATCAGGCGTCAGGTCGGCTTCGTCGCCTCGATCAGGAAGCGGCTCGCGTGGGCGACGAGCTCTCCGTCGTGTTCGATCTGGTCGTGCAGGGCGCGCAGCTGCGGCCGGTAGCGCTCGACGCTGAACCCGGGGACGATCCAGATCACGAGGCGGAGGAAGAAGACGACCGCGCCGATGTCGAAGAAGGCGGTCCGGAGTCGCTCGGACTGCAGCTCCCGCACGACGAGCCCCGCCTGTTCCGCCTCGCTCCGAGCCTGTTCGGGATCGCGGTCCGAACCGGGCGGCCACGGACCCATGATCGCCTCGCTCAGCTCGCGGACGCTGTCCGGTCCGACCTGCTGCGAGAGGTAGGTGCCACCCGGCTGGAGCACGCGTGCGATCTCGTCCCACCAGGTGCGCACCGGATGCCGGCTCGTCACGAGGTCGAACGTCTCACCGGGGAACGGAACCGCGGGGTGGCCGTCGGACGCCGCCACGACGTGAGCGCCACTCGGCCGCAGCAGCCGGGCCGCCACGGCCAGGTTCGGCGCGTACCCCTCTGCCGCAACCAGGAGCGGCGGAAGGTGCGGGAGCTTCGCCAACAGCTCACCACCGCCCGAGTGGAGGTCGAGCATCTTCGCCGCGATGGAGGCGCGTTCTGCCACCCGTTCGAAGTAGTGCCAGCTGGGACGCTCCTCCGTCGCTCGTCCCTCGAGCCAGCTGAAGTCCCACCCTTCGATCGGCGCGCGTTCGGCTTCTTCGACGAGCGCGTCGAAAGAACGACGCTCACCCACTGACTAGTCGCCGAGCTTCAGTGCGGCGACGAAGGCTTCCTGGGGGACCTCGACCCGGCCGATCTGCTTCATCTTCTTCTTGCCTTCCTTCTGCCGGTCGAGCAGCTTGCGCTTCCGGCTGACGTCACCGCCGTAGCACTTCGCGATCACGTCCTTGCGCTTCGCTTTCACGGTCTCGCGGGCGATGATCCGTCCACCGATCGCGGCCTGGATCGGCACGTCGAACAGCTGGCGCGGGATGAGCTCGCGCAGCTTCTCCACCATCTGCTTGCCGTAGTCGTACGCCTTGTCGCGATGCACGATCGAGGAGAACGCGTCGACCGGCACGTTGTTCAGGAGGATGTCGACCTTCACCAGCTTCGACTCCCGGTAGCCGGCGCGCTCGTAGTCCAGGCTGGCGTAGCCCTTGGTGCGCGACTTCATCTGGTCGAAGAAGTCCATGACGATCTCGCCGAGCGGCACGAGGTAGACGAGCTCGACCCGCTCCTCGGACAGGTAGTCCATCTTCTGCATCTCGCCGCGCCGGCCCTGGCACAGCTCCATCAGGGTTCCGACGTACTCGGTGGGCGTGAGGAGCGTGATCGTGACGTAGGGCTCCTCGATCGACACGACGTCGTTCAGCGGCGGGAGCGCCGACGGGTTGTCCACGACCTCCACCCCGCCGTTCGTGGTGTGGGCCAGGTACTCCACGTTCGGCGCGGTCGCGACCAGCGCGAGGTCGTACTCACGCTCGAGCCGCTCGCGCACGATCTCCATGTGGAGCAGACCGAGGAATCCGCAGCGAAACCCGAAGCCGAGCGCGCCGGATGTCTCCGGCTCGTAGGTGAACGAGGAGTCGTTCAGGCGCAGCTTCTCCAGCGCCTCGCGCAGGTCGGCGTACTCGTCGCCCTCGACCGGGTACAGGCCGCAGAAGACCATCGGCTTCGGATGGTGATAGCCGGCGAGCACTTCTCCGGGACGGGTGTTCGTCGTGACCGTCTCACCCACGCGCGCTTCGCCGACGTCCTTGATGCCGGCGATCAGGTACCCGACCTCACCCGGCCCGAGCGTCGCGACCGGCGTAGGAACCGGGAGCCGCACACCGATCTCTTCCGCGTCGTAGACCGAGTCCGCCTGCAGGAAGCGCAGGCGCGCGCCGGAGGTCATCGTCCCGTTGAACACGCGCAGCGCGCTGACCACGCCCCGGTAGGGGTCGTAGTACGAGTCGAAGATCAGTGCCTGGAGCGGCGCGTCCGGGTCACCCTGGGGCGCGGGGATCGTCGTCGAGCACCGCGTCGAGCAGCTCCGGAACGCCTTCACCCGACTTCGCGGAGATCCGCAGCACGTCTTCGGCGGCGATGCCGAGCACGCGCTCGATCTCCTCGGAGACCCGATCCGGATCGGCCGCGGGCAGGTCGATCTTGTTCACCGCGGCGACGATCGCGAGGTCGTTCTCCATCGCGAGGTAGCAGTTGGCGAGCGTCTGGGCCTCGATTCCCTGGCTCGCGTCGACGAGCAGGATCACGCCTTCACACGCGGCGAGGCTGCGCGACACCTCGTACCCGAAGTCCACGTGGCCCGGGGTGTCGATCAGGCTGATCACGTGGTCTTTCCAGTTCAGCCGGACGTTCTGGGCCTTGATCGTGATCCCGCGCTCGCGCTCGATGTCCATCGAGTCCAGGTACTGGGCCCGCATGTCCCGCATCTCGACCGCGCCCGTGATCTCCAGGATCCGGTCCGCGAGCGTGCTCTTCCCATGGTCGATATGGGCGATGATGCTCAGGCAGCGGAGCTGGTCGAGGGGGATCACCGAGGGGAACCTGTCGGGCCGGGGGCGGAAGCGGCCATTGTCCCTCGCGATGCATCGATCGGCGCGAACGGGAGCCTCCGGACTCTCCCTGATAGCCTTTCCGGGTTCCCGAGACGCCCCCCTTCAGAGAGTCCGTGAGGTCGCGACACCCGATGGCGAACATCAAGAGTCAGAAGAAGCGGAATCTTCAGAACGAGAAGCGGCGGGTGCGCAACGTCGCCGTGCGCTCCGAGCTCAAGACCCGGACCAAGGCCGTCCACACGGCGTTCGAGACCGGCAGCGAGAATGCGGCCGAGGTCCTCACGCTCGCCCAGAAGCGCATCGGCAAGGCCGGCGCCAAGGGCATGATCCACAAGAACCAGGCGGCCCGCCGCACGTCGCGGCTGATGAAGGCCGCCAACAAGGCCGCTTCTTAAGGATCTCCGGAGGGCGAATGTCCTCCCGGGAAGTCGCAGGTGCCCTCCGGCGGCTTCGTGCGCGCTCAGCGACGGGATCCGGCTCGCGTGGAGCTGCGGCTGTGCAGCGCGGCGAGACGGGCCACGAGGACTTCCAACACCGCGTCCTCCGGCATCGCGCTCGCGCCTTTGAGATCGAGATCGGCCTGGTGCAGCGAATCGATCGCCTTCGCCAGCCCATCGGTCCCGAGCGCACGTGACGCCTCGAGCGCCTTCTTGGCCGGGAAGGTGCTTCCCTTCCCGCCGAGCGCGGCGTGGGCTTCGGCAGTGGTACGGATCGCCGGATCGTCGACGGTGAGCAGCTTGCGGTAACGCGACGTCAACATGGCGAGGATCTGCAGCGGGTGCATCGACTTCGGCTGGCGTGCACTGGTCACGTTGAGGAGCCGGTCCAGGATGCCGAGCGCACTCGCGACCTGGCCCTCCTCGATCGCGTTCGTCAGCTGGAAGACCGGGACCGATCCCGCCTCCCCGAGATAGGGCTCGACGTCGTCGGCGTTGAGCGTGACGCCAGGACCGAACGCCGCGACGAGCACGTCGACGAGCGCGGCGGCGCGACCAGCGTCGTCGCCGAGTCGCTGCGCCACGGCCTGCCCCGCCGCGCCGTCCAGCTTCAGGTCGACCCGCTCGAGCTCGGCGGCAAGGACATCCACCGTCTTCTCGGAGTCCGGCCCGACCACTTCGGCGCTCTTCAGCGCGTCGAGCAGGCTCTTCGGCGCCCGGCCACCCCCGGCCACGAAGACGAACACGGTCGTTTCGAGCGGATCGGCCAGCACCGCGACCAGGGGCACCGACTCGTCTGCGGTGAGCTGCTCGAAGTCACGCACGACAACGATCCGCTTGCTGGTCATGAAGGGAGGACTCTCGGCCGCGTTGACGATCGCGGAGACCACCGGGACGCGCGCACCTTCGTCGGTCGGTGGCGCTTCGTCGTCACCACCGCCGCGGGTCTTCGAGGGGACCGTGAACTCCTCGACGACGAGCGTGCGGTCTTCGTCACCGACGAGATCGTCTACGAGCGTCTGCGCGGCGCGGGAGCGGAGCACCGGGTCGCTCGCCTTCACCAAGTACGTCACGGCTGCTCCTGGCGCTGCTCGAGGATGGCTTGGATGACCCGGCACACCTGCGCCGACCCGGCGACGTCGTGGACCCGCACGATCCGGCATCCGTGGGCGACGCCGTAGGCCACCGACGCGAGTGAGACCTCGCGACGGTCACCGATGTCGAGCCCGAGGGTGTCGCCGAGGAACCGCTTGTTGCTCGCCGACAGCAGCACGGTATAGCCGAGGTCCGTGAGTGCGTCGCTCTCCCGGAGCAGGACGGCGCTCATGGTCGGGGTCTTGCCGAGGTCGAGTCCGGCGTCAACGGCGATCTGGCCGGGATCGAGGCCGGCCGCCTCGGCTCGTTGGGCCCGATCGGCCAGAAAGGCCCGGACGTCGGGCACGAGGTCGTCGTAGTGCGGATCGGGATCCGGCACGCGCGGAGCGAGTCGGATGTGGGTCGCGACGACGGACGCGTCGCGCTTCGCCGCGACCGGGAGGTAGTCGGGATCCGCGAAGCCGCTGATGTCGTTGCCGACGACGGCACCCGCCGCGCACGCCGCGTCGAGCACCGAGGCGCGCCACGTGTCGCACGAGATCGGAACGTCGAAGCGCGCGTGCACCGCTTCGATGGACGGGATGACCCGGTCGAGCTCCTCGAGCTCACCGACCTCGTCGCCCGGGCCGGCCTTGACCCCGCCGATGTCGAGGATGTCCGCACCATCGCGGACGAGCTGCTCGGCCCGCTGGACCAGCGCGTCGAGCGCAAACGTCTCGCCGGCGTCGTAGAAAGAATCCGGCGTGCGGTTGAGGATGCCCATCACGAGCGTGCGCGTGCTGAGGTCGTGTTCGACGTCACCCAGACGGAAGCGCGGCATCCCGGGCGAGCCTACCGGGACGGCCGCGACCGTAATCCGGTCAGAAGGTGACGCGGGGCAGGTTGCGGCGCGGTCGCGTCATCTCGAAGAAGCCGGGCTCCTCGGACAGCACCATGATCGCGTCCCAGAGTCGGAGTGCAGCCGCGCCGGTCGGAGCCGGTGCCATGACGGGACCCTTGAAACCGTGCGGCGGATCGGTGCGAAGGACGATCGTCGGAGTCTGCGTCTTCGGTCCGCCGAACGCGTACGCGATCTCCATCGATTCGGTGATCGGCGCGTCCCACTGCTCGTCGTCCGCGGCCTTGATGAGGTCGGGATCCATGGCGCACGCGGCAAGGCAGTCCACCAGCACCGAGTCGTCGCGGGCCGCGGCGCGGGTGAAGAACCGAGGTCCCCACGCGGTGAAGAGCGCATCGACTGCCCCTTCGCCGGACATCGCCCGGGCGGCCTCGAAGATCCGCAGCATCCGATGGGAGTGCGCATGGGCCACGATCGCCATCTCGCGACGATCCTCCGGCATGGTGGGCGCCACGCCGTAGTCGTCCCGGATCTCGAGGCAATACGACCGCCAGGCGACGACGAGATCCCGTTGGGGTGCCACCTCCTTGATCCAACGTGAGGTGATCCATGCCCACGGACAGCTCGGATCGACGAAGACCTCGACGGAAGTCATGACCTGAGGGTATCGAGATCGCGGCGCCCGGCCACGTCCGGCCGAGCCGTGCGCCGTCGCGGGAAGCGGATGACACCCCAGAGCGCCGCGCCCGCACCGCCGATCGCGACGAGCCCGCACAGCGCTCGTCCGTCGACCGCGAGTGGATGCTTGGCGGCGAGCCGGGCAACGGTCTCGACCCAGCGCAGCAGCGCGTAGGTCGGGAGCTGCAGCACATGGGCGACGCCCGGTCCGAGCCATCCGCCGATCACGCCGGCGACGAGCCCCCACACCGTGAGCGGGCCGACGATCGGCGCGGCGAGCAGATTGGCCGGGAGCGCGATCAAGGGCATCGTCCCGAATACCGGGAGGATCACCGGCAGCACCCCGACCTGCGCCGCGGCGGTGACGCCGAGCGCTTCCCTGACGACGCGAGGTCCGGGGATCCGCGCACTGAACGCGGGCGCCAGCAGGAGGATGCCAGCCGCCGCGCCCGACGACAGCAGGAAGCCGACCGAGTGCACGAGGAACGGGTCGGCGACGAGCAGGCCGAACGCGGCGTACGCGAGGAGCCGGCTCGCGGGAACCGGGCGACCGAGGAAGGTCGCGGCCATCGCGATGCCGGCCATCGCGGAGGCCCGGAGCACGGACGGCTCCCAGCGGGTCATCGTGCCGAACAGCACGAGCACCGCGAGCCCGCCGACCAGGCGGGAGCCGAGCCGCATCCGCCGGAGCAACGGGCCGGCGATCGCCAGAACGAACGCGACGTTCGCTCCGCTGACCGCGAGAAGGTGGCTGAGCCCGGCGTCGCGAAAGTCGTCGACCAGGTCATCCGGAAGCGCGCGGGTGTCCCCGAGCAGGAAGCCGGCGAGCAGGGCCCGTTCCGTCGCCGGGAGCGCGGTCCCACCACGCAGGACCGCGGCGCGCGCCGCGTTGGCGAGCCGACCGAGCGGGGATCGAGGCGGGCCGAAGTCCACCAGCTCATTCACCTGCAGGAGCGCGACCGCGTGGCGCCACCGGTACCGGGCGTCGAAGCCGGTCAGCGGCGCGAGCGCGCCCCGGACCGTGACGTGATCACCGGCCTCGAGCACACGCAGGCGCGAGGTGACGTCTCCCCCGCCGACGAGCAGCAGTGTGCGCTCGCCCGCTGCCGCGCCATCGACCCGGCCCAGCCGGACGAGCACCTGCACCTCGAAACGCGGTCCGGACGGATCGTCGACGAGCGTGCCCTCGACCTCCACCCGCGTGCGGAGGTCGATCGCCGCCTGCAGCGGTGACTCCTCGAGTCCGTGCAACGCGCGTTGCATGACCGCGCCACCGAGCAGCCCGCACGCCAGCAACGCGATCAGGAAGCCGAGCCGACCGCGTCGCCGAGAGCGCCGCGAGCAGGAGCACGACGGCGAGCAGCAACGCCCCGGTCGCAGGTCCCGGGCCGCGTGCCTGGCCGACCAGGATTCCGGCGACGAGCGCCGCCAGCGCCGCCGCCGGTGCGAACCGACTCATACCGAGACCAGGTCCTTGATGTCCGCGTACCGCAGCTCCCCGATCCCGCGGACATCCTGCAGCTCCGCCACCGCCTTGAACCCGCCGCGCTTGTCGCGTTCGGTGATGATCGCGGCGGCCAGGCTCGGGCCGATCCCGGGCAGGTCCTCGAGCTGGGTGGCCGTCGCGGCGTTGAGATTGATCGGTCCGCTGGGCGCGCCATCCCCCGCGACGCCACCCGCGACCGCGCCGGTTTCGATGGGTGCGGGTTCGCCGATCTTTGCTACCGCGACGCGTTGGCCGTCGGCCACCTTCGCCGCGAGGTTCAGCCGATCGAGATCCGCATCCGGCAGACCACCCCCAGCGGCGGCGATCGCGTCGACGACGCGCGCCCCCGCCGTGAGCCGCACGACCCCCGGCCGGGCCACGTCACCGGCGACATGCACGAGCAGCGCGTTGGTAGCTCCCGTCGAGCCGGACGACGTGGCCGGATCGCCGCCGGTCGTCGCCGTGGTCGAGGCCGAGCCGAGCCGAGGCGGACGCCGGCGCCGTGCTGCCGGTCTCAGCGCCCTGACCGGCGCCGAGCTGGTACCAGACGAAGCCCGCGACGAGTGCGGCGAGGAGCAGCGCGCCGATGCGGACCCGTGGATCGTCCCAGTGCTCGCGCCAGCGACCGATGCCGCGCGCCGCCATGGGCAGGGGTCGAAGGGGTTCCGGACGAAGGGGTTCCGGACGAAAGGGTTCCGGACCAAGCGGTTCGGGCCGGGCAGGTTCCGGGCGGGGAGACTCGTGCATCGCGACCTCCGGACGCGTGAGGGCAGACCGGAGGAAGCGCGGGGGAAGCCCGTGACCGTACCAGAGCCCATTTCACGCCCGCGTCCGTGCCGTCAAGGTGCTCGGGGAACCCTGACGGCACAAACGGAGGATGGCTTGGGGCGGGTACGGCGGCGTCGGGGTCCGCGCGCTGCGTCAGGCGCCGGCGCGCTCGCGGGCTTCAGCTTCGAAGGAGATCGCCGAGTAGGCCGGCCAGTGGCGCATGCCCCGCGCGGTGAGCGGAGGTACTCACCGAAGTAGCGGGAGAGGAACGGGAGCGCGCGGTGCTCCCGCCACTGCTGGACGTGCACGAGCTCGTGCGCAATCAGACCGGCATTGAGCTCTTGGCCACGACGCACGAAGATCCACCGACCGACCGTCATCGCCGCGACCCCGGGAGTGAGCCGGCGCACGACCACGATCCGAGCCCGCGCGCGGTCGACCCCGGGCACGTGAGTGAACGCGGCTTCTGCCTCCGGTGAAAGGCGCCGCGTGCGCACGGGCGGAGCTAGCTGACGACGAAGTTGACGAGTCGGCCGGGCACGACGATCACCTTGCGCTCCGTCTTCCCGTCGAGCAGCGCCGGGACGTGCTCGTCAGCGCGTGCCGCGGCTTCGGTCGCGGCTTCGTCGAGACCCGACGCAACGGTGAGCCGGGCCCGCACCTTGCCGTTGACCTGCACCGCGATCTCGACGGTGTCGACCGTGAGCCAGGCCGGGTCCGCTTCGGGGAAGTCGTCGAACGCAAGCGTCTGATCGTGGCCGAGCCGCTCCCACAGCTCCTCCGCCACATGCGGGGCCAGCGGCGCGGTCATGAGCACGAGCGGGACGACCACTTCTTCGGGCGCCTCGCCGGTCTCCCCGACGACGTGGGTGAGTCGGTTGTTCAGCTCGAACAGACGGGCGATGGCAGTGTTGAACGAGAGCTCATCCATGTCGCTGCGAACCGCTTCGATCGTGCGATGCAGCAGCCGGCGGGTCTCGTCATCGGCCGGCTCGACCGTGACCCGTGGCTCGCCCGTCGCCTCGTCGATGACGTTCCGCCAGAGCCGTTGCAGGAACCGATGGACGCCGATGATGTCGGAGGTGTTCCACGGTCGGCTGGCATCCAGCGGACCCATGAACATCTCGTAGAGGCGCAGCGTGTCGGCGCCGTAGTCGCGGTAGATGTCGTCCGGCGCCACCGCGTTCTTCAGGCTCTTGCCCATCTTCCCGTACTCGCGCTCGACGGCCGCTTCGCCGAGCAGGAACTGACCGTCGCGCTCGACGACCGCGTTCGCGTCGACGTACATGCCGCGTTCGTCGGTGAACGCGGGCGCCAGGATGTAGCCCTGGTTGTAGAGACGTTGGAACGGCTCGGGGGTCGAGACGTGACCCAGGTCGAACAGCACCTTGTGCCAGAACCGTGCGTACAGCAGGTGCAGCACCGCATGCTCGACCCCACCGACGTACAGATCGACGCCACCCGGTCCGGGCTGCATCCAGTACTGCTCGGCTGCGGAGGACACGAGCGCGTTCTCGTTCGTCGGGTCGAGGTAACGGAGGTAGTACCAACAGGAGCCGGCCCATTGCGGCATCGTGTTGAGCTCGCGGCGGTACGTCTTCGTGCCGTGGGCACCGTCGTCGCCCGCCCACTCGGGCCTGGGCAGGTCCAGCTCCACCGTGACCCAATCGTCGGCGCGTGAAAGCGGCGGCGCGGGGACGCTCTCGACGTCGTCGGCCACGATCTCCGGCTCGAAGTCCGTGATCTCGGGCAGCTCGACCGGCAGCATCGACGCGGGCAGCGCGATCGGCAGATCGTCCGCGTCGTAGACGATCGGGAACGGCTCGCCCCAGTACCGCTGCCGGCTGAACAGCCAGTCCCGCAGCTTGTAGGTGACGGTGCCGACGCCGGCCTCCTGCTCCGTCAGCCACTCGATCATCGCCCGCTTCGCCTCCGTGACCGACATGCCGTCGAGGAAGCCACTGTTGATCGCGGGCCCGTCGCCCAGGAACGCTTCGCCTTCCCAACCGTCGGGCGTGGCGACGGTGCGGATGATCGGCAGACCGAACTCCTGCGCGAAGTCCCAGTCGCGCTGATCCTGGCCCGGGACCGCCATGATCGCCCCGGTCCCGTACCCCATGAGCACGTAGTCCGCGATGAAGACGGGGATCGGCGCGCCGTTGACGGGGTTCACCGCGAACGCACCGGTGAAGACACCGGTCTTCTCTTTTCCTTCCGCCTGACGTTCGAGCTCGCTCTTGTTCCCGACGAACTCGCGGTAGCGGCGCACGGCGTCCGGCGGGCCGGCCTCCGCACCGAAGATCCCGCGCCACGACGGGGGCACGTCGTTCAGGTCCTCACCGAGCAGTGCCGCGGGCCACTCGGTCGGAATGATGTCGTCGACCAGGGGATGCTCGGGCGCGAGGACCATGTAGGTCGCGCCGAACAGGGTGTCGGGACGCGTCGTGAAGACCGTGATCACCGCGTCCTCGTGACCCTCGACGACGAAGTCGACCTCCGCCCCCTCGCTGCGCCCGATCCAGTTGCGCTGCATGATCTTGATGGACTCGGTCCAGTCCAGCAGGTCGAGATCCGCGAGCAGCCGGTCCGCGTACGCCGTGATGCGCAGCATCCACTGCTTCAGCGGGCGCCGGTACACGGGATGGTTCCCGCGATCGCTGCGCCCCTCCGGGGTGACTTCCTCGTTCGAGAGGACGGTGCCGAGAGCCGGGCACCAGTTGACCGGCGCGTCGTCGAGGTACGCCAAGCGGTACGCGTTGACCAGCTCCCGCCGCTCCCGGGACGAGAGCGTGTCCCAGCTGCTCTCGGGGTCTGCCTGCAGCACCGGGATCAGCTCGGCGATCGGCCGCGCCCGGTCCGCGTCTTCGTCGTACCAGGAGTCGAACAGCTGCAGGAAGATCCACTGCGTCCACCGGTAGTACGCGGGGTCCGTCGTCGCGACACTCCGCCGCGGATCGTGACCGAGGCCGAGCGCGCGGAGCTGGCGCCGCATCGTCGCGATGTTGTCTTCCGTCGTGACGCGCGGGTGCTGGCCGGTCTGCACGGCGTACTGCTCGGCCGGCAGCCCGAACGCGTCGTACCCCATCGCGTGCAACACGTTGTGGCCGGTCATGCGCTTGAAGCGGGCGTAGACGTCCGTACCGATGTAGCCGAGCGGATGGCCGACGTGAAGCCCCGCGCCGCTCGGATACGGGAACATGTCGAGCGCGTAGAGCTTCTTGACGGTCGGCGACCGCGGCAAAGCCTTCGCTCAGCAGTCCCTCCGGATTCGGAGCCCAGAAGGTGTGCTCCGTCTCCCAGCGGTCCTGCCACTTCGCCTCGATCTCGTTGGCGAGCCGGGCGTCATATCGGTACTGCGGAATCTCGTCGTCGCTCATTGGTGGCGAGCGTAGGCGGGCGCCCGGTCATCGAAGCCGGTCATTGCCCGATGTTGCTGTCCCATCCCGGCCCTAGGTTCCGAGCATGTGTTCGGTGTGCGAGTCCAACCCGGTCGGTGCGTACCCGACTGATACCTTGGAGGCTCCGTTCGGGGCTGTAGCTCAGTTGGTAGAGCGCTTGCATGGCATGCAAGAAGTCGTCGGTTCGAGTCCGATCAGCTCCACCGATCTAGTAGGGAATCTCCATCGGTGGTGGAGATCGATCGGATTCATGCTGGCGGGAGTTGTCGCCGGCGAAGGCACCTTCCACATCGGTGCGCGGGGTCGCACCTTCGCGGACGGTTCGCCGCAGCTGCGGTTCCGGTTCGCAGTCGAGATGGCATCTCGTGATCGAAGGTTGCTCGAAGCGTTCAAGACATTTCTCGGGGTCGGTTCGATCCACGAACGAGCCGACCGTGGTTCCTGGCTGCCCACATGCACCTTCGTGATCAGCTCGCATCGGGCGCATCGGCTGACGACAGTCCCGTTCGCGGAAGCCTTCCTGCTCCCCTGCGCCAAGCGGACGCAGTTCGAGACCTGGCGGACCGCGCTCGACGACTACGAGCATGCCCATCCGACGCGCTGGGGCAAGGGTCCATCGCCCTGTTCGGTACCTGGCTGCACGAAGCCAGTGCGCGGTCGTGCCCTCTGTCGCACCCACTACTACCGTGCCACCGGCTATTGAAGCGATCGCCGATTTCATCGGCGGTTTCGTTGCGGCCGAGGGCACTTTCGTGCGCACGGGAAAGCGTCCCCGGTTTACGTTCGCAGTTGGGTTGGGCGCGAAAGACACCGCGACCTGCCTCAACCTCCGCGCGTTCTTCGGTTGCGGGAGCGTCAGCAGATCCGCCCGCCGGCAGCCGCACTATGACGATGAGATCGCCTTCAGCATTCAGGCGATTCGAGATCACCTGCGGGTGACGATTCCGTTCATGGATGCGCATCTGCCGGCTTCCCACAAGCGGGAGCAGTACCTCGTGTGGCGGGACCGGTTGCTCGAGTACTGGGAGCACGATGCCAAGCGGGTGCGGTCGTGCACGACCGCCGGATGCGACGAACCGCGCCGGGCTCACGGGCTCTGCCGACACCACCTGTACGTCACGCGCGGGGTGTGATCCCCTGGCCCCGGATCCAGCGCCGGAGGGACCTAGAGTCCTGCCCGGAGGAGCCACGTGACCCAGCGCGACCGATCGGCAGGCACAACGGACGCGCACCGTCTGGTCGGCCCCACGCTCCTCGTGCTCGCGGTCACGCTGCTCCTCTACGGCGGTCCCGTGCCCCGGCTCAGCGAGGAGCTGTACCTCCCCCTCGTCCGCCGGGTCGCCGACTCCTCCTACCTCGCCGGTGACTGGACGTTCGCCGGGTCCTTCGGCGAGCACTGGCTGTTCGACCACCTCTTCGCTCCGCTCGCCGGCGCCGTCTCCATCTCCGAGTTCGGGTGGATCGGCCGCCTCGTCTTCTGGCCGATTCTGGGCCTGCTCCTCATCAGGATCGGCAACCGGCTCGGCCTGACGCCGTGGCCTGCGGCCGCCGCGGTGAGCCTCTGGATCGTCAGCAACCAGGCGCTGATGGGCTCGGAGTGGATCGTGGGGACGTTCGAGGCCAAGACCGTGGCGTACGTGTGCTTCCTCGGCGCGCTCCTCGCGATCAGCGCGAAGCGGATACCACTCGCGCTGGCGCTGCTCGGCCTCACCGTCAGCTTCCATCCCGCGGTCGGCATGTGGGGCGCGTGGGGCGCCGGGATCGCGCTGCTCGCCCTCCCCGAGACGCGGGTCCCGACGCTGAAGTGGTGCTGGCTGGCCGCCATCTTCGCCGTACCGGGCGTGATCGGCGCGCTCTCCGCCGTCGGGACGGCGACCCCCGCGGTGCAGCGCTTCGTCGTGCTCGAAGCGATTCCGTACCACACCGACCCGTTCTTCGGCGGCCAGACCCTCGGGTACGGCCAGGTCGCGCTGCACGTCGTCACGCTCGCGGGGATGCTCGCATTCAACCTCTGGGCCTACCGGCGGTCGGCCCGTGATCTCATCCAGCGATTCTTCGTCGCGTTCCAGATCGCGGCGGCGGTTCCGTTCGCCATCGCGTTCATCGCGCGGGCGTTCCACGTCTGGGACTACCTGCGGCTCATGCCGTTGCGGTCGTTCCCGCTGATCGTGCCGCTGGTGTTCTTCTTCCAGGCGGTGCGCCTCGCGGTCACCGCGATCCAGGGGCAGGGAGCCGGCCGGCGCCGGCGCCGCCGCGTCCGTCGGCGCGGCTACGTGGCGTTGGTCGCGATCGTCCTGCTCGCGGTGTTCCCCACCGCGCCGCTCCTCGCCGCGCCGCGGCTGATCCGCCGCAACGTGCACGCGTGGACCACGGACGACACCATGGCCGACTCCTTCGGCTGGGTGCGCCGCAACCTGCCCCGCACCACGACCTGCATCTTCCCGCTCGATCGCCAGGACGCGTTCGAGCGAGCCGAGGTGCCGCAGGTCGTCAACTGGCAGGCCATCCCCTACGACCGGCTCGGCGAGTGGAAGCGGCGCATCGACCAGCTCGTCGGTGGCGCCGACTACTTCGAAGGTCACGCCTGGCACGGCGACCTCACGAAGATCCGGGCCGCGTACAGCTCCCTGACCCTCGAGCAGATCAACCGGGTCGCGACCCGGTACGGCGCGACGTGCCTCGTCACGGACACCTCCTACCCGCTCCAGCTTCTCCACACCGAGGGTCGAACCAAGGTCTACGCGATCACGCCCCGCTGACGGTCGCGGCAACTTCCGGACTGTCGTTCCAGCCGATGTGCTGTCCGAGCGGACAGCTCGCGCACACACGGACAATCAATCGAAGCGCGGGAGAGCCGTTCCGTAGACTCCCCGCCGTGATCGGAGTCATCGACTATCGAGCCGGCAATGCGCCGAGCGTCATGTACGCCCTGGCGCGGCTCGGTCTCGACGCGCACCTCGTCGCCGATTCCGGTGGGCTCATGGCGGCGGACCGCCTCATCCTCCCGGGTGTCGGGGCGGCTCGCGCGACGCTCGCGTCGCTGACCGAGTCCGGCCTGCTCGCGCCCCTGCGCGGTCGGGTGCTCGACGACAAGGTGCCGTTCCTCGGGATCTGCATCGGGCTCCAGGTCCTGTTCGAGCGCAGCGCCGAGGGAGACACCGAGGGACTGGGGTGGTTGCAGGGCGAGGTCCGCCGCTTCCCCGACACCGACCGGGTGCCGCAGATCGGCTGGAACGCGGTGCGCTTCCGGCGGGAGCATCCCGTGACGGCCGGCCTCCCCGACCCCACCCACTGCTACTTCGTCAACTCCTACTACGCGGTGCCCGCGAACGAGGAAGACGTACTCGGCACCACGCAGTACGGGGTGGAGTTCTGCTCCGTGGTGGCCCGCGAGAACCTCATCGCGACGCAGTTCCACGCGGAGAAGAGCGGCGAGCTCGGTTTGCGGCTGCTCAATGGGTTCGCGGCGTGGGATGGCAGCTGATGCTCACCAAGCGACTGATCGCATGCTTCGACGTGGTCGACGGCCGGGTCACCAAAGCCCAGAAGTTCCAGGACAACATCGACGTCGCCCCCGCGACCGACCTGGCCCAGCTGCTCTACGAGGACCAGATCGACGAGATCGTGTTCTACGACATCACGGCCAGCGCCCAGCAGCGAAAGATCGATCTCGAGACGGTCCGCGGTGTGGCCGAGCACGTCTTCGTTCCGTTCACCGTCGGCGGGGGCATCCGTTCGATCGACGACATGTTCGAGGTGCTCAAGGCTGGAGCGGAGAAGATCAGCATCGACTCGATGGCCGTGCGCGAGCCCGACATCATCCGCCAAGGTGCCGAAGCGTTCGGTCGGCAGTGCATCGTGTTGAGCACCCAGGTGAAGCGCGTCGAGCCCAGTACCGCCATCCCGAGTGGCTACGAGGTGTTCATCGATGGCGCGCGGGTTGCGACCGGGATGGACGCGCTCGAGTGGGTGCGGAAGGGCGAATCGCTCGGCGCGGGCGAGATCGTGGTGAACAGCATCGACCGTGACGGCACCGCGTCGGGTTACGACCTCGAGATCACGAGCGCGGTCGCCGCCGCGGTCAACGTGCCCGTCATCGCGTCCGGCGGTGCCGGCACGCCCGGAGCACATCGCCGACGGGCTCACGACCGGCGGCGCGTCCGCGGCGATCATCAGCTCGATCCTGTACTCACCGCGCTTGGACCGGAACCTCGGGGTCCGCGAGCTCAAGGATGCGCTGGCCGAGCGGGGCGTGCTGCTGCGACCGTGGGTCGAGAACTGACGCTCCCGGCTCAGCGCGCCGCGGAGGAGGTCGGCTCCCAGGCGATGCGGGGCGCATCGGTCCAGAGCCGTTCCAGCGCGTAGTACTCGCGGGTCTCCGCCAGGAACACGTGCACGATGAGGTCGCCGTAGTCGAGGAGCACCCACGACGCGTCGCTCAGCCCTTCGATGCTGCGCGGGGCCTCGCCGTCCTCCCGCTTGAGTGCGGCCTCGATCTCTTCGCAGATCGTGCGCACCTGGCGTGTGTTGGTGCCGCTCGTGATCACGAACACTTCCGCAATGCCGATGATGTCCCCCACCTCGAGGGCGAGGGTGTCTTCAGCCTTCTTGTCCGCGGCCGCTCTGGCGGCAATCACGGCCCGTCGGTTCGCGTCCAGGTGGTTTCCTTCCGACTACGGACCGGGGGTGTCGCCGGTACGGAAGCAGTCTGCCCCGGCGATGATCGTCACGTCGACCACTCCCAGGGCGCGATCTGCCTTCTTCAACGCCCCACAATCCAGTGCGTCCAGCAATCGTTGCGCGTCGGCGCGGTCGGCGTCCCGGTAATAGACGACTTGGGTATCGGTCACACCGAAGTTCGGGACATTGCCCGTGAGCGTCACCTGCCCGCCCGCGGGTACGACGGTGCCGGCGATCGACTGAGCCAGGCCCACCGCGCCCGTGCCGTTGAGAATCTCGACCCGCGGCCGCTTCGTGCCTCGACCCAAGCGGGCGTTGGGGAACGCGCCGGACACGTATCGACCGACATCTCCGACGCGCGGCTCGAATCGCTCGCCACCGGCGGTCGTGACGGATTCCACCGGGAGGCTGTCCGTGCGGCGGTCACGGGCACGAGCCACCGCGATCAAGGCCGCGAGCTCCGGTGCTGCGCTGACCGTCGCCCGCGCGATGCGGGGATTCCGCAACCGGCCGAGCCAACCGTCCAACACGTCCTGCACGGTGACGAGCCGGTCGAGCTCACTGCCGGGCTGACTGCGCACGAGCAGCTGGGTCGCGTCCTCGGCAGTGACGTGCGTGTTGCCGGACGCGAAGAGCACGCCGGCAGCCTCGTCGAATTGCACGGCGCGGTGGAGGTCGGCCGGGATCGGTGCGGCCTTCGCGAGTGCGCGCAGTCAGCGTGGCGTCGTCCATCGTCGCGGTCTTCACGATACGAACGCCGAGCAGGTTTTCGATCGTGGTCGTCAGCAGCGCCGGATCGCCGTCGTTCGGAATGTCGGCGAGCGCCTGCGGTCCGAGTGACGGGACTTCGACCTGGGTCGCGGTGGGCAACAGGAGGATCGCGGCGCGTTGACGATCCGTACCGGTCAGGACGAGGAGGTCGAGCCGACCATCAGCACCGCGGTGCGAGAGCAGCAGCGTGTTCGCCCGGCGCGAGCCATCGCCGGCACCCGTCGAACCGGAGCCGTCCGCACCGTCGTCGTTCGCGCGAATCACCGCGCCGACTGCCACAGTCAGCGCTAAGAGCACGTCCGACGATGGGCATGAGCACGAACCAGAACCGACGTCGTTCCGCAACGTGTCGACGCGCCTGGCGAGCACTCACCGGCCCGCCGTTCTCCTCGTCGGTCGCCGGATCGCCCCGACGGTGCGAGCGGTCGGAGCGCCCCCGGCGGCGCTCCCGCCGGCCGCCGGAGGGCGGTTCCTCGAGCACCGTGCCGCCCGCGGATTGCGCCATCAGCCGAGAGTGTAGAGGTCGTGTTCCCGAATGAATCGCACCACGTCCGGCGGCGTGAGCCCGTCGATCGGAGCGCCGGCGGCCACCCGGGCGCGGATGTCCGACGATGACACATCGAGGCGCGGGATCGTCACATGGGCGAACCGCCAACCCGGGCCCGGCGGATCGGCGTGCTCACCGGCGCGTTCGACCACCACGATCGAGGCCAGGTCCCGCGTCTCGTCGAGCCGCCGCCAGGTCGACATGTTCGCGACCGCGTCGGCGCCGAGGAGGAGCGAGATCTCCCGGTCCGGGGCCGCGAGCCGCTCGAGGGTGTCTGCGGTGACGGACGGGCCGGCGGCATCCACCTCCACTCGGGATGCCTCGACGCCAGGGAGCTCCCGGCACGCGAGCTCGACCATGGCCAGCCGCTGCTCCGGTGACGCCACGACGAGGCCGCGCTTCTGCCACGGATCGCCGGCCGGCACCATCAGCACCCGGTCGAGCCCCTGCTCGGCGCGCACCTGCACCGCGGCGACGATGTGGCCGACGTGGACGGGGTCGAAGGTGCCACCGAGGATCCCGAGTCGCTCCGGCACCCCCGGAGTCTACGGGCGTCACACTCCGGGCATCATTCCGTTCACATGCCCGTAACCCTGGAGATTTGCAGAGGTCCGTAAGGTGGGGTGATGGGTGAGGCAGCAAGTGTCCTCGTGCGCGTCTGGCTGCCGGATCGACCCGGTGCGCTCGGTCTCGTGGCGTCTCGCATCGGTGCGGTGCGGGGCGACATCGTCGGGATCGACGTCCTGGAGCGGGGCGAGGGCGTCGTCATCGACGAGTTCGCGGTGCGCCTTGGCGATGTCGAGCTGCTCTCGGTCCTCATCCGCGAGGTCGAAGAGGTCGACGGGGCATCGGTCGAAGAGGTCCGCATCGTCGGACGCTTCCCGGACCCGCGCCTCGACGCACTGGAGTCCGCGGCAAAGCTGTGCGAGTCGGCGGACACCGCCGCGCTCGGGGAACGGCTCGTGGCCCAGACCCGGCGCGAGTTCCTCGCCGAATGGAGCGCGCTCATCGCTGACGGTGCGTTGCTCGCGGTCGCCGGCGAGGCGCCACCGACCGACCAGCTCGAGGCCCTCGCGCTCGGCACGCTCGCGTCGCCGTCGGTCGCGGATGGTGCCGCCGGTCCGGTCGACCTCGCCGTCGCCGCGCTCGAGCACCTCGGTGCCGTCCTGCTCGTCGGTCGCGCCGGGCAGACGTTCCGGCTCCGCGAACGGGCCCAGCTGATGGCGCTCGCCCGCGTCGCTGACCGCGCCTGGCAGCTGCTCGATCGCTAGCGCCCGGCGATCCCAACCCTCCGTTCGGGCCATCGGGGTTCCGTGAGGACCTCAACGGCACAAACGGGGAACGGTCTCGACCCGATCTGGGCAGGTGTGTCGGCTACTGCTCGACGACGGCCGTGACGAAGCGCTGGAGCTGGCGGAGGTTGCGGCACTCGTAGACGCCGTCGCAGTGCACGCCGTACTCCGAGACGATCGAGTCGCCGGTGTCCCAGTAGCCACGCGGCTCGGGGTTCAGCCAGTAGAGCCGCCGCGCCCGCTCGCGCAGGTCCTTCAGCACCCAGGCCTGGGCCGCGTGGTAGTTGTTGCGCGCGTCACCGAGCAGGATGATCGACGACTTCGGCGTGACCTCCTGGAGGTGTCGCTCGCGGAACACCTCGAACGCGTGCCCGTAGTCCGAGTGGCCGTCGACCCAGACGACGTCGGCTTCGGTGTTGACTCGTTGCACCGCCTCGGTGAGCTCGTCCGACTCGTGGAAGAACCGAGTGACCTCGTCGATGCCGTCGATGAACACCCACGAGCGCACCTTGGAGAACTGCCCGGCGATCGCGTAGACGAACTGCAGCGTGAAGCGGGCGAAGCTCGCGACCGATCCGGAGATGTCGGCGACCACCATGATCTCCGGCTTGGACGGGCGCGGGCTCTTGAACTTCGGTTCGGCCGGGACTCCCCCGTACGCCATCGAGTGCCGGACCGTCGAGCGGAAGTCCAGATGTCCGCGGTTCTTGCGCTTGCGCCGCTGTGCGAGCCGGGCCGCGAGCGCGCGCGTGAGCGGTTCGATGGCGCGCTGCAGCTGCTGCATCTCGTCGCGCGACGCGTGCATGAAGTCGATGTCCTCCGGCAGCGGCTTGCGCAGGGTGCGCGCCATGGCCTCGACCCCACGGTCGGCGACGAGCCGGCGACGGATCTCCGCCTCGATCATCTCTCGCAGCTCCCGCAGCCGCGCTTCGTACTCTTCACGCGCGAACCGGGCCTGGAGATCACCCTCGTCGCCTTCCGATTCGCCGTCACCCTGGCCTTGCCCCTGCTGCTGCGCGCGCTCCATGAGGCGCTCGGCCAAGCCGTCGTAGTCGAGCTGGCGCAGCGTGCGGTAGAGGTAATACGTCCCACCGACGGGTCGACCCGGCTCCATCCCGGCGAAGCGGGTCACCGCCATCGCCGCGATCTGGCGGAGCTGGTCCTGGTCCATGTTCATCAGCGCGTTGAGGAGCATCTCGGCGAGCTCCTCGTTGCTCATCCCCTCGCCCGAGCCACCGCTCCCCTGCTGACCCGGAATCCCCCCCGCCTCGTCCGCCGGCCCCATCTCGGAGCTCGGGTCGCCGTCGCCGTCGACCCCACCCACGTAGAGGGAGAAGTAGACGTCGAAGACGGTGTCGAACGCCCGCCGGTGGCGGAAGCTCTTCACCAGCGTCGCGGCCAGCACCTCGCGGAAGGCTTCGCGCTGGGTGAGCGGGATCTGCTCGACCCCGCGCATCGCATCGAGGTTCTCGGTCATCGAGACCGGGAGGCCGGCAGCCCGCAGCTCGTGGACGAAACCCTGGAGCACGTCGAGCATGACGCCGCTCCCGACGCCGGAGGGGACTTCGAGCTGGTTCCGGCCCATCGAGTCGGTCAACTTCGCGAAGTGCACGGATCAGCCGCGCGAAGCGGGGAGACCCGTGCCCACCTTCGGCTGGTCGACGAGCTCCTTGCGGGCCTTCTGGATGTCCGTCTGGTACTTCAGCAGCACGTGCAGCGTCTCGCCGATCACCTGCGGGTCCACCGCACCGTGACCGAGGTACAGCAGCGTGCGGGCCCAGTCGATCGTCTCCGAGATCGACGGCGCCTTCTTGAGATCCAGCGAGCGGATCGAACGCACGACCTGCGCGATCTGCTCGGCCAGCGCCTCGTCGATCTCCGGCACCCGGACCCGCACGATCTCCTTCTCGCGCTCGAGCTCGGGGTAGTCGATGTGGAGGTAGAGGCAGCGCCGCTTCAACGCTTCGGACAGCTCACGGGTGTTGTTGGACGTGAGCAGCACGATCGGCCGCTGCTTGCCCACGATCGTGCCGAGCTCGGGAATCGACACTTGGAAGTCCGAGAGCACCTCGAGGAGCAACGCTTCGGTCTCGATCTCGACCCGGTCTACTTCGTCGATGAGCAGGACGATCGGCTCGTCGGCGCGGATCGCCTCGAGCAACGGCCGGGTCAGCAGGAACGGCTCGGCGAAGATGTCGGACTCGACCGTCGCCCAGTCGGTCTCGTGCTCGCGGTCCGCCTGGATGCGCAGCAGCTGCTTCTTGTAGTTCCACTCGTACAGCGCCTTGGACTCGTCGAGCCCCTCGTAGCACTGCAGGCGGATGAGCCGCGAGCCGGTGACCTCGGCCACCGCCTTCGCCAGCTCGGTCTTCCCGACGCCCGCCGGTCCCTCGACCAGGACCGGCTTCTCGAGCCGGTCTGCGAGGTACACGACGCCGGCGATCCCGGTGTCTGCGAGGTAGTCGGCGCCCCGCAGGCGCTCGACGACATCGTCAACTGACTTGAACCGCTCAGCCACCTAGTTCCTCACCTGTCCGTCGCCCCAGACGACGTATTTGTACGTCGTCAGCTCGCGCAACCCCATCGGGCCACGCGCGTGCAGCTTCTGCGTCGAGATACCGATCTCGGCGCCGAACCCGAACTCTTCGCCATCCGTGAACCGGGTCGAGGCGTTGACCACGACCGCCGCGGCATCGACTTCGTGCGTGAAGCGACGTGCCGCGGCGAGGTCACCCGTGAGGATGGCCTCGGTGTGCCCGGTCCCGAACCGGTTGACATGATCGATCGCGGCGTCCAGCGACGGAACCGTCGCGACGCTCAGCACCAACGCGGAGAACTCGCGTCCGAAGTCCTCGTCCGTTGCGACCCCCATCGACGGCACCCGCCGGCGAGATTCCTCGTCTCCGAGCAGCTCAACACCTTCCGCGGCGAGCGCGTCCGCGACCCGAGGGAGAAACGCATCGGCAATGGCTTCGTGAACCACGAGCGACTCCGCCGCGTTGCACACGCTGGGGCGCTGAGTCTTGGCGTTGAGCACGATGTCCAGGGCGGCGTCGAGGTCGGCCGCGGCATCGACGTACACGTGGCAGTTGCCGTCTCCGTCGATGATCACCGGGACGGTCGCGTTCTCGCGCACGCTCTGGATGAGCGCCGGACCACCCCGGGGTATCAGGCAGTCGACGTACTCGGTGAGCTGCATGACCCCGACTGCGGTCTCGTGCGACACGTCATCAACGAGCACGAGCGCGTCCTCGGGCAGGCCCGCTTTCGTGAAGCCCTCCCGCAATGCGCCGGCGATCGCGAGGTTGGAACGCAGTGCCGTGCTGCTACCCCGGAGGAGGGCGGCGTTGCCCGACTTGAGGCACAGCCCGGCGGCATCGGAGGTCACGTTGGGGCGGTTCTCGTAGATGATCGCCACGACCCCGAGCGGTACCCGGACCCGGGAGATCTCGAGGCCGTTCGGGCGCCGCCAGCCGTCCAGGACCTCGCCGATCGGGTCCGGAAGGCTCGCGACCTGGCGCAGGCCCGCCGCCATGGCCCCGATACGGGCCTCGGTCAGACGCAGTCGGTCCAGCGGCCCGGCTTCCATCCCGGCGGCGGAGGCAGCCTCCAGGTCGGCCCGGTTGGCGCTCAGGACCTCCGGAGCCCGCGCTTGCAGCACCTCGGCCGCAGCCAGCAGCGCAGCGTCCTTGGCCGCGGTGGAGGCCCCGGCGAGCACTCGGGCCGCGCCGGCCGCCCGGCGACCCAGATCGGTCACGGCGGCAGCGGACATCACTCCCACTCCGCCGTTCGGGGCCGGTCCGGGCTTCGCACTGCCTGGTGGGTCACTCCGGCGTCCGCACTTCGTGCCCGCTCCCGCGCTCCGCTCGGCTGTGCCCACTCCGCCCTGCGATCATGGGCCGAGTGTAATCCTTGACCGTTCGGTCAAGTCCTGGGATTCCGGTCCCGGTTCGACGCTCCAGACCGGGAGGGGGCCCGCCCCCGGAACCGCGCAACGTGGCGGCTCGCGGCAAAAGGCGAGGAAGTAGTTGCCTTCCCTTGTGGCCTAGGTCACACTGTGCGTGGTTCTCACCTGCTGGTACGGGGGGAGGGCCCGGATCACACCCATATCCGCAGAATGGGCGGGGATGGGCAACCGGGCCCACGGCAGGTCGGGGAGCGCGGGGTCGCAGCTGGCACGGTCGCTGCGGCCCCGCTCGCGTCTGCACACAATTCTGGCAGCTGTGCGTGCACCGTCCGTCGACTACGCGAGCACGACGAGATCATCGCGATGGATGACCTCTGCCGGCGCACCGTCCGGCAGATCACCCGAGCGCAGTCCGGCCGCCGCGCGCAGACGGGACGCGGAGTACCGCACCAGGCCCTTGGCGAACGCTCGACCGTCCTCACCCACCACTTCGACGGCGCTGTCCGCGTCGAACGAGCCCTCGACCTCACGGACCCCTGCGGCCAGGAGGGACCGGCCGTTCGAGACGAGCGCCCGTCGTGCACCGTCGTCCACGATGACCCTCCCCGACGCCGCCACCGCGAACGCGATCCAGAGCTTGCGGCTCGGAAGCCGCTCCGCGTGGGGCTGGACCACGGTGCCGACCGGCTTTCCGGCCAGGGCGTCCATGACGACGCCCGGTTCGTCCGCAGCCGCGATGACGGCTCGGATCCCGGACCACGACGCGATCTTGGCCGCGGCCAGCTTGCTCGCCATGCCGCCGCTCCCCCGGGCCGAACCCGTCCCACCGGCGACCGCCTCCAGGGCCTCGTCCACCGCCGCGATCTCCTCGATCAACGACGCGTCGGCGTCCAGACGGGGATCGGCGGTGAACAGACCGGCGGTGTCGGTCAAGAGCACCAACAGCTCGGCGTGAACCATGTTCGCCACCAGCGCCGCGATCCGGTCGTTGTCGCCGAACCGGATCTCGTCGTCAGCCACCGTGTCGTTCTCGTTCACGACCGGGACCACCCCGAGCTCGAGCAGGCGCTGCAACGTCTCGCGTGCGTGGAGATACTGCGATCGATGGACGAAGTCGAATGGCGTCACCAGCACCTGCCCCGCGACGACGTGCTCCTCGGCCAGGATCGCGCCGAAGCGCTCCATCAGCCGGGGCTGACCGACCGCGGCAATCGCCTGCAGCGTGCCGATGTCCGTCGGCCGGCGCTCCAGCCCGAGCGCAGGCAGCCCTGCCGCAATCGCTCCCGAGCACACGAGCAGCACTTCGTGGCCCGCGCGCCGGGCGGCGACGAGCTCGGCACAGAGCTTGCGCAGCGCGGCGTCATCGATCTCACCGCCGGCTGAGGTGATCGACGACGAGCCGACCTTGACCACCGCGAGCATTAGTGCTCCGTCCGATGGCATTGGCGATGGCGCACTAGATCCCCTCGACGTACTCGAGCTCGACCGGGCCCACCCGCACCAGATCCCCCTCGCGTGCTCCCGCCTTGGCCAGCGCCTTCTCCACACCCATCCGGCGGAACCGGTCCTGCACGTAGGACAGCGCTTCCTCGTTGGTGAGATCGGCGACGGCCACGACCCGCTCGGCCGAGCGGCCGCTGACGCGCCACGCGCCGTCGTCGTCCCGGCGCACGACGAAGCCCTCTTCCTCGGGGCGGTACACGACGAACGGTGCCGCCTCCGGCTCGACGTTGCGCGCCTCGTCGATCAGGGTCCCGAGCTGTCCGAGCAGCGTGTCCAGACCCTGGTGCGCGACCGCAGAGATGCAGAGGCCGTCGTATTCGAACGTTGCGACATCCGACTTGGTGCCGATGATCAGGCGCGGCCGCTCGAGCAGCTCGGGCCGGTAGCGCCGCAGCTCGTCGAGCAGGATCCGAACCTGGTCCTGCGGGCTGCGGTCGTCCATGGGTGCAAGGTCGAGCAGCACCACGAGGACCCGGGCCCGCTCCACATGGCGGAGGAACTGATGGCCGAGGCCCTTGCCTTCCGCCGCCCCTTCGATCAGCCCCGGGATGTCGGCGACGACGAACTCGTGGTCCTGGAAGCGCACCACGCCGAGATTCGGTTCCAGCGTGGTGAAGGGGTAGTTCGCGATCTTCGGCTTCGCCGCGCTCACGGTCGAGATCAGCGTCGACTTGCCCGAGTTGGGGAAGCCCACCAGCGCGGCGTCGGCCATGAGCCGCAGCTCGAGGTCGAGCCACTGCTGCTCGCCGTACTCGCCCTGCTCGGCAAAGCTCGGGGCTCGCCGCGCGTTGGAGAGGAAGCGGGTGTTGCCCCGCCCACCTCGACCGCCGCGGGCGGCGAGCCAGGTGTCGCCGTGCGCAATGAGGTCGGCCACGATCTCGTGGGTCTCGTGGTTGCGAATGGTGGTGCCTTCGGGCACGTGGACGACGAGATCCTCGCCGCTCGCCCCGTGGCGTTGGTTCCCGGAGCCGTGCGTACCGGACTTCGCCTTGCGGTGCGGGTGATCGCGGAACGCGAGCAGCGACGCGACGTTGCGGTCGGCCAGCAGCCAGACGTCGCCGCCCTTGCCCCCGTCCCCACCGTCGGGGCCGCCTTTGGGGACGTGCGCTTCCCGCCGCATCGAGACACACCCGGCGCCACCGTCGCCGCCGCGCACGTTGAGCTGCGCTTCGTCGACGAAACCTCGGTGCCCGCTCTTACTCATGACGAAGAGAGGCTATTGCGCCTCCGAGCCGTTCAGGCAGGAGTTGCGGGAAGCACGTCGACGAGCTTGCGACCCTTGCGGTGCCCGAACTGCACCGTGCCGTGGGCGCGGGCGAACAACGTGTCGTCCTTGCCCAGGCCGACGTTCTCGCCCGGGTGAAACCGCGTACCGCGCTGGCGGACGATGATCGTCCCGGCCGTGACGACGGTACCGCTCGACACCTTGACTCCGAGCCGCTGAGCGTTGGAGTCACGTCCGTTGCGGGAGGAGGCGGCGCCCTTCTTCTTCGACATCGGTGCTCCCTCAGCCCTTGGTGATCGCGGTGATCTCGATGGTCGTGTACTTCTGGCGGTGACCCCACCGCTTCCGGTTGTTCGTCTTCGGCTTGTAGACGAAGCCGTTGATCTTCGGCCCGCGGGCGTCGCCCACGACCTTCGCCGTCACGCTCGCCCCACCGAGCTGGCTGGGGGTCGAGAGCACGGAGGCACCGTCCACGAGGAGCACCGGCCGGAGATCGACCTCGCCCTCGGCGGCGCCCAGGCGCTCGACATCGAGGCGCTGGCCCTCTTCGACCTTGTATTGCTTACCGCCCGTGGCGATGACTGCGTACATGGCGCGTGAAATCCTCGAGACTCGCGGGGGAACCTGGGGACTTTACAGCATCGACTCGTCGACGAGGAAACCGCGGCCGGCGCAGCTGGGACAGGTCTCGGAGAACGCCTCGACCAGCCCCTCGGAGATCCGTTTCCGGGTCATCTCGACCAAACCGAGCTCGGAGATCTCGAAGACCTGGGTCCGGGTCTTGTCCCGGGCCAGTGCCTCCCGGAACGCCTTGATGACTTCGTCCCGGTTCTTGCGGATCTCCATGTCGATGAAGTCGATGACGATGATGCCGCCGATGTCGCGGAGCCGGAGCTGGCGGGCGACCTCGTCCGCCGCCTCCAGGTTGTTGATGAACACCGTCTCTTCGAGGTTGGACTTCCCGACGTTCTTGCCGGTGTTCACGTCGATCACCGTCAAGGCCTCGGTGCGCTCGATGATGAGCGAACCACCGGACTGCAGCCATACCTTGCGGTCCAGAGCCTTGTGCAGCTGCTCGTGCACGTGGAAGCGCTCGAACACCGGGAGGTGAGGGTCGTCGTAGAGCTCGACCCGCTCCGCAAGCTCCGGAGCGATCGCCTCGACGTAGCCCTTCACGTCTTCATACATCTCCTGGTCGTCAATGACGATCGAGCGGTACTCCTTGGTGAACTCCTCCCGGATGACGCGCACGACGAGCGCGGGCTCCTGGTAGAGGAGCTTCGCCGACTTCGCGCGTTCCGCAAGTGCCGAGATCTGCTTCCACTGATCTTGCAGGCGCGCGAGGTCCCGCGCGAGCTCATCGGGGGTCGCCCCTTCCGCGGCGGTGCGCACGATCAAGCCGGCGTCGGGCGGACGGATGCCTTCGAGGACCTTCCGGAGGCGGCGGCGCTCGTCGTCGGGAAGCCGCTTGGAGATGCCGTACGTGGCCGGTTGTCCGGGCACCATCACGACGAAGCGACCGGCCAGGCTCACCTCTTGCGTGAGGCGCGCACCCTTGGCGCCGATCGGGTTCTTCGTCACCTGCACCAGCACGTGCTGGCCGTTCTTCAGCAGGCGCTCGATCTTCGGTTGGGCCTCCTCGACCTCGGACTCGTCGAACGTGACATCGCCCCGGTAGAGGACTCCGTTCTTCGGCGTGCCGATGTCGATGAACGCGGCTTCCATTCCCGGCAACACGTTCTGGACCTTGCCCATGTAGATGTTGCCGTCGATCGAAGTCGCGTCGTCCTGCGAGCGGCTGACGTAGTGCTCGACGAGCACACGACCCTCGAGCACCGCCATCTGGATCACGCCCTGCGCGTCGACGTGCACGACCATCTGGTAGCGGCCCGTGGGGCGTCCCTTGCGCGTGCGACCCCGGCGCCGTTGCAACGTCTCGTCATCGAGCTCTTCGAGGACCCCGAAGTCCTCCGAGGAGACCGACGACTTCACGACCTCACTGTCGGCCCGGCCCGACGACGCACGCGACCCGCTCCCCCCGCCGCTCGCGCCGCCTCCCCCGCCACCATTGCCGGCGCCGCTTCCGCTGCGGCTCCTCCCGCGGCCACCCCGGCGACGGCGCTTGCGGGGCGCGCCCGTACCGGCGCCGCCATTGCCGGCGGCGGTTCCGTTCCCGTTGCCCCCGCCGGTTCCGCCGGGAGTGTCGGACGGCTCCCCGGCCGGCGCGGGACGGCTGTCACCGATCTTCGGCCGGCCCGCGGGTGGCGCTGCGGCCGGTCGCGTGTCGCCCACCCGGGGGGTCTTCAGGCCCGCGTCTTCGAGCGCGGTCTCCGCCAGGTCGTCGGTCGTCAGGCCCCGGTCGGAGCGGGCCCGCTCGTCGCGGCCGCGACCGGTCGACGAGTCACCCGCGCCATCGTCGTCCGCGTCGTCGAGATCGAAGTCGGGGTCGTCGGCATCACCGTCATCACTCTCGGCATTGACCGGACCACCCGCCGGCGAGGGCTTGCGCCGGTTCCGGCCACCGCGCGAGCCGCGCCGACGCCGCTTCCACGGCGCGCCGGCGGGACCGTCGGTCCCACTGGCGGCACTTGGGCTCTCGGGTGCACCGTCGGTTTCGCCGGGCTCCGGCGCGGTGCTCGGCGGTGCTGACGGTGTGTCAGCCCGCTCCGCATCGTTGCTGCGGGGTAACGGCTTGGGGTTCGGAGGCCGCAGCGGCCCCCGACATCATCTCGTCGGACATCAGTTCCTCTTCTCATGACGCGCGCGCCTCGACGGCGCCTCGCGGGTCGGCGACGAGCGGCTCCAGCCGCGCACCACCGCGCTCAATCCATTGCCCGGTCCGCAGGACCCGCCGCTCGGTGAGGTCGCCCCCGAGCGCGGCAAGCAGCTCGCCGGGCCGGACACTCACCGGTTGCGTCGAGACCTCGACCCCGAGGCGCACCCCATGCTCGGTCTCCCCGAGCACCTCAACCCGCCTCAATGCGGGCCGGATGTCCTCGACTGCCTCGCGACCCTTGCGCGTCCGGGTGATGCGCAAGGACGGTTCTGCCATCGCTGCGGCCACGAGGCGCGCCACTGCGAGCGGTGCGGAGCCCGGATCGTCCGGTCCCGTCACCTCGATCTCCCACTCGACCGCAGTCACGGCCTCTTGCAGCGCCGGAGCGCGGTCTGCCAACGCCGTCGTGCCCACGACAGCGATCCCCTCCGGCAACGCCTCGGTGAGCAGCGTCGACACCTCGACGTCGACCGGCTCCGACAGCTCGACGTCCAGGTACTCCGCGTCGGACTCGTGACCCACGGACAATGCGAGACCGAAGCTCACCGCGGGGTCGGGGCGAGAAGCCCTGCGTGAACCCCACGGGCAGGTTCACGATCCGAAACGCCCGCTCGAACGCCCGGGCGACATCCCGGTGCCCGACAAAGCGCACCTTGCCGTGCTTCGAGAACTTCACCCGCACCGGGAACCCGCGCTCGCCCCTCATCTCTGGGTCACTCCAGCCTGCGCTCCTGCTCCTTGAGCGGATCTCTGGCCGAGCAGGGAGACAGGGACGGTGTGGCCCTGGGTCAGGTCCTGACCCGTGCCCTGGCTGCCGCCGGCCGGCGGCACCGGCGACGCGACGATGTGCTCGATCGCATAGTCGGTGCACACCCCGCAGTCGTAGCACGGCGTCCACCGACAGTCGGGGAGCCCGTGCTCGGCCAGCGCGGCTTGCCAGTCCTGCCAGAGGAAGTCCTTGTGCAGCCCCGCCGCGATGTGGTCCCACGGCAGGATCTCGTCCTCGGTGCGGTGCCGGGTGACGTACCAGTCCGGGTCGAGCCCCTCGGCCGCCATCGCTTCCGTCCAGCGGTCGATGCTGAAGTGCTCGCTCCACTCCTGGAACGTTCCGCCGGCACGCCACACCCGCTCGATCACCCGACCGATCCTGCGGTCACCACGCGACGCGAGCCCTTCGGCGAACGTCGCGTTCGGGTCGTGCCACTTCACCTTCGCCTGGGTGCGCTTGAGGTCGTCGCGCAACAACCAGATCTTGCGCTGCAGCTCCTGCGCACCGTTCTGGCCGAACCACTGGAACGGGGTGTGCGGCTTCGGGACGAATCCGCCGACGGACACGGTGCAGCTCGCCTGCTTCGTGTGCTTGCGACCGACGTTCACGACCTGGCGGGCCAGCTCGGCGATCCCGAGCGTGTCCTCGTCCATCTCGGTCGGGAGCCCGACGAGGAAGTAGAGCTTCACCCGGCGCCAGCCCTGCGAGAACGCGGCGTCGACCGCGGTGTAGAGGTCCTCTTCGGTGATGAGCTTGTTGATGACCTGGCGGATCCGCCACGATCCACCCTCGGGCGCGAACGTCAGCCCGGTGCGGCGGACCTTCTGGATCTGGCTGGCGACGCCCACGGTGAACGCGTCGACTCTGAGCGAGGGCAGGGAGAGGCCGACGTTGCCGCAGCCACTCTGCTGGTTCATGAGGTCGCCGACCAACCCGTCGATGCCGGAGTAGTCGGCACTCGAGAGTGAGGTCAGCGCCACTTCGTCGTAGCCCGTGCGCTGCAACCCGCTCGCGACCATGCTCCGCACCTGGTCCGCGGGCCGTTCG
This sequence comes from uncultured Acidimicrobiia bacterium, assembly GCA_963819945.1. GTDB lineage: Bacteria > Actinomycetota > Acidimicrobiia > IMCC26256 > JAENVU01 > Chersky-806. The sequence continues at coordinate 425,908 of CAWFYD010000005.1, forward strand.
CGCACCGGACGCGTGATCATGCCGGCCTGGCAGAAGCGACAACCACGGGTGCAGCCGCGGAAGATCTCCACGTTCAGCCGGTCGTGGACGACCTCGATCAGCGGGACGAGCTGCTCCTTGGGGTACGGCCAGTCCGCGAGGTCCGCGACGGTGCGCTTGTCCACCACCGCGGGAACATCCGCGTAGCGCGGTGCGACCGACCGGATGAACGCGCCGTCGTACTCGACCTCGTACATCGACGGGACGTAGACCCCGACGATCGTGGCGAGATCATGGAGCACGGCTTCGCGTCCGCCGACCCGACCGCCGCGCTTCCACGCGTTGACGACTTCGGTGATCTCGCCGACCGGCTCCTCACCGTCACCGATGACGAACGCGTCGACGAAGTCGGCGAGCGGCTCCGGGTTGAAGGCGCAGTGCCCACCGGCGAGCACCAGCGGGTCCTCGTCGCGGCGGGCCTCGGCCCGAACCGGGACCCCACCGAGATCGAGGCAGTTCAGGAGGTTCGTGTAGACGAGCTCGGCGCTGAGGTTGAACGCGATGACGTCGAAGTCCGCCGCCGGCCGGTGGGTGTCCACCGAGAAGAAGGGCACCTGAGCGGCGCGCATCTCGCCTTCGAGGTCGAGCCAGGGCGCGTACGAACGCTCGGCGACGGCGTCGCGGCGTTCGTTGAGGATCTCGTAGAGGATCTGCAGCCCCTGGTTGGGCAGCCCGATCTCGTAGGTGTCGGGGTATACGAGCAACCAGGCCACCGCATCGGGCCGGTGCACCGGTTGCTGGCTTCCCCGCTCCATCCCGATGTAGCGAGCGGGCTTCTCGACCCTGGCCAGGAGCGGTTCAATCCGCGGCCACAGGCTGGACATCTCGGAGCAGCCTACCTGCCCCACCACTCGGTCCCCCGCCCGGTCCACCGGCGCCGTCGCACCGCCACGGCGGGGCGGGCCGCTAGGTCGTGGAAGACGTCGGCGGCGTGGTGCTGCTCGTCGTGGTGGTGGAGCTCGAGGTCGGTGGCGCCGTCGGGGTCGTGACCGGCGGGGCGGTGACCGGCGGGGCAGTACCGGCGTCGGGGTCACATCACCCGGAGCCTGGTTCGCATCCGGCTTCGTCGGCGGAGCCGTGTCGTTGAACGGCGCGGGCGCCTTCGGGCCATTCAGCACGTAGACCGCGGTCCCCCGGCCGAGGGCGGCGTAGATCCAGTCGGCCGACGACATCGGGACGCGCACACAACCGTGCGACGCGGGGCCCGCGGGAACGGACAACGCACCGTGGATCGCGATGTTGCCGTTGAAGTACGACGGCTTGTAGAGGCGTCCGAGCTTCCCGGTCTGCCACCCGGAGATCTTGCTGCCGACGCGGTACGAGCCACTCGGTGTCACTGCGGTCGCGCAGCGGCCGTCGACGCAGAATCGCTCACCCGATCCGGTCGAGACGGCGACGGTCTTGAACAACGAGCCGCCCTGATAGAAGAAGAGGACCTGGCGCGCGACGTCCACCTCGACGCGTGTCGCGCCACCGTTCGGGACCATCGGCGCCGGAATGCCTGCGGTCTGCAAACGCGCGAGCGTCTGCGGTCCGGCGACACCGTCGCGCCCGAGGCCTTCGACCTTCTGGAATGCCATCACTGCTTGCTGCGTCCCCGCACCGAAGGCTCCGTCCGCGGCGGGGATGTCGTACTTCAACGCGGCCAGTCGTTGCTGGAGCGCGACGACCTCCGGACCGGTCGCACCCACCCGCAGCCCTACTGGCGCTGCCACCGTGGTCGTCGTGGTGCTGGTGCTCGTGGTACTGGTCGTGGTGGACGGACGCGGCTTGACCTTCGCCTTCGTCGCCTGGTCCGAGGCTCCGCTGCTGGTGCAGGAGAGCGCGACGCAACCGAGGAGCGCGACGACCGGCAGGAGCCGGCGGGTCGCGCTCAACTGAACCGCCGCATGTGGATGTTGGCGACGAGCCCGATGCACGCGAACGACACGATGACCGACGATCCGCCGTAGCTCATCCAGGGGAGTGGGATCCCGGTGATCGGCATGATGCCCATCGTCATCCCGACGTTCTCGAAGACCTGGAACACGAACATCGCCAGCACCCCGACGCAGCACAGCGTGCCGAAGAGGTCGTTGGCGAGCCGGGCGGCTCGCCAGGTGCGCCACACGATCAACGCAAAGAGCGCCAGGAGCACCGACCCCCCGGCGAAGCCGAGCTCCTCTCCCACCACGGTGAAGATGAAGTCGGTGTGCTGCTCGGGCACGTACGCGCCCGTCGTCTGCGTACCCTCGAACAGCCCCTGGCCCGTGAGCCCGCCCTGACCGATCGCGATCTTGGACTGGTCCTGGTTGTAGCCCGAGCGCTCGGCGTCCTTCCCCGGGTCGGCGAAGTTGGTGAGGCGGTCGATCTGGTACTGCTCCAGCACCCCCAGGTTCACCGCGGCAATCGCGACCGTGATGCCGAGCAATCCGAGGATCACCAGGTGGCGACCGCGGGCACCGGCCACCGCGAGCATCACGAACGTGATGAACATCAGCACGAGGTCGGTACCGAGGTCCGGCTGGAGCAGGATGAGCCCGATCGGCAGACCCGCGATGCAGAGCGCGACGAAGAGTCGGCGTCCGTCGAGATCGCCGCGGTGCAGCGCGCAATACCCGGCCAACACGAGGATCGTGAACAGCTTGGCCAGCTCACCCGGCTGCAGCTGGATGGGACCGACGTCGAAGCGGGCCTGCGCACCCTTGACCTGCACGCCGATGCCCAGCACGGCGACGAGCATGACCACGGTCACCCCGTACCCGAACAGCGCGAGCTCGCGCAGCCGGCGGTAGTCGATCACCGTCATGATCACCATCGCGATGATGCCGAGGACGATCGCGGCCGCCTGACGCTTCACGAACGTCAAGGGATCCACGCCTGCGTCCTCGAGACGCGTGTGGGTCGCCGAATAGATCATCAGCAGCCCGAGCCCGGAGATGAGCACCGGAGCCAGGACCAACGCGAAGTCGAGGTGCCGCAGCGGCGACGACTGCAGCCGCGCCCGCCGATCGGTGAGCACCGCGGCCATCTAGTCCGTCCCCATCAGTTGCCGTCCGCGGGCGGGAGGGTGACCACGTCGGTCAGCGGGAGGCCGTTGAGTCCCTGCATGATGCGCCGGACGATCGGGGCGGCGGTCTCGGACCCGTAGCCACCTTCCTCCACCACGGCGAGGACGATGTACTTCGGGTTGCTCGCCGGCGTCATCCCGACGAACAAGGAGGTGGGTTGCTTGTCCTGTACCTGCGCGGTTCCGGTCTTCCCACCCACCATGTCCGTGGGGAAGCCGCCGAAGACCTTCGCGGCCGTGCCCTTCGGATCACTGGCCACGCCGCTGAACCCGGCCAGCATCGCGCCGCGGTCGGCCAACGGCGCGACCGTCGACGCGCGTGATCGGCGCCAGGTCGCGAATCTTCTTGTGATTTGCGTCGAGCACCTCCGACGCGAGCCGCGGCTCCCGGAGCGTGCCGCCGTTCGCGAACGTCGCGTAGGCGTTGGCCAGCTGCAGCGGTGTGACGATGAGGTCCTGCTGCCCGATCGCCTGGCCGATGCTGTCGCCCGGCAGCCAGTCCGGGAACGGGAACGCGGCCGGGTTCGTCTCGTGCGCCTTGGCCTTCCATGCCGCGTCGGGGACGCGCCCGCTCGCCTCATTCGGCAACCCGATGCCCGACACGGTGCCGAACCCGTACTCGCGCGCAGTGTCCTGCAGCGCGTTCGCGTTCGGTAGGTCGTGCTTCTGGCGGTAGTACAGGTCGCCGCCGATCGTGTAGAAGTAGACGTCGCTCGAGACCGTCAGCGCTCGCGCCAGGTTGACCCGGCCGTACCGCGCGTTGTTGTCGTTGGTGAAGAACCGCTTGGGGTCGGTCGGGTACGCGTACTTCCCCTTGTCGTCGATCGTCTTGTTCGCCGTGATCACACCACTGTTCAGGCCGGCGATGGCGGTCACGAGCTTGTACGTCGAGCCGGGGGCGTACTGGCCGGCGATCGCCCGGTCCACGAGCGGGTAGTGGTGGGCCGGGTCGTTGAGCCACTGCCAGGTCGGGGTGGGGATCCCGTTCGAGAAGAGGTTCGGGTCGTAGGTCGGGTTGGAGGCCATCGCCACCACGGATCCGTCCTGGGCGTTGAGCACGACGACCGACCCGGCCGGGGCCGCCAGCTTCTTGAACCCCTTCTTGTAGCTCTTGTCCTGCGTGTCCTGCGCGGAGAGCATCCCCTGCTGGAGGGAGTCCTCGGCCAGCTTCTGCACGTCGAGGTCCAGCGTGAGCTTCACGTCGTGGCCGGGCTTCGGCCGGTTCGTCTTCAGCGTGCGCAACACCTTGCCCGCCGAGTCGACCTCGACCTGCTCGGTACCGGGCTTGCCGCGGAGGTCCGACTCGTAGGTGAGCTCCACCCCCGCCTTGCCGATCGTGTCGCCGAGCTCGTAGTGCCCAGACGGGTGGCTGGGCGGTGAGCTCCGCTTCGTTGATCTCGCCGACGTACCCGAGCACGTGCGCGCCGACTTGCCCGTTCGGGTACCGGCGGATCGCGATCGGCTCCGCCCGGACACCCGGGAAGTCCTCGCGATGCTCGCTGACGTACGCGAGGTCTTCGTACCTGACGTCGACCGCGACCGGCACCGCGGTGTACGGAGAGACGCGCGGGTCATCGAGCTTCTTGCGAATCTCCGTCGCCGGCTTCGAGAGCAGCTCGGCCAGCCGGTTCACGACCATCGTGCGCTTGGAAGCGTCCAGCCTGCGATCGATCGTGATCACGTTCGCGACACGGTTGTCGACGAGCACCCGGTTCTGGTCGTCCAGGATCCGGCCCCGGATCGGAGGCTCGTTGACCGTGCGCACCGAGTTGCTCTGCGCCGCGGCCGCGTACTCGCTCGACGCCGCGATCTGGAGGTACCAGAGGCGGGCGAAGAGCGCGCTGAACAGGGCCAGCGCGATCACGCCGACGATGCTCATGCGGACGCGGTTTTCGATCACTACAGACTCACCAGCAGAAAGCCGTGGGGCGTGGGCGAACGGTGCACCACGAACGGCCGAGACGGAAACCGCCGGAGCGCCCCGAACCCGCTCGCGGTCGAGCGTTCGCGCTCCGGAGATCTTCAGAAGACTCAGTCACCATCCTGGCCTGCTCATCTCGCTCCCGGTACGCGGGCCCGGCCCTCGCGCCGCAAAACCAGCAATTGGGAACACGATCGGGGCCACGATGGCGTCGTAGAGACCGGAGAGCAGCACCACCCGCAGCGAGCGGAGGGCGAAGAGCTGCTCCTGACCGACGAGCGCACCGATCCCGATGAACAGCAACCCGCCGAGGATCCCGCCCAGCCCTCCGAGCAGTGGCGTCACCCACCAGGCGCTGCGGAGCAACCCGCCCTGCAGGATCCCGATCACGTAGCCGGTGAGGGCAAAGGACAGGGCGGTGAGCCCGAGTGGGGTCTGGAGGAACAGGTCCATGGCGAGCCCGGCGGAGAAGCCGAAGATCGCCCCGAGCTCCGGACCTTCCTTGTACGCGATCGCCACGGTGGCGACCAGGCCGAGGTCCGGCACCACCCCGAACACCCGGGCGTACGGCAGCACCGCGGTCTGCACGAGCACGATCGCGATCAGGAGCAGGAAGAGCCGCCCGACGCGCATCATCCGGAGGTCGCCCCCCGGACCGGCCACTCCAGGGCGCGGACGAACGACGCGCGCCCGACATCCACGAGCGGCCGCACGAGGATCGTCTGCTCGATCGCGCCGGGTGCCTTCTTCACCGAGACGACGCGACCGACTGGGATGTTCGCGGGGAAGACACTGCCTTCCAGCCCGGACGTGAACAGCTGATCGCCCCGCTTGACCTTCACGTCGGGCTCGACCTCGAGCCGTAGGAGATTGCTTCCCGCGCGGCCGTTCACGACACCGCGGTCACCCGTGGTGCCGAGGCGCACGCTCACACCCGACTTCGCGTCGGTGAGGAGCAGCACGGTCGCCCGCTTGCGCGACGCCTGCACGACGCGACCGACGAGCCCGTCACCCGCGACGACCGGCATCGCGTTGACGATCCCGTCATCGGTTCCCTTGTCCAACCCGACCGTGGACTCGAAGTTGCCCGGCGAACCCGCGATCACCTGCGCGGTCACTCCCCGGAGATCCGGGGCGTAGGGCAAGTCGTTGAGCTTGCGCAGCTCCCGGTTCTCGCGGCGCGCGCCTTGCGGACTCCGCCGCCTGACCTCGGGCTTCGGCCAGCTCGCGCCGCAATACCCGGTTCTCCTGCTTGATGTCCGCGCTGCGGGTGACGCCGTCCACCCAGTCGTCGACCGGCGAGAGCACGTCGTCCACCGCAGACTGGACCGGGGCCATGGAGTCGCGCGCGGCATCGCGCACCGTGCGCGTCACCCCGCTGTTGTTGCCTCGGGCGTCGAGCGTGATCAACGTGATCGAGGTCAAGACCAGGAGGATGAGCACGGAACGCCGGCGACTCGCGCGTCGGTAGACCGCCACGGTTCAGGAACTCCCCGGAATTCGGTCAGCTCCGCTGCGACGACATGAGCACCTGCTTCAGTGCGTCGAACTCCTCGAGGCACTGGCCCGAACCGATCACGACCGAATACAGGGGGTTCGGGGCGATCAGTATGGGCATCCCGGTTTCGGCGTGAAGCCGATGGTCCAAACCGTGCAGGAGAGCACCGCCACCGGTGATGACGATGCCCTTCTCCATGATGTCGGCCGCGAGCTCAGGTGGTGTCTTGTCCAGCGTGACTTTGACCGCATCGACGATTGCCGACACTGGTTCTTCGACCGCTTCGCGAATCTCTTCGGTCGATACGACGATCGTCTTCGGCAATCCGGTGACCAGATCGCGACCGCGGATCTCCGCGTACAGCTCCTCTTCCAACGGGTACGCGCTCGCGAGGGCGACCTTGATCTCTTCCGCCGTCCGCTCGCCGAGTGCGAGCGAGTACTCCTTCTTGACGTAGGTGATGATCGCTTCGTCAAGCTCGTCACCCGCGATGCGGATGGACTCACTCGAGACGATGCCGCCGAGCGAGATCACCGCGACTTCGGTCGTGCCGCCGCCCACGTCCACGACCATGTTGCCGGCCGGTTCGTGCACGGGGAGCCCGGCGCCGATCGCGGCGGCCATGGGCTCTTCGATGATGTAGGCGGGCTTGCGCGCCCCGGCGTACTCCGCGGCTTCCTGCACGGCCCGCTGCTCGACCCCGGTGATCCCGGAGGGAACGCAGATGACCATGCGAGGCTTGGCCCAGCGGCGCGAGTGCACCTTCTGGATGAAGTAGCGGAGCATCTTCTCGCAGATGTCGAAGTCGGCGATGACGCCGTCCTTCAGCGGGCGGATGGCCTGGATGTGACCGGGCGTCCGACCGATCATCCGCTTCGCTTCCGCGCCGACCGCGAGCGGCCGACCGTCCTTCACGTTGATCGCGACGACGGACGGCTCGTTGAGGACGATGCCGCGACCCCGGACGTACACCAGGGTGTTGGCCGTCCCGAGGTCGACGGCCATGTCACGGCCGACGATCGAGGAGTACCAGGGTTCGGACACGGGGGGAAGCCTCCCGGGGCGGGCCGGAGGGGACAAGCGTACGGGTTTGGCCGCGGGTGATCCAGCCCGCGCCAGCGGGCTCATCCGCACGCGGCGGGAGCTCAGGAGACCCCGGGGAAGAAGAGTGCGATCTCGCGTGCGGCCGATTCGGGCGAATCGGAGCCATGGACGAGGTTCTCGGTGAAGGCGATCGAGAGATCGCCCCGGATGGTCCCCGGCGCCGCTTCGGCCGCATTCGTCGAGCCCATCAGGGTTCGCACGATGGGCTGAGCGCCCTCGCCCTCTACCACCATGGCCACGATCGGGCCCCTCGTGATGAAGCTCACGAGGTCGCCGAAGAACGGCTTGCCGTCGTGCTCGGCATAGTGCTGCTTGGCGGTGGCCGCCGTCGAGCGTCCGCATCTCGAGCGCGACGACGCGCAGGTTCTTGGCTTCGATGCGGCGGATGATCTCTCCGGTGAGCCTGCGCTCGACCGCATCGGGCTTGCAGAGAACGAGGGTCCGGTCCGTCATCGGGTCGAGCACGTTACCCGCCAGACTGCACCCCGCGGGAAACGGACATCAGGACCGTTTCACCAGGACAGAACGCGCCGCCCCGACGGTGTACAGGGAGCCGGTGACGATGATCTGCCCGTCCGGGGGCGTGATCTCCCGCGCTCGGGCGATCGCGGCGGGGACGGTGTCCACGACGTCGATCTGCTCGTGGTCGAGCCCGAGATCCTCCGCCGCCGTCGCAACCAACCCCGGATCCAGCGCGCGAGGGCTCGGTGCGCGGGTGCAGACGAGACGCGTCACGGTCTCGATCCCGAACGCGTCGAGCATCTCGTGCGGCTCCTTCTCGCGCAGCAACCCGACGACGAGCGTGCGCGGTCCCGTGACGAACTCTTCGTTCAACGCACGAAGCAACGCGTGCGCGCCGGCGACGTTGTGCGCGCCGTCGAGCAGGACGAGCGGTTGATGGCCGACGACCTCCAGCCGGCCGGGCGACTCCAGGCCGGCAAACGCTTCGGCGACGAGATCGTCGGGGATGCGTCTCGCCGAGAAAGATCTCGGCGGCCGTGAGCGCGATCACCGCGTTGTCGGCTTGGTGCGCGCCATGGAGCGGAAGAAACAGATCGTCGTAGGTGCCGCCCGGCGTCTTGAGGTCGAGCACACGTCCACCGTGCGCCAGCCGCTGCGAGCGGACACCGAAGTCGCGGTCGCGCAGCACGATCCGAGCGGGCCGGCGACCCGCGAAGATCTCGTAGAGCGCGGGGTCGGTCTCCCCGAGGACCAGCGTGGATCCCTCCTGCACGATGCCGGACTTCTCCTCGCGCGATCTCCTCCCGGGTGCCGCCCAGGTACTCGACGTGATCGACGCTGACGTTGGTCACGACCGAGACCGGCGAGCGCAAGATGTTCGTGGCGTCCCAGGTGCCGCCGAGCCCGACTTCGACCACGGCGACATCCACCGCGACGTCGGCGAACCAGTCGAACGCAGCGGCGGTCAGGATCTCGAAGTAGCTGGGCCGGTCGGCCAGGAACTCCTCCACCGCGGCGACCCGGGTCAGCACCTCGGCCAGGGCCTCATCCGGGATCGGCTCGCCCCGCCAGGCCATCCGCTCCTGGACCCGCTCCAGGTTCGGGCTCGTGAACGAGCCGGTCGAGAGCCCGACGGCATCGAGCAGCGCCGCGGTCATCCGGGTGGCGGACGTCTTGCCGTTCGTCCCCGTGAGGTGCACGGCGGGGAACGACTGCTGCGGCGAGCCGAGCAGGTCCGTCAAGGCGCGGATGCGGGCCAGCGTCGGTGCGTGCTTCCGGCGGTCGGAACCGTGCGGGGACGCCGATGCCGCTCTCGAGATTGACGTGCGCGCCGAGCCACTCCAGCGCTTCCGGCAGGTTCACGCGGCCGGATCGTCGGCCAGCTCGACCTCTACCGCGAACGCGTCGCCGGGTTCGGTGTCGAACGTGCCGATCGAACCCGCGCCCCGAACGTCGGCCTCGACGCGCGCCAGCGCCGCCAGGCGTTCGGCGGTGTCCGTGACGCAGACGCGCGTGACCTCCGCCCGCATGGAGCGCCGCGCTTCCGACTTGGCCTTGCGCACCGCACCGAGCACGTCCGCGGCGACCGCGTAGTCGAGCTGCGCGGCGCCGTCGGCGAGCGCGCGGGACTCATCGGCCTCCGGCCACGACTGGCGGTGGACCGATCCCTCTTGCCACCACGACCAGACCTCTTCGGTCACGAAGCACAGGAACGGTGCGAACAAGCGCTGCAGTGTCGCCAACACGATCGCGAGCGCGGCCCGGGCCGAGATCGCACCACTCTCTCCCGTCGATCCGTACGCGCGCTGCTTCACCAGCTCGAGGTAGTCGTCGCAGAAACCCCAGAAGAATCGTTCGGTGCGCTCGAGCGCCACGCGCGTAGTCGTAGTCGTCGAACGCGGTGGTGACGTCTTCGATCAGGTCGGCGAGCGTCGCGAGCATCGAACGGTCGAGCGGCTCCGTGATCGCGCCGTCGGTCGTCGCTTCTCCGGTCACCCCGAGCGCGAACTTCGATGCGTTGAGCAGCTTGGTGGCCAGGCGCCGACCGACCTTCATCTGCCCTTCGTCCATCGCGGTGTCGGTCCCGGGCCGGCCGTTCGCGGCCCAGTAGCGGACGGCGTCCGCACCGTGCTGCTCGAGCAGCGGCATCGGCGTCACCACGTTGCCCTTGCTCTTCGACATCTTCTTGCGGTCCGGGTCGAGGATCCATCCGTTGATCGTCGTGTCGGCCCACGGCAGCGTCCCGTGCTCGAAGTGCGCGCGCACCACAGTGTCGAACAGCCAGGTGCGGATGATCTCAGGACCCTGCGGGCGGAGGTCCATCGGGAACGTGCGACCGAACAGGTCCTCGTCGTCACCCCAGCCGGTCGCGATCTGGGGCGTGAGCGACGATGTGGCCCACGTGTCCATCACGTCGGGGTCGCCGATGAAACCGCCCGGCTCGCCCCGCTGGTCCGCGGTGAAGCCGTCGGGCACGTCGCTCGACGGATCGACCGGGAGCTGGTCCTCGCTCGGCAGCAGCAACGCGTCGTAGTCGACCTCGCCGTCCGGCCGGAGCCGGTACCAGACCGGGAACGGCACCCCGAAGAACCGCTGGCGGCTGATGAGCCAGTCGGTGTTCAGACCCTCGACCCAGGACTCGTAGCGCTGGCGCATGTGCGGTGGATGCCAGTGCAGCTGCTTGCCGCGCTCGATGAACGCGTCGCGCAGCTCCGGCTCGCGACCACCGTTGCGGAAGTACCACTGGCGCGACGTCACGATCTCGAGCGGGCGCGAGCCACGCTCATAGAACTTCACGGGGTGCGTGATCGGCTTGGGTTCGCCAACGAGCTCGCCGGACTCGGTGAGCATCTCCACGATGCGCGCCTGCGCCTGCTTGGCGTTCTTGCCCGCGAGCTCCGCGTAGTTGGTGTCGGCGTCCGGATCCGGCGCTCCCCCACTGGGGGTGATCGGCCACGATGCGACCGTCCCGGCCCATGACGTTGCGGGTCGGGAGCTGGAGCTCGCGCCACCACACGACGTCGGTCGTGTCGCCGAAGGTGCAGATCATCGCGATGCCGGAGCCCTTCTCGGGGTCCGCGAGCGGGTGCGCGAGGACCGGCACCGGCACGCCGAACAACGGCGTGGTCACCTGCTGGTCGAACCGGGACTGGTACCGCTCGTCGTCGGGATGCGCGACCAGCGCGACACACGCCGGGGATCAGCTCGGGACGCGTGGTCTCGATCACGATGTCGGGCTGACCGTCGGTGCCGTGGAACGTGATCCCGTGGTACGCCGCCGCGAGCTCGCGGTCTTCGAGCTCGGCTTGCGCGACCGCGGTGCGGTCGTCGACATCCCAGAGCGTCGGTGCTTCGGCCTGGTACGCCTCACCGCGAGCGAGGTTGCGGAGGAACGCGCGCTGCGATGCCCGGCGCGAGCGCTCGCCGATCGTCGTGTACGTCATCGACCAGTCGACGGAGAGACCGAGCCGGCGCCACAGCTCCTCGAACTTCTGCTCGTCCTCGACGACGAGCTGGTCGCACAGCGCGACGAAGTTCTGGCGGCTGATCGGGAGGGCGCGCTTGTCGGGCTTCTCCGGAGGGACGAAGTCCGGGTCGTACGGCAACGACGGATCGCAGCGCACGCCGTAGTAGTTCTGCACCCGGCGCTCGGTGGCCAAACCGTTGTCGTCCCAACCCATCGGGTAGAAGACCTCGGCGCCGCGCATCCGGCGAAAGCGGGCGATCGTGTCGGTCTGCGCGTACCCGAACACCGAGCCCATGTGGAGCGACCCGCTCACCGTCGGCGGCGGGGTGTCGATCGCGTAGACCTCGGCGCGCGACTTCGTCCGGTCGAACCGGTAGGCGCCGTCCGCTTCCCAGCGCGTCGACCACTTCTCCTCGAGCCCGTCCAGGCTCGGCTTCTCGGGGAGCTCCATCCGGCCGAGTCTACGGATTCACGTTCTCGGCCCGTTGAACCGCACCGGGTGCGGTCGAGCGTGCCGAGAAGGGAGTCGGCTAGGCGGTGCGGCGTTCCTCGTCGTCGCCGGTGACGAGCGACGGTGACGAGCGCTCGACGACCACCGAGCGGTCCACCACGCACTGCGTGACGTCCGAGCGGCTCGGCAGGTCGTACATGACCTCGAGCAGCACCTCTTCCAGGATCGCCCGGAGCCCGCGGGCACCGGTGCCACGCGCGAGCGCCTGGTCCGAGACTGCTTCGAGCGCGTCGTCGGTGAAGTGCAGCTCGACGTCGTCGAAGAGGAAGAACTTCTGGTACTGGCGCAGCAGCGCGTTCTTCGGCACGGTCAGGATGCGCATCAGCGCTTCCCGGTCGAGGCTGTGCACGGCCCCGATGACCGGCAGCCGCCCGACGAACTCGGGGATGAGCCCGAACTTCAAGAGGTCCTCGGGCATCACGCCGCTCAGGATCCCGCCGATGTCCCGTTCGTCCGCGCCGCGCAGGTCGGCCCGGAAGCCGAGACCCTTGTTGCCCTGGCGCCGCTCGATGATCTTGTCGACCCCGGCGAACGCGCCACCACAGATGAACAGGATGTTCGTCGTGTCGATCTGGATGAACTCCTGGTGCGGGTGCTTGCGGCCACCCTGGGGCGGGACCGAAGCGGTGGTGCCCTCCAGGATCTTGAGGAGCGCCTGCTGCACACCTTCGCCCGACACGTCACGGGTGATCGACGGGTTCTCGGCCTTGCGGGCGATCTTGTCGATCTCGTCGATGTAGATGATCCCGGTCTCAGCCTTCTTGACGTCGTAGTCGGCCGACTGGATCAGCTTGAGCAGGATGTTCTCGACGTCCTCACCGACGTAGCCCGCTTCGGTGAGCGCCGTGGCGTCCGCGATCGCGAACGGCACCTTGAGCAGGCGGGCCAGCGTCTGGGCCAGCAGCGTCTTGCCGCATCCGGTCGGGCCGAGCAGGAGGATGTTCGACTTCTGGAGCTCGACGTCCGGGTCGCCGTACGCGCCGGCCTGCACCCGCTTGTAGTGGTTGTAGACCGCGACGGACAGGATCTTCTTCGCCTGCTCCTGACCGATGACGTAGTCGTTCAGGTACTCGTAGATCTCACGCGGCTTGGGGAGATCGTCGAAGCGGACCTCGGTGCTCTGCGAGAGCTCTTCCTCGATGATCTCGTTGCAGAGGTCGATGCACTCGTCGCAGATGTACACGCCGGGTCCGGCGATCAGCTTCTTGACCTGCTTCTGGCTCTTCCCGCAGAAAGAGCACTTCAGCAGGTCGCCACCGTCCCCGAACTTCGCCACGTCGCTCGCCTCCCCCCGGAGCCGACAGCCGTCGTCTAGCTCACACCTGCCGGCACCGGCACGGCGGCCAGCTCCCGGTTGGTGATCACTTCGTCGACGATGCCGTACTCGCGGGCCTCGTTCGCCCCCATGATGAAGTCACGGTCGGTGTCGTTCGCGACCTTCTCGACGGTCTGGCCGGTGTGGTGGGCCAGGATCTCGTCGAGGGTCTCACGCATCCGCGTGATCTCCTTCGCCTGGATCTGGATGTCCACCGCCTGGCCCTGCGCACCACCGTGGGGCTGGTGGATCAGCACCCGGGCGTGCGGAAGGATGAACCGCTTGCCCGGGTCGCCGGACGCCAGGATCACCGCCGCCGCCGATGCCGCCTGACCGATGCAGATGGTCGCGACCGACGGCTTGATGAACTGCATGGTGTCGTAGATCGCGAAGAGGCCCGTGATCTCGCCACCGGGAGAGTTGATGTAGAGCGAGATGTCCTTGTCCGGGTCTTCGCTCTCGAGGTGGAGCAGCTGGGCCATGATCAGGTTGGCCACGTGCTCGTCGATGGGCGTGCCGAGCAGGATGATCCGCTCCTTCAGGAGCTTGCCGAGCAGGCTCGTCGTGCGTTCGCCGCCGTACGGGGTCTTCTCCCAGACCTCGGGGACGTAGAAGGAGTTGTAGATCACGCTTGCTGCTCCTCTGGGACTGAGTCCTCTGAATCGCCGGTAACGGCGGGGTCGGATGCCTCGGCGTTGGCCTCGGGCAGGGTCAGATCGAGCGGGCTGCCTTCGGAGTCCACGACCACCGCGTGTTCGATGAGGAAGTCGAGTGCCTTGCCTCGGGCAATATCAGAGCGTACCGCCTCCAGCACCCCTCGCTTGGCGAGATCACGCCGGACCCGGTCGGGCTTTTCGCCCAAACGCTCGGCGAGACGGTCGATTTCGGCGTCGAGCTCCTCGTCGCTCGCCTCGATCGCTTCCTGCACGACGACAGCCCGCAGACCCAGGTCCGCGAGCACCGCTTTCGTCGAGCCCGCCCGGATTCCGTCGACGAACGTCGCCTGGTCCTGGCCGGTGGCCTCGAGGTACTGCGGGATCGTCGCGCCCTGCGCCTCGAGCCGGTGCATGAGGTCGTGGAGACGCTGCTCCATGTCCTGCTGGACGAGCGGATCCGGTGCTTCGACGGGTACGAGGCTCGCGAGCTCGTCGAGCACCCGCTCCCGCAACGCCATCTGCGCCTGCATCTTGCCGACCATCTCCATGCGCTCGCGCGTGTCCGTCTGCAGCGCGTCGAGGGTCTCGAACTCCGTGACCTCGGCGATCCACTCGTCGGTGAGCTCCGGCAGCACCTTCTTCTTCGCGTCCTTCACGAGCACCCGGAACGCCACTTCTTCGCCGGCGCGTTCGCCGAAGCGCTCGGGCAGCTCGTCGGTGTACTCGACGATGTCACCCGGCTTCTTGCCGCGCAGCTGGTCGTCCAGGCCGGGGGTGACGGTCTCGGAGCCGACTTCGTAGAGGAAGTCGGTGGCTTGCAGCGCGTCGACCGGCTCGCCGTTGACCGAACCGCTGATGTCGATCTCGGCGTAGTCCGTGTCCGTGAGCGGCTCGCTCGATTCGGCCAGATCCGCGAAGCGCTCGCGCAGGCCGTCCACCTGGGCCTGGACCATCTCGTCGTCGGGCGGCGTGAAGTCCAGCTCGACGGGGAGCGAGTCGTAGCCGGTGAGGTTGACGACGGGCCGCACCTGGATGACGGCGTCGAACTCGACGTCGCCTTCCTCTTCACCCGCCGTGATCTCGATCTCCGGCGCGGCGATGGCGTCGATGTCTTCGGCCACGACAGCGTCGGCGTAGTAGCTCGGGAGCCCGTCCTTCAGCGCCTGCTCCCGCGCCACCTCGGGACCGAAGCGGGCCTCGAGGATGCGGCGGGGTGCCTTGCCGGGCCGGAAGCCCGGGATGCGAACTTCGCGAGCCAGCTTGCGGAACGCGTCGTTGATCGCGGACTCGAACTCTGACGCGGGGACGGCAACGTGGAGCTTGACGAGATTGCCTTCGAGGGGCTCGACCGTGGTCTGCATAGGGTCGCTCACATTAACCGGCTGACCTGAAAACTCCGGATCCATCGCCGACCGTGCGAGCGGGCGTCTCGCGGCCAGATCACCGAGCGGCGACCACAATCAGCTCCCGGGTCGTCGAGCCCGGAGGGCGCCGGTCCCAGTCGCCGAAGATCTGCTCGACGGTGAATCCCGCGTGAGCGAGCGAGCCGGTGAGCTCGGCCTCGGTGCGGAACCGAAGCAGATGGGGCGCCACAACCTCCTCGCCGGTCGTCGCGAACACGTAGTGGTTCGAGCACCAGACGATCCCGTCGTGCACTTCAGTGACCTCGGTCCAGGTCTCGATGCGGCCGGCACGCGGATCGACCACCGTGATCGAGGACTCGCGCGTCCAGTGATCCCATTCGCGCGCGCCGGCGTTGCGACTCTCGAACGCGAGCCGGCCGCCTGGTCGGAGGGCCGCGCCGAGCGCGGCGAGCACCCGCTCCCATTCCTCGTCCGTGACGAAGAACTGCGCGACGTGCCCGGTCATGATGGCCAAGTCCGCTTCCCGCCGACCGAGCGCTGCCGCCTCACCGTCGATCCACTCGACCCGATCGCCGTGCGGGCGGCGACGCGCGATCTCGAGCATCGCGGGCGCCGGATCCACGCCGGTCATCCGGAAGCCCTGCCGCGCGAGCTCAGCAGGTGATCTGCCCGGTCCCGCAGCCGACGTCGACGATCTCGCCGCGCGCCGACTTCGACGGCGAGGAGGCCGTAGAGGTCCGGCTGCTCCCCCGGGCCATAGGGGTTGATCGTGTCGTAGATCGCGACGAGACGCGGGTCGGTGAATTCGGTGATGGGCGACATGGAGCGAACGGTACGCAGCGCCGCCGGGCGATCGTCTCGGTTTAGCCTCACGCGGTGCCGATGCTGGTCGTGGCCACCGACGTCATCCCGCTGCGCGATCCATCGATCTCGTTCACCTCGATCCTCGTCGTCGCGACGATCGGGGTGCTGGCTCCGATCATCGTCAACCTGTCGCCCAGGCTCCGGCTCCCCGCCGTCGCCGCGGAGATCCTGATCGGAGTCGCCGTCGGACCGTCCGGGCTCGGCTGGCTGGAGCTCGACCTCC
This sequence comes from uncultured Acidimicrobiia bacterium, assembly GCA_963819945.1. Taxonomy (GTDB): domain Bacteria; phylum Actinomycetota; class Acidimicrobiia; order IMCC26256; family JAENVU01; genus Chersky-806. The sequence continues at coordinate 442,380 of CAWFYD010000005.1, forward strand.
CCGTCGTCGTCCTCTCACTCCTCGGTCTCGCGTTTCTCCTCTTCCTCGCCGGGCTCGAGATCGATCCGGCGCGCCTCCACGGACGCGTCGGGACGATCGGGCTTGCGTTCCTCGTATCGCTCGCGCTCGCGGCCGGATGCGCGTTCGCGCTCCAAGCCGTGGAGACCTTCCGCAATCCGCTGTTCGTGGCGATCATGCTCGCGTCGACCTCGCTCGGACTCGTGGTGCCCGTGCTGCGCGACGCGGGCGAGGTGGAGACCGGATTCGGCCAGATCGTCCTCGCCGGATCTTCGGTGGCGGAGTTCGCGACCGTCCTGCTCGTCTCCCTGTTCTTCTCGACGAGCGCGACGAGCACCGGCTCGCAGATCTTCCTCATCGGCGGCTTCTCCGTTCTGGTCTTGGCCACGGGGTATGCGCTGCTCCGCGCCGGTCGCTCGCTGCGCGTCTCGAGCACCTTGCGGGCGCTCGAGGACACGTCCGCGCAGCTCGGTGTGCGCATCGCCGTGCTGCTCCTCGCACTGTTCGTCGCGCTGGCGGGCGAGCTCGGGATCGAAACGATCCTCGGGGCCTTCGTCGCCGGGGCGCTGCTGCGGATGGTCGACCCGGACCGCCACCTCACGCACGTGGAGTTCCGCCGCAAGGTGGAGGCAATCGGCTACGGCTTTCTGATCCCCATGTTCTTCGTGACGAGCGGCGCGCGCTTCGACGTGGGCGCGCTCGTCAGCTCGCCCGGCCATCTGACCCTGGTGCCGCTGTTCCTGCTCGCGATGCTCGTCGTGCGCGGCGTCCCGGCGTACATGTACCGCCGCTACTTCGAGATGCGGCGAGTGATCGCGGCGGGGTTGCTCCAAGCGACGTCGCTGACGTTCATCGTGGTCGCGGCGCGGCTCGGCCTGGAGCTGGACGTGTTCGACGAAGCATCGAGCGCGGCGCTCGTGGCGGCCGGCCTGCTGTCCGTCGTCGCCTTCCCTCCGATCGCGCTCTGGCTGCTCGGTGACGACGACACCGCGGGTGACGACGAGGGGGTCGAGGGCGGCGACGACGTGCACGAAGGACGGTGACCCCGGATAGGGTGCAGGCCGGACGAAATCAACTGCGAACGGACCAGGGAGCGCCACCGTGCAGACCTACGAGACCTTGTTCATCGGCGGGGAATGGGTGAAGCCCGAGACGGGCGACCTGATCGACGTCATCTCACCGCACACCGAAGAGGTCATCGGCCAGGTACCCGATTCCTCCCCGGCGGACATCGACAAGGCCGTCGCCGCGGCCCGCAAGGCGTTCGACGCCGGCGTGCTGCCTCCCGAGGAGCGTGCGGCCGGCATCTCCCGGCTCTCCGCCGCGCTCCAGGCCCGGGGTGAGGCGATCGCCGACCTGATCTCGAGCCAGATGGGCTCGCCGAAGTCCTGGTCGATCATGGGCCAGGTCTTCTCGTCGACCATGGTGCTCGACACCTACGCCGCGCTCACCCCCGGCTACACCTGGGTGGACGAGCGCCCCGGTGCGCTCGGCGGCCGCCTGCAGGTGCGACGCGCGCCTGTCGGCGTCGCGGCCGGAATCATCCCGTGGAACGTCCCGCTGTTCATCATCGCCCTCAAGCTGGGTCCGGCGATGGCCGCGGGTGTCCCGATCGTGCTGAAGCCCGCGCCCGAGACGCCGCTCGACTCGTACCTGTTCGCGGAGGCCGTGCTCGAAGCCGACCTCCCGCCGGGCATCATCAACATCGTTCCCGCCGGTCGCGAGAACGCCGACTACCTCGTGCGCCACCCCGGCGTGGACAAGGTGAGCTTCACCGGCAGCACTGCGGTCGGCAAGCACATCGCGTCGGTGTGCGGCGAGCAGCTCAAGCGGGTCACGCTCGAGCTCGGCGGCAAGTCCGCCGCGATCGTGCTGGACGACGTGGTGCTCGACGACACGCTGCTCAACGAGATGGTGATGTCGGGCCTCATGAACAACGGGCAGGTGTGCGGCGCGCAGTCCCGCATCCTCGCGCCCCAGTCCCGGTACAACGAGGTCGTGGATGCGCTCGCGGACAAGGTCGGCGCGCTGGTCGTTGGCGACCCGCTCGACCCCACGACGCAGATCGGCCCGCTGGTCGCGCAACGCCAGCAGGCGCGCGTCGAGGGCTTCCTCGAAGCCGGCAAGGCTGCCGGTGCCCGCGCGGTGACCGGAGGCGAGAAGACCGACCAGGAGTCGGGCTGGTACATCACGCCGACGGTGTTCGCCGACGTCGACAACGACATGAAGATCGCTCGCGAGGAGATCTTCGGCCCGGTCCTCTCGGTCATTCCGTACTCGGACGAGGAGAACGCGATCTCGATCGCGAACGACACGGACTACGGCCTGTGCGGATCCGTGTGGACTGCGGACGTCGAGCACGGCGCCGAGGTGGCCGCTCGGGTGCGGACCGGCACGGTGGCGATCAACTCCTCGATGATCCTCGACTTCAACGGCCCGTTCGGCGGGTTCAAGCAGTCGGGTCTCGGCCGCGAGCTCGGCCCCGAGGGCATCGCTCCGTACACCGAGCTGCAGACGGTCATCCTCCCCGCGGGTTAGCCCACGCGGCGGTCGACGAAATCTCGTTTTGGCGTCAGTAGGGCACCTCTGAGGGTCCCTACTGACGCCAAAACTTTGGTTGGGGGTTACTCGGACCAGGCGCCGACGGGTGTGGTCGTGGAGCTGAAGCCGCGGATGCGGTGGAGCTCGGCGTTGATCTCACCGGGGAGTGGCCACGGATTGATCGCGCAGCCCTGCATGCCCTTCGACTGCTGCTGCATCACCGGCGCGAGCGCGCCGGGTCCCGAGCAGAAGGAGTGACCGAACCCGAGCCAGTGACCGGTCTCGTGGTTGATGACCATGTGCCGGTACTCGGCCAACGGGCCCGGCCAGTACGGCGACCCAGTGCGGAACCGGTCGTCGTTGATGATCACGTTGCGTCCCTGTGTGCAGCTCCAGGTGCTGTCGCACGGCGGACCGAACGACGGAAGCGTGCTCGCCTGCGCGAGCCAGACGGTGAAGTCACCACCGGACGGGACTCGCACGAAGTTGAGTCCCGCCGCCGACCAGCCGCGGTTGTCTGCGTACGTGTCTGCAACTGCCGCCGCGAGATCGTCGACGTTCGACGCCGGTGAGCCTCGCACCGCCATGGAGTATGTGACCGTGCGCAGGATCGGCGTCGTGCGCGCCGGCTTCGGCGGTACGTGCGCGCCCGAGGATCCCGCCGCGCCGGCGATCCCGCGCACGATGTCCCAGCCGGGGAACCAGGCGCCACCGGTCACCGCGGGGGCACCTCCGAAGCGGTGCATGCCACCCCAGCCGTCGATCACCCACCCGCCGCGACCGGCATTGTTCGCCAGCACGCCCCGCGCGATGTCCCAGCCCGGGAAGGCTGCGGAACCGGTGACAGCGGGCGCGCCACCGAACGCGTGCAGACCGCCCCAACCGTCGACCACCCAACCACCCGGACCGGCGTGATTCACCGCAACGCCGCGGGCGATGTCCCAACCCGGCCAGTACGCGCCGCCGGTCACCGCGGGTGCACCACCGAACGGATGCAGACCACCCCAACCGTCGAGCACCCAACCACCCGGACCGGAATCGTTGATCGCAATCCCCCGCGTGATGTCCCAACCCGGGAACCACGCGCCGCCGGTCACCGCGGGTGCACCACCGAACGGATGCAGACCACCCCAACCGTCGAGCACCCAACCACCCGGACCGGAATCGTTGATCGCAATCCCCCGCGTGATGTCCCAACCCGGGAACCACGCGCCGCCGGTCACCGCGGGTGCACCACCGAACGGATGCAGACCACCCCAACCGTCGAGCACCCAACCACCCGGACCGGAATCGTTCACCGCGACGCCGCGGGCGATGTCCCAACCCGGCCAGTACGCGCCGCCGGTGACTGCCGGCGCGTTGCCGAAGCGGTGCAACCCGCCCCAGCCGTCGACCACCCAACCCGCCGGAGCCGGCACGCCAAGGGCGGCCGCGCCTGCGGTCGGCGTAGCCAACGGCGCCAGAATCAGACCGGCGAGCAACATCACCGCGGCGAGCACCGCGCCCGCACACCGGGTCAAGACTTGGGAGAACGGCGCGCGCTGCACTCAGACGGGGACTGCGGCCGGCGTGTCGAGGTGCACTTCGTCGTCCTCTACGACCAGCGGGTTCTTCTCCTGCCTCCGCGCGATCAGCGACATTGCGATGGTCGCGATCAGGTAGGCGGCTGCACCCGTCCAGAACGCCGCGGCGATCCCGAAGAACACCGCGATCACCACGCCGAACACCGAAGCGCAGACGGACGCGGCGCCGTTCATGCCCCAGAGGAACGCGGTCGGCGTGTCACTGCCGCGCGCCGCGGCGGCCCGCATGCCGATCACGAACGGCATGCCGAGTCCGAAGCTCAGCGGCGCGAGGAGCACGACCGCGATCGCGACGCGCACCGGTGTCGTCTGGCCGTCGTTCGCCCGGAAGATCTCGGGCGTGACGAGCCCGAACAGGATCACCAGACCGAGCAGCACCAGCAAGGGAACCAGGAACGACGATGGTCGGGCGGTCTTGACGAATTTCTCGGTCGCCATGCTGCCGATGCCGCTGAAGAGCAGCACCGAGAACAGCACGACCGCGAGCGAGTACGTCGGGTTGCCGAGGAAGATGCTCAGCCGCTGCAGCTGTGAGATCTCGATGAGCAGGAACCCGAGGCCGATCGCGGTGAAGTACGAATAGAACGGCAGCATCCCCTTGTGCTCCGACCGCTTCGTGGTGAAGAGCAGCGGCAGGACGATGAAGCCGAACGCCAGGAGCAGGACGGCCACGGCGAGCATGGCCAGGACCAGCACCGGCCGGGTGACGAAGCTGTTGCTGAAGCCCTTCCCCTGGAGGAAGGTGTCGAGGTCCGCCATCTGGAAGAAGAACGGGCGGTTGTCCGTCGGCGGGGAGATGTCTTCCGCAACGTCGCTGAGCACCGGGCCCGGACCACCAGGCGCTGCGAGCTTGGCGAAGTACGGCGTGATCGCCTCGGTAGGTGTGAGCACGGGGTCGAAGTGCTGCGCCTGCGCCTGCGCCGCGACCGCGGCGCGGTCCGCCGCAGTGAACGGCTCGGGACTGACCAGGATCGTGGCCAGGCTCACGCCGAGCGGATTGATCTGCGACTTGTACGTGAGGATGTGGTCACGCGGGTTCTTCACGCCGATGTTCGTGAGAGCCTGCGCGGCCAGTGCCGTCGTGCGGTACATCTCGAGCGGCTTGTCCGCGCCGGGGAACCGGTAGAAGCGCGTGACGGACAGGACGCCGCCGGGCTTCAGACGCTTGAAGAACAGCTCCCACGCGTCGGTCGTGTACAGCGAATTCTCGCTCAACGCGAATGCCCCGGCACCCTGCGCGGCCCAGGTGTCGATCAGCGAGATCTGCATGATGTCGTACTTCTTGTCGGTGCGCGCGATGTAGCTGCGCGCTTCGTCGTTCACGAACGTGGCCCGCGGGTCACGGTCCATGTGGCCGGTGTAGTCGCCGAACGTGTCATTCGCGAAGTGCAGGACGAGCGGATTGATCTCCACGCCCGTCACCGACTTATCGTTGAACACCAGGGCCGACCGCACGTCGGTTCCACCACCCGACCCGATCACCAGGACGTCTGCGTTGTGCCGGACCTGGTGCGCGAGGTTCGAGATCTGCTCCTTCAGCAACGCCGCGTGCTCCGGCGTGTCCGGCGGGAGCGCGGTGCCGGCGGTGCTGTCGATCACGATGCCGGACGGGGCCTCGCGAGTGCCTTCCACCGTCACCCGGGAGAAGGCGTTCCACCGCTCCTCGACGTGATCGGTGTCGCGTGCTTCCTTGGCCCAGACCACACGGAGCCACGCGCTGCCGTTGTGGGCCGTGTACGCGTTGACTGCGGCGAACCCTCCGAACACCGCCACCGCGACCACGGCGATCCATACGCCGGGCTTGCTCCCCGCGTCGAGTGCGAAGAATCCCGCACCGACGGCAGCGAGTGCCGCGACCGCGATCACCGCGCTCGGGCCGTCGAAGAACTGGAGCAGCACCACCAGTGACACGCAGCCCATCGCGGCACCGATGAGGTCGGCGGCATAGAGCCGGTTGACCCGCTCGGGGAACCGGGTGAGCGCGAGGGCCACGACGATCCCGCTGAACACGAAGGGAATCGAGATGATCACGCAGGTCGCGAGGATCGACCAGAGCCCGGCCGCGTTGGCGTGCGGCGAGAACGGCAGGGCGAGCTGGGTGATGAAGCACGGCGGGATCGTCAGCGCGAAGAAGAGCGAGTACTTCCACAGGTGGGTGCGGAGGTGCTCGTCGGGAAAGCGCCGCGGCCAGTAGTGGACGATCAGCGCGCCGATCGTCATGCCGAAGAGCGCGACCGAGATCGCGACGAATGCGAAGTGGTACCACATCGTCACGCTGAAAATGCGCGTAAGACCGATTTCGTACATCAGGGTCGAGAGCGTGACCATGAACAGGCCGGCGTAGGTCCCCCCACACGCTCGCAACCCGGATGCTGCAGTTGACTCGAGCACTACCCCTCCTCTGGGGAGACGCAGGCTATGTCATGACCCCGGCGGCGGTCCGGCACCCGGGTTCGGCGCCCCGATCGCTCGCCCGGCGGGGGTCGATCAGCCGCCGGCGGAAGCGAGCCAAGGTCCAAGCGTCGGCCCGGCCCGCGGCGAGGCGTTTGGGTTAGCGTGCGCCTCCATGGGGGGAAAGGGCGCACGAATTCGCGCGATGGCGCTCGCAGCCGGGGTGGGTCTCGTGCTCGTCCTGTCGGCCTGCACCCCGCTGCGCCAGTACCCGGCCGCGAGGACCATGTTCCTCGGGAGTGCGGCCCGAGCGAGCCTCCTGTCGGAGGGGAACTACGCGAACACACTGTCGCGAGAGTTCAACGGGTTGGTGCCCGAGAACGAGCTCAAGTGGGCCACGGTCCACCCGGGGCCGACCACCTACAACTTCGGCCCGGCGGACTCGCTCGTGAACTTCGCGCGACTCCACAGCATGGCGATCCGCGGTGTGCCATTGCTGTGGGACTGGCAGAACCCCGCGTGGCTCACCGACACGAAGTACAACCGGGCCCAGGTTCGAGCGATCCTCGCTGACCACATCGCCACGGTCGTCGGCCACTACAAGGGCCGCATCTCACAGTGGGACGTGGTGAACGAGCCGTTCGCCGAGAACGGCAAGCTGCTGAACACCATCTGGAAGAAGATGGGCCGGCGCTACATGGACGAAGCATTCGCCATGGCGCGTGCGGCGGACCCGGCGGCGAAGCTCTTCCTCAACGAGCGCGGCATCGAGGTTCCCGGAGTCAAAGCCAACGCGGTGTTCAAAGAAGTGTCGAAGATGAAGGCGCGTGGCGTCCCGATCAACGGGGTCGGCTTCCAGATGCACGCGAACGAGGCGCGACCGACCGCAGAGGAACTGGCGGGCCAGTTCGCCCGCTACTCGGCGATCGGGGTCGAGGTGGCGATCACCGAGATGGACGTCCAGCTGCCCCAGCCTCCGACCGCGGCCGCGATTCAGACGCAGGCCAACGTGTATCGCGGCGCCCTTGCCACGTGCCGCGCCGCGCCGAACTGCAAGACGTTCGTCGTGTGGGGATTCACCGACAAGTACTCGTGGATCCCGCTGTTCTTCCCCGGATTCGGGAGCGCGACGATGATGGACTCGGCGTACAAGAACAAGCCCGCGTACGACGCGCTGAACCAGCATCTCGAGGCCGGCTGATCCACGCGCCACCGCCGGTGCATTCGCACGAGCAACGGACACAATGGACCATTAAGTTGCGATTGCTCGTTCCGTTGCAATGACGTGGACGCGACCAATGCAATGGATCCAAGATCCGGGACGTGCCCGGCGCGGGTGCTCGTGGTCGACGACGATGCCGGAACGCGTCTCCTCTTCGCTCGCTGGTTGGAGAACGCGGGCTTCGAAGTCGCCGAAGCATCCGACGGTGTGACCGCACTGAAGCTGCTGAGTCACGCGTCGTTCGACATCCTCGTCCTCGACAGTTGCATGCCGGGAATGAACGGGCGGGAGACGCTGGCCCGGCTCCGGGCCGACCTGCGGAACGGCTCATTGCCGGTCCTGATCGTCACCAGCGACGCCGAGGTGTCCCAGCGGGCCGACGGGTTCGCCGACGGCGCCGACGACGTCCTCCTCAAGCCCGTCGACGGCAACCAGCTCACGGGTCGGATCCATGCGCTCCTGCGGCGCAGCGCAGGCGGGGAAAACGTCCAACGCCTCATCGAGACTGCGCACGACGCATTCCTCGCCTGGGATTCCGCCGGCGCGCTCCTCGAGTGGAATCCGCAAGCCGAGGCGATCTTCGGGTGGACCAAAGCCGAGACGCTGACGCACGACGCCGCCACAATGGTCATCACTCCCGCGTCTCGTGATGCGTTCCATCGTGCAGTGCACCGCTCCGTCGCGGCGAATGATCGACCGGCGATCGTCGAGCGGGTCGATCTCGTCGGCATTCTGCGCGACGGCAGCGAGATTCCTATCGAGATGACCGTCTGGGCCGTCAGCGTCGGCGACACCTATACGTTCAGCGCGCTCGTGCGCAGCACGGCAGCCCGCCGCGAGCTGGAGTGCTCGCTTCGCACGAGTGAACGACTCCAGGCACTGATGGAGTCGACTCCGGACATCTGCTCGCTGACGGACATCGACGGCGCGATCCTCTACGCCTCGCCGTCCTGCCGCAGTCTCGGCTACGAGCCGGCAGCGATGGTCGGACGGTTCGGGCACGAGTTCATCCATCCGCAGGATCTCCTGCAGCACGCCGAGATGCAGACCGCGGTGCTGGGACACGAAGGCTCGACGACGCGGCAGCTGCGAGTCCGGGCCGAGTCCGGGCATTACCTCTGGATGGACCTGACTGCGTGCGCGGTGCGAGCGACGAGCTCCGGCGAGCTCACCGGCATTCAGACCATCGCCCGCGACGCGACGCAGCGTCATGCCACCGAAGCCACGCGTGAGCAGCTGGTGAAGGAGCTCGTCGCGGCCAACCGCGGGTTGGAAGAAGCGCTGGCGCGCGAACACGACATGGTCCGCGAGCAGTGTGACCTGTTGAAGCTGAAGGACGAATTCGTCGCGATGGTGTCGCACGAGCTGCGCACGCCCTTGACGAGCATCGTCGGTTACGCGGAGATGCTGGACGACGGCGAGCTCGGCGAGCTGCTCGATGACCAGCATCGCGTGCTCATCGTCATGGATCAGAATGCGCGCCGCCTCGTCGCTCTCGTCGAGGACCTGCTCACGATCGGCCGCATCGAAGCCGGGTCGTTCCATGGCCAACGCGAGCCGCTCGATGTCGCACCGATCATCGAAGCCGCGGGAATGACCGTGCTGCCGAGCGCCCGGAGCAAGAACGTGGTCCTCGACCTCGACGTCGACTCCGACCTCGGTGTGGTCGCCGCGGATGCCGCGCAGCTGGACCGGATGCTGCTCAACCTGCTCTCCAACGCGGTGAAGTTCACGCCGCCGGGCGGCCGGGTCGAGCTCACTGCCCGGTCCAGCTTCGACGGCGTCACCATCGAGGTGACGGATGACGGGATCGGCATTCCGGCCGCCGAGCAGAGTCTGGTGTTCTCGCGCTTCTTCCGCGCCCGCCGGAGCGTGGAAGACGAGATCCCCGGGACCGGGCTCGGCCTCGCGATCGTCAAGTCGATCGTCGAACAGCACGACGGGCAGATCTCGCTGGTGTCCGAGCCGGGCGAGGGAACGAAGGTCTCCGTCATGCTCCCCCGCGCGCTCGATCACGGCCGACGCCCCAAGCCGAAATCCCGAATCCCCGACGAAACCCGTCACAACGTAGGAGCCCCGACATGAACAACATTGCATTGGTGGTCGACGACGACGCGGACCTCCGCGCCCTCCTGAGCTTCAAGCTGCTGCACTCGGGCTTCGAGGTCCACAGCGAATCGGACGGCGAGAACGCCCTGGCGGCCATCGAGCTGCTCCATCCCGACGTGGTCCTGCTCGACTGGATGATGCCGCGGATGACCGGGCTCGAAGTGTGCCAAGAGATGCGAGCCACTCCCTCGATTGCCCGGACGCCAGTGATCTTGCTGACGGCCAAAGCGCAGGAGATCGACATCCGACGCGGGCTCGCCGCCGGTGCGGACGATTACATCGTCAAGCCCTTCAGTCCCCGCGATCTCATGACCCGCGTGCAATCGGTGCTCGCACGGGCCTGGCGGCAGACATAAGCCCCGAAGCATCTCCGGGCCGAGATGTTTCGTCCCGCGTAGGGATGAACCGTGCAATACTCGTATGGAATCAATGAAGCGTCTCCAGTCCCTGGGCGCCGGTGCAGGAGCCGCTTCATGGAACCGAACTTTTCGCCCCAGCCATTTGCGCCAACGCAGCATCGCCGGCGTGGATTCGTCCCCGGCCTTCACGGTAGATGCGACCGACCTGAGCATCGTCACCGCGAATGACGCCGCATCGGCTGCATTCGGGTACGACCTCGAGCATCTCATCGGTGCTCCGATCGCAACGCTCGTCGTCGCGCCGGACGAGCTCATCATTCGCGACCACATCCAGACCGTGGCCCAGCACGACACACGCGACGGCAACGGCAACGGCAACGGCAACGGCACGTTCCAGCGGTCGCCTCCACGCGATGATCGTCCATGCCGACGGCTCAGTGGGTAGCTCGCACCTGGCGGTGAGCGTCGACGAGGCGCAACCGGTTCTCGCCAACGTCGTCGTGGAGTTCGGCACGCCGGGACCGACGCCGAACGGCGACTCGACGGAGATCGGAGCTCCGAACCGCGACGATCCCGACCCGGGGACCGCCGCGTGGCTGGTGCACCAGATCAACCACGGTGAGCTCGCCGGATCCGACATCGGCATGGCGCTCTTCCACGCACGGACGTGCCGGATCGTCGCGGCGAACGACGCCTACCTCCGGCTCGCCAAAACGCAGCACCGGCGACTCGTCCGCACCTTGACCGGCGGGATGTCCGTCGCGGTGGATGACGACGACGCTCGGTCGATCCACGCCGTGCGACGCGGGGAGCTCGGTATGTACGCCGGCCCCACTGAAGCCGCGGATCCGGTCCGTGGCCGCTACCTCGTCTGCGGACTCGGCGCCGCCGGCGTGGCCCCTACCTACTTCACCGCGTGTCTCTACCCGGCCACTCCCGCGGTGACACCGAGCCCGACCATCGTCGATCTCACTGCCGAGCCGGCGGTCGAAGGCGCGCTCGGCCTGCTCGCCGCAATCGTCGACGAGCACTGGCACCTCCGGTTGATTCCTCGATACAGCCGGGTGCTGGGAACGCCCAAGGAGCTCGGTGAATCGATCCTTCCCCTCATCCATCCCCGTGATCTTCCGAAGCTGCTCGACCTCGGGGTGCGCGTGCGGTCGGCCGAGCTGAGCCTGGCGAGAACTTCGATCGAAACGCGCGCACCGGACGGCGGGTGGTCCACCATCGACATCGAGATCACCAGGGTCTCGGGCGACGATCCGGCCGCGTGGCTCGCGATTCTCTACTCGCCGTTGCCCGTCGACCGCGGGCCGGCACCGGCCGAGGACTGGGAGCCATTGTTGCTCCTGACCCATCCCGAGCTGTCGAGCCGCGAGCGGGAAGTCGCGCGGGCCTTGCTCAGTGGCTACCGCGTCACGACGATCGCCCGGCATCTCTTCCTGAGCCCGAGCACCGTGCGCAACCATCTCTCGTCGATGTTCCACAAGGTCGGCGTCGAGTCGCAGGCGGAGCTCATCGAGCGGTTCCACTCGCTCCGCCACGACCCCTTCCCCTGAACAGCCGCGCCCTAACCTCGACCGGACAACGGGGAGTGGCGCAGCTCGGTAGCGTTTAGTCTCCGTTTGGAGGTGGGGCAGGCACCGCCTGCGCCCTAACCTCGGACCGGACAACGGGGAGTGGCGCAGCTCGGTAGCGTGCCTGCTTTGGGGGCAGGCGGTCGGGGGTTCAAATCCCCCCTCCCCGACCAGATCGTTACGCGAGGCCCCGCGACAACGGCGCGGCCGACGGGCAGGGAGCACAGGTACGGCTCCGGGTCGTGAGCCCGGTGGCCGTTGCTGACCAGGTGATCCACGACCTGGTCGCCGTAGATCGTCGCGAGGTGCGGCTGCGCGCACGCCTGGTCGCCGACGGCCGCGACGTTGGTCCAGGTCTGCACCGATCCTGGCCAGACGCCGATGCCGTCCACCGGCTGCGGGTGCAGGTGGGGGCAGACGAACGCCGCCGCGCCGAGCGGCGAACCCATGGTCACGAACGTCGAGACATTCCACTCCGGGTGCGCGCACAACGCCTCGTACGCCGCGATCGAACCCAGCGAGTGGGCGATGACGACCTCGGTGTCGGGCCCTACCGCAGCGGTGATCCGCTCGCCAACCCGGGCTCGCGTGTCCGGATCGGCGAAGTAGCGACCGGCTTGGTCGACCAGGCGGCGCAGCACCTCCTTGCCCATCGCCGCTGCGATCGCCTCGAGCCCGCCCTCCGGCGCGACGGCCTGTACGACTTCGAGCAGACCAGCCTCGCGGGCGACCTCGCGTAGCTCGTCGTCGGTGGGATCGGCGTGCGCTTCGGGATCGTGACGGAACAGATCGCCGTAGAACGCGATCGTGAAGTCGTGGGCCTCGAGATCGGAGCCGGCAAGCGTCAGACCATCCCGCAGCGCGGGGTACCAGCGTCCGGCGACCTGATTCGGCCCCCACAGCTCATGGAACGCGCCGTGTACTCCGACAACCCTGGCCATCTCTGCTCCTGTGGTGCTCCGGGGCGGTCATCTTGTCAAACACGTGTTGGTGCGGCCGAGCCCTCCCCCGCGCCGATATCCTCGGCCTCCACGCGGGTGTAGCTCAATGGCAGAGTCCCAGCCTTCCAAGCTGGTAATGCCGGTTCGATCCCGGTCACCCGCTCCAGTTCGAAAGCGCAGGTCAGCAGCGTGATGCGGTTACGTGCCCTCTGATCTCCGGCTCCTGAGTGGAGGGCGTCAGGCGACGTGGACCCACGACGCCACTGACGGTGTCCCGTCGCCGCTCCGCACGAACAGCATGTACCAGCCCGTCGGCGTGAGGTTGTGGTTCGCCGGGATCGTGAGGGTCGCGCCCGTGGTGGTGTCGCCCGAGAGGTCGAGGTCGACGCTGCGCTGGTCCGAGTCCGAGGAGTGCGTCACCGCGGACGGGCGGATCAGCACGGCCGAGCCGATCGGCGCGTCGGTCATCACCGGGAACCCGGCGCCCCACGTGACCTCGGTCGGCGTCGACGTGATGGCCGGTCGAGTCTTCGTCATGTAGCTCGGGGAGTAGATCTCGAGGTTCATCTCGAACGGCGCGCCGGCCGGGTTTCCTCCAAAGGTGAGCACGCGTCCGTCGGGGAGGAGCATCGCACCCGAGTGGTACGTGCGGCCGACCGTCGCGTCAGAAGCCTTCGTCCAGGTCATCGTCTTCGGATCGAGGATCTGCGTCGACTTCACGTACGCGCTTCCCGGGGTCCACCGGGAACTGGTCGCGCCGCCGGTCTGCAGCACCCGGCCATCGGGAAGGATCACTGCGCTGACGTACATCTTTGCGGCATCGATCGGTGGCCCTGCGGTGTAGGTCGGGTTCGGCTGGTTCAGGTCGATCACTGCCGTCGACGCGGTTCCGAGGACGCCGGTCGTCTCCTGTCCACCGCCGATGACCATGACCTTCTGTGCCTGGGCCGGCGGGAGCAGCACACTCGCCGCCTGGTCACGTCGGTTGACGTCGAGCGCGCCGTTGCTGTCCATCCACGTCACCGTGTTCGTGTCGACGTCCCACCGGTACGGCCGGGTGTTCGACGCGTTGGGGAAGACGTGCACGCCGGAGTAGAACAGGCGGCCGTCGGCCAAGAGGTGCATCGAGGGGTACATCGGTGAGTACACCCCGATCCCGCTGGGCCAGGTGCCGATCGGTTGGTTCGGCGACCAGGTGGCGTCCAAGGGGTTGTAGGTCTGGAACGTGTTCGAAAGCCGGCCCTGATCGTCGACGCCGGCCAGGGTGACGAGCCGTCCGTCGGCCCGGGCGACGACGGTCGGATACCAGCGGCCGATGGCCATTGAGGGAGCGTCCCGATATTGCTCGGTCACCGGGTCGAAGATCCGCACCCGCTTCTCGCCCGAGGCCCCTTGGCCGGTCGCGTCGTTCGGGTACGCCACGGTGCCACCGGCAACCAGGAGACGACCGTCGGGGAGGAACGCGTGCCCGGAGCAGAACATGTCGTACGGCGTCTGGATGTCCGAGCGCAGGGTGCCGGTCGACGGGTCGTAGACGGCGGTCTTGAACGTTCCGGCCGCAAACTGGTTCGCGTCGTTGCCCGAGCCGGCGATCAGGAGCACTTTCCCGGTGCGCATCAGCGCGCCGTGGATGGCTCGAACCGGCGCCGGAGTCGGGCTCGTGGTCCACGTGCCCTCACCACATGAGGCTGCAAAGAGCACCACGCACGCGACAGCTCCAACCAAACGCAAGTAGCGCGCCACCCTGCCCCCCAGCGTCTCGCGGCTTCCGCCCGAACTGCGGCCGCGTCGCGATCGTTCGGGACGGTACTGCGCTCGCGACGGCACGACAACACCATCGTCATTCGACAGAGACGGGCAAGGGCCGCGGTCTCGAATTACGCGCGGACCAACCACGCATTCGGGACACTGGTGCGCGCGTCGGACGTCAAGGTGAGGTGCGCGACGGGAACTGGCTTGTAGTCGAGCGGGTCGTACGCGATCGCGCCGGATCCTGAAACACGGACACTCCGCCTGCCCATGGGTTCCGCGGCTCGGGCACTATGCGTTTGGATTCTCAGATCGTCTGGCGCCGAGGCTCGGGTCGAGTGCCCAGAGCTCGAGCTGGATGTTGTCGGGATCACGAAACACGATCAGGGGTCCTCCCTGCTCCTCCTGTACGCCGGAGTGCTCGATCCCGAGGTGATCGAAGTGCTTCGCCCAGGCAACGAGTGCATCCCGGTCCGGAACGCGGAACGCGAAGTGGTCGAGGCCGACAGCGTGTTCGTCGAACGTGTTGGTGACCCGGTTTTCGTGCGTCACCAGCTGGACGCTGAAGTAGGTACCCGGGAGGTTCATGCTTCGAATTTTGAAGCCTGCCCTTTCGCTGGTGGCAATCAGTTGGAAGCCCATGACTTGCTCCCACCACTGCGCGCTGCGCTCTCCGTCGGTGACAGTGAGGTCGATGTGCCCGAAGCCGTTCATCGCAGGGAAGTCCATGGCGACATGTTGTCACGCTCGAGAGTTTGCGCCCCGGAAGGCTGCCCGCGCCGCGCATTGCAATCTCCGCGCGAACGCGGTGTGGCGGAACCTACGGTCAGGTGTTCCCGGCCGCCGACCGACGGTGCGTGAGCGCGCCGTCCGGCGAGTCGGGAAGAACCGCGTTCGGCGCCGTCACCAGGGCGCGAGCGCGCGGGTACGGCACTCGGGCGTTCCGTCACGCGGCGGGGATGGACTGAGGCGGTGTGCTCACCTCGAGGGCCGCGGCTCCGGTGGTGATCTCAGCGCAGGACCTCGACGAGGAGGACCCACGCGCCGAGGAGCGCGGCGGCGTATGCGAGGAAGACCGCGCCGGCCCACCAGTTGAGCCCGCCGCCGGACTCCGCCAAGAGGGAGATGCCGGCGACCAGAGCGAGCAGCGGCCCACTCACGGCCAGGAGCCCGCGCAACGCGACCTGACGCGCGGTGACGTTGGTCGTCGTCGCCGTGCGCAGGCCGACGCCGACGATGAGCAGGACCAGGAGTCCGAACGCGAGCAGCTCGATCCCGAGTGCGTCACGACTCTGACCGGGGATCAGCACCGCGGCCGACGTGAGCAGCACGAACGCGAGCAGGAGCACAGACTCCCGGGCCCGGGCGACGAGCGACGGCGCCGTGACCACCACCTTCGAGGTTGATGGAGATCCCGACGAAGACGAGACCGAGCAGCGCCGCCGACGATCCCAGGTTTCCGAGCGCGAACTGCTCCCAGGCCGAACTCGAGTACGCGTGCACCGAGATCCCTTCTCCTCCGAGCGTCGGACGAACGCCACGCCGTCATCCTGTCGCGGGAATGATCCCCAGCGCCGTGCCGCCTGTCCAGGTGGGTGCTCTACCGGACCGCCAGGTCGATGAGGTTCGCCATCCGAGCCGCGCCCGCCGCGTTGAGCCGGTCCTGGTCGAGCCGCAGCCGCGGATCGAACTGCGCGCCGCCGAACGCGGTCCAGCCGTCGAGCACGCCGGCCCGAGCTCCGGCGACGTCCACGGGTGATCGCGTTGATCCGCCGGATGATCGACTGCTTCGGCTCCACGTTCCCGGACGGGTTGAGCACCCACACCAGCGTGGCTCCGCGGCGGGTCAGGACCTTCTGATTCAAACGTGCCGCGGCACGCCACTGCCGGTAGAAGGGCTTCGTCCCCGGCTGGACCGTGGGCGTACAGGGCCGGACGTCGGGACGCAGCCGGTAGCCCCCCTCGTTCTCGAGCACCACGACATCAGGATCCGTCCGGGCGACCAGCGCGCGTGCGGTGGCGCCGTCGCACTCCCCCGCGTCGAGCAGGCTGGCGCCGGCGACCCCGGCTTTCGTCACCTCGTATCCCTTGCCCGCGAGCTTCGCCGCCGTTGCATCCTGGTAGTTCGCCGTTGACGAGTCGCCAACCAGGAGCACGCGGATCGGTCCGGACCGGCGGTGCTGGCGGGTCGCGTCGTCCGAGAGGTGCGGCGCGATGCGTCGGCGCGAGCCAGCGGCCGACGAGGTCCGAGCCGGCCGCCGTGTAGTGCACGCCGTCGAAACGCACCGGATTCACCCGTCCGTGGTTCGGCTGGTAGACGCCACGGGGGCTCAGGAAGTGGTTGAGATCCGGAACGGTGAGCTCGTCCCGGTGTCGCGCCGCGACGCGAGTGAGCACGGAGTTCGCGGCGCGCACCCGGGCCGGGTCCGTGCTGCTCCGGGTGTTCCCCCCGGCGCCCGCGGTCACGCCCTCGACGAAGGGGATCGTCGGCATGATCACGTGCGCGCCGGTCGCGCTCAGGACCTTCACCGCCTTCTCGACGGTCTTCTCGTAGTAGGCGGCCCAGGCCTTGCGTCCCCGGCACGAGCCATTGCTTCGACTCGTAGGGTCGGACGTCGAACAGGTCCCAGACCCCCGATTCCAGCACCACGACCCGGGGCCGGAACGTATGGACCGCGCGTGCGCCAGAAGGTGGGCCACGCGCACGCGCGTACCCACCTGGAGCTTGAAGCGGATCTCGCCACGCGGCAGCCGGCACCCCCATCGCGTCGCGTCCACGACCCGGAATCCGGCATGGCCCAGACCGTGGACCAACGTCCCGGCGACCGAGTCCCCGACCAGGAGGACCTGGGCGTCCGCGGCACTCCGGTCCGCTGACGCGCCGGAGCCGAACAGTCGCCCCGGCGGTCGAAGTCCCGACCGCGACCGCGACCGCGAGCGCGAGCGCGATGACGCAGACGCCGTGCTTGCTGCTTCCCCCCACGGGCCGAGACCGTACTGCCGATCAGAGCGTGCGCAGACGCGGGCTCCGGACCGGTCAGCGCCTTCGACGCGATCCCCCGACTTCCTCCGGCACTTCGCGGTAGAGCACGAGCAGCAACACGTCGTACACGACCTTGGTCACCCCGGCGATCAGGAGCGGCCACCCGAACGTGGAGTGGGTGAGGAGGATGCCGGCCAGCAGCGGCGTCGCGGCCGACGCGAGGCTGCGAGGAACGTTGGTCACGCTCGACGCCGCGGCGCGCTCGTCCTCCGGAACGACCGTCATCACGAACGCCTGCCGCGCCGGGACGTCCATCTGGGCGAACAGCGCGCGGATGAGCAGCAGCGTGATGGCCACGGTGCCGTTCGGCGCGAACGCCGCCAGGGCGAGCAGGGCGTTCGCGGGGAGATGGGTGAACACCATCGTCCGGATGAGGCCGACTCGTTTCGCGAGCCACGGCGCGAGGAGCTGGGAGCAACCACCCAGGATCCCGGCGGCAAAGAAGACGGTGGCGGTCGTTCCGGCGGACAGGTCGAAGCGGAGGTGGAGCCACAGCACGAGCAGTGACGTCACGACGAAACCGCTCCCGGCCGAGTCCAGGCTGAAGAGACCAGCGAGCTCGAAGACCGTGCGCCGCGAAGTGTGCAGCGCACGTCGGGGCTCTCGTTCCACCGTCGGCGGCAGCTCCACGTCGGGCTCGTGGCGGAGCCCGCGGTACAGCAGGTAGATCACTCCGGCCGCGGCTGCGTAGAGGACGAAGCTGACGCGCTGGGTGTCCGTGACGCTCCAGTGCTGCGAGTCGGCGAGCGCCTCGGGTACGCCGGACACGAGCGCGCCGAACGCGCCGGCGAAGATCGCGCCGAGGTTGTAGACCGCGTACAGCCGCGGTCGTTCCGGGGCCGAGACGTGGCCGGCGAGAAACGCCTGCTCGGTCGGGAGGAAGACACTGACATCGCCCGCGGACGGGTTGAGCGTGCCGACCACTGCGATGGCGAGCAGCGGCCAGAACCAGATCACCGTCGCGAATCCGATCCCGGTCGCCGCCATGACGGCCGTCGCGACCAGCAGCAACGTCCGCAACGAGACGCGGTGGGCCGACAGTCCGAAGCTGAGCGTGAGAACCGCGGAGCCCAGCAGCGTGCCGGTGACGATCGCTCCGACCTGGACCGGCGAGAAGCCGAGCCCGGTCAGGTACTGGGCGAGCAACACGCTGACGAACCCGTCGGCGAAGCCCCGCACCGCCCGACCGCTGACAATCCGGCGGACATCATGCGGCGCGCCCGCAGGCAGGAGCCGTCCGGCGCGACGCTTCACGGACCCTCGGAGGCGCTCACGGCGACGATCATCGCCGCGATCTTGCCCCGCTACTCGGTTCGGAGCACCCGGGCCGGTCGGATCCGGGTCGCGGCGTGGGCCGGACCGGCGGCGACGAGGTTCGCGATCACGATCGCGAGCGGGACGACGAGCAGCACGGCAACCAGCGCCAATGGCGGGACGTAGGCGACGGGGAAGCTCTCGGCCAGCTGCTTCCAGACCAAGCGACCCGTCACGATCCCGAGCGGCACCCCGATCACGACCCCGACGATCGCGATCAACGTGGACTGCCACGCGATGGCGATCCTCGCGTCGCGCTTGGTGAACCCGATCGAGCGCAGCACCGCGAGGTCGTGCCGCCGCCGCAGCACCGTTGTCACAAGCGCGTGCGCCACGGTCGCGATGGCCAGCAGTCCGAAGAAGATCGCGAGGGCAAGGGGTAGTGCCTTGAGCCGCCCGAGACTGATCACGGCGGCGGGCAGCGTCACTCCTTGCACGTAGTAGCCGCCCTGACCGCCCAGCGCGGCGAAGCGCTTCCGCGCCGCGGCCTGGTCCGCGCCCGGCTGGAACCGAATGAGCACATAGTCCTCGATGGAGTCCGGGCCGGCGCCATTGGGGTCCGACCGTCGGAGCGCGGCGAGGGTCATCCACGCGCTCTCGTCGTAGTCCGTGTGCGAGGTGGCAGGGAGAAGCGCCTCGCCCACGATCTGCATGCGTTGGCCCGACCCTGGACCAACCTTGACCGTGTCGCCCAGATGGAGACCGAGGTTCTGCATCGTCGTCGGCGCCAGTGCGAGCTCGTGCAGCCCGCGCGGGACATGCCCGGCGAGGACCACGAGATCGAGGTTGCCCTTCAGCGGCTTCATCCCGAACGTCGGGGTCGGTCGACCGTTGATCCGCACCGCACGGGACCACTGCGCGTCCGTTACGGCCGGCAACCGCGCGGTCGTGCGTGATCGCCGCCACATCAGCCTTGGCCACCAACCCCTCGGCGGCGACGGAGTAGTCCCAGACGATTCCCGATCGGGCCGGGTCGGCCGCGGCATCGGACAACCCGGCGCGGAAGGTCAGGCACGCCACGACCCCGAGCACGCCCACGATCGCGCCGATCAACGCCGACCGCACGGGGACCGCGCGACGACCCCGACCGGGCTCGACCGCAAGCCGCGACCCGATGAGCAAGGACGGGGGCAGACCCGCGGCGGTGGTGAGCTTCGCCGCCACGGACGTGCGCTCCCGCCGCGGCGCGTGGCGCCGGACCCGCACCTCAGCAGTCGCCCACGCGGTCCCCAACACCGCGACCACCAACCCGAGGGAACCGAGACCGAGCACCAGCCAGTCCGCGTGATAGCCGATGTCCAGCTCGAAGTGCCGGGTCAGCGCGATCGGGAAGCGCGGCGAGAGCGCGATTGCCACGATCACGGCCGTGATGACCCCGACGGCGGCCGTCAGGAACGCAGATGCGACCATCGCCCGGACCACGATGCGTCGATCCGCGCCGATCGCCCGCCACGTCGGCAGGTCACTCGCCCCGGCTCCTACCGCCCGCGCGAGGGCCTGACCGACGAGGACACCCGCTCCGATGATCACCGCCGAGCGCGAACAGCAGCACACCGTTGCGCTCGACATGCGACACGTCGCCGACCTTGTCCACACCGAACAGGGCCGGCGCGCTCGCCACGTTGACCGGGTGGCCGAGCACCCGCTGCACCGCGGCCTGGAACTGCACGAAGTCGGCGCGCCCGTGCCGCAGCGCGACGAACTGATTCTCGATCCCTATGAGCCGGGTGCGGTACTTGTCGTAGAACCCGACGGACGGCGTCGAGTCGGCTTCTCCGGTTGGCGCATCCGCGATCCCGACCACCCGCATCCGCTGCTCGATCTTCGGAATGCCGTTCGGCGCCAGCTCGGGCGGGATCCCCGCTCCGGGCCTGGCTGCGTGCTGGACCATCGTCACGGTCGAACCGATGTCCAACCCGAACTTGTCGCGGGTGGTCTCGCTGACGACGATCTCGTCCGCACGCTTCGGATCGGGTCGGCGCCCGGCGACGAGCACTGAGGTGAAGTTGTTCATCGTGGCCCGACTGGTGGCTATCAGTGGGGCTTCCATTCCGGCCGGCTTGGAGACGGTGAGAGCGATCGGAACGAGGAACGGATATACGTGCGTCACGTTGGGCAGGTCGCGCGACCTGCGCCTGCTTCGCATCGTCGAAGGCCGGGTCGTTCGCGAGCACCGCGGCGTCCGGGAGGTGCGATACGGCGATGTAGTCCGGGAGCGCGCGGTCGGTTCTCCGGGCACCAGCGACGCCGGCGCAGGCCAATCCGACGGAGATGCCGGCGAGGATCCCGAGCACGACCCACGAGCGCCATCGCTGGCGCAGGTCGGCCCGCACCCAGAGCCAGGTCGCGCTCACCCGCCTTCCCCCACTCGTCGCACCATCGCAGCGAATCACATCCCGCGTCGGCCCGGTAGGGCGCCTCCCCTCCCCGCGCGGGGGTGCTGGCCCACCCGAGGTGGGCGGCGGTTACTCCGCTCATTCGTCGACAACCAGCGGGCCCATTTGTACATCTGCCGGCAGTCCTATTTG
Organism: uncultured Acidimicrobiia bacterium; assembly: GCA_963819945.1. Lineage (GTDB taxonomy): Bacteria > Actinomycetota > Acidimicrobiia > IMCC26256 > JAENVU01 > Chersky-806. The sequence goes on from CAWFYD010000005.1 coordinate 463,755, forward strand.
TGCCAAAAGGAGACGGGCGGTCATTCGATCTCCCGCGGCGGTGTTACCTTGAGAAGCACAGCACCATCGATTGTCCCGTCCAGACCCGCGCGGGGCTGCATTGCAGCTCAGGACGGTGGTTGTGGCGCAGGAAGACAAGCTCTCGGCGGTGCTCAGCGAGTTCGCCCGGACGCTGGCCACCGACTTTCCGATTCAGCGCATCCTCGATCACCTCGTGGAGCGCATCGTCGAAGTGCTGCCCGTGAGCGGGGCCGGGGTCACGCTGATCTCCGCCGGGCGCACGCCGCGCTACCTCGCCGCGTCGGATGCCTCGGCACTGCGCTACGAGAAGCTGCAGACCGAGGTCCGGCAGGGCCCCTGCCTGACCGCATACGACACCGGCGAAGCCGTCTCGGTTCCCGACCTCTCCCTCGACGACCAGTTCCCCCGGTTCGCCCCGCCGGCCATGGAGGCCGGGCTCGCGGCGGTGTTCACGTTCCCGCTGCGGCACGGCAGTGGTCGCCTCGGCGCGCTCGACCTCTACCGCGACACGCCGGGTGTCCTGGACCCCCATGACATGGAAGCGGCGCAAACCCTGGCCGACGTCGCCGCGGCCTACCTCCTCAACGCGCAAGCCCGCGAGGAAGCGCGGGCCACGGCGACTCGCTTCCACCACATCGCATTGCACGACCCGTTGACCGGGTTGCCCAACCGTCTGCTGCTCGAGCAACGACTCGAGCACGCCGCTCGGCGCGCCTCGCGCTCGAATACCAACGCCGCAGTGCTGTTCGCCGACCTCGACCGGTTCAAGGAAGTCAATGACACCCACGGCCACCAGGTCGGCGACGAGCTGCTCGTCGCCGTTGCCCGCCGGCTCGCCGCGCTGGTTCGCCCTGGTGACACGCTCGCTCGCGTGTCAGGCGACGAATTCGTCTTCCTCTGTGAGGACCTGACGAGCGCCGCCGACGTCGAGATCCTGGCCCGTCGCATCGACGACGCATTCACCGAGCCGTTCGCGCTCGCCCACCATTCGCTCTCGATCTCCGCGAGCGTCGGCATGGCGTTCGCCGGCCCGGGTGAGCAGATCTCCGAGCAGCTGGTCGACGAGGCCGACATCGCGATGTACCAGGCCAAGCGCAAAGGCGGCGCGCGACACCAGATCATCGACATCCGCGAGGCGGTGCAGACCGACGACCGCAACAGCATGGAGCGCGACCTTCGCCTGGCGTTCGCCGAGGATCAGCTCGAGGTGGCGTACCAACCGATCGTCCGGAGCGGGGACGGGCTCGTGACCGGGGTCGAGGCGCTCTTGCGTTGGACACATCCCCAGCGGGGCGAGGTCTCGCCCATGTCGATGATCACCATCGCGGAGCAGAGCGACCTGATCAACGAGATCGGCGCGTGGGTGCTCGAGCGCAGCTGCCGCGACCACGCGCGTCTGGTTGGCCGCGCAATCCGAGCGCGCACCTCGACCTGGCCGTCAACGTCTCCACCCGCCAGCTGATGAGCCCGGACATCTTCGAGACGGTCGGCGCCGCGCTGAACCGCACCGGAATGCAACCGACGAATCTCATCCTGGAGATGACCGAGAACATCTTCATCGAGGACAGCGAGCGTGTGATGACCGTGCTGTCGCAGCTGAGGGCGCTCGGAATCCGCCTGGCCCTGGACGACTTCGGAACGGGCTACTCGTCACTCGCGTATCTGCGCCGCTTGCCCGTGCACATCGTGAAGATCGACCAGGGTTTCATCGCCGACATCGACCACGCGAACACGGGTGGTGCGATCGTTGCCGCCGTCACCAACTTGGCGCACGTGTTCGGCCTGAAGGTGGTGGCTGAGGGAGTTGAGACCGAGACTCAACGCGACGCGGTCAGCACGATCGGCTGCGAGTCCGCGCAGGGATACTTCTTCTCCCGGCCGATGGCGGCCGCCGACTTCGAGATCCATCTCGGCAACGAACAGGGCCCGCTCCGCCTCCCCCAGATGGCCGCCGCGAGCTGAAGCCGACGGCCACCCTCGACGTTCGAGCTCGCGCGCCGGAACGTCAGGTCGGCCTCGAGATCACCGTGGTCCTCGGTCTTGACGATCGCGGTGGACGGCGTCTGGATGCCGTAGTCGACGAACCGGATCGGCGCGGTGGTCACCACGTCGATCCGATCACCGCGGCGGCGGGCCGTCAGCTGCAACGTGACCCGCCGGGTGACGCCGTGGATCGTGAGGTCCCCGGTCAACGGGACTTTGAACGCCTTGCCGGTGGCCGGTGGCGCGGGCAGGCCCGGCTGCTCGGCCTGGAAGGTCCCGGTCGGATACTTGTCCGTCTCGAGCGCGTTGCTGCGCAAGAAGCTGTCTCGCGGGGCGCGGTCGCTCTTGAGCGCGTCCGCGTTCGCCGTGATTTCGACCGACTGCAGCTGGCCGTTCGCGAACACGAGGGTGCCGGTGACATCGGTCGTGCGGCCGACCGCGTCCTTGCGCAGCGTCTCGCCGGCGAAGAGCTCCTCGACCCGGTAGCCGACGTACCCCGGCTTGGCGCCGAGCGTCCAGGTCCCGTCCGGGGAGCCGGCACCGGCGGGGTCCGCTGCCGGCGCGTCGGCCAGCTTCGGCGGGGGCGGCGGCGTCGTCGCCGAGGGCGTACCAGGCGATCGCCCCCACGCCGGCGAGCAGCACGACGAGCACGACGATCCCAGCGATGATGAAGCCACGCCGACGAGGCGACGCCACTAGCGAACCGCCACTAGCTGGAAGTGACCCGGAACGCGCCCCGCATCGAGGGATGGATGCGGCAGAAGTAGGTGTACGTGCCGGTCGGCAGATCGGCCGGCGTGTCCCATGTCAGTTGGTTCGACGGTTGGCGGACCGGCAACCCCGAGCTCACCCGAGTCGAAGTTCACGTCACCGTCGGCCAGCGGGTACGCAACGCCGGTCGTCCCCGTGCACGGTGCCTTGCAGGCAGTGATCGTGTGCCAGATCCCGTTGCCGATCGGCGCGTCGATCGAGTTGTCGAACGTGATCGCCGATCCCTGCTTCACCGTGGGCACCGAGTCCGCGACCGGTGAGATCGCCCCGCGCGTAGACGAAGTTCTCGATCGGGATCGTCGATACCGGGTCCGGCTGCGACGGCAGCTTCAGTGCGTTGACGAACTGGTTCGGCGCCGGCTTGCCGCCATGGTGATTGTTCTCGGGAAGGTGACCGTGGGTCAGCAGTCCCGGCTGGTCCACCGCGGTCGTGAACGGATCGGCTCCACCGCCACCATCGGCCATCCAGACCACCATGATGCCCATCGACTCGTACCAGGACGCGCGCTGGGAGTCGTAGGTCGCCGGACATCTCGAGCACGTCGCCCGCCTTCACGGCCACCCGCCAGTCCGGTTTGGTCGCGGTCATCGCGACGTCCCACGACACCGCGCCGGCGGGCTCGTAGTAATGGGCCTTCGAGCGGAAGAGGTGGGCGGTGTCCGAGCGGCCGGGCTTGGCGTGCCCCGGGATCGCCGTGGCTCCGGACCGCTCCACGTAGAGGTCGTCGTACAGGCCGCCCGGGTGCAGGTGACCTGCCGTTGCCACGAGGACCCCGTCACGGTCCACGGTCCAGCGGTTCTTCGCCGGCCGGCCGGCGTACGGGTCCGTGGCGTCGTCGGGGTACTCGTACCGGCCATCCTGGCCGGACCCCTTCAGCACGTCGAACACCGGGTAGACGCTTCCGTTCTGCACGTCCATCCAGATCGGTCGCGCGGCTTGGATGTCCGCCGCCGCCGCCGAGTCCGCCGGGATGAAGTCCAGGTCGTAGGTGATCCACACCTTGTCCGGCTCGGTGGTGAGGTTGTGGATCATGTAGTTGATCGTCCAGTTGTCCGTCGGGCTGTACCGGTAGCCGTAGCCCTCGGGTAGCTGCATGATCGTCTTCTCTTCCCCGGCGGCGAAGAACCGCTCGGGCAGGCGCGCCGTCGAGTCACGAGCCGACGAGTTGAGCCACACCCCGTGGTGCAGATGGATGACGTCCACCCGCGGCACGCTGCCGTCGGCGCGGCGGAGGTCCGGCTTGATGCGGGTGATCCAACCGGGAACGGTCGGCTTCGGTACCGAGCCGGCGCTGTACGCGATGTTGTTCTGGCCCGGCAGCACGTCGATCGGACCGAACTCGTAGTGGAGCCGCTGCGCGCCCTTGACCGGTCCGGTGTCCGCGGCCACCAGGCTCGTATCCGTGACGTTGCGGGTCTCAGGCTTCGCGCTGTCCGAGCTCTCCGCCGCACACGCGGCGCCGAGCAGCGCGACCGCGAGCGCGACAACCCCAAAACGCATCCCCCGGTGCATGGCTCGGGACCCTATCTGCACTTGCCATGCAATTCCAGACAACCGCGACCGAACGTGGCTTCGCAGCCCGGCGTTACCCTCCGGTCCGTCGAGCAGGAGGAACGCATGACCGACATCCAGGCGAACGCAGGCCAGGACGAGTACTGGAATGCCGACGAGGCCCGGCACTGGGTCAACGAGGCCGCCGCCTACGACCGGATGCTCGCGCCCTTCGCCAGCCGCCTGCTCGAGGCCGCGGCGATCGCGGTGGAGGATCAGGTGCTCGACATCGGTTGCGGGACGGGCCCGACCACCTGTGACGCGGCGCGTGCCGCGGCGAACGGGCACGCGACCGGACTCGACATCTCGCGCGCCATGATCGAGGCCGCCCGGGCGCGGGCGAGCCGGGACGACCTGACGAACGTGAGCTTCGAGGTCGGTGACGCACAGACCCGGCGCTTCGACCCCGGGTCGGTCGATGTCGTGATGAGCCGCTTCGGCGTCATGTTCTTCGACGACCCCGTCGCCGCATTCGCCAACATCCGTGCCGCGCTACGTGCCGGGGGCCGGCTGGTCTTCGTGTGCTGGCAGGGCCAGATCGCCAACGAGTGGATCGCGGTGCCCGGGCTCGCCGCAGCTCAGCACGTCCCCATGCCGACGCCTGGTCCCCCCGGAGCGCCCGGTCCGTTCTCGTTCGCGGACGCGGACCACGTTCGCAACGTGCTGACCGGGGCCGGGTACCGAGACGTCACCGTCGACCCGGTCGACGAGTCCCTCCTGCTCGGCGGAGGTTGCTCACCCGAGCAGACGACGGACTTCCTCCAGCACACCGGCATGGGCCGGGCGCTGCTCGCCGATGCACCGAAGGACGCCGTCGAGCAGGCGGTGGACGCGATCACGGCGGCACTCGAGCCGTTCGCGACGCCCGAAGGAGTCCGGATGAGGGCCGCCGGCTGGCTGGTCCGCGCCCGCAGCTGAGCGGCGCGGCCGAACCAGAACGGCAGGTCTCAGCCACTACGCTCCAACCCCCTTGACGGAGACCCGGAGGGACTGGTGAGCGGCTCGCCGAGCTTCGCGCTCGAAGTGCTGGCCTGCGCTTTCGGGGGCATCGTGCTCTGGGTCGCGTGCGCGGGTGCGGGCTACGGCGTCCTGGGCCGACCGGTGACGGCGGAATCGGGCACCCCGGCCGGCGGACCGGACGGACCGGCCGGATGGCGCCAGCCGGGGGTCGCCGCGTGCATCGGGCTGGGTGTGCTCATGATGCTCGGCGGCATCGCCGTCGTCGGTGCGAATCCCGTGGTGGATCGTGACCGTGCCATTCCTCGTCATCGGACTCGTGCTGGCGTTCCGGGAGATCACCGGCCGCCCGATGCCCCGCCCCGACCCGGCCGCTCCTGGTGATCGGGGTCGATCGCGGTCGGTGCCGTCGTCGCCGTCGCCGCGGTCGAGGCCGTGGTCGGCTTTCGGTTCCCGCTGCATCGGTGGGACGACCTGCGGGCATATCTGCCCATGGCCCACCGGGTGATCGAGACGAACGGACTCGAGGAGGCGTGGAACTCCCGCCGACTGCAGACCGTCGGCGGATACACGTTCATCCAGGCGATTCCCGTCGCGATCTTCGGGAACCAGGGACTCGGGACCATCGAGACGATGCTCGCCGCGATCTTTCTCGCGGGCTTGTTCGTGGCGAACGGCATGCGCACGACCTGGGCACGGTGGTGAGCGTCGCGTTCATCCTGGCGATCCCGTTCTTGTGGGTGCCGCGGATCAACACGACCGGCGTGCTCATGGGCGCACCGTTGCTCGTCGGTGCCTTGGCCATCACCATCGAGCTGCGCCGCGGAGTGCGAGCCCACCAAGTCCGCGCGGCGTTGCGCTGGGCGATCGCCGCCGGGCTCGTCGTCGCGGCGCTCATGTCCGTACGGCCCAACCTCGGGCTGCTCGCGGCGCTGCTCGTTGCCGGCGGCGCGCTCAC
>CAWFYD010000006.1:0-138254 GCA_963819945.1 uncultured Acidimicrobiia bacterium
CTGAGCTGCTCGACGGCGGTCTCCGTGCGCACAACCGGGCGATGGCCGACTTCTGCGGTGACGATCCGCGGCTCGTGGCCGTCGGTCAGGTGCAGTGGACGACCCCGGCTCGGGCCCAGGCGATACTCGAAGACGCGCTCGACCTCGGGTGCGGCGCGATCCTCGTGCCCTCGCATCCCGGTTGGGGGCTGTCGCCGACCCATCCGGACTACGACCGGTTCTGGGCGACGCTCGAGGAGCGCGACGTCCCGTTCATGCTCCACATCGGCGGCGGTGGGCGCGTGTTGAAGAAGGCGTTCCACGACAACGGCCGCCCCACGACCGACTTCCTCGGCGGGGGCGAGAACATCCGCGGGAAGGACTACATGACGATCGCCCAGGTGCCCGAGCAGTTCCTGTCGGCGATGGTGCTCGACGGGGTCCTCGAGCTCCACCCGCGGCTGCGGGGCGGCTGCATTGAGCAGGGCGCGATGTGGGTCGTGCCCTGGCTGCGCCGGCTGGACATCTGCCAGTCGACGTTCCGCAAGACCGAGCCCACGCTCGCGTCGCTGCCGAGCGGCCAGCGACTACGTGCACCGCCAGCTGTGGTTCACGCCGTTCCCGACCGAGCCCGTGGGGTGGATGACCGAACAGTGTGGGGACGACCTGTTCCTGTTCTCCTCCGACTACCCGCATCCCGAAGGAACCAAGAACCCGATCGAGCGGTTCGAGGGAACGATGGAAGGCATGACGACCGAGCAGCGCGACCGCTTCTACCACGGCAACTACGACGTGATGATGCACGGACCGGCACCATCTGTCGCTTCGTGACCCAACCCGCCTGGGACGCGTGCTCCAACTACTCCGCCGTGGACCGCCGCGTGCCGTGGCCCTCGCGGGGATGGCTCCGATTCACCGGTAGGCGCGGAGTTGGGACCACGTGGCTTTCCAGGAGCGGTCGAGTCCGCCACAGACTGAGATGGGGGTGCCTTGCTCGTCGTTATCGATGCCGTGTCCGTTGTCGATGCTCGTGACGACTCGAACGACGCTCCGAGATCGGGCTCCGTGTGTGGTTGGTCGCGAACGAAGGGTCACGTTCGCACCCAAGGTGGTGTCGGCCAGCCACAGAGGCTCACCACCGCAATGTCCAGTCAGCTGGAGCCGAACGTGCTGGCGACGGCGAGGAGAAACACGACGAGCACGATCCCCACCATGAGGATGAGCGCCTTCCGGGTGGGATGCGTGGGTCGCGGTGTGGACACGGCCCTAGTCTGCTTCATCACCGACGACGTCGCGTTCGCGTTGCGTGTGGATGAGCCCGACCTCACTGGTGAGCACGAACGCGACGACGGTCGCGAGCAACGTGGTCGGCAGGAGCCGGAAGCCGGCCATCTCGCTCACCACGAGGGTCGAGCCGAGCGGCGTCTTGGTCACCCCCGCGTTCGTGGAGGCCATCAGCGCTGCCACCATCACCGCCTCGTTGGTGCCGGGGGCGATCACATGGAACGCGCGACCCAGGCACGCACCCATGAAGAAGAGCGGGATGATGAACCCGCCGCGCCACTCCGACGACAGCGTCACCGATGTGCCCAGGAGCTTGGCGAGAGCTGCAATCGCGAAGAAGGCAACGGTACCGCCGTGGTGGTCGAGGATCTCGTTGATCTGGGTCTCGCCGAACGTCAGTGAGTAGGTAGAGAGGAGCCCGAGCGCGGCGAGGAGCAGGCCCCCGATCACCGGGCGCAGCTCGGGCATGAGCCGGCGCGCTCCCCAGCGCAACGCGGTGCTGAGGTAGGTGAACGCCACGGCCATGAGCGCGCCGGCAACACCGGCCGCGGCCGACCACGCGAGATCGCTCGGCCGTAGCGCGACGGGCGACGAGAGATGGAAGACCGGTTGCAGGTCCGCGCCGGTTGCCCCGACGTAGACGGCATAGCCGCTGAGTGAACCGAGCACTGCCGGCAGCAGTGCCTCGTGGTACTGCAGGCCGCGGCGGTGCAGCATCTCCAGTGCGAAGATCGCGGAGCCGAGCGGCGCGCCAAACAGGACGGTGAAACCTGCGGCCATGCCGGCGATCGTCAGAACCCGAGATTCTCTGACTACGAGCCCCGCCCGCCTCGCGGTCCAGGACGCGAGCGTGCCTGTTGTCTGGACGAGCGGTGCTTCGGGACCCATGCCGCCACCCGATGCGATGCACAACCACGAGATCGGGATCAACGAACGTAGCGTCCGCACGCCGGTCGCGGATCCGGAGACGTGGATGTTGTCGACCATGAGCTCGACGTCGCCGGGGCTGCCTACGAAGCGAGTGACCAGGCCGGCGAAGAGGCCGACTCCACCGAGGATCGCGAATCCGACAAGGCCACTCCACTCGGTGGGCCACAACACGTTCTGGAGCAGGTGCAGGACCAGGAGGTACAGCGCGCCGACACCTCCGGACACCAGACCGACCAACACGACGAGACCGACGACACGGGGATCCATGCCGACGAAGAGCCCGTCGAAGAATCTGGAGGGTCGGAGCCGTCGCACGCGAAAGTATCGTAGTACGATCTAAATGCATGGCGTCTTGGCCCGTGACCGACCGTGACTACCAACAGTTGCTGGAGTTCCGCACGGAGTTGCGTCGCTTTCTCCATTGGAGCGAGGAGCAGGCCGAGGCGATGGGGATCACGGCTGCTCAACATCAGCTGTTGCTCGCCGTACGGGGACATGACGATCGTCGGGGACCGACGATCAGCGATGTGGCGAGTTCTCTGCTGTTGCGGCATCACAGCGCAGTCGGTCTCGTCGATCGAGCGACGGAGGCTGGTCTCATCCGCAGAGAGCAGGACGCGGACGACCAGCGGTGCGTGCGACTCCGGCTCACGGCCGCAGGGGCGCGGAAGCTGGCGCGATTGAGTCGCCGTCACCTCGAAGAGCTCGACCGGCTCAAGCATGGTGCGTTCCTGAAGCCCGCGGTCAGCCGCTCGGTGGGTTCGGGTTGAGCAGCGCCCGACGTTGCCGGGAGGCAAGCGGACTGGCGCCATCCGTCGCTTCGTGACCCGGCCCCGCCGCGACGGCCGGACGCGGCGTGAGATGTCTCAGGTTTCCAGTTCGGCCGCCAGGCGTTCGAGCGTCCCGCTCATCGTCCGGCGATTGCGGGCCGCGCGGTCGTCGACGTCCGACATCTGCTTGCTGAGCTCCAGGGCCGACTCGGGGCGGAGGTCTTCGCTCCACTCGGTCACCTGGCAACCCGTGTCGGTGGGCTCGATGCGGTAGCCCCAGGTCGAGAAGTGGAAGTCGAACATCGAGCACTCGAACGCGAAGGACCGGCCGGGCTCGGCTTCGATCACCGTGCCCTGGCTGGTCCATTCGTGGTCGCCATAGCGATTGTGGCCGTCGAAGGTTGCGCCGACGACGGGACCGTCGGCACCATCGCGCACTCGCACGTGTGGCACTCCTCGGACCACTCGCCCATGCGCGTCACGTCCGAGATCGCGGCGTAGACGGCTTCGGGAGAAGCGGCGATGCGCGTGAGATCTCGATCCGGGGGGCCACGGCGCGGATTCCATCACACCGAGGCCGCCGCGTGCCTTCCGGCCGACCCGGTCCCAGCAGCCACCCGAACTGCCGGGGATAGATCGCCTGGCGGGTGAGATGCTTGAGCCTGGCCGAGGCGGTCCTGATCGCGAGGTGGCTCACGCGCGACGGGTTGGCAGCCAGGTGGGAGAATCCGCCAAGATTCCTTGCGGCGGGTACGGGCAGGAGGGCAAGGATGCGGGCGGGTCATCATCTGCTGACCGAGCTCCGGCGCCGCGATCGTCGCTGGTCGGACGGGACGACGAGCTGGGTGAGCTCCTCCAGGAGGCCGCGTCGTCGGGTGGTCACGGTCGTCGGACCCGGCGGGATCGGCAAGACCCGGCTCGCGGTCGCCCTCGCGGACGAGCTCGCCGAACGCGGGCAGCGCATCGGCTTCGTGGAGCTCGCGGACGTCACCGCCCCATGGATCGTGGTCGATGCCATCGCCGACCAGCTGGGGGTCGAGGTCGTCCCGGGTGCATCGCGCTACGACGGTTGGTGCGCTGGCTCGCGGCGGCGCCGACGGTGCTCGTCGTCGACAACCTCGAGCATGTGATCGATGCCGCGCCGGATCTCGTCGCGCTGCTGGACGAGTGCGCGGGGCTGCACCTGGTGGTGACCAGTCGACGGGCGTTGCGCATGGCCGATGAGCACGTCGTCAGCGTCGGCCCGCTCGCCGCGACTGCACCGGAGGGGGCCGATGTCGCGCCCGGAGTGCGGCTGTTGCTCGACCGGTCACACGCCGATCACCCCCACCCGGCTGACGTCGAGACGGCCAGCCGGATCGTGTCGGGCGTCGGGGGATTGCCACTCGCGATCGAGCTCGCGGCCTTCCGGGCTCGATCGCTCGGCCTCGCAACCGTCCACGAGCTGCTGGTCGCCGATCTCGCGCTCGACGGCTTCCGGGGCCCGGCCGGCGAACCCGAGCGTCACAGCAGCCTCCGGCGATGTCTGGAGTGGACCTACCGCGACCTCGATGACCGTGCCCGTGCGGTCTTCCATGCGACCGGCCAGTTCGCGGGCACCTTCGACCTGCCGGCGTTGCGCGCCGTCGTCGGCGACGAACGCATCGCCGCCGTCGGTCTCGCAACCCTCGTGGAGCACCACCTCGTCGACCGCATCGCCGGCGACGACGGCACGGTCCGCTTCACGAGCAGCCCACCGATCCGCGAGTTCGCCCGTGAGGTGCTTGCAGCGCGGCCCGAGCACGACGCGATCGTCGATGCGCACGCGCGTTGGTACGGGTCGGTCGCGAAGCACATCCGGCACACGTTCGAGACCACGAGCGCGAACGACGCGTTCGCCGAGTTCCGGCGCGAGCAGGCGAACATCAACGCGGCGATCGGTGCCCGCCAACGAGCCCACGAGTACGGCGAGGCCGCGACGATCGGGTGCGACGTTGCCAAGCTCGCAACCGAGGTCGGGCGCGAAGGCCGGGTCAACGAGTGGTTCCGACACCTGGTCCGGCTCGCCCAGGAAGACGGCATCGAGGTTCCCTTCGAGCCGCAGGTCTGGGCCGCGTACGGCGAGCTGATGATGCACTCGCCGGGTACCGCGGCGGCCGCGCTGGCCGCGCTCGAAGGTGTCATCGTGCAGGCGCGCGCGGCCGGCGACGATGTTGCGGTGCTGCGCGGTCTCGATCGACTGAGCATCTCGGTCGTCGCACACGGCGACGTCGCGCGCGCCATCGCGGCGTCGGGTGAGGGCCTCGAGCTCGCCGCGCGGCTCGGTCTGAGCTGGCCGCGAGCCCAGCTGGCGATCTGGCACGCGATGCTGCTCCACGTCACGGGTGACATCCCCGCCGCGTGCGCCTTCGGGCTCGACGGGTTGCGCATCGCCCGTCGGCTCGGCGAGGCCGGCTCATCGTGCGGGTCGGGCTCCTGTTCGCCCCGATGGCTCGGACCCCCGAGATGGAGGCCGAGCGGGTCCCGACGCTGCCGCAGTGCCTCGAGCTGGCGCGTGACCACGGCAGCGTCATCGACGAGATGTACGTCATGATGCAGCTGGCGATTCAGGCCGGGTTCCACCGGGGCGAGGACGTCTTCGCCCTCGCGGCCGATGGTCTCGAGCTGGCCGACCGCACCCGTTCCCATCCGGCCGAGCTCATCTTCATGCTCGCGCTGGCCGGTGCGGCCTTCGACGCCGGCGATGATGACGTCGCGATGGTCCTCGACGGTGCGCTGCGCCCGGAATGGGCGGCGCTCGCGGCCGTGATGCCCGCCGCCGCGCTCGAGCACTACGAGCAGATCGTGGCCCGCCGCCGGTCGGTCGACCCCGATGTCGACGGGTCGACCACCGCGACGATCTGGCCCGATGCGCTCGCGGCCGCGTGCCGCTACGCCGAGGCCGGCGGGAGCACGACCGCTGAGGTCGAAACTCACGGACCGGCACTCACGGACCGCGAGCGTGAGGTCCTGGGGGAGATCGCGGCGGGCCGCACGAACAAGGAGATCGCGGCCGAGCTCGGCCTCCGCCCGAAGACCGTGATGCACCACTGCGCGTCGATCTACCGCAAGCTCGGCGTCAAGAACCGTGCGGAGGCCGCGACGACGGCATTGCGCTTCGGGCTGCTCGACGACCACCGCTGATCGTCGCGTCCCGCGTGGTGATCGGGCCGAACCTCGTCAGTGACCGAAGACCCCATGGCGAAATGAGGCGGTTGCCGCGATCGGCACCCCGGTCATCTGACCGATGCGCGCGATTGCCGGAACGTGTTCTACTTCTGCCACTGCGGCATCGAACGCGTCGATTTTCTCAAGAGGGGCAGGGCAACTGTGGGCAGGTTCCGTTTCTCGAGTGTTGCGGCCGCGACGGCCATCGTTTTGGCGCTCTCGGGCGTGGTCGCAACTCGCGGCGCTGCGGCAGACCCCGCCCACCCCGTCGGCTCGTTTCATGGTGCAGTTCAGCCCCGGTGCGCGGGCCCAGGGCATGGGCTCCTTGAAGCAGGAAGGTGCCAAGGTCGCTCTCAACGTGAGCCACTCTCGCCATCGTGGCCGTGACCATGCCGAGGGGGAGCGTCAACTCGCTCCGGTCTCGGCCCGGGATCGGCTTCGTTGAGCCAGACCCGGTCAGGCACCTGATGTCGGATCAGATCGACCCAAACGCACAGATCACGCCGTACGGCGTGACGATGACCCAGGCGGACCAGGTGAACCCAGCCGATCCGAGCAACAAGACGGTCTGCATCATCGACAGCGGTTACTTCCTCGGACATGAGGACCTGCCGACCGCCAACGTCACCGGCACGTCCGAGTCGCCCGACTCTCCGTGGAACCAGGACGGCATCGGTCACGGTAGCCACGTGGCTGGCATCGTCGCCGCGGTGAACAACGACCGCGGCGTCGTCGGGGCCGACCCCGGCGTGAATCTGCACATCGTGAGGATCTTCGACAACGACGGGAACTTCTTCGCCTCGTCGCTCATCAACGCGCTGGGCAGCTGCGAGACGGCGGGTGCGAATGTGGTGAACATGAGCTTCGGCGGGTCCGATCCGAGCGTGCTCGAACAGGATGCCTTCGCCAACGCCTACCAGGCCGGGATCCTCCCAGTCGCGGCAGCTGGAAACGACGGGGATACAACCACGAGCTACCCCGCCGGCTACGACTCCGTCATCTCAGTCGCAGCGGTGGACAGCGATTCCAACCATGCCGACTTCTCCCAGATGAACAGCGACGTGGAGCTCGCCGCCCCAGGAGTCGACGTGCTGTCCACGTACCCGACACGGCTACCGATTGCGACCCTGACCGCCGGCGCCAACAACTGGTCGGGCCATACCTTCGACCAATCGCCCTCCAGTGACGGTGTAACGGGGACGCTTGCGGACGGAGGGCTCTGCGACTCGATCACCGCCGGCGAGTTCACTGGACAGGTGGTCTTGTGCTTGCGCGGAGCCATCAGCTTCGCGGAGAAGATCCGCAACGTGGAGGGCGGCGGTGGTGTCGCAGCCGTGATCTACAACTCGGTCCCTGGAGACTTCGGCGGCAGCGCATACGACGGCTTGGATCCGGTCACGATCCCCGCCATCTCGTTGTCCCAGGCGGCCGGCCAGGAAGCGCTGCTGAGCATCGGCAGTGACGCAACTGTCGTGAGCAAGTACAGCGATCCGCAACCAAACGGTTACCAGCACCTGAATGGAACGTCGATGGCTGCACCGTACGTGTCGGGAATTGCGGCGAAGATTTGGAGCTCCAAGCCGAACGCCACGGCCAGTGCCGTTCGAGCCGCCCTGGACTCCTCCGCCCTCGACCTGGGCAGTCCTGGACGTGACGACCTGTACGGCGAAGGTTTGGTGCAGGCACAAGCGGCGCTGCTGTCGCTCGCGGCGGCGCCACCGCCGGTGACGGTGTCGACGACCTCGTTGCCGGCGGCTCGGGTTGCGGTCGCGTATTCGAAGGCACTCGCGGCGACGCCCGGGGTTGCTCCGTATTCGTGGGTGAAGCAGTCCGGGACGCTCCCACCCGGGGTCAGCGTGAGTGCGGGTGGGGTGATCTCCGGGACGCCAACGGTCGCGGGGACCTACAACTTCGTGGTGCAGGTCACGGACTCCGCCAGCCCGGCGGACACGGCGACGAAGGCACTGTCGATCACCGTCGCGCCCGGGTTCGGGATCGTCACGTCGAGTCTCCCGTCGGGGCGTGTCGGCGTCGGCTACGTCGAAGGTGCTCGCCGCGGCGGGTGGGACACAGCCCTACAAGTGGAAGAAGCTCACCAAGCTGCCCAAGGGCCTCAAGCTCGTGGCGAAGACCGGCGTGCTCTCCGGGACCCCCAAGACGGCAGGGACCTTCACCATCAGGGTGCAGGTCACCGACAAGGCCAAGCCCAAGCACGTCGCGACGAAGACGTTCACGATCACCGTCAAATAGCTGGCGGTCACGCCGGTACAGCCCCTCCTCCCCGGATGGGAGTGGGGGCCGTACCGCGCTCAGCCGCCACGACCGCAACCAAATGTGCCTGATCACCGACGGTCCGATGCCCAATGACGTCCCGCGCGTTCCGGGATCCTGCGCTTCGCGTTCGAGAATCGCAGGTTTCGCGTGCTGAGCGCCCGGTGACGAACCTCCGCTGACCTTCGCATGGTGGGGTTTGTCACAGGCCCTACGAGGCTCCCGGATCCGAGGTCGCTCGTTCCCGAGATGGTGACGATGCACCATCGTCACTCACACCTCAACGTCACAAACCTCGAGGCGGTGGCCGCAGCCAGCCTGCTCGAAGCACGCGTCTTGCTGTCTTCGCGCGCGTCCGAAGGTGTCTTGCCGCAGGTCCTCGAAGCTGAGGGGCTCGCGTGGAGGGTGGTCACGATTGGGTGAACATGCCGATCATCACAGGTCATGAAACCGGTGCAGACGCGGGTGAAGGACGCGCGGCAACGGAGCAGACATGACCTCGGCGAACATCGTTGTCGCCATGACGCCACACTGCCCGCGCGCAGCGTGCCCGTTCGTGCCCGTTCGTGCCCGTGACCGGCACCTTCGCTTGTTCGGTAGGTACCCAAGCCGAAGTCCGAGGGTCTCGCGGTAGACCTTCGCCTTCAGGTCCGGATCGGCGCCCCCGAGTGCGCTGTCGGCGTACCGTGACGAGCGGAAGGGTGTCGGTGTTGGGGGAATGAGATGAAGCGTTTGGGGTATCTCGTAGCGACTGTCACCGCAGCGGTGTTCCTCGGCGCGGGCACCGTGGGCGCGCAAGTGACTCCCGCGGTCACGGTTTCGCCGTCGAGCGGGCTCGTCGATCGGCAGGCTGTGTCCGTCACGTCGGTGGGGTTCCTCGCCGTCAGCTCGTCTGGAGGCACGTTCGTGCCAGGCGCGTTTGAGTGCGCGCCGGTGTTCCCGCCGTCGGCGTTGTACACGCTCGAGACCGTGTCTGGCATTGTGGGGCCGCTCCTCAATCAGCACTGCACCGAGCTCGGTCAGTTCCCGGTCACGCAAAGCGCCGTGACGAGCCTCGTCG
Source organism: uncultured Acidimicrobiia bacterium (assembly GCA_963819945.1). GTDB lineage: Bacteria > Actinomycetota > Acidimicrobiia > IMCC26256 > JAENVU01 > Chersky-806. The sequence goes on from CAWFYD010000006.1 coordinate 9,481, forward strand.
TCAACGTGAGTCGCGCCTTCACGTCGCCCGATGGCAACGCAGTTGCGTGTGGCGTGGCGCCCGAGGACTGCCAGATCGTCGTGATCGGTGTGGATCTTCCGCTCGCAGGGCTGGCATCGGCGCCGATCACGTTCGAGCCGGCACCACCAGTGGAGCATCGGGTGACGGTGAATGCCGTTGGAGAGGGTTCCGTGGTGTCCAGCCCGCCGGGGATCACCTGCCCGTCGACGTGTTCGGCGAACTTCTCTGATGGAACCGAGGTCGGTCTCGCGTCGACCGCTTCCCCAGGTTCGTCCTTTGTTGGCTGGTCAGGCGACTGCGCGGGAACAGCTGACTGCAACGTGATCGCCGATGCAGATCGGTCGGTGACGGCGACGTTCGAGCCGGTACCACCCCCTGAGACGGCTCAGCGGGAGATCGACGCGGACGGGAAGATATGCGTGCCGCAGAAGACGTATTTCGAGTTCGACGATGTCGAGGGGCATCGTGACGGGTCATATTCCGGGAAGGTGGAGTTCGAGGCGAAGCACGCGAAGTTCCGGAGCAAGAAGATCACCGCGCTCGGCTTCGGTGGCAATCTCGGTCTCGTCATCGGTACCGGCAAGTACAACGACTACGCGGGCTACCGGTTCGCCGCCGTGGTCGTGGACACCGGCAAGCACTCGATCAGCCACGACATGTTGGCGTTCTCCGTCGAGGATGCTCGGGGCAACACGATCATGACCTCCGACCGGCCGCAGAACCTCTGCCGCGGCGACATCCGCATCCACGAAGACCATGGCTACTGACGCTCTCCTACCGGAATCGGTGACGCTCCCGCAGCACTCGTCAAAGGTCGGGCCTCGGCCCTGATCGACACGAAAGGCATCGACTCACTCACATGGCCTTCAACCTGGCTGACCTCGCCGAGCACACCAGCGACGTCGTGCCCGACCGGACCGCGCTGATCTGTGGTGATCGCACCGTCACGTTCGGGGAGCTGGACGCGAGGGCCAATCGGCTCGCTCACCACCTCGCCGCGAACGGTATCGGCGAGCGCGATCACGTCGCGATCTATTCGTACAACAGCATCGAGTACGTCGAGTCGATGCTGGCGGCCTACAAGCTGCGCGCCGTCCCTATCAACGTGAACTACCGCTACGTCACCGACGAGCTCGTCTACCTCTTCGACAACGCCGACATCGTGGCGGCGATCTACCAGGCGTCGTTCTCACCCCGCATCGCCGAGGTCGCCGACCGGCTGCCGCGGCTGCGTCACTTCGTGGAGATCGACGACGGAACCGTCGACCCCACACCGACCGGCGCCGTCCGTTACGAGGACGCGTTGGCCGCGTTCGGGCCCGAGCGCGACTTCGCGGCCCGCGACGACGGCGACCTCTACATCCTGTACACCGGCGGCACCACAGGGATGCCCAAAGGCGTGATGTGGCGCCACGAAGATGTGTTCCGCGCGCTCGGCGGCGGGCATCGACTTCGTCACCGGCGAGCGGATCACCGACGAGTACCAACTCGCGCGACTCGCCGGCGAGTCGGAGCCGACGCCGGGTCTGGTGCTGGCACCGCTGATGCACGGCGCCGCGCAGTGGGGAACGCTCGGCGGACTGTTCAAGGGTGTCACCAACGTGCTGCTGCCCCGATTCGATCCCCACCTGGTCTGGCAGGCCATCGAGCAGTACCGCATCGCGGTCATCAGCATCACCGGCGACGCCATGGCGCGCCCGCTGATCGACGCGCTCGCCGGCGGGTCGTACGACACGTCGTCACTCGTGGCGATCGCGTCGACTGCCGCCGTGTTCTCACCGGTCGTCAAGGCGCAGATCTTCGACCTCCTGCCGAACCTGATCATCAGCGAAGCGGTCGGTTCCTCCGAAGGCGGGTTCAACGGCATGCGCGCCGCGACCAAGGGAGACGCCGCACCGACGATGACCGACGGCGGCGGGCTGCTCAACGTGCCGCTCGGACCCGACTCCAAGATCATCGGCGACGACAACACTCCCGTGCAGCCCGGGGAGATCGGTCGCCTGGCCCGAGGCGGCAACGTACCGATCGGCTACTACAAGGACCCGGCCAAGACCGCCGCGACGTTCATCGAGGTCGAGGGCGTCCGCCACTCGGTCCCGGGCGACCTCGCGCGCCTCGAGCTCGACGGAACCATGACCCTCCTCGGTCGGGGATCGCAATGCATCAACTCCGGTGGCGAGAAGATCTACCCCGAAGAGGTCGAGTCGACGATCAAGGCCCATCCGGCGGTCTTCGACGCGTTGGTGCTCGGCGTCGACGACGAACGTTGGGGCCAGAAGGTGGTCGCGGTCGTACAGACGCGGCCGGGCGACAGTTCTCACCCTCGACGAGCTCGCGGCGTTCTGCCAGACGAAGCTCGCCCGCTACAAGGTCCCGCGTGCGATGCACCTCGTCGACGAGATGCCGCGCCAACCCAGCGGGAAGCCGGACTACCAACGCGCCCGCACCCTGATCGACTCGGAGAACCGATGACGAGGAGCATGCCGTGAACACAACAGATCGAGTGGGGTCAGATCCAGGGGCGTCTGATCACCTTCCCGATGGAAGTGCGCGCCTTCAACGCCGTGACCATGGGTTTCAGCGTCGACGACGTCTGCGGCATCGCGCCTGCTCCCCGGTGATGCCTTCGAGCTCGTCGAGGTCGGCGACGGTGTTGCGCAGCTCATCGTCAGTGTCTGTGACTATCGGGACAACCCGTGGGGTGACTACAACGAGGTCAACCTGGGATTCCTGGCCCGGCCGGCCGGCGCCCCACCCGAGGTGATCGGCTCCTTCGTCTATCGCATGCCGGTCGACCAGGCGTTCACGTGCGAAGCCGGCAACGCCGTCATGGGGTTCCCCAAGACCGTCGAACGGATCGACGTGACCTACCCCGACGGCGAGGTACGCGCCGAGCTCTGGCACGACGGCGTCCTGGCGCTCGCGGTCGCCGTCCCGCGCGTCGAGCAACCCGAAGGACCGTCCACTCGCATGGAGTCGGTGAGCTACTCGTATCTCGACGACGTTCCCTACGGCACGCCACTCGAGATCGAAGTCGGACGTGGTGTCGTGGAGCCGGGCGACGTCCGCGTCGAATTGGGAGCAGGACCAATTGCGGACGAGCTGCGCTCGCTCGGCCTGCCGACCTCCCCCGACTTCTGCAGCTGGGGCGAGGATCTCTCCGCCACCTTCTTCCTCGGCCGCCCCGTCTGAGAACAACTGGCGCGGCGTCGCGGCGGCGCGGGCGTCTCGGGCGCGAGCTGGAGTCCGCTGCGGCCGGCTGAGCAGGTTCCATGCAGTGCCTCCGAGCCGGCTGGGAGCAGACTCCGGGGTGATGAAGCTCCTGAACGACATGATCTCGCCCGCGAACGGGTTCGTCGTCGCGGTGCTGCGGTCTCGGTTCCACGGTGTGGCCTCCCGGGGTCTTCTGGTGCTCGAGTGGGTCGGTCGAACGAGTGGGCGGAGCTACGCGATCCCGGTGGGATACCAGAGCAGTGGCGACGGTTTCGTGGTGCTGCTCTCGAAGCCCGGCGACAAGACGTGGTGGAAGAACTTCAGGACGCCGTGGCCCGCGACGCTCCAGATCCGAGGCCGGCGCGTGGCCGCGACCGGCGTCCTGGTCGCGCCTGACGATCCGGCATTCTTCGAGTTCTGCGAGCGCACCCTGGTGCGGCTGCCCTGGATGGGGAGCCAGCTCGGAGGGGTGAAGTACGACCGCAGCCGCGGGTTGACCAACGATCAGCGATTGACGCTTGTCGAACACGCCGCGGTCGTCCGCTTCGATCCCGCTGGTTGACGGCGTCATCGCGCGGCGATCACGATTCCTGCCCGCTATGTACCATCAGGCAGTGATCGTCGCTCCGGGAGATAGCTCCATGGCGGAACCTGAGCGGACACGCTCCCGCCGTCGCGTCCAACCCCAGGATGCGGCTCCGGGGATTCGCCGAGCCGGCCGGCGAACGTCACATCGTGCTCTGCGTGCACGTGGGTCACGGCACCGCGGCACTCGGGTCGGCACGCTCGGCGGAATCTTGGCATTGGTCGTCCTCGCCACGGCGTGCGCAGGGTCTTCGCCGCGTTCCGCTACGTCGAGCAGTACCACGGCAACCCCGTCCACCACGGTCGCGTCCGGGCCGACCTCACGCCAAGCTGCGCTGGTCGCGGCGCGGCCCGTTCAGCGTGCACGAACCCCCTGGCGGTACGACGTCCCCCGCACCGCTGCTCATCCTGTTGCACGGACATGGCGTCGACGGCGCGATTCAGGACGCCTACCTCAGGCTGGCATCTGCCACCGATGCGCACGGCATGTTGTACGTCCACCCCGACGGGACATCGGACAGCCGGAGCGAAAGGTTCTGGAACGCGACCGACGCCTGTTGCGGCGCCGGCAGTGGGGTCGACGACTCGGCGTACATCGGTGCGATCATCGCGGTTGTGAAGGCTCGGTACACGGTCGATCCGCGTCGCGTCTTCATCGTCGGTCACAGCAACGGCGGGTTCATGGCCTTTCGGATGGCGTGCGACCACGCGGACGAAATCGCGGCGATCGTCAGCATCGAAGGTGCGACCTGGGCGAATCCGAGCCGGTGTCAACCGACCGAGCCCGTCACGGTCCTCGAGGTCCACGGCACCGCAGATGACACGATCCGCTACGACGGCGGCACGATCGGCAACACGCGGTATCCGGGCGCGAAGGAGACCGTCGCGACCTGGGCCCGATACGACGGTTGCGACACGAAGGCAACCCTCCCGGCCCCTCCGGCCCGCGCGATCGAAGACCAGCTCCCGCCTGCGACCGTGCTTTCGTATTCGACAGGTTGTGACGGCCACGCCATCGCCGAGCTCTGGACGCAGGCCCACGGCGTACACATCCCTCCGTTCAGCGCTTCGTTCGCCGACCAGATCGTGTCGTTCCTACTCGCACACCCGAAGCGCGCGCTGTTGCGCTAATTGGGAACGGGCCGCGTCGTGCAGTGTCGGTGGGTGGCCGGTCGATCGGCCGACTGATGCGCGAGCGGCGGCCGTTGAGATCGGGGCGGGTGCCATATTCCTCACCCTTCCGTGTCGGTGCCCTCAGCGGCCAAGATGTGCATCGACGGATGTGGGCAGAACCGAGGGGGTAGGGATGGTGCTGGCAGAGTCGTACTGGTCGGCTGACACGAGCGAGGCGGTGCTCGAGTCGACGGTCGGGGGAGTGCTGCGCGCGGCGGCTGCCGCGGCGCCGGAGGGGCTGGCACTCACCGCGGGTGTCGCCGATCCTGGTGCGCGGCGGCAGTGGACGTATGCCGAGCTGCTCGACGACGCGGAGCGGGCGGCCCGGTCGCTGGTCGGGCGGTTCGAGCCGGGCGAGCACGTGGCGATCTGGGCTCACAACATCCCGGAATGGGTGATCCTCGAATACGCCATCGGTCTCGCCGGGCTCGTGCTCGTGACGGTGAACCCCGCGTTGCGACCGGACGAGGTCAAGTACGTGCTGACGCAGTCGAAGGCGGCCGGGCTGTTCCACGTCGATTCCTTCCGGGGCCAGTCGCTCGCAGGCGCCGTCGAGACACTGGCCCCGGAGCTGCCCGACCTGCGAACGGTCGTCTCGTTCTCCGAATGGGACGAGTTCCTGGGTGCGGGCGATCCCGGCGGCGACACTGCCCGAGGTGTCGCCGGACGATCCGGCGCAGATCCAGTACACGTCGGGGACGACCGGTTTCCCGAAGGGGGCGCGGCTGCACCATCGCGGCATCACGAACAACGCGCGGTTCATCACCGACAGCTACAGCAAGGGCGCCCGATGCCACCTCACACCGATGCCGCTCTTTCACACCGGCGGATGCGTGATGGCGGTGCTCGGTGCCTGCAGCGACCAACAGCATCTCGTGCTCGTCGAGCAGTTCGACCCGGCGGTCGTGCTCGAGCTCATCGAGACCTACCACGTCGAGGTCGCCGGCGGCGTGCCCACGATGCTGATCGCCATGATCAACCATCCGGACTTCGCGACGCGTGACATCTCGTCGCTCACCACCGTCGGCTCGGGCGGCGCGATGGTGCCGCCCGATCTCGTGCGGAGCCTCGAGGCTTCGCTCGGCTGCAAGTTCATCATCGTGTACGGGCAGACCGAGATGTCACCGATCCTCACGATGACCCGCAAGGATGACGAGCACCGACGACCGGTGCAACACCGTCGGACGTCCGATGGCGCCGTGGGAGGTGAAGGTCGTCGACCCGTTGTCGGGTGAGATCGTGGCCCCGGGCGTCGAAGGTGAGATCTGCAGTCGCGGGTACGGGAACATGATCGACTACTTCGACATGCCCGAGAAGACCGCGGAGACGATCGACACCGACGGATGGCTCCACAGCGGCGACCTCGGCACCATGGACGAACGCGGCTACGTGCGGATCACCGGCCGGCTGAAGGACATGATCATCCGCGGTGGCGAGAACATCTTCCCGGCCGAGATCGAGAACCGGCTGTACGCGCACCCATCGATCGCCAACGTCGCCGTGGTCGGCGTGCCTGACGACACGTGGGGTGAGCAGGTCGGAGCGGTCGTCCAGCTCGACGGAGGGCAGCACGCTCGACATCACCGCATTGAACGCGTTCTGCCGCGAGACCCTCGCCTCACACAAGGTGCCGCGGCTCTGGTACACGACCGACGAGTACCCGCTGACCGGGAGCGGCAAGGTCCAGAAGTTCGTGTTGGTGGAGCAGATCAGCAAGGGCGCGCTCCAACCAGTTCGCGGGCTAAGTACTTGGGCTGCGGTCGTGAGCGTTGATCGCGGCGGAAACGGGAGTCGGCCAACCGCTGACCGTGCGTCCTCGTCTACACCGTTGTCGCCACGGTGGTCCCGAGCTTCCTCGATTGGTTCCGGTCGCCGGAACTGTCCGTGCCACGGCATGGACGAGCACACCGCTGCATCTCCGGGCTGGATCTGCGCCCGTCGGGCCAGTCCCGTAACCGGTTCGGAGGGGGGTTCATGGGTGCGTCGTGCGAGTCAACGAGACGTTGCCTGTAGTCGTCGGAGGGGTGATGCGACCATGAGTGGTTCGACCGAACGGCGGGCCAGCGCGCTTCCCGGTCTTGCGTGGGATCTTGCCGATCGATCGGTCGCGGGTGCCGATGGACATCGCGGCGGGAGTGACGCTCGCCGCGCTCGGGATCCCGGAGGTGATGGGCTACACGAAGATCGCTGGGATGCCGGTCATCACCGGGCTCTACACGATCCTCATCCCGATTGCGGTGTTCGCGGTGCTGGGTTCCGTCGCGGCACCTCGTCGTCGGTGCCGATTCCGCGACTGCGGCGATCCTCGCCGCGGGTCTGGCCGGCATGGCGCCGGTGGCGTCGCCGCAGTACGTCGCGCTGGCGGGGATGCTCGCAATCATCACCGGCGGGATCCTGATCCTCGCCCGCCTGATCCGATTGGGCTTCCTGGCCGACTTCCTGTCGCGCAGCGTCTTGATCGGGTTCCTGACCGGGGTCGGCATCCAGGTCGCGATGGGTCAGGTCGCGGGCATGCTCGGTGTGACGCCCTCGGGTGGCGGAACCGTCCGCAAGTTTGTGGACACGCTCACGCTGATCCCCGATGCCAGCCTGACGACGGTCGCGGTGTCGGCCAGCGTGATCGTGGTGATCGTCGGCACCCGGCTGATCGACCGGCGCATCCCGGGCGCGTTGATCGCCGTCATCGGCGCGATCTTCGCGAGCTGGAACTGGGACTTCGCGGCCCACGGGGTGAGCACGCTCGGCAAGGTCCCGAGCGGGCTCCCGAGCTTCGGGATCCCCGATGTGTCCTGGACGCAGTTCGAGGCGCTGCTCGGCACGGCAGGCGCGGTGTTCATCGTGATCCTGGCGCAAAGCGCGGCGACGTCTCGCGCGTACGCGGCGAAGAACAGCGAGGAGTTCGACGAGAACGTCGACCTGGACGGTCTCGGCGCGGCAAACGTGGTGGCCGGGCTCTCGGGCACGTTTGTCGTGAACGGCAGTCCGACCAAGACCCAGATGGTCGACGGCGCCGGCGGGAAGAGCCAGATCGCGTCGCTCACCACGGCGGTGATCGTGCTGGTGGTCCTGTTGTTCCTGACCGTGCCGCTCCAGTACATGCCGAACGCGGTACTTGCCGCAGTGGTGTTCCTCATCGGGATCGAGCTCGTCGACGTTGCCGGGATGGCCTCGATCTACCGCCTGCGCCGAGACGAGTTCGTCATCGCCGCGCTGACCGCGCTGGTCGTGATCTGCGTCGGGGTCGAGCAGGGCGTGCTGGCCGCGATCGTCGTCTCGGTCCTGAACCACCTGCGCTTCGGGTACCACCCGAACAACCGGGTACTCGTTCCGCGCGCGGCGGGCGGATATCACGAGGTCGCGGTCGAGGCCGGAGACCGGACGGAGCCCGCACTCGTCGTCTACCGGTTCTCGGCGAGCCTCTACTACGCGAACGCAACTCGGCTCACCGAGGAGGTGCTCGAGCTGGTCGGAGTCGGCGCGCCGGAGGTGCGGTGGCTCTGCATCGACGCCGGCGCGATCTCGGACATCGACTACAGCGGCGGCGAGACCTTGCGCGATCTGTTCGGCGAGCTGTCTGACCGCGGTGTCCGGCTGGTACTCGCGGACGTGGCCGACGCGGTCCGGATCGAGCTCGACCGGTTCGGCATCACCGAGCTCGTCGGGGCAGACGCATTCTTCGTCGGCACTCCCGAGGCCATCGCTGGGTTGCAGCGCTCAGTGGCTGATGAGGAGGCCGAGTAGTCCGTGTGCGCCGCAGTCCGGCGTCCCCGCCGACGCGGAGCTTGGGTACCGGTCGTCGCCAGTTGACGCCGGTCTTACTCTGGAACCGACATCGAGCAGATGTGACTACAGGGCTTGTAGCTCACACGGGGATCGGAGGCAGACGATGACCCTGACCGAGACGATGGTGGACTCGCTGCGCGCAACGTTCCGGGGACCGCTGGTGGGTCCCGACGACCCGGACTTCGATGTTGCCCGCAACGTGTGGAACGCAATGGTGGACAAGCGCCCGGCGGTGGTCGCGCGCTGCACGGGTCCGGCTGACGTGGTCGCGGCGGTGAACTTCGCCCGCGAGCACGAGCTCGTGACCGCGGTGCGAGGCGGCGGGCACAGCGCTGCCGGGAAGGGAACCTGCGACGACGGCATCGTGATCGATCTGTCGCTGATGAAGGGTGTGCGCGTGGACGCGCCGGACGCAGACGGTTCGGGCGCAGGGCGGGGTCACCTGGGGTGACTACGACCACGAGACCCAAGCCGTGGGACTGGCGACACCGGGCGGAGTGATCTCGACCACCGGCATCGCGGGTCTCGCCCTCGGCGGCGGATTCGGGTGGCTCACGCGTCGCTTCGGCCTGTCGTGCGACAACCTGTTGTCGGCCGACGTCGTCACTGCCGCGGGCGAATCCTTGGTGTGCAGCGAATCGGAGAACTCCGAGCTCTTCTGGGCGCTGCGCGGTGGCGGCGGGAACTTCGGAGTCGCGACGAGCTTCGAGTTCCGCGCGCATCCGGTCGGCCCGCTCGTGCTCGGTGGCTTGATCGGATGGCCCCTCGCGCAGGCTTCCGAGATTCTGGCGTTCCACCGGGAGCAGACCCGGAGCGCGCCGGACGCGCTCGGAATCTCGGCGGCCTTCGTCACCGCCCCGCCGCTCCCGTTCGTCCCCGAGTCGCTGCACTTCCAGCCCGCCGTCGCCGTGCTCTTCTGCTGGTCGGGTGACATCGAAGAGGGCCGAGAGATCATCCGTCCCTGGCTCGACCTCGCGCCGCCGATCCAGATGGTGGAGGCGATGCCGTACACCATGATGCAGACGATCCAGGACGACCTGGCCCCTCCCGGGCGGCACAGCTACTGGAAGTCCGGCTACCTCACCGAGCTGCCCGACGAGGCGATCGCGGCCGCGGCGGAGGTTGCGGCCGGAGTGCCGTCACCCTTCAGCCTCGCCGAGATCGTGCTGTGGGGTGGCGCGGTCGCTCGCGTCGGCGCGGACGACACCGCCTTCGGGCAGCGCGACGGGCGGTTCCTCTTCAACGCGATCTCGATGTGGGAGGACCCGGCGCAGACGGATGTCAACGTGGCGTGGCCGCGCGCCTTCTTCGAAGCGATGCAGCCGTATCGCGACCGATGGGGTGTACGTGAACTTCCTATCCGATGAGGGTGACCAGCGCGTGGTCGAGGCCTACGGGGCCGAGAAGTACGCGCGTCTTGCCCGCATCAAGGCGCAATACGACCCCGACAACTGTTCCGCCTCAACCAGAACATCCTGCCCGCGCGATAGCCGTGCCGGCGAGGCGAATCGCCGCCGGCCGTTCTGTGAAGAGTGCTGCGTCACACGAACTGGCCGAGGGATTAGCATCCGATCGTCGAGTCGGGGGGCTGACATGGTGCGAGCCGGCAGAGCACGAGTGCGCGGGTACGCGGCGATCGCGGTGGTGGTCGCGTTGCTGGCGAGTGGGTGCGGATGGTTGCTGGGGCCGCGGTGGTCGGCTCGTCCGGTCCCCGTCGCGCAGCTCGGCGTGGACACCGCGACCCAGACGCGCTGCGACCCGATCGCGCCGCAGTGCATGCTCCCGTTCCCGAACGACCACTTCACCGTTCGCGATCGGACCACCCCCACCGGTCACCGGCTCGCGCTCTCCTCCGCGTCGCTCCCCACCAACGCCTCCGGCGCGCCGATCGACGTCACCGACCAGAACCGCGCCGACGGGTGGAGCCCGGGATCCCAGATCATGGTGCAGCTTCCCGGGCTCGACGTCACCGCATCGGGAGTGCCCGGACTCGCCGACGCCTCGCGCTCGATCGCGCCCACCTCGCCCATCGTCGTCCTCGACGCGACCACCCACACGCGTCTGCCGTTCTGGGCCGAGCTCGACGCGAACGCGGATCCCGGCGAGCCACCGGTCCTCTTCATCCGTCCTGTGTCCAACCTCGAGGACGGCCATCGCATCGTCGTCGGCCTGCGACGCCTCGTCGATGCATCCCACCATCGCCTCGCACCCACGAAGGCGTTCGCCGCGTACCGCGACGGTCAGCGCACCACCGACGCCACCTTCGAGTCGCGCCGCTTCGCGATGGATCGGATCTTCTTGGATCTCGCGTTCGCAGGAGTCCGCCGTCACGACCTCCAGCTCGCATGGGACTTCACCGTCGCCAGCACCCGGAGCCTGACGGGCCGGATGCTCGCGATCCGCGACGACGCCTTCGGCGCGTTGGGAAGCGGCACGCCCGCGTACACGGTGACCAACGTCGTCGAGAACCCGAACCCGCAGGTGCGCCGGCGCATCGAGGGCACCCTTGCGCTCCCCCTCTACCTCACCGACGGCGGTGCGCCGGGAGGCCGCTTCGTGCTCGGCCCCGACGGGCTGCCGCTCCGTCAACCGGGCACGTTCACCGCGCAGTTCGTGTGCAATCTCCCCGCGGCCGCGGCGACGACGCCGGCGAGGATGGCGCTCTACGGGCACGGCCTCTTCGGCGATCTCACCGAGGCCAACGGCCGCCTCGCCCGAACCATGGCCGAGGAGCACGACATCGCCTATTGCGCCACCAACTGGTACGGCATGGCCGAGGAAGATCTCGGAAGCGCCATCACGGTCCTCCAGGACCTCTCGAACATGCCCAAGATCGCCGACCGGCTGCAGCAGGGGATCCTCGCGTTCCTGTTCCTCGGCCACCTCATGCGTGACCCGTTCGGGCTCGCCGCCAACCCGGCGTTCCAGCTCGACGGGCACACGGCCCTCGACACGAGCCAGCTCTACTTCGACGGCAACAGCCAAGGTGCGATCCTCGGCGGCGCGCTCACCGCCGTCGCCCAGGGCCTCACCCGCTCGACTCTGGCCGAGGCGGGCATGAACTACTCGCTCCTCCTCGATCGCAGCGTGGACTTCGACGACTACCTGATGATCCTCAAGCCGTCGTACCCGGGCCGATACGACCGGCTCGTCGGACTCGCGGTCGCCCAGCTCCTCTGGGATCGGGGCGAGACCGACGGCTACGCGAACCACGTGACGCGCGATCCTCTCCCCGGTACACCGCGCCACGACGTCCTGCTGCTCGGCGCGGTCGGTGACCACCAGGTCAGCGAGTACGCGTTGCGCGTCGAGGCCGCGACGATGCGCGTCCCAGCCCACGTCCCGCTCGCGCAGCCTGGACGGATCGCCGACGACCTCGGGGCGTTCCTGGCCCCGGTGCCGTCCTACCCCTGGGGTGGGTCCGCGTACTTCCTATGGGACACGGGCTCGCCGTCCTCACCGGTGAGCAACACGCCGCCACGCGCCGGGCACGACCCCCACGACGACACGCCGAACATCCCGGGCGTACGGAGCCTCAAGGATCAGTTCTGGCATCCGGCCGGGCCGATCAGCGATGTCTGTGGCGGTGCCGCATGCACCGCGCCGATCCCGCCGGAGAACGCGGACTGACGAGGCGCGGCTTCGTCGGCACCCGGACTGGTCCGGCCTCGGCGAGGAGATCGACGAGCAGGCCGATGTCGACATCTCAGTCGTTGGTCATCGATCCCGAGGCGACGTGTACTCATCCGGCGTAAGCACCTGGGCGGCGATCGCACGCACGCCGGCGAATGCTTCCGGTGAGCGGCTGCTCGGACGTTGCGCACGAGCACCAGACGTGCTCAGGGGGCGTCAGCGCCGGGAGCATCACGGCCATCGCTACGGCACGACGTCGGAGGCGGAATCGGGGACGGCCCGGTCCTACGACGTCGATGGGTGCGGTCGCGAACGACGGTCGATGGCAGGTGCGACCGGCCGCTGCCGCGCCGTACCGCACACGCATCGTGTCGTTCGTGCCTGACGCCTCGAAGTTCAACGGGACGGTGATCGTCGAGTGGCTCAACGTCACCGCGGGTTTCGACCTCGCGAACGACCTGGCGTACATGTCGCCCGAGATCGAACGCAGCGGTTACGCATGGGTCGGCGTGTCGGCACAGAAGGTCGGCGTGAGCTCGCTGCGCACCACCGACCCGGCCCGCTACGGGACGCTCGACCACCTGGGCGACGCGTTCGCGCTCGACATCTTCTCCCAAGTCGGCCGGGCCGTCCGCGACGGCGACCTGGCGCCGATCGACGCGCTGAAGACCGCGACGGTTGCTCGCCGTCGGTCAGTCGCAATCGGCGTTCGAGCTGACGACCTACATCAACGCGATCCAACCGACTGCGCACGTCTTCGACGGCTTCTTCGTGCACAGTCGCGGCGGCGGCGCGTTCCGACTCGACGGGGTCAGCGCGCGAACAGCTTCTCGACCGGAGCGATCCGCATCCGTACCGACATCGACGTGCCGATCCTCGTCTTCGAGACGGAGACTGACGAACAGATCGGTCGACTACTTCAGCGCCCGCCAGCCCGACACGCGGCACATCCGGCTGTGGGACATCGCCGGCGCTTCACACGAGGACTCCTACCGTGTGCCCTCCGCGAGCACGGTCGGATGCACCGGCCGGGTCAACGAAGCACCGACCCACCTCGTCGCCGAAGCTGCGCTGCACACGCTCGATCGGTGGGTGCAGCCGGCAAGCCACCACCGACCGCTCCACGGCTGGTGGTGAAGACGGTCGCTGAGGCTCCGACCGTGCAACGCGAGCGGCACGGTATCGCCGAGGGAGAGATCCGAACTCCGGCGGTCGACGTGCCAGTCGCCGCATACTCGGGCATCGTGACCGATCACTCGACGACCGTGTGCGAGCCATTTCGGCGATCTCGGGGTCCGAGATAGGGATCGCGAGAAGGTGATCTAAGGAGAAGTCCTGATGTGCGTGGGCTCCTGAGGGTTCATCGTTGCAGTCGCGGGTGTGCGCACTCGTGGAGCGGCCCCGATCGGCGGGGGCTCCAACCAGGAGGGAGCTGTGATGACTGCTACTTCAGTGCCTATGCACGATGCGGCGCCGAGATCTTGGAAAGCCCTGCAGCGAGCCGCGGTGTGGGTGTTCGTCTTCTTGGCGGTCGTCGCTCTCTCGTTCACGGCTGGGCGCGCCAGCGTGAACGTCCACCGTCGTTCGTCGGCGACCACGCCGGCATCGATCCTCGCGCCGTCTGGGCCGAGCACGGGTGCCGATGCGGGCGGTGCTCGCTTTCGTGGTCGGTACTGAGAGGAGATGACGATGGCGTTGTTCATGGATGTTCACGAGAAGGTCGATGGGTTGACGGCGGATGCGGTCGCCGGCGCGCATGCACGTGACCTCGAGGTGCAGGACAAGCACGGGGTTCGCTATCTGCGCTACTGGTTCGACGAGAACACGGGCAAGGTCTTCTGTCTGGTCGAGGCGCCAAGCGCCGAGGCCGCGCACGCGGTGCATCGGGAGGCGCACGGATTGGTCGCCGATTCGATCGTCGAGGTGCAGGAGGGTACGTGAGTGCTGTCATGTGGGACACTGCGGCTGTGCGTGAGTGGCCGTCGGGTGCGACGTTTGCAGGGCGGGAGGCCGAGTTGGCCGTGCTGTGCGACGCGCTTGGTGCGCTCGGCAGCTCAGGAGCGCGCACTGTCCTCATCGGCGGCGATGCCGGGGTTGGCAAGACTCGCCTGATCCAGGAGTTTCGCGAGCGGGCTCTTGCCGCGGGCGCGCTGATGGTCAGCGGCTTCTGCACGCCAACCGAGGGTGGCGGCCTTCCCTACGGTCCCGTGGTGGGTGTGCTCCGCGAGTTGTCCCAGCAGCTGGAGGAGTCGACAGCCGCGGCGATTCTCGCGCCGGCTCGTCTCCGGCTCGGCTTGGACGACGGTCCCGTTTCGGATGCGGCGGGACTGGCAACCGAGATGGGGAAAACCCGCCTGTTCGAGTCGCTGCTTCGTTGTTTCGTAACACTGTCGGAGGGGTCGCCGGTCGTTGTGGTCTTCGAGGATCTCCACTGGGCCGACTCGGGAAGCGTGGAGGTCATCGACTTCTTGGCGCGCAACCTCGGTGCGAGCCCGGTGTTGCTCGTGGGCACCTACCGCCGTGATGAACCGGACCAGGAGCACATGCAGGCTCGGCTCCTGGCCGAGCTCCGTCGACACCGGGCGGTCTCTCAACTGGATCTGACGGGACTCGACCGAGACTCGACGGCGGTCTTGATGCAAGGCATTCTCGGTCGTCAACCCGAGTGGGCACTCCTCGACGCCGTGCATGCACGGTCCGAAGGCAACCCGTTCTTTGCCGAAGAGCTCACCGCCGCCCGAGACGCGACCAGACTGCCTTCGGCCCTTCGTCACGTGATCATGATGCGTGTCGATCAGCTCACGCCCTCGGCCCGACACGTCGCGGCGGTCGTGGCAACCGCCGGGGGTTCGATCGATCATCGGTTGCTCGCGGTCTCGACTGATCTCGACGCCGAGCTTCTCGAAGCGGCGATCGCGGAAGCCATTGACCTTCGCGTGCTGACCGTCGGTGGGCGATCGCAGTACCGATTTCGTCACGCTTTGCAGCGGGACGCCGTTGACGACGCGCTGCTGCCCACCGAACGCGCGCGATTGCACCACCAGCTCGCGGTCGCCTTGACCGCAAGGCCTGAGCTGCAGTCGACGGGACCGGGACACGCCGCAGTCGAGCTCGCGGACCACTGGTGGGAAGCGGGCGTCTGGGCTGAGGCGCTGCCGGCGTCGATCACGGCTGCGGACACCATGGTCGCGATGCTTGCGATGCGCGAATCGTACGCGCATTACGAGCGTGCAGTTTCTGCGTATCTGCAGCTTCCGCTCGAGAGCGTGCGAAGGACAGTGGACTATGTCGATCTTCTTGTGAAGGCGGCGGAGTCGGCGTTCCTCACCGGCGCACCACTGCGGTCGGTCGAGCTGCTCAACCTCGCGCTCGCTGAGATCGACGAGACGAACGACCCGCGCCGCGCCGCAGCGTGTTTCACGATGCTCGGTGTCAACGCGTGGTCGAACCTTGATGTTGACGGCGCGTTCGAAGCGTACGAACGCGCCGCACAGCTCCTGTCGTCCGAAGAACCCTCGGTCGAGATCGCCCGCGTCGTCGCCGAAGAGGCTCGCAGCTTGATGTTGCTGTCACGTATCCAGGACTCCCAGGAGCGTTGCCTCGAAGCCATCAGAATCGCACGGACTGTTGGTGCCCGCGCGACCGAAGGCCACGCACTCTGCACGCTCGGCGCCTGCCTGGCGGAACGCGGTGACTACGACCTGGGAGTCGCGCGCATGCGTGAGGCGCTGGTGATTGCCGAGGACCTCGGTGAGCCGTACAACCTCAACCGCGTCTACACCAATCTCACGTCAGTGCTCGTCAACGCAGGGCGGCTCGAAGAAGCCGCCGAAGTCATCTTTCAAGGGGTCGCGCAGGGCGAGCGACTCGTCGGAATCCGTCTGAACGGTGCCGGCAGAAACAGCGCCGAGGCGCTGCTCCGTCTCGGGCGATGGGACGAGGTCGAAGAGCTCGTCAGCCACATGGACGATCGGGGAGTTGGCAGCTGCCCGTCTCGGCCACGAGATGTCAGCGCGCTCCTCGATACTCGCCGCGGCCGCTTCGACGCGGCAGCGGCCTACCTGATGGCGGACGACGCAATTTCGGGCGTGCCTCCCAGTGTGCAGGATCGCGGCGCGTTGCACATGGCTCGCGCGGAGCTCGCTCTCGAGCAGGGTCAGCCGGCCGACGCGTATGAAGAGATCGAACAGGCGCTCGTGATCGCGGCCGGCACCGACGACAACACCTTTCGACCAGAGATGTGCGCGCTCGGTATTCGTGCCCTCGCCGACGAGCACGAAAATGCTCGGGCACGAGGCCGCCAAGTCGACACCGACAAGTTCTTTCGTCTCGCGGCGAGTCTGGTCGAACAAGCAGCAGACCGCGTTTCGTTGACTCAGCACGACGGCGCCCCGTGCCTGCCCCGACCACTTGCACTGCTTGCATGGTGCCAAGCCGAACACACCCGCCTCGACACCTCCGACGCGGACAGCTGGCACATCGCGGCGATGCGGTGGGACGCGGCATCCGAGCCGTACCACGCCGCGTACTGTCGTTGGCGAGAAGCCGAAGCGGTACTCACAACCCGAGGCGGGCGTGACCGCGCCACCCAGGCCGCACAAGCGGCCTGGCAAACGTCCATCGCCATCGGCGCATCACCACTACAAGATCGCATTGAAGGCCTCGCCCGGCGCGGACGCATCACCCTGACCGCGAACGAACCCGCCCCCACTCCCTCGCCGGGGCAGAGCGTCGCCGAAGACCTCGGACTCACCCCACGCGAGATGGAAGTCCTCGCCCAGCTCGTCCTCGGCCGAACCGACCGCCAGATTGCCGAAGAGCTCTACATCAGCAAGAAGACCGTCAGCGTCCACGTCTCGAACATCCTCCGCAAGCTCGACGCCGCCAACCGCATCGACGCCGCCGAAATCGGGCAACGAGCCGGACTCAATTAGCCGACCCGGTGCGTCCGGTGACAAGACGTGAGGAAACCGAAGCTCTATCCCCTGAGCTACGAGGGCCGAGGGCGCGAGGGTCGGGGGCGCGAGGGTCAGCCGTGATCAAGCTTGGCGACGTACACGGTGCTAGACGATTCCCCGCCGGTGTAGAAGTTCGGAAAGGTGACGACGTGCGCGTCGCACGAGGCGAAGACCTGTTCGACGACGGCGACGTACTCGCGGTCGGGTTGGCCGTCGGACCACAGTGCGAAGACCCCACCCGGATGGAGGCGATCGGCGAGGCGTCGCAAGCCCTCGTGTTCGTAGAAGCCGGCGTGGCTGGGATGGAGGGTGTGTCGCGGCGAATGATCGATGTCCACGAGCACGGCGTGGAACCGGTCGGGCGCGTCGGGACCGAACCCGGTGCCACTCCCGACCATCGCGAAGAAATCTCCGTTGATCAGCTGACATCTCGGATCTGAGGTCAGCTCGGCGGCGTGGGGAACGAGGTGTCGATCGTGCCACTCGATCACCTCGCCCAACGCTTCAATGACGTGCAGCGTGCGTACCCGGTGATCGTGCAGTGCAGCTCGTGCGGTGTAGCCGAGACCGAGCCCGCCGACGACGACGTCGAGCGCGGGGTCCGGGAGCTCGGCGAGGGCGCGTCTCGCGAGCTCGATCTCAGCGATCGTGAACAGGCTCGACATGAGGAACTCGTCGCCCAGCTTCACCTCGTACACGTCGATCTGGAGTGTCGGCTCCAGCCTTCGTCGCAGGCTGATCTCTCCCATCGGAGTCTGGCGCCGGTCGATCTCCTCGAACCGGGTGCTCATCGGATACCTCGATCTGGGTTCAACGACCTGTAGCCGGCCGCGCCGGTGTCGCCATCAGGCCGGGTCGCTCACCACTGGGTGGGCGAGGGGTACGACGTTGAACCGCTCGCGGACCGAGGCGAGGCTCTCGCCGGCGATCGCGAGGTGATCGACCTGGCTCAAGTCCACGGTGCACTGCTGGCCCCGATCGAAGCCCTCGGCGAGCAGGTCACTCACGCCGGGCCGGCTCAGCGTTGCGAACTTCGCGTGGATCTCGCCGTGGGTGAGCACACCGGACTCGTGGATCGACATCGTGAGCAGGAACTCCAGCCAGTTGTGGCGGGACGCATCCGCGGCCATGAGGAATCCCGACCGTGCGATCTCACCAGGTGCCGTCGGCTCGTAGCCGGTGATGACGTGGTTCATGTCGTGGTTGACGTAGTGCGCCGGCAGGGTGACGTCGTCGCCGGGGAGCGCGAAGCCGTTGCGTTCGTAGAACGCCAGGTACGCGTGGCCGAGCGAACCTTGGGGGAGGTCGGCGAGCGCGCGCAACCGGTCGGCCAGCGCGGGATCCGGTGCGTCGAGCTTCAGATACCGGTCGCGCAAGGAACGCTCCGAGACCTCGGGCAGGATTGTTCCGTAGATGCGCTCGAGGTCGACCGCGACCGCCGCGGCGCCCTGTTCCAACGCCGTCCTCGTCGTCTCCATCGCGATGCCAGTCACTCCGAGCGCGACCGCGCACTCTTCGGCCCGGTCCACCTGGGTCGCCGACTGGGGATGCCGGCACAGCTCGAGTGTCATGACCATCTCGCAGAACCGCAACCGGTCGTTGTCCGCAGGCAATCGGTCCGCGACCTCGGCCGCGCGCAACGGGACCACCGTCGCGAGGTCGATATCAGGGCGCTTCCACAGATGGGTGACGAAAGCCTGAAGGACCGCGAGCTGCTCGTCGGCGGGCCCGCCATCGATGTCGATGGCGCCGAGGAGCCCGGCGACGAACACGTCCGCGTCGGGGGGTGCCAAGCGCTCCGCGTCCATAGACGGTGACCTTACGCACCGGCGCCGTCCCGCGACGCGGACCCAGACTTCCGATCTCGGGTACGACCCGGCCGCCGACCACGGCGCCGAACTTCGCGTCGACATCTACGCCGGCGCTGTTGCATTGAGTCGGATCGGGCCGGGGCCGATGTTCGACAGCTTGGCGCTCGAGAACGAACGTGGGCGTCGGTGTCGCCAGGGCTCTCGGTAGGCTCTCGCGCCTATGGCGCGACGGGCATCGGTGTTCTTTCCACTGTTCGTCGTTGTCGCAAGCATCGGGCTGTGTCTGCATCTCACTCGTGAGACCCCGAGCGTCGGCCCAGATGGTGTCGTGTATCTGGCCACCGCGTCGAACATTCGCGATGGGAAGGGCGTCACCACGCCGTTCACGTTCGTTGCCGATAGCTACACGCCGCGTCAGGCGGCGGAATTCCTCGGCTCGGTTCCGTTGACGCACTTCGCGCCGATCTACCCGGTCGCGATCGCCTCGGTGGGGATAGTGGGCCTCACGGAGAAGGACGCGGCACGTTGGTTGGGCTGTGTAACTCTTGCCGTCGACCTCATCCTGTTCGGCTTCCTCGTGAAGCGGGCAACGGCCGCGCGCAACTGGTTCCTCCCCGGTGCCGCGATGGCTCTTCTCCTCATCGGACCAGCCGGTGCGCAGGCATTCGGAGCGTCGGCGTCGTGGATCGCGTTGTCAGGCTCGGTTCTCGCCGAGTCGTTGTTTCTCGCGTTCTCGCTGCTCGGCTTACTCTCGCTGGCGCGGTGGCTTGACGAGCCGAGCGGTTGGTGGCTCGGACTCGCAGCCGCGGCAGCTGCGGCCGCGACGCTCACTCGATTCGCCGGAGTAGCGCTCATCGGTTGCGCGGGGATCACCGCCTTGGCGTGGGGTGCCGGTGACATACGGCGGCGCGGGCGCGACGCCGCACTGCTCGTCGGCGGCGGCTTGCTCCCCCGGTGGCGTGGGCAGTGTTCACGAGCATCCAGGGTGGCGAGTCCTCGCGTGCCGTGGTCTCCCACCCCCCTGGTCGCAATCTGTCGCAGCTGCTCTCGACCGGATCGGCTTGGTTCTTCCCATCCTCGATCGCAGCCACGACGCGCCAGCTCCTCTTCGCGTTGCTTCTCGGCGTCTTCGTCGCCATGGCGATCGATCTGGCGCGGCTCCAGGTGCGCGACTCTGGCCGCTCACTGCGGCGCGTGCTCGGCGTCTTCGCGGTTTGCTACCTCGCCACGATCGAGGTCACCCGGTTCTACCTTGACAAGGCCACACCGATCGATGGCCG
The DNA here is from genome assembly GCA_963819945.1 of uncultured Acidimicrobiia bacterium. Lineage (GTDB taxonomy): Bacteria > Actinomycetota > Acidimicrobiia > IMCC26256 > JAENVU01 > Chersky-806. The sequence continues at coordinate 29,938 of CAWFYD010000006.1, forward strand.
TCTCCTGGGTCCGTTGCAGCCGGTGCTCTACGCACTCATGCTCGGGGTCCTCGTGGCGTGGTTCCGTACTCGAGTCGGGCTTTCGCACTCGTGGGTCGACGTGGTTGCTGGTGTGCTCGTCGCGGGGGTTGTGCTGGTGGGCGTCTCCTCCACGGTGTCCCTGGTCCGGGATGGATTCGTCCCGCCACCGCAAGACGCGGCGGCTGGACGAGCCATCGCTACCTTGCCTGCCGACGTCACGCTGGTCACGGACAACTCGTTGGAGCTGTGGACCGCCGCGGGGCGAGGCTCGCTCTTCCAGCCCAGCAGCATCAACTACACCACGGGTGAGTTCGACGGCGACTATGGGAAGAAGCTCGCGCGACACGGCGAGGTTCTTGCGTGACCGGCGAGGGCTGTATGTGCGAACTCCCTATGGCTTGTACCCGAGCGCGCGCCCGTCCGATTTCCATGCTGACGGGACGTGCTTGCGCCGCTGGCGGACGCTCGCCGACGGTTGGTCGCTGTGGAAGCCGAGCCCGTGCGAATCGCCGGTGAGGCCTTCCTCGGGCTGATAGGAAGGCGCGGACGACGCCGCGCCGCACAAGCCGTTGCACCTGGCTTCATGGGCACCAGCCGCTCCGCCCAGCGACGAGATCCCGCGTGCAAAGCTTGCGCGGATGAGGGTCGTGCACATGGGTCTTTGGAAGGTCAGAGCGGATGCTGACCCCGCGATGATCCGACGAGCCCAAGACAAGGTCGCCAGATTCACCGAAGTGCTACCCGGATGCCTTGAAGCCGCAGTGGCCCCTCTCTACGTAGCCGATATGAGTGCGGCCGATCGGGAGGCATTCGGCGCCTCAGCCGCTGGATTCGCCGAGATGGCTCGATGCGTCGGAGTCAGCTCTGGTATTCGATCTTCGGCTGCCCTAGAGCCGGGCGGTGCTTGTTGTGCTCAGTGGCTGAGCGCGAAGTCCGATTCCAGCCCGTGACTGAGCCCGTTCTCGCCTCAGCCGCAGGCTCTCGGTGTACGGTCCTCAGAGGAACAACCGTGTTGACAACGCTTGCCCGCGCGACTGAGAGAGACGCATGACTTCACCCACTGTTGCCGAGACCTTGCAGCTGGCCAATGGCGTCGCCCCCGCAGAGTTCGATCGGGTCGTCGACGCGCTCGGACGGCTCGACGACCGGCTCCGTTCGTTTCCAGCGGGGACGGTGGAGCTGGCGTTGAGCGTCAAGGAACGCGACACGCCGAGTCAACACACAACGCTCGAGGCCCGGATCGCCGGCCAGCCGCGGATTGTCGCGACGTCGAGTCGAACGAACTTCGACGCGGCGCTCGTCGAGGTCCGCGACGAGCTCATCCGTCAGATCACCGACGCGAAGAATCGCGCCGAACCCCGACACAACCGTGCCCATCGGGACTCGCTCTAATCCGCGGGGCCGGACCTGCACCACTGGTGGCGTAGGCGTCCACGCCACGGTCGCGCCGGAAGGCCGGCGCGATCAGCCCGCGACCCGGACCGGCATGTGGATCAGGCCGTTCATGAGGCAGGACTCGAGGGGCACGACCTCGCCGGCGAGCTCCCAGCGCGGCCAGCGCGCCAGCAGCTCCTCGAACATGACCCGCGCCTCGACTTTGGCCAATGCGGCGCCGAGGCAAAGGTGCTCGCCGAACCCGAACGCGATGTGGCGGTAGGCATCGGGCCGGGTCACGTCGAACCGGTCTGCGGTGGGGCCGAAGGCCGCCTCATCCCGGTTGCCGGAGCCGTAGAACAGCACGACGTAGTCCTCGGCTCGGATCGGGGTGTCGCCGATCGTCGTGTCGATCTGCGCCCGGCGCACGAAGCTGCGGACCGGCGACACGAACCGCAGCATCTCGTCCACCGCGCCGGGAACGAGCGACGGATCGCTCGCAAGCTGCGCCTGCTGGTCGGGATGGTCGGCCAGCAGGCGCCCGCCACCCGCGATGAGGTTGCGGGTGGTCTCGTTGCCGGCGACGAGCAACGTCAAGAGGAACATCAGGATCTCGCCCTTGCCCAGGCGCTCACCGTCGAGCTCCGCGTCGAGGAGCAGCGTGATGATGTCGTCGCGGGGATGCGCAGCGATGGTCCTCCAGGCCCGCGGTGAAGTAGGCGAACAGCTCACCCATGTCGTGAAGCGTCTGGTCGGTGACGCCGCCGCCACCCGCTTCGATGATCGAGTCCGACCAACGGCGGAAATCGGTGGAGTCTCCCGGCGACACACCGAGCATCTCGGCGATCACCCGCATCGGCAACGGGACGGCGATCTGCTCGACGAAGTCGAGGTCGCCAGTCGGGTCGCACGCGTCGAGCGTTTCGGCGGTGATCTCACGGATCCGGGTCTCGAGCTGCTCCATGTAGCGCGGCCGGAACGCGCTCATGACGAGCTTGCGGTGGCGCAAGTGGTCGGGCGGATCCATCTGGAGGATGGAGACCGCGCCGTCCGCGCCGTCGCTCGCCACCGGAAGCCCGGCGTGGGCCTCGGCGATCTGGAACATCTGAATGCCGTAGGCCGAAGAGAAGATTCTTGGATTGTGTGAGACCGCGCGGATCTCGGCTTGGCGAGTCAGACACCAGAACTGCCCCGACTCGTACCAGTGCACGGGGTCGTTCGCGCGCAGGTGCGCGAAGGCAGCCTCCGGATCGCGTTGGTAGAACTCGGCAGTTTCAGGAGCGAAGTCGGTCATCGCAGGCCCTTCGCGAGGAGTTCGAGTGACGTCAGCGGTTGAACAACGCATGGCGGGCTGCCGACGCGGCGAGACCGTACCAGTGGCCGGACGGGTGCGACGCGACCGAGCCCGGGAACATGATCTCCGTGTACGAGTCGTACAGGAAGAACGCGAGCGCCTGCGTGATGAGGTGGCGGTCGTCGGGCGGTAGTGCGAAGAACGGGTACTCCACGCCGAACGCGTACTTGGCGATGATCATTGCCGCCTCGAGTGCCCCGTCCTCCGAGTCGTAGGTCGTGTTGTTCCCCGCGAAGTAGACGCCGGACGGGGGCTGCCCGGCGTACGACTTCGTCGCGCCGGGCGCTTGGGCCAGGTACAGGGACTTCTTCGCCCCCGAGGCGAACGACGGCGCGAACTTCGAGTGGATCCACGTCTCGGAGTACACGATCGAGTCCGGGTCCGGCATCGGGTCGACCTTCGGGTCCGGGATGTAGCCGTACATCGTGTTGTAGACGCCGGCCGCCGCCGGGTCGCCGAGCAGGCTCGACTGGATGTAGGTCGTGTACGTCTTGTAGAGGTCGTAGTACGGGTAGGTCGGCTGCGGCGAGTAGTACGCGGTGAACTGCAGCGTCTCCTGCTCGAAGCCGGTCTGGCCGCCGGTGTTGCGCAGATGCGGCGACAGCACGTTCGGGTCCGTGTGGATGTAACAGGCGCCAGGTTGCAGAGACCAGATGCTCGGGTCGATGTAGTTGCTGTACACCTTCGCCCAGTACGGACTGTTCGCCAGCAGCTGTGAGTTCGTCTGCATGTCGAGCGTCGTCACGACCTTGTCGAACTTCTCGTTGTGCGGTGTCCCGTCGCCGTCCTTCCACACCACCTCGGGCCGGGTGTCGCCGGAGGTGGGGGTGTTGATCTGGGTGACCGTGCATCCCGTCAGGATCGTGCTGCCGGGTTGGAGCCGGTTCGCGACGAGCGCCATCGCCATGACCCAGGACTGCGCGCCCTTCGTGAACCGCTGCCAGCCCTTCCCTGGGTCCGTGAAGCTGCCGAGCGGCGTGTCGAAGCCCGGCAGCGAGAGGAAGAAGGGGATGAGGTCACCGACGAGCGTCTCGTCCATGAGGGCCGCGCCGTACCCGTTGATGATGCTGAGGTACGGCCAAAGGAAGTAGTCGATCCAGTCCTGCTTGTCCTGGTCGCTGCCGTAGCCGTTCGCGCCGGCGAAGTAGTCCTGGACGCTCTTGCCCGCCCAGCCCCGCAGGCCGGCGAACTCCATGAAGCCTTGGAACGTCTCGGAGTTCGCCCGCATCTGGGGCGTGTACATCGCGAACAGCGGGTCGCCCTGGTAGGCGGGGAAGTTCGACCAGTTCCGCGGTGCACCGTTGAGGTCCGGGTACGCGAACGCGAGGTAGAGCTCGTCGAAGTCCGTCATCGGCACGAGGGTCGTGAAGTCGTCGAGGCCGAGCATCAAACGGAGGTTGGCGTAGATCATCGGAGAGATGAGCTGGACCCCGAGGTCCACGTTCACCGTCGCCCCTCCGTGCTTGACCGGAACGGTGAGCGAATGACCGCCGAGCTCGTCGCCGCTGTGGATGAGGGTCACCTGGGTCTCGGCTGCGCGCCTGCTCGTCCTGCGCCAGACACCACATGAGCGCGGCTCCCGTCGCGCCGCCTCCAATGATGCACACCTGCTCCATCGTCATTCGTCCCCTTCTGGGTCTTGCTTCGACTGCGGCGATCGCGGCCTCGACTTCCCGCGCTCCCCGCCCGCCGTCGATGCGCGCCAGCAGCGGTTCGAGCATCCGGCGCGGTGCGTCCACGTCCCCTTGGATCTGGAGGAGCCGGCGCGAGCCGCTGCGCCGCGACGAGCTCTGCCGGTGACGCTGCCGAGCGTGCGCGCGGCCGCGATCGCCTGCTGGTAGCAGATCTCGGCCGACTCGCCGAGCCGCCCCGAGTCGGGTGCGACCTCGAGGATCTCGCCCCGCGCGGTGAGGATGGCCGGGACGTCGTTGCGTTCCTCGGGGAGCGCCGCTCTCGGCCTCGGTGATCGTCTCCATCGCCGCGACCGGGTCACCCGCCGCGCACTGCGCGGTCGCGATCCACCGGAGGTACCCGGGATGACCGGTGCGCTGGTCCGTCGCGAGGTATCCGGCCAGGCCGCGGCGCATCGACTCGATCCCCGCGACGGTGTCGCCGCGGTCCGCGAGCGCCCATCCGAGGTAGAGGTCGGCCCAGGCCACCGACGTCGGCAGGCCGGCTTCTGTCCCGAGGGCCCGAAGCCGCTCGCCGTGGTGCTCGGTCTGCTCGCGGTCGCGCATCTGGATGAACAGGCAGCAGGAGGCCATCAGCGTCATCGCGAGCTCCCACGCCGACGCGGACTCCGCCGCGATCCGGAACCGCTCGGCGGTGGCGACGCGCGTCGTCGATTCGCCCGAGATGCCAGTCCACGAGCAGCCGATGGGTCAGGGCCACCGTCGTGATGTCCAATCCGAACTCGATCGCTTCGCCGCTGGTCGCACCGGCGCCGAAGATCTCGTCGAGCAGCACGTCGGCACGGGGCATGTCGCCCTGCGCGAAGCGCCGTCGCGGCCTGGGCGTAGCGCACCCAGCCGAGCATCCCCGGATCCGGTGCGGCATCCCACTCGCGTACGAGCGCGTCCACGTACCGCATCGCCCCGCCGACGTCGCCGTGCGAGAACGTCGCGCCCCAGGCGCCGAAGAGCATCGCGACGACCCGCGGCCGGTCTTCGACCGACCCGCCGAGATCGAGCGCGCGGGCGTAGGACTGCCGGACGATCGATGAAGCCATGCCGTGCGTCGCCGACGCGACCCGGCCCAGGAGGATCTGGAGGCCCATCTCGACGCCGATCGGGTCCTCGCCCGCGTCCGAGCTGGTCGATCGAGCCCGAGCGCGGTGCGCACGTGGGCCTCGGACTCCGCGAGCGCCGACGTGGAGAACGCCTGCCGGGCCGCTCGCTCCCAGGCGGCGATCGCCTCGGGGACCCGGCCGGCCCCGGTCAGGTGGTGCGCGAGCATCTCCGGTCGGTGCTCCACCACCGACGCCAGCGAGGTCGTCATGACGTCGGCGACGCGGCCGTGCAGCTCCTGTCGACGGGCCCGCAAGCACCGACGCATACGCCGTTTCCTGGAGCAGTCCATGCGTGAAGCGGTACTCCCCGGCGCGCGCGCGTGCCGACCGGCTCTGCGATCTCGTGCTCCTCCAGGCGCGCCGAGCGCGTCGCGGAGCGCGTCGTCGCCCAGGTCCGCGACCTGCACCGAGAAGCTCGACCGAGAAGTCCATCCCCAGAACCGAAGCGGTCTGCGCCAGCAGCTTCGCGTCGCCGAGCCGGTCGAGGCGTGCCGCGAGCGCATCGCGCAACGTCGACGGCACGGATTCGTCTTGGTCGTCATCGCTCGGTGGCGCGCAGCACCTCCTCGAGGAACAGCGGCACTCCTTCCGCGCGAGCAGCCACTCGAGCGAGCGCGTCCGCGTCCCGCTCGCTCGACGCCAAGCGGCCGATCAGCTCCGCGACCTCCTGAGGGTCAAGCCGTGGCAGCAGGATCTCGTGCTCGTGGTTGCGGGGGGCCCTGGTGCTTCCGGCGTCGATGCGCTCGGTCTGGAGCATGAGCACGCGACGTGTCGGCGATCGCGTCGATCATCCGGTCGAGCAGCTCGAGCGACGACGGGTCGAGCCACTGCCGGTCCTCGGTCAGCACGACGAGCGGACGAGTCCGCGCCAACGCGAGCAGCCACCGCACCATCGCGTCCTGCAGCTCCTCGCGCTGGCGTTCGGATGTGCGCATCTCCCCGGGGTACCGATCCGGTCCGGGCTCGAGACCGAGCAACGACGCGACCAGCGGACCGATCCGGCTCGGTTCGATTCCGGCCGCCTCCAGCCCGGCGTCGAGGTCGTCGAGCCTCTCGTCGTTGCCCGCCTCCGGCTTCCAGTCGAACGACCGGGTGACCATCACGCCCACGCTCGAGAACGGTGTCTGCTGGGTGTGGGGCGCGCCGCGGCACTCGAGCCAGAGATGGTCGTCGACCACGATGCGGCGCCGGAACTCGTCGACCAGGCGGGACTTGCCGATGCCCGGCCCACCCGTGATGTGCACGACGCGGCCCGCGCCGGTCGCGCACGTCGCGCCAATGCTGTTCGAGTTGCTCCAGCTCGGCCTCCCGCCCGACGAATGGTGACTGCTGGCGGTGCAGAGCCGACGTCGGCTGCATCCGAGGGGCCGACAACCCGCAACAGCTCCAGCGGCCGGTCCACTCCCTTGATCGTCGGCGAGCCCAACGACTCCACGATGAAGCTGTCGGGGACCAGCCGGTAGCGTGGTGGCGGTGAACGCGACCGTGTTCGGCTCCGTGAGGCTCTGCGCGCGGGCGGCGATGTTCACCACGTCGCCGAGCGCGAGTGGGTCGCGCCGATCGCCGCGTCCCATCGACTGGACGACCACCTCGCCCGTGTGGATCCCCACCCGTACCGCGAGGCTCCCGGCGTGCTCGTGGTCGATCGCCGCGACCTCCTCCAGGAGCGCGAGCCCCGCGTGGACGGCCAGCTCGGATGCGCGCTCGTGGGCCTGCGGGTAGCCGAAGTACACGACGAGCCCGTCCCCGAGGTACTGGGCGACGTGACCGTCGAAGCGGCTCACCGCTCGATGGCCGGCCGCCTCGTACTCGCGCATCAGCTGCCCGAAGTCCTCAGGATCGAGGCGGGTCGACAGCGAGACCGAGTCGACGAGATCGCAGAAGAGGATCGTGATCTGGCGTCGCTCGCCGGCGTCCGGCGTCGGCGAGGGTGCAGTCTCCAGCGGCGCCCCGCACGAGTCACAGAACCGGGCGCCGTCCCGGTTCTCGCGATCGCACGCTCCGCATCTCATTCCGCTGCTCCCTGCCATGCTGCGCGTCCAGACCCTAACGCCCGGCTCGTCGAGGTGGTGCCCGGCACGAATGGGGCGAAGGACCAGGTCGTATTCGACATGACCCTGGAGAACCAGAAGACGGACGGGTACACGGCGTATCGCTCCGACCGCGTGCGAACCCTCTACTTCGCGGCCGTCGGCCGCTCCCGCCCACCCGACGCGCCCACCGAGTAACGACGGTGGGTGCCGCCCGTGGCACCGCGCGACGGGTTCACGCCCTCACTGTGTGAGCCACGGGTTGCGGCCGATGGGCACCACCGCATCCGCAGGCGGGATCGGACCGCCGGGATCACCCGGTACGCAAACGTCGGGTCCGGCAGCGAGCGCCGGTGGTGGCAGTGCCGGCGGCTCGAGGAACGCGGGCCGACCCCGGAGGTCCAGTGAATCGAGCAGGTTGTCGGCGTTCGCGTCGCGGTAGGTCATCGCGCCGAGGTTCCACTTGGTTTCGACGAGCTTCAACACCGACGTGTGGTCGTGCACGACGTGCGACACGTAGTTGCAGCGCGCGTACGGCGACACGATGACCGCCGGTACCCGGAACGAATACCGGTCGTACGCGCCGGGGAGATCCGGCGGGACGTCGATGTTCGGAGGGATGTCGTCCGGACGGACCGCGGGCGGTGGCGGTACATGGTCGTAGTAGCCGCCGTGCTCGTCATAGGTCCAGATGAGGAGCGTCTTCGGCCAGAGGGGAGATTGCATGACCGCGGTGATGACCTTCGCGGCCATCTGCTCACCGTTTCGCAGGTCTTGCGGATTCTCCTCCGATTCGGTGTCGAAGTTCGGGTCCACGAGACTGAACGACGGGAGGGTGCCGGCTGCGGCATCGGAATAGAACTGGTCGATCCTCGAGAAGTTCGACGGGTAGTCGGTCAAGGTCTTGAGGATGATGGCCGCCGACGGAAGGTCGGTGAAGTAGTTCCGCCACGAGATGCCGTGCGTCTGGAAGCGATCGAAGATGGTGCCGTTCGGCGGGGGTGGCGCGGCGAGGTCTTGGTCCGTCGTGCTCACGATTCCCGCCGCGGTGCCGGCCATGAGGAATCTGCGGTTCGGGTACGTCTGTGCGAGTACGGATCCGAACCAGCGATCACACAACGGGAACGCACGCGACAGGCCGTAGTAGAAGGGAATGTCGGGCTCGTCCCAGTAGCCCATCGCCACCGCCGTCGATGCCTCGACGAAGCCGTCGTTGCGGCCCCCGTTCCAGGAACGATGGCTGCGGTTCCAGTCCTGTCCCGGGAGCGCGTGCAGCTGGCAGGTGGACGGCATGTGGAAGGCGCGCACCAGGTTGCCGTTGCCGTCGGGATTGGCGTTGCGGGGCATGCCGTCGGGGGCAAAGCGAAAGCCGTCACCGCGGCGAAGCGCACCGAGGTACGAGTCGTACGAGTGGTTCTCCATCATGAGGACCACGATGTGCTCGATCTGGGGGAGCGTGTCGATGCCCTCCGGCAACCTCGGAAACGGCCGGCTCCCGGGAGGCAGCAACCGGTGGGAGAAGGCACCGCGTCCCGGGCGCCATCCGCACGCCGCGAACGCAGCACCGGCGCCGAGGGCGGCGATGCCTTGGAGCACGGCGCGCCGGCTGACGTCAGACGATCCGAACCCGTCACCCGAAGTGCGCTCGTTGCGGCATCGACGGCCTCCCTGCTCGCGTGCAGCACGACCAATCTGCTCAGCGAGAGTAGTCACGCACATCGGGTTGCCGGTAGCGGTGGTAGCGTCCGAAAATCACGAGCGAGGAACCACAGCGCGGCTGCAGGGCCGCGCTCAAACGGGGAGGTTGGAATGCGACGAGCGGGTTTCGCTTTCGGTCTGGTTGCCGTCGTGAGCTTGGCGTTGGCGGGATGTGGTGATGACGGGGACTCGACCACCAAGACCGATGTCGGGCTGAAGGAATACACGGTGACGCCGGACCCTGTGCAGTTCAAGGCGGGTGAGGTCGAGGTCACCGCCGACAACATCGGGACCGAGGAGCACGAGCTCGTCGTCGTGAAGGCGGATTCGGCCGCCGCGCTTCCGAAGAAGGCCGACGGATCCGTCGACGAGGACAAGATTCCGGAGAGCGCGAAGCAAGGTGAGCTCGAAGACGTGAAGAAGGGGACGCAGAAGACGAAGAAGTTCGACTTGAAGGCCGGGACGTACGTCTTCTTCTGCAACATCGTCCAGGATCAAGGTGGCACGACAATCAGCCACTTCAAGCAGGGCATGCACGAGGTCGTCACCGTCACCTGAGCACACTCAGCAAGCGTCAACACACGGCGCGTATCCGGGACTCGCTCTGAGCCGCGGAGCGGAAAGGCACGATCAACTTGCGAGCACTCGTGCGCCGCGGCCCAGCGGTGCACGAGTACGAAGCATTCGGCAGTTCACGACCTCATCATCGGCGGCACCGCACCCAAGCGCGAGCACCGCCCGAACCATCCCTCGGCTCGGTAACCGTCGAACGGTGAGAGGTGTGCGCTCGTCGTGCTCTTCGTATGCGGACCGTGTGACAAAGGCCGGCGGTGGCGGTGCCCGGCCGCGCGCTTGCGGTATGCACGGGGCAAATGTTCCGCTTTGTTTGGGGTACAAGCTTCGCAAGGGGGCCCAGGATGACCTCGGATCCGATGGTGATGACTCACGCCCAGCGCGGTGTGCGCGAACCAGAGCAACGACGCCGCCCGACGGGCAAGACGCCGTCAGAGCTGCTCACCAGCTATGTCGACAACGCCCGCCAGCACCTTGCCGAGGCTCGCGAACGACTGAAGGCGGCGCGGCGCCGGGTCGTCGAGCTCGAAAGCGCGGTCGCAGAGTGGGAGGCGCTCCGTAGGGAGATGCGTGCGGCCGAGGACGTCGGCCGCACGCAATCGGTCGGGGCCAGCCGAGTGACAGTCTCAGGTCTCGAGACGGCGCAGTGTGTCTCCCTGCCGTCAGGATGCGACCGCGCACAGCGCGACGCCGGGGAGGTCGAAGCCCTCTGGTGTTACGAAGGGCTCGAGCACGCTCGCGACCTGCGCTGAGATCGCGGCCCGGCCCGTGTCGGTCAGACCCTGCAGCGTCAACCCGATGGGACCGGCGGTGTCGGCAACCAGATCGAGGTACGCGTCGACACTCGCGATGGGATAGTGCACCGCAACGTCCTCTTGATGAACGCTCGCGAATCCGGCATTCGTGAGCAACATTCTGAGCGCCGCGGGATCCGCGAGGCGGAATACGCCCGGACCTTCGGGATCGGGTGGCGCGAGGAGCCGCTCGCCGACCAACGCGCCGACCACCGCGGTGAAGAACGGATTCTCCGGCGGTGATCCCCATACCGCCAGCACCAGATGTCCACCCGGACGCAGCACGCGCTCGGATCTCCACCGCGGCTGCCGCCGGATCCACCATCAACATGAGTCCGAAGCGGCAGAGAGCTCCGTCCACGGAATTGTCGGTAAGGTCAATCGCCTGGGCATCGATCAGTCGGTACTCGACATTCGTGCATCCCAATTCGTCGCCGCGTCGGCGCGCCGCCCCGAGCATCGCGGGCGAGAAGTCCGTGGAGAGCAGCTTCCCGTGCGCGCCGACCGCGGCCACTGCTTCGAAACCGGTGTCGCCATTCCCGGCCGCCAGCTCCAAGATGGTGTCACCGGGCTTCGCCGCGAGCTCTCGCACCATCCACGCTCGGACAGGGCCGGCCACGGACTCCACATCGGCACGTCTGCGCGCCCAGGACGGGGCGATCGCCTCGGCGATCTGATAGTTCGCCTGATGCATCTTCCGCATCGTGTTCGTATCCATCGATACCTCCACCTCTGCTCAGTGGCGCAGCGCCCCGTCGCCTTTACCAGTGCTTGCGCATCGGAGTGCTCGATGTCGGCGGCACCTGCGTGAACACGGCGATCGTGTCGAAGTCGACGTTGCCTTGCGAGACGGATGTGCCTTCGGCGAACGAGCCGCTGAGCGTTCCGTTCGAGGTCTCGAACCGAGCCCGGACGGTGAGCTCTCGCTTGTCTCGACGATTCTGGTCCCGCTGCGGCGCTTCCGGAACGCGACCCGTCACTCCGTCACCGAAAGCGCGCACGTTCATCACCTCGGTGCGGCGCCGAGAGCCATTCGCCGAGTGCTCGCGGCGATCAACGCGGCGAGCCGTGAAGGACGCGTCAGCCGGTTGACGACGCGTCCCCGAAGTAGAGCGACGGGATGCGGTCGGCGCCGTTTGCGGTGTAGCCCGCAGTCGAACGGTCGCGGACGCTCCCATTTCCGGGGTGAGAGGAGGCAGCTCTCCGCCCCTCATAGCGACGTTGAAGCTCGTGGCTCCGTAGCGGGAGCGAGGTGCTCGGTCTGGGCCGGCACGGTGATCGATAGGACGAAATCCGGCGCCATGACCGGGCCGCCGTGAGCCGGTGCTGACACCCGCCGACCACGAGGGCAACGACGAGCACTGCACCTACCAGCACGGTCTTCCCGGCCTCGTGCCCAACGTCGCTTCGGCTCCGGCCGGTCAGTGGTCGTCGGCCCAGCTCACGAACTCACGGTTCGCCTCGGTCGCGACCGTCGCGAGCGTTCCGACGTCGACGGCTGAGGACCCCGACACCGCGAAGCGGATGTCGAAGATGTATCGATTCCTGCGCACGAAGTGGTCCCCGACGAGCAGGCCGGTATCGGTCTCCCGAGCGAACAGGGTGAACGCGTCGTCGCCGGCGTTCTGGATCGTGGGGCTCGCGCTGGGTGCGAACGTGCCGTCTTGGCTGGTGTACGTCGCCGTCGTCGGGCATCCCTCGGCGATGTTCTTGCTCGTTGCGAAGGCGTCGATGGCGTCTTGCTCGCGGGCAAAGGCGTACACCGACGTCGTGATCGAAACGGTGCTGCTTCGGCTCCTCAGCTCGCGGTACTCGCCCGCGTCAGCAGCCGGCATCTGCTCCGCGTCGCTGCCCGCACAGCGTTGGGAGGCGGGTGCCGGCGGTGCGCAGCTGCGCGGCAACGGAGAAGTCGTCAGCGACGATCGCGAGGTCGTCAGCCGAGAGGAGCGCCGGGCCGTAATCGATCTTCATGACGTCGAGATCGGTCGGTCTCGAGCTCGTTGTCGATTGGTTCGGGGTGGCGTGGTCGCCGCTGCCGCCACATCCGGAGAACACCAACGCCGCCATCACGACGAGGCCCGCTGGACCTCGATACCTTCGCACCACTCTCTCGTTTCGTCGGCTCGCAAGGTGGGGGCGTAGTCACCAGAATACGCGCCTAGCTCGGCTGCTGGCTCGGCACGGGGACGAGCGCGACCAGCTTTGTCCCGGCCCGGGCCGGCTTCACGCCGGGCGTGAGGTCGACCGTGCCGTCGGCTGCGACCGTTGCCAGCACGAGGCCGTCCGCGCCGGGCGCGTGGTCGACCACTTCGACCGTCGCGCCCGACGCCACCATGCCTTCGATGCGGGCGCGCGTCGTGCCGGGCGCGAACGGGTGCGCATTGGCGTGTGCGACCCGGCGACCGCCGGCTTCGGCCTCGTCCGGGAGGTCGAGCACCCGCCGGCGACCGAGATCCTCCACGAGGCTGGCGGTGAGCATCGTCACGAGGGGTCCGGGCCGAGCCGTGACCAGCACCTGGGAGACCGTCGCCAGCTCGATCGCGGCCGCGACCGTCGCCTCGTCGTCGAGGATCGACGCGGTGCGCAGCCCATCGACGGGCGCGTCGGGATCGGACTCGCGGGCCGTCACCACGAGCACCGGAACCCCGAGCCGGTCGAGCTGGCGTGCGAGCGAGATGAGCCAGGGTTCGTCGCCTACAAAGGCCACTCCGGTCGGCGCGGGTCGCGTGACCCCCAGGAAGCGTGCGGCGAGGCCCGCCGTCGTCGCGTAGACCGCGCCAGTGCCCACGATCACCCCGAACACCACCGGGAGCAGGAATGCGTGCCCCACGCCCGACCCGTCGAGGCTGCCCGAGAATTGGGCGGCTGTCGCTGCGGCCACGATGCCGCGCGGGTCGACCCACCCCACGAACGCGCGATCACGCGCGGTGAGCCGGGTACCGACGAGCGATGCTGCGACCGCAATTGGGCGAACGATGATGACGAGAACGGCGACGATCGCAACGGTCTGCCACGCGTAGTGAACCAGATCGTCCAGCCGCACCAAGGCTCCCAGCACGATGAACAACGACCCGATGATGAGTACTTCGAGCGTCTCGCCGAAGCCGGTGATCCGCGCCGTGGGGACGAAGTCCTGGTTGGCGGCGATGAACCCGAGGGTTGTGGTGGCGAACAAGCCGGCTTCGGAGAGCGACACCTCGGCGAGTGCGAACGCGGCCACGGCGAACAGCAGCGCGACGGCGGCTTCCATCTCGTCGGAGACGAGAAAGCGCGACATCACGAACACGAGGATCACGGCGGCACCGGCGCCGATGCCCACACCAACTCCAAGGCGGCTGAGCATCTGCAGAACCGGGTGCACGCCGTCACCCGACGCGAGGACCAGGTTGAGCACGACGACGCCGAGCGTGGCGCCGATCGGGTCCAGGGCGATGCTCTCCCATCGCAACACGGCTTCTGACGGATCGCGTGGCCGCACGACCGCCAGGAGCGGCCCGACGACCGTCGGCCCCGACACGACGAGGATCGCACCGACCAGCAACGCGACATCGGCTTCGACACCGAGGATGAGTGCAACTCCAGCCGACGCCCCGACGAACGTGATCGCCGCCCCGACGGTGACCAGGCGCAACACCGGGCTGCGGGCGGCGGGAGGGAGATCACGCACGCGCAGCCCGAGCGCAGCCTGAAAGAGCAACAGCGACACGAGCAGCGTGATGCCGGGGAACAAGGTGTCACCGAAGAGCTGCTCGGGGTCGACCAGACCGAAGCCGGCCCCCGCGAGCACTCCGGCCGGAAGCAGCAGCAACAGCGACGGGATGCTCAGTCGCCGGCCGATCCATTGCGCGCCAACGCCGAACACGACGATCGTGGCCAGTCCGATGATGACGTCGTTGTCGCTCATCCGTCTCCCGATCCGCGCGGTCGGCCTCGAGCGTCAGCCTCGCACGGCACATCAGGGAGTGGGGCCGATGCCCCCGGTTCGCGCCAGAGCAGCAGGTGTGGACCGCACTCACTCGCCGGGAACCGCGACGATCGCAATGAACAGCAACAGGAGGGCGAGGGCGGTGTTGGCGACGATGATGCGTCGATAGTTACGAGGCCGCGTTTGGTATGCGGTCGAGGCCGCGATGATCGTCTGACAGAGGTAGAAGGCCGCGAAGGCGCGCGATGCAATGCTCACGATGCCGAAGACATCGGTCGCCCACACGATGATCGCGGCCCCGGCAGTGACGATCAGGTAACCGCCGTTGCCCGGCTCGTGTCGCGGACGCTCGGTGATCATCTCGCTGCCGCCTGCGGTGTCGGCCGCCGCCGCGGAGAGCTGACTGGCCACGGCTGCCACTAGGAGCAGCGGCGCGAGCAGGGGTGCGACGAAGCGCGCCGCGTCGATGATGGACGTCTCCTGCGGACCGTCACCCAGGTGCGCGAAGAGGGGCACGATCAGGATCGCGAAGACGACGTAGATCACGCCGCTGATGACCTGGGCGCGGCGCATGGTGCGGATCCGGAGCTCGGCGCTGTAATAACGACCGAGGTATCGCGAGGTCTCGAACCCCTGCACCACGAGGAGCATGCCGGCGAGACGGCGGGCCACGGTCACTCCGTCGCCATTGATCGGGTGTCGTGAGAAGGCATTGAGGGCGGCGACGTGGTGCGTCGCCGCGTACACGAACATGCCCGCGAGGAGTCCCGCGATGACCACGAGCTTGATGTCCACTGCGGGCACTTCGAACGCCTCGATGCCGTGGAGACCTCGGAACCACCCGACGATCGCGATCGCGACGAGAACCCCCGTCGTGACCAGACGCCCGAGCAGTGCCCCTTCGAGACCGACGGCTTGGAGCAAGAACGACGCGAGCAGCCGGAGATAGAAGCCGACCGAGATCATGTAGGCCAGGCCCAGCAGGAACCGTGAGACCCGTTCGACTCCGACGACGGCCCGCGGAGGATGCGCCGAGCTGAGGAGCTTCTCGCCGTGTGCGATGTTGAATCGAAGGGTTGCGCCGATCGCGTAGGCCAACGCGACGATGCCGATCATCGCGACCGGGGCCCAGCTCCCGACGGTCGCAGACAAGAGCGGAGCAAGGACGAGGAAGCCGCTGCCGATGATGGAAGCAAGCGGCGTGACCGTCGCCCGCCACCCTTCCGAATCGCGGACTCGACGCGTCACCAACACGCCCGCCGCGAGGACGATGGCCAAGCACACGGCGACAGTGGCCATCATCCACCTAGGGGTTTCTCATCACGATGCCGCGCGCATGATGCCAGGTCGGAAGGAGCGGACCAACAGAAATGCGATGAGTGCATTAGGGCTCGATCTCGGCATGGTCACGCTGCGGGGTCGCGAGCAGGCTTTGTCACTCTGACCTGTTCGCGGCATTTGATCTCCGGTACGGTCGTGAAGCCGTCGGTCCCAGGAACTGGTGAGCTCGCGGCGTTCGCCAGGAGCAAAGAGAAGGGAAGGGACACAGATGACGCGTCGGGCGATCATCCTGGTCGCCGTGTGCGGGCTCCTGGTCGCGCTGGGAGGTGTCGCCGCCGAGAGCGGGGTCGCGCAGGGCGCGCGCCTGCGCGTCACCGCGGTCGGCTCCGTGCGTTGCTCCGTGGCCGGGAAAGTGCTCATCAAGCCGGGAGTGACGAACGCGCCGCGGGCGAGCGTCGGTTGGAAGCTCAGAGCCGCACTCGTCTGCTCGCAAGGCACGACCGGGAATTCGACGGTGACCGTGACATCAGGCCGCCTGAAGGCATCGAGTGCGCCAAGCAGCCGCGCGTGCTCCGATACGTCGATGCCCGCGGTGCTCGCGGACATCAAGTGGAAGGCAATTGGCGGCAAGGTCAATCCGACGCACGTCGCCTGGCCCTCCGGCGCCATCAGCGCTGCGAGCTCCCGGATCACCACCGAGCTCTCGGACGCCGGCAGCCCGCATGTGACCGGTTCGTATGCCGATGCGTTCAGTGCGCTCCATCTGGTCAGCGATCCGGTGTCGCTCATCGGGTGCTTCACCCGGCACGGATTCAAGCGATACGCAGTGGACGGGGGCGAAGGGATGTCGAGTCTGGTCCTCGACTCGGGCGCCACGACTACGCCTCCGACCACGTCCTCGACCACACCAGTGAACCCGCCGGCTGCAGCATGTAACAACGGACAGGCTGCGCCGCCGCAGTACCAGCAGGTCGTGGTCTTCTCGTTCGAAAACCGGACGTGGTCCGGCGTTGGCGGCGCGGGCTTCGGATCGATGCCATACCTGCATTCGCTCGCCGCGTCGTGCTCGTACTTCACCTCGTGGACCGAGACCAACACATCGCAGGACAGCCTGACGCAGTACGGCGGTCAAGTGACCGGAGCGTCCCAGACGAACCTGGTCAACGACTGCTCGCCGTCAGCGACGTGCTCGACGACCGCGGACAACATCTTCCGCCAGGCGCGCGCGGCGGGTAAGACCGCGATCAACTACGTCGAAGGTGCCACGACCGGATGCTCGGCGAGCGGCAACGCGGCCAAGCACATCCCCACCCTCTACCTGTGGGGCGCGGACGACCGTTCGTTCTGCTCCGCGCAGACCCGACCGTTCAGTGAGTTCAACCCGAACAACCTCCCGAACTTCGCGTTCATCACCCCGACGGAGTGCAACGACGGTCACGACTGCTCCAACAGCACCGTGGACAACTGGGCCCGAACCCATGTGCAACCCGTGCTCGACTCCGCGGCCTACCAGGCGGGCCACGTCGCGGTGTTCATCTGGTACGACGAGGACTTCCCGGTCCCGAACCTGCAGATCGCTCCCACGGCGAGGCCGGGTCCGTTCGCCACGAACGGGATCGGGTACGCGTCGACGCTTCAGGCGTGGGAGACCATGCTCGGGTTCCCCTGCCTGGCCAACGCCTGCACCGCTCCCAGCCTCAGGACCGTCGCCGGAATCTGATTCGCGGCGACCGTCGGACCGCAGGCAACACGAACGTCGTCACCGAACCAGACATCACCCGCCCGCCTCAGCAAGGAGCGCTTCGGCGCGCTTGGTGAGACCGGCGCAGCCGAACTCCGCCGCCGTCGCCGCCGCAGTGGTCACGAGCTCGCGGGCGCGCTCGGCGTCGCCGTCGGCGCGGCGGGCCAGGCACAGGTCGGCATGGTCGAGCTGCCCGAGCGCGGTCCAGAACGGTGCCTGGAGCCGTCGGTGGATGTCGTGCGCGATCGCGAACCATTCCTCGGCCTGGTCGTAACCGCCGAGCAGCGTCGCGGCGCGAGCGAGCGGTCGAGCTGTCGCGCCCTTGACCAGCGTGGCTGTAGGTGCGACGACCTGCGCGGCGAACGGCGCGACGCGGTCGACAAGCGTGCGCGCTGCGGAGGGATCCCCGATGGTTGCCACGGCATCTAGCAAGTTGGTCATGCTGTCCAGCCACATCACACCGTTCGGGACGTCGAAGCCCGTAGACGCCTCGGCGGCGAGGCGGTCGCCGGCTTCCTCGATGCGTCCGAGCTCGCCGAGCAGCATCGGAACAGCCGCGCGCAGCGAGGCGATCGATGGGTTGTCCCGAGCGACATCGAGGAAAAAGTCAGCGATCTCGTCGAGCCGGCCCTGGTGATGTCGAATCGCGAAGAGCAGACCGCCGAAGGCACCGAGCGCCTGGGCGACGGCCGCATTCGTACCCATCTCCAACGCGCGCTCGTTGGCGGCGTCGGCCGCTTCCGCGTGTCCGGCAACCAGGAGCCGACCCGTGGTGAGCAGCGCGAGCTGCCACCGCACGTATGGCAGGCCCATCTGCTCGACGATCCCTTCGATCTCCGTGACGACCGTGTCGACGCCCAGAAGGTCGCACTGCTGATATCGGGCCCAGACCAGGTCGCGCCGGCTTCCAACCCGCAATACCGGGTCGCCGATCCGGTCGGCCAGCGCGACCGCGCGTTGCGCGCTCTCGATGGTCTGCGCCAAGCGGTCGGGCGTGGTGAGGCTCGACGAGGTGCTCTCGAAGACCGCTACAAAAGTGGCGTCGTCCTCGGACTGATCAGCCGCCTCCATCGCCCGCAGCGAGAGCTCGCGGCGCTGCTGCGATTCGAGTGTGGCGTCGTGCGCACCGGCGAGCGCCGCGAGAAGCCGCGCTCGCTCCGGTGTGGGTTCGCTCCCGACGCGGTCGAGTGCGGCGCCCAGAAATCGCTTGGCGTCGTCGTCGCCGACCATCGTCCCGACTACCGAGAACCCGAGCGCGGCTTGCACGAGGACCTCAACGTCGTCGAGCTGTTCGGCGAGCGTTGCCGCTTGACGGAGTGTGTCGCGATGCTCAGGTTGCGCGGCGAGGCGTTGGACCGTGCCAAGCTCGGCGAGAAGCTCGGCGCGTTGATGTTGGTCGGGTGGGGTTTGCCGGTCGAGGAGGTCGAGGGCTTGTTGGTACCAGCGGATGGCGTCGTCGGGGGCGAGCGCGTCGCGCGCCGCGTCGCCGGCGCGGCGGACGTAGCCGAGGGCTTTGTCGAGGTCGGCGGGTCGGGTGGCGGCGACCCAGTGGTGGGCGAGCTCGGCGAGCGAGGCGGCGCTTTCGGTGGTGGTTCCGGTTTCGAGCGCAATGGCGATGTGCTGGTGGGCGCGTTGGCGGCGGGCCGGTGACAGCTCGTCATACAGGCTGTGTTGGATCAACCCGTGGGCGAACCGGTACCGATCCGCGGTGCCGCTCTCGACCAGCACCGCGGCGGCGACCGCGGCGTCGAGAAGGTCCAAGAGCGGGTCCACGCCGACATCAGCCAACGTAGCGACGAGGTCGACGTCGAACTCGCGGCCGATCACCGCGGCGAGGCACAAGACGCGCAGGGCTTCGTCACCCAACCGTTCCACGCGTCGGCCGACGACGTCGCGGACGCTGGACGGGAGGCCGAGCTCTTCGAGCTCGCCGGTCAGGGCCCAGCGGCCGTCGTCGCCCTGGACGATCCCACCGGACTCGCTGAGGTGGCGGAGCAGCTCGGCGGTGAAGAACGGGTTGCCGTCGGTCTCCCGGCGCACCGCGTGGGCGAGTCCGATGCCGTCGTCGTCGAGGTCGTGACCCGCCGCTGCCGCCAATAGGTCGACGAGCTCGTTGTCTTCGAGGCCGGTGAGCCCGATGCGGGTGACGTTGGCTTCGCGGTGCATGTCGGCCAACAGCTTCGTGAGCGCATCGCCGCGGGTGAGGTCCGTGTCGCGGTAGGTGCAGACGATGGTCGCGTTCATCGGAGTCGTCGACGCGGTGACGTGGCGCAACAGCTGCAAGCTGGCGGTGTCGGCCCAGTGCACGTCGTCGAGCACCACCATGACCGCCGATTGTTGCGACGCGGCGACCAGGAGCTCCGTCGCGCCCTCCCAGAGCAACAGTCGTTCCGTCTCCGGATCGGCGACCCGCTCTCCATCGGAGCCGATCTCGGGCACCAAGCGCGCCAGCGCCGAGCGCTGCGCCGGGGGCAACCCACCGACCCATGC
Source organism: uncultured Acidimicrobiia bacterium (assembly GCA_963819945.1). Taxonomy (GTDB): domain Bacteria; phylum Actinomycetota; class Acidimicrobiia; order IMCC26256; family JAENVU01; genus Chersky-806. Next base: position 50,007 of record CAWFYD010000006.1, read on the forward strand.
GGGGTCGCCGAACCGCGCCAGACACGCCAGGGCCTCGATCCACGGCTGGTACGAGATCCCCACGTCCTCGTCCGCGTGGCCGAACAGGACGACCGCGCCCTCACCATGCGCGCGTCGTGCGGCTTGGCCGGTCAGCGACGTCTTCCCCATCCCCGCCTCACCCGAAATGAACACGACCTGGCATCGCTGCGACGACTTCGCGGCCTTGGCCGCCTCGACCAACACTTCGAGCTCCGGGCCGCGCCCGAAGAACCCGAACAGGGCGTCGGTCGCCGTGCCCGCCAGTCGGCCCGGCAACGGCACCGAACCCTCGACCACCGCCGGTTCCCACAGGACCTCGACCACGTCCACCGGCTCCGGCAACCCCTTGAGCTCCATTGGTCCCAGCTCGACGAACGTCTGGGCCGCGTGGCGACCCACCAAGACCCGCACCACGTCCGCGGCCAGGATCTGCCCGCCGTTCGCCGCTGCGCACAACCGGGCTGCTTCCACCACCGGATCACCGAAGAAGTCGTCGTCCTCTTCGGTCGCCTCCCCGATCGAGATGCCGATGCGCACGCCGAGCGGCTCGTCGGCCGACCGGTTGTGATGCTCGATCGCCTGGGCCATCCCGACTGCACCCGAGAGCGCCCGACTCGGCGACGAGAACATCACCATCAGGCCGTCACCCAGGTTCTTGACCTCGGTCCCACCCGACGCGGCTACCGCACCGCGCAACAACCGGAAATGCGTCTGGCGTAGCTCCTCCGCGGCCTCGGGCCCGAGGCGTGCCGCGGTCGCGGTCGAATCCACCAGATCCGTGAACACGAACGTCGCCGTTACCGACGAGGACATCAGCTACCCCTCTCGGCGAGGAGCGCTTCGGCGCGCTTGGTGAGACCGGCGCAGCCGAACTCGGCCGCGGTTGTCGCGGCGGTAGTTGCGAGGTCGCGGGCGCGTTCGACGTCACCGTCGGCGCGGCGGGCCAGGCACAGGTCGGCGTGGTCGAGCTGACCGCGGGCGGTCCAGAACGGCGCTTCGAGTCGCCGGTGGATGTCGTGGGCGATCGCGAACCATTCTTCGGCGTGGTCGTAGTCGCCGAGGAGGGTCGCGGCTCGGGCGAGCGGACGGGCGATCGTCCCGCACACGAGTGCTGCTGTGGGTTCGACAACGTGGGTGGCGAAGGGGGCGACGCGGTCGACGAGTGTGCGCGCGGCGGTGCGATTCCCGGTCGCGGCGACGGCGTCGAGCAGGTCGGACATCGAGGAGAGCCAGGTCTGGTCGAAGGGGAAGTCGAAGCCCTCGGCGGCTTCGGTGGCGAGGCGCTCGTCGGCTTCGTCGACGCGTCCGAGATGGCCGAGCATGGTCGCCACCAGAGCGCGCAGAACCGCGATCGACGGGTTGTCGCGAGCGGCATCGATGAGGAGGTCGGCGATCTCGTCGAGACGGCCCTGGTGCAAGCGGATCGCGTAGAGGAAGCCACCGTATGTACCGAATGCTTCCGGCGCGTTCGCGGCGACCCCGAGCTCCAACGCGCGTTCGTTCGCGGCTTCGGCCTGGTCGGCGCATCCCGCCCGCAGCAATCGTCCGGTGTCGATCAGTGCAACCTGCCAGTGCGCGTGAGGCAGACCGACCGCCTCGGTGAGGGCCTCCAGCTCGCGAAGGATGGCGTCTGCGCCGACGACGTCGGTTTGCTGATCGCGGGCCCACACCAGGTGAATTCTGATGCGGCCTCGGAGGACCGGGTCGCCGATGCGGTCGGCAATCGCGACCGCGCGCTCGACGTCCGCGATGAGTTGGTCGCGGTGATCGGGAGACGCATGGTTGGCGAGGATGATTTCGAGCACGTCGACGAAGGTCGCGTCGTCGTCGTTCTGCCGGGCAACGTCGAGGGCCTGGATCGAAAGGTCTCGACGGGTGTGCCATTCGAGTGAGCTGTCGTGGGCGGCCGCAAGCGCGGCGAGGAGCCGGGCCCGGGTGGGTGTAGGACTGGGGCCGATGCGGTCAAGCGCGGCCTGGATGATGGGTTTGGTGGCGTCGTCGCCGACGCTGCCGGCAAACCGTTCCGTGAAGCCGAGCGCGGCCCTGACGAGGGTGTCGGTGTCGTCGAGCTGCTCGGCGAGCGCGGCGGCCTTCAGGAGCGTGTCGCGATATTCGGGTTGGGCGGCTTGGCGTTGGACAGTGCCGAGCGTGGCGAAGAGCTCGGCTCGCTGGTGGTCGTCGGGTGGCGTTTGGCGGTCGAGCAGGTCGAGGGCTTGTTGGTACCAGCGGATGGCGTCGTCGGGGGCGAGTGCGTCGCGGGCCGCGTCGCCGGCGCGGCGGACGTAGCCGAGGGCTTTGTCGAGGTCAGCGGGTCGGGTGGCGGCGACCCAGTGGTGGGCCAGTTCGGCAAGCGACGCGGCGTCTTCGGTCGTGGCATCACTTTCGAGGGTCTCGGCGATGCGTTGGTGGGCCCGTTGACGGCGGGTGGGGGAGAGCTCGTCGTAGAGGCTGTGTTGAGTGAGGGCGTGGGCGAACCGGTAGTGGTTGGGGGTGTCGCTCTCGACGAGGACCGCGGCGCCGACCGCGGAGTCGAGGAGGTCGAGGAGTGGGTCCACGCCGATGTCGGCCACCGTGGCGAGGAGGTCGACGTCGAACTCGCGGCCGATGACCGCGGCGAGGCACAGGACGCGGAGGGCTTCGTCGCCGAGGCGTTCGACGCGCCGGCCGACGACGTCGCGGACGCTGGAGGGGAGGCCGAGCTCTTCGAGCTCGCCGGTCAGGGCCCAGCGGCCGTCGTCGCCTTGCACGATCCCGCCCGATTCGCCGAGGTGGCGGAGCAGCTCGGCGGTGAAGAACGGGTTGCCGTCGGTTTCGCGTCGCACCACGTGGGCGAGGCCGATCCCGTCGTCGTCGAGGTCGTGACCCGCGGCGGCGGTCAGCAGCTCGACGAGCTCGTTGTCTTCGAGGCCGGTGAGCGCGATGCGGGTGACGTTGGCTTCGCGGTGCATGTCGGCCAACAGCTTCGTGAGCGCATCACCGCGGGTGAGGTCGGTATCCCGAAGCGTGCACATGATCGTCACGTTCATCGGCATCGCCGAGCTCGTCATGTGCCGCAACAGCTGCAAGCTGGCGGTGTCGGCCCAGTGCAAGTCGTCGAGCACAACCATGACCGCCGATTGTTGCGACGCGGCGACCAGCAGCTCCGTGGCGCCTTCCAGCAACAACAGTCGTTCGGTCTCCGGATCGGCGACCCGCTCTCCCTCGGAGCCGATCTCGGGCACCAGCCGCGCCAACTGCGCTGCGTTGCGCGGCCCGCAATCCCGACACCCATTCCGGGTCGCCGAAGCGCACCAGACACGCCAGGGCCTCGATCCACGGCTGGTACGCGACGCCGAGGTCCTCGTCCGAGTGGCCGAACAGCACAACCGCGCCCTCACCATGCGCGCGGCGCGCGGCCTGGCCGGTCAGCGACGTCTTGCCCATCCCGGCCTCACCAGCGACGAACACGACCTGGCATCGCTGCGACGACTTCGCGACCTTGGCCGCCTCGTCCAGCACCTCGAGCTCCGCGGCGCGCCCGAAGAACCCGAACAGGGCGTCGGTCGTCGTGCCCGCCAGCCGGCCCGGCAACGGGACCGAACCCTCGACGACCGCCGGTTCCCAGACGACTTCGACCGCATCCACTGGCTCCGGCAGCCCCTTGAGCTCCAGCGGCCCCACGTCGACGAAGGTCTGGGTGGCGTGCCGGCCCACCAGCGACCGCACGATGTCCGCGGCCAGGATCTGCCCACCGTTTGCGGCTGCGCACAGCCGGGCCGCTTCGACCACCGGGTCGCCGAAGTAGTCGTCGTCTTCCTCGGTCGCTTCGCCCGCACTGATGCCGATGCGCACGCCGAGCGGCTCGTCGCTGGACCGGTTGTGGTGCTCGATCGCCTGGGCCATCCCCACCGCACCCGACAGCGCCCGACTCGGCGACGAGAACATCACCATCAACCCGTCACCCAGGTTCTTCACCTCGGTCCCACCCGACGCCGCCACCGCGCCCCGCAACAGCCTGAAGTGGGTCTGGCGCAGCTCCTCGGCCGCCTCCGGACCCAGACGCGCCGCGGTCGCGGTCGAATCCACCAGATCCGTGAACACGAACGTCGCCGTCACCGACGACGACATCAGCCTGCCCCCTCAGCGAGGAGCGCGTGCGCGCGCTTCGGGTGAGACCGGCGCAGCCGAACTCGGCCGCAGTCGCCGCCGCGGTGGTCACGAGCTCGCGGGCGCGGTCGAGGTCGCCGTCGGCCCGGCGGGCGAGGCACAGGTCGGCGTGGTCGAGCTGGCCGAGCGCAGTCCAGAACGGGGCTTGGAGCCGCTGGTGGATGTCGTGCGCGATCGCGAACCACTCCTCGGCCTGGTCGTAGTCGCCGAGCAGGGTCGCGGCGCGGGCGAGCGGACGCGCGATGACCCCGGATACGAGTGCGGCCGTGGGTTCGGCGACGTGGGCGGCGAATGGGGCGACGCGGTCGACGAGCGCACGGGCGGCGGTGTGGTTTCCGGCGGCAGCGGCGGCGTCGAGCAGGTCGGACATCGAGCCCAGCCAGGTCATGTCGTACGGGAAGTCGAAGTCGGCCGCGGCTTCGGCTCGAAGGCGCTCGTTCGCTTCGTCGAGGCGTCCGAGGTGCGAGAGCATGCGCCGCCACCGCGGCGCGGAGCACGGCGATGGACGGGTTGTCTCGGGCGGCGTCGATGAAGAGGTCGGCGATCTCGTCGAGGCGTCCCTGCTGCAGGCGGATCGCGTAGAGATAGCCGCCATACGCACCGAACGCTTCTGGCGTGTTCGCAGCGAGGCCGAGCTCCAGGGCACGTTCATTTGCGGCGTCGGCCTCGTCAAGCCGTCCGGCGCGGAGCAACCCTCCGGTGACGACGAGAGCGTGCTGGAAGCGCTGCTGGGGCAGTCCGACCTGCTCGGTGAGGGCTTCCAACTCTGCGGTGACTGCTTCGGCGCCCGTGATGTCGGCTTGCTGGTAGCGGGCCCAGATCAGGGGCGATCTGATGCGGGCCTGGAGCACCGGGTCGTTGACGCGGTCGGCGATCGCGACGGCTCGTTCGATGTCGGCGACGAGCTGGTCGCGGTGGTCGGGCGACGCTTGGTTGTAGAGAGTGATTTCGAGCACGTCGACGAAGGTGGCGTCGTCGCCGCTCTGACGGGCGACGTCGAGTGCTTCGATCGAAAGGTCTCGACGGTTCGGCCATTCGAGTGCGGCGTCGTGGGCGGCGGCGAGCGCGGCGAGGAGCCGGGCGCGGGTCGGTGTCGGGTCGGTGCCGACGCGGTCGAGCGCGGCCTGGATCACGGGTTTGGTCGCGTCGTCCCCGACAATTTCCTGCCATTCGGTCGCTGAACCCGAGCGCGGCTTGGACGAGGATGTCGGTGTCGTCGAGTCTTTCGGCGAGCGCGGCCGCTTCGAGCAGCGTGTCGCGGTATTCGGGTTGTGCCGCTTGGCGTTGGACGGTGCCGAGCTTGGCGAGGAGTTCGGCGCGTTGGTGGTCGTCGGGTGGCGCCTGGCGGTTCGACGAGGTCGAGGGCTTGTTGGTACCAGCGGATGGCGTCGTCGGGGGCGAGCGCGTCGCGGGCGGCGTCGCCGGCGCGGCGGACGTAGCCGAGGGCTTTGTCGAGGTCGGCGGGGCGGGTGGCGGCGACCCAGTGGTGGGCGAGCTCGGCGAGCGACGCGGCGTCTTCGGTCGTCGGTCTGGGTTTCGAGGGTTTCGGCGATGCGTTGGTGGGCGCGTTGGCGGCGGGTGGGGCTGAGCTCGTCGTAGAGGCTGTGTTGGATCAACCCGTGGGCGAACCGATACCGGTCCGCGGTGCCGCTCTCGACGAGCACCGCGGCGTCGACCGCCGAGTCGAGGAGGTCCAGCAGCGGGTCCACGCCGATGTCGGCGAGGCCGGCGAGGAGGTCGACGTCGAACTCGCGGCCGATCACCGCGGCGAGGCACAGGACGCGCAGGGCTTCGTCGCCGAGGCGTTCGACGCGTCGGCCGACGACGTCGCGGACACTGGACGGGAGGCCGAGCTCTTCGAGCTCGCCGGTGAGGGCCCAGCGGCCGTCGTCGCCTTGGACGATCCCGCCGGACTCGCCGAGGTGGCGGAGCAGCTCGGCGGTGAAGAACGGGTTCCCGTCGGTCTCGCGCCGCACCGCGTGGGCGAGGCCGATCCCGTCGTCGTCGAGGTCGTGACCCGCCGCGGCGGCGAGCAGCTCGACGAGCTCGTTGTCTTCGAGGCCGCTGAGCGCGATGCGGGTGACGTTGGCTTCGCGGTGCATGTCGGCCAACAGCTTCGTGAGCGCATCGCCGCGGGTGAGGTCGGTGTCGCCGAAGCGTGCAGACGATCGTCACGTTCATCGGTGTCGTCGAAGCGGTGATGTGGCGCAACAGCTGCAAGGTCGCGGTGTCGGCCCAGTGCAGATCGTCGAGCACCACCATGACCGGAGCCGCCTGCGACGCGGCGACCAGCAGCTCGGTCGCGCCCTCCCAGAGCAACAGTCGTTCGGTCTCCGGATCGGCGACCCGGTCGGTGTCGGCACCGATCTCGGGCACCAAGCGCGCCAGCGCCGCGCGCTGCGCCGCGGGCAACCCGCCGACCCATTCCGGGTCGCCGAACCGCACCAGACACGCGAGGGCCTCGATCCACGGCTGATACGCGACGCCGAGGTCCTCGTCCGAGTGGCCGAACAGCACGACCGCGCCCTCACCATGCGCGCGCGTCGCGGCCTGGCCGGTCAGCGACGTCTTGCCCATCCCCGCTTCACCGGCGATGAACACCACCTGGCACCGCTGCGACGACTTCGCGGCCTTCCGGGCCTCCTCCAACACCTCGAGCTCCGCGGCCCGCCCGAAGAACCCGAACAGGGCGTCGGTCGCCGTGCCCGCCAGCCGGCCCGGCAACGGCACCGAACCCTCGACCACCGCCGGCTCCCAGACCACCTCCACCACATCCACCGGCTCCGGCAGACCCTTCAGCTCCATCGGTCCCAGCTCGACGAAGGTCTGCGTGGCGTGACGACCCACCAGCAACCGCACGAGGTCGGCGGCCAGGATCTGCCCGCCGTTCGCGGCTGCGCACAACCGGGCGGCTTCGACCACCGGATCGCCGAAGTAGTCGTCGTCCTCCTCGGTCGCCTCGCCCGCGCTCACCCCGATGCGCACGCCGAGCGGCTCGTCGGTCGACCGGTTGTGATGCTCGATCGCCTGGGCCATCCCCACCGCACCCGACAGCGCCCGACTCGGCGACGAGAACATCACCATCAGGCCGTCACCCAGGTTCTTCACCTCGGTCCCACCCGACGCCGTGACCGCGCCCCGCAACAACCGGAAATGCGTCTGGCGCAGCTCCTCGGCCGCCTCCGGACCCAGACGCGCCGCGGTCGCGGTCGAATCCACCAGATCCGTGAACACGAACGTCGCCGTCACCGACGAAGACATCACCCACCCCCCTCGGCGAGCAGCGCCTCCGCGCGTCGGGTGAGACCGGCGCAGCCGAACTCGGCCGCAGTCGCCGCCGCAGTGGTCGCGAGCTCGCGGGCGCGCTCGACGTCGCCGTCGGCGCGGCGGGCGAGGCAGAGGTCGGCGTGGTCGAGCTGGCCGAGCGCAGTCCAGAACGGCGCCTGGAGCCGCCGGTGGATGTCGTGCGCGATCGCGAACCACTCCTCGGCCTGGTCGTAGTCGCCGAGCAGCGTGGCGGCACGGGCGAGCGGACGGGCGACGGACGCCGCCGCTCACGAGTGCGGCCGTGGGTGCGACGACGTGCGTCGGCGAAGGGCGCGACGCGGTCGACGAGCGCGCGGGCGGCCGTGCGATCTCCGGTGGTCGCGGCGGCGTCGAGCAGGTCGGACATCGCAGGCGAGCCAGGTCAGGTCGTAGGGGAAGTCGAACCCGCTCGCGGCTTCGGCGGCGAGGCGCTCGCGGGCTTCGTCGATGCGTCCGAGCTCGCAGAGCATGAGCGGCGACAGCGGCGCGCAGCGACGGCGATGGACGGGTTGTCGCGGGCGGCGTCGATGAAGAAGTCGGCGATCTCGTCGAGGCGGCCCTGGTGCACGCGGATCGCGTAGAGGAAGCCGCCGTAGGCGCCGAAGCGCGTCGGCGATGCGCTCGCGGCGATGCCGAGCTCCAGCGCGCGTTCGTTGGCGGCCTCGGCCTCGTCGGCGTGTCCGGCGAGCAGCAGCCGCCCGGTGGCGAGAAGCGCGAGCTGCCAGCGCTGGAAGGGCAGGCCGATCTGCTCGGTGAGAGCTTCCATCTCGGCGAGGACGGCGTCGGCTCCGAGCAAGGTCGGCTTGCTGATACCGCGCCCACATGAGCTGGAACTTGATGCGGGCGCAGCAGGACCGGGTCGCCGATCCGGTCGGCCATCGCGACCGCGCGTGCAACGTCTTCGACGACTTGGTCGCGGCGATCGGGTGCGGCGATCTCGTTGGAGGGTGTAGTCGATCACCTCGACGAAGGTGGCGTCGTCGTCGGCTGCGACGGGCGACGTCCATGGCCTGGAGGGACAGTTCCTGGCGCACTCGCCATTCGAGCGCGGCGTCGTGAGCACTGCGCGAGCGCGGCGAGCAGCCGCGCGCGGGTGGGCGTCGGGTCGGTGCCGACGCGGTCGAGCGCGGCCTGGATGACGCGCTTGGCGTCCTCGTCGCCCGACAACGCGTCGCCGATCTCGCGATGAAGCCGAGCGCGGCGTGGACGAGGATGTCGGTGTCGTCGAGCTGCTCGGCGAGCGCGGCGGCTTCGAGGAGCGTGTCGCGGTAGCTTCGGGGTGCCCGGCTTGGCGTTGGGCGGTGCCGAGCGCGGCGAGGAGCTGCGGCGCGTTGGTGTTCGTCGGGTGGGGTTTGGCGGTCGAGGAGGTCGAGGGCTTGTTGGTACCAGCGGATGGCGTCGTCGGGGGCGAGCGCGTCGCGGGCGGCGTCGCCGGCGCGGCGGACGTAGCCGAGGGCTTTGTCGAGGTCGGCGGGGCGGGTGGCGGCGACCCAGTGGTGGGCGAGCTCGGCGAGCGACGCGGCGTCTTCGGGCGTCGACTTGGGTTTCGAGGGTTTCGGCGATGCGTTGGTGGGCGCGTTGGCGGCGGGCGGGGGAGAGCTCGTCGTAGAGGCTGTGTTGGATCAAGCCGTGGGCGAACCGGTACCGGTCCGCGGTGCCGCTCTCGACGAGCACCGCGGCGTCCGACCGCGGCGTCGAGGAGGTCCAACAGCGGGTCCACGCCGATGTCGGCCAACGTGGCGAGGAGGTCGAGGTCGAACTCGCGGCCGATCACCGCGGCGAGGCAGAGGACGCGGAGGGCTTCGTCGCCGAGGCGTTCGACGCGTCGGCCGACGACGTCGCGGACGCTGGACGGGAGGCCGAGCTCTTCGAGCTCGCCGGTCGAGGGCCCAGCGGCCGTCGTCGCCTTGGACGATCCCGCCCGACTCGCCGAGGTGGCGGAGCAGCTCGGCGGTGAAGAACGGGTTGCCGTCGGTCTCGCGCCGCACCGCGTGGGCGAGGCCGATCCCGTCGTCGTCGAGGTCGTGACCCGCCGCCGCGGCGAGCAGCTCGACCAGCTCGTTGTCTTCGAGGCCGCTGAGGCGCGATGCGGGTGACGTTGGCTTCGCGGTGCATGTCGGCCAACAGCTTCGTGAGCGCATCCCCGCGGGAGAGGTCGGTGTCCCGAAGCGTGCAGACGATCGTCACGTTCATCGGCGTCGCCGAACTGGTGACGTGGCGCAACAGCTGCAAGGTCGCGGTGTCGGCCCAGTGCAGATCGTCGAGCACCACCATGACCGGCGACTGCTGCGACGCGGCGACCAGCAGCTCGGTCGCGCCTTCCAACAACAACAGTCGTTCGGTCTCCGGATCGGCGACCCGGTCAGCGTCGGTGCCGATCTCGGGCACCAGCCGGGCCAACGCGCTGCGTTGCGCGGCGCGCAACCCGCCGACCCATTCCGGGTCGCCGAAGCGCACCAGACACGCCAGCGCCTCGATCCACGGCTGGTACGCGACGCCGAGATCCTCGTCCGCGTGGCCGAACAGCACGACCGCGCCCTCACCATGCGCACGGCGCGCCGCCTGGCCGGTCAGCGACGTCTTGCCCATCCCGGCTTCACCGGCAATGAACACCACCTGGCATCGCTGCGACGACTTCGCGGCCTTGGCCGCCTCCTCCAACACCTCGAGCTCCGCGGCGCGCCCGAAGAACCCGAACAACGCGTCGGTCGCCGTGCCCGCCAGCCGGCCCGGCAACGGCACCGAACCCTCGACCACCGCCGGTTCCCAGACCACCTCCACCACATCCACCGGCTCCGGCAGACCCTTCAGCTCCAACGGTCCCAGCTCGACGAAGGTCTGGGTGGCGTGACGGCCCACCAGCGACCGCACGATGTCCGCGGCGAGGATCTGCCCGCCCTGCGCCGCGGCGCACAACCGGGCCGCTTCGACCACCGGATCGCCGAAGAAGTCGTCGTCCTCTTCGGTCGCCTCGCCCGCGCTCACGCCGATGCGCACGCCGAGCGGCTCGTCGCTGGACCGGTTGTGATGCTCGATCGCCTGGGCCATCCCCACCGCACCCGACAGCGCCCGACTCGGCGACGAGAACATCACCATCAGGCCGTCACCCAGGTTCTTCACCTCGGTCCCACCCGACGCGGTGACCGCGCCCCGCAACAACCGGAAATGCGTCTGGCGCAGCTCCTCGGCCGCCTCCGGACCGAGACGCGCCGCGGTCGCGGTCGAATCCACCAGATCCGTGAACACGAACGTCGCCGTCACCGACGAAGACATCAGCCTGACCCTGCCTTGCGCCTGCCGAGAATCCTGTCGAGCATTCCACACCACCCCGTCGGGGGGACATTCGGTGCCGCGGCCCCGTCCGGCGCCTTCGCCCCGGTCGCGCGCGTCAAGGTCTCGACCCCCCAGCCTCATTGCGCCGGCGATCGTGCAGGCGCTTCCGGTTCAGCCCGGCGTTGACCCGGGCGCGGAAGATCCGGACGTCGGCCGGGGTCGGGAGGAAGTCGTCCGCGCCCATCTCGATGCAGCGGAGCACCGTGGCGCAGTCGTCGCCGGCGACGAGCATCACGACCGGCGTCGAGGCGACGAGGGGGAGGTCCTGCATTGCGGCCAGGACGCCGAAGCCGTCGAGCTCGGGCAGGGCCACGTCGAGCAGCATGAGGTCGGGCTCGACCTCCTGGAGCAACCGGAGGCCTTCGAGCCCGTCGTGCGCCTCGATCGTGTCGTGGCCCTCCTGCTCGAGCGCGTGGACGAGCGAGCGCCGCGCCACCGGATCGTGGTCCACGACCAGGACCGTTGCCCGGCGCTCCCTGCTCTCGCTCGCCATCAAGGTGTTCAATAACATCTGCCCGGGCGGCGGGGCATCGGGCAGTTGCCCTAGTGGGCGGAACATCAGGTTGAGGACGGGCGTGAGGGACCTCGGGGCCATGCCCCTCTTCGGGCGATCAGTCGAACGAGCCGAGCTGCTCGCCGCGTTCGCCGACCCGCAGATCCGCCTCGTGACGATCACGGGGCGGGGTGGGGTCGGCAAGACGAGTCTGGCGAAGGAAGCCGCCCGGATGCTGGGCGCCGAAGGTGGACGATCCGTCCGCTTCGTCGCGTTGGCCGGGGTCGCCGGACCGGAGCTCGCCGTCGCCGAGGTCGCGACCACGCTCGGAGTGGTCGCGCCCCCGAACGTCACACCGATGGACGCGCTGGCCGACCGCCTGCGCCACGACGAGCTGCTGCTGGTGCTGGACAACTTCGAGCACGTCCTGGCCGCGGCGCCCGAGCTCCACGAGCTCATCGACCGGTGTCCCGGTCTGCGGGTCCTCGTGACGAGCCAGGCGTCACTCCGGCTGCAGTACGAGCGGGTGCTGAACCTCGCCCCACTCGCGGTTCCAGAATCGGGCGAGGACCGTCCCGAGGTGCTCCTGCAGTACGCGGCCGTGGAGATCTACTGCGACCGGGCTGCCGCGGTGGACCGGACGTTCGAGCTGCAGGCGGCGAACGCGCCGGCGATCGCGGAGCTCTGCCGGGAGCTCGAAGGGCTCCCGCTCGCCATCGAGCTCGCGGCGGCGCGCGCGAAGACCCTGCCGGCGGCGGAGGTCGTCCGCCATCTCGACGGCGCGCGACTCGACGTCGTCCGGCGCCGTCACGACGGCACTCCCGAGCGCCACGACGACCTCCGCGCCGCGATCAGCTGGACCTACGACGTGCTGGCACCGGACGAGCAGCGCCTCCTGCGCGTCCTCTCCCGCCTTTCGGGGACCTTCGACCTCGACGCGATCGTGCACCTGAGCGGTGCTCCGTTGGTCGACGCGCTCGACCGACTCGAGACGCTGGTCGACTTCCATCTCGTCGACCCGGTCCCCATGAGCGAACCCGCTCGGTTCCAGATGGCATCGTCGGTCCGGTCGTTCGGACGTGAGCGGCTCGAAGAGCACGCCGAGCTCGAATCGGCCACCCGGGCCCACATCGCGTATCGAGCGGGTCAAGCGCGGGCGGGCGCCGCCGGCATCGCGTCCCGAAGCGAGGTGCTGTGGTTCCAGACGCTGAGCGCTGACCACGACGACCTCGTCGGGAGCTTGAAGACGACGCTGGATGCCGGGCTCACCGACGACGCCATCGACCTGGTGGTCGGGCTCGCGCCGGTCTGGTCGATGCGGGGGTACTACGGCGCGCAAGAGGAGCTCGTCGAAGCCGCGATACGCCTCGGAGCGCAGCACGACGTCGAGACCGTGGCGTTCGCGAACGCGCTGCTGTGGTCGGCGTTCCTGGGCCTCGAATGGGGAGCGACCGTCGACCCGGCTGAGCTCGTCGCGCGGTTGGAACGCGGTGAAGCGCTCGCGCGACGCGCGGAGGACGATGCGACACTGCTGCGGGCGCTGGCCTTCTGGTTGCTCGTCGCCCCGTACACCGGTGACGTGGCCCGGGCGCAGGCGGCCTCCACCGAGGGGCTGGCGCTCGCGGCGCGCACGGGCGACGAGCGCTGGCTCGGCCAGATCGAGGCGTGGTCAGGGATGCTCGCGACGCTGCTCGGTGACGAGGCCCGCGCGGTGCAGCTCGGTCGCGACGCGTTGGCTCGGGCTCGACGGCGCGGTGACGACCGCACGCTCGTCCTCGCCACGATGCTCCTGATGCCGTTGCGCCGAAAGCACCCGGAGGTCGCAACGGAGATGCCGTCGACCGAGGACGCGCTCGCCGCGGCCCGGCGGACCGGGCTCAGGATGTACGAAGCGCTGCTGCTCCCGATGATGGTGGGCGACGCGACCGCGGCCGGCGACGTGCCCACGGCGCTGCGCTTGGCCGCCGAGTCGCTCGTCGTCGCCCGATCGATGGTCGGTTCAGCCATCGTCGGTTACAACCGCATGATCATGGTGTCGCTCATGGCGCGCTGCGACGCGGACGCCACCGCGGCCTACTTCCACGGGACGGTCCGGGACGAGATCCCGGCGTTGAGTCGGACGATGAGCCCGAAGCAGGTCGCCGTGTACGACGCGGCGGTGGCGCAGACCAAGATGCGGCTCGGCGATCAGCGCTTCGAGGCCGAAGCCCGACGCGGGGCGCGACGCACACCGTCCGAGGCGCTCGAAGACGCGATTGGCTTCGTCCAGGAGGCGACGCAGCGGTTGGGAGCGAGCGTCCCGGCCGCCGGCGCCGAGTCGACCGAGGGCCCGGACGAAGGGCTCACCCGCCGCCAGCGCGAGGTGCTCGACCTCCTGGTGGAAGGGCTCAGCAACAAGGAGATCGCGGCCCGGCTCGACGTCTCGCCGAAGACGGTCATGCACCACACGATGGCGATCTATCGAGCACTCGGGGTGCGAGGACGGGCGGAGGCCGCCGTGGTCGCGATCCGCATGCAGGCGTCTGCCCGTGGCCGGTCGGCTTCGTCAGACGTAACGAAGCGCCACGCGTGAGGAGCGTGGCACCATCGTTCCCCTCGTTCTCGCCGTCGCTGACCACGCTGGTGCGTCCGCAGCGATGCTCGCCCCGATGTGTCCGGGTATGTACGAAATGCCGAAGAATGCCCGGGCCGGAAATGTCGAATCGTCCCGGCCAGAACGGACCAACGTGTTCTAATCTGCCGACCGATGACCGTGCACGGACGCACACGAGGTCAGGCACACGGACGTGGTGGGGTCCGGCGCATCGGGGCGCTCGGCATCGCCGTCTTCATGCTGGCGGCCGCGCTCGTCGTCACCACCGAAACCGCGAGCTGTCGAGCTTGTCGAGCTCGTCGAGCCGCCTCCTCGCCGTCGGCACTCGCAGGCGGTGCGACCGTGAACGTGGCTGCGGTCGGCGACATGGCCTGCAAGCCCGGAAGCGCGGTCACGTCCTCGAGCTGCCGGCAGCTGGCCGTCTCCGATCTCGTCGTCAACGATCCGAACAACGACCTGTTGCTTGCGCTCGGGGACCTGCAGTACGAGAACGGTGAGCTCGCCGGCTTCCAAAGCACCTACGACTCCAGCTACGGCCGCATCAAGGCCAAGACCCGACCGGCCGTGGGCAATCACGAGTACGGGACGGCCGGTGCCAACGGCTACTTCACGTACTTCGGTGCCGCCGCCGGTGAACCCGGCAAGGGCTATTACAGCTTCGACGTCGGGAGCACCTGGCACGTCGTCACGCTCAACTCGAACTGCAGCGCGGTGTCCTGCGCCGCCGGTTCGGCACAGGAGCAGTGGTTACGGGCCGATCTCGCGTCGACGACGCGTCCGTGCGTGATCGCCACCTGGCATCACCCGGGTTCTCGTCCAGCCACAGCAACACCGAGGTCGCGCCGTTCTGGGCTGCGCTCGAGCAGTACGGGGTGGAGCTCAACCTTGTCGGTCACGAACACAGCTACGAGCGTTTCGCGCCCCAGCGCGCCAACGGGTCGGCGAGCGCAGACGGGATCCAGGAGATCGTCGTGGGTACCGGCGGGCGCAACCTCGACGGCTTCGGTAGGCCGCTTCCCAACAGCCTCGTGCGGCTCTCCACGTTCGGGGTCCTGAAGCTCGCGCTCGGGGACAACACCTACTCGTGGCAGTTCGTGGACGAAACCGGCGGCGTGCGTGACAGTGGCACGCGGGCCTGCACGGGTAACGGGGCACCGAATCAGGCGCCGACGATCAGTGCGGTGCCGGGTGAGGTCACGGTGACGGCGGGTCAGTCGGCGACGGTGGGGTTGACGACGGGTGATCCGGATGGGGATCCGGTGACGACGTCGATCGTGTCGGGGCCGGCGTTCGCGAGCTTGGTGGCGGGTGACCTGCAGCTCGCGCCGGGTGCCGGTGATGTGGCGGGTTCGCCGTACACGGTCACGGTGGAGGCCAGCGACGGTGATCTCACCGCGAGCGTCGACGTCACGGTGAACGTCGTGGCCGCGCGGCCGCCGCGAACGCGCCACGTACGGCGACTTCAACGGTGATGGGACGACGGATTCGCGGTGTGGCGGCCGTCGAACGGCCGTTGGTATGTGAACGGGGTCGCGGGTTCGACGGCGTGGGGCACGAGTGGTGATGTGCCGGTGCCGGGGGATTACGACGGTGATGGGACGACGGATTTCGCGGTGTGGCGGCCGTCGAACGGCCGTTGGTATGTGAACGGGGTCGCGGGTTCGACGGCGTGGGGCACGAGTGGTGATGTGCCGGTGCCGGGGGATTACGACGGTGATGGGACGACGGATTTCGCGGTGTGGCGGCCGTTGAACGGCCGTTGGTATGTGAACGGGGTCGCGGGGTCGACGGCGTGGGGCACGAGTGGTGATGTGCCGGTGCCGGGGGATTACGACGGTGATGGGACGACGGATTTCGCGGTGTGGCGGCCGTCGAACGGTGGTTGGTATGTGCATGGGTCGCGGGTTCGACGGCGTGGGGCACGAGTGGTGATGTGCCGGTGCCGGGGGATTACGACGGTGATGGGACGACGGATTTCGCGGTGTGGCGGCCGTCGAACGGTCGTTGGTATGTGCATGGCGTCGCAGATACGACGGGGGCCGAGAGTGGTGATGTGCCGGTGCCGGGGGATTACGACGGTGATGGGACGACGGATTTCGCGGTGTTCCGTCCGTCGAACGGTCGTTGGTATGTGCATGGGGTCGCGGGTTCGACGGCGTGGGGCACGAACGGCGACGTCCCCGTGCTCCGGCCCCCGGGCTCCGGATGAGCGAGGGCGTCAGTCGACCGAAGCAGTGATCGGCTTCGGTCACCGGCGCGATGCGCCGGAACGGAATGCGGATCAGCTACCTACGTGAGACCGCGCCACGGAGACACAGCTCGCCCAAACGGCCCGTGTGGCCACCTGATGATTGCCCCGTGAAGAGTGCATTTGCGCGGATCGACGGGGCTCGGCCCGTTCCCTTCACGAACCTGCTGCCGGGAGCCCCGTGAGCGGGCAACGCACCAGCAAACGCCGGTCCACCGCGGCTGGTCGTGGTGCTGGTCGTCATTGGCGTCGGTGTGATTCTGGCGTTCGCGATCGGGGCGACCACGAGCGACGACGGAGGTCGCGCATCGGGTTCTTCGCCGGCTGAAGCGACGCCGAAGCCGGACCTCGCGGGCGTTCTGTCGTGCCTGGGTGGAGATGACCCCGCTTCGAGTCGAGGAGGCAACCGCCGAGGACGATGGCGACAACATTCGCCGCTCCCGCCGGATGCACGACATCCTCATTCGGGGAGGAACCGCGCCGGCCGAGATCGCCGATCAGGCCGATTTCGTGCTCCGGCGATCGACGGTGCCGCCGCGGGAAATCGCCGGCGTTACGACTCACCCGAGCGGCAGCGCAACACCGACGAGATCTTGGCGTGGGCGCACGACCAATGTGGCTACACCCCGGTCGAGGTCACGTATCGGGACTTCTTCTACGAGGGAATCCCGGCCACGCTTCCAGCCGGACCGGTCTCCTTCAAGGGTGTCCAAGCGGGCCAGGAGCCCCACGTGATGCAGGTCTACCGGATCCGAGACGGGGTCCCCGGGACGCCGGAAGATGTCCTCGCCCGCTCCCGCGTGGCCAAGATTCCTTCGCTGGAGCTGGGCGGTCGGCCGAGCTCATTGGCTTCGGAGCATTCACCGACTTCGACGGCGAGCCCGGATACCTGCTGCTCGACCTCACTCCCGGCTCGTACCTGGTCATCTGCCCGAACCCGACCGGGGTCAACCAGGACGGCGTCGCCCCGGATCGTGCCCAGCCCACTTCGATCACGGAATGGTCGCCAGCTTCACCGTCGTGTGAGCACACCACCACCAGCACCGCGCGGCCTTGGCGTTGTTCCCGACTCCTCGGGGCGGTTTGGCGGGGAGTCGGGAACGGATCGGATGTGTTGCGCCGTCGGTTACGCGAGCCCGGGCGGTCGTGTGGCGGGGATGTCGCCGTTCTGGCCGTACGGGGTCGAGCCGGCGATGCCGTTGACGTACCAGGTGCCGTTCGAGGGCCGGAACACCGCGATGTTCGTGGTGCCGTTGCCGGTGTAGTCGGCGGGTACCGCGATGTCGCCGCTCTTACCCCACGGCGTGGAGCCGGCGATGCCGTTGATGTACCAGTTGCCGTTCGAGGGCCGGAACACCGCGATGTCCGTGGAGCCGTCACCGTTGAAATCACCCGGCGCGACCACGTCGCCGTTCTTGCCCCACTGGGTGGACCCGGCGAGGCCGTTCACATACCAGCGGCTGTTCGAGGGCCGGAACACCGCGATGTCGGTGCTGCCGTCACCGTTGTAGCACCCGGGACCGCGATGTCGCCGTTCTTGCCCCACTGGGTGGACCCGGCGACGCCGTTCACGACCAGCGGCTGTTCGAGGGCCGAACACCGCGATGTCGGTGCTGCCGTCACCGTCATAATCAGCCGAGGACCGCGACGTCGCCGTTCTTGCCCCACGCAGTGGAGCCGGCGACATCGCTGATGAACCAGCGACGTTCGACGGGCGGAACACGGCGATGTCGATCGTGCCGTCACCGTTGTAGTCACCCGGTGCAGCCACATCGCCGTTCTTGCCCCACGCTGGGGAGCCGGCGACGCCGTTGACGTACCACCGGCTGTTCGACGGGCGGAACACGGCGATGTCCGCGGAGCCGTCACCCGTGAAGTCACCCCACGTCGCGACCTGCGGTGGTTGGATCACCGGCACGACGTTCACGGTGACGTGACGTTGGCCGTGAGCGAACCGTCGCTGGCCTGCACGGTGACGGGGTACGGCGAACCCGCCACTGCGCCCGCACCCGGCGAGAGCTGCAAGTCGCCACCCACCAGGCTCGCGAAGCCGGGATTGGAGGTTATCGACGTCGTGACCGGATCCCCATCAGGATCACTCGTGGTGAGATCCACTACCACGCTACTCGCCGGCGGTGACTGTCACCGGGTTCGGGTTCGCCGAGATCGTCGGCGGTTCGTTCGGAGTCTGCTCACCGGTCCGTGGCACAATCGTGTAGGTGTGCGACACGGAGCCATTGACCGGGTTCCCGTCGGTACTGCCCCGCACGTATTCGGCGAAGGCTTCACCAATCGCGCCGGCGTTCCGGGTCGACCGTCACCCGGAGGTGGCCACCATTGGCGATCACCGCGATGGTGAACGGGTCCGCGACGCTGTAAAGACCAAATCCGGAGCCCCCATCCGTGCTGGGTTGCGGGATCTCGTGGTAGATGATCTCGTCGGCCTCTTCGAGCGTGTACACGTGGTCGTGACCGTGGTAAAAGCCGGTCACGCCCTCGTCGATCATGAGCTGGTGGATCGGCTTGCCCCAGCCCGGGCGCATCTGGTCGAACACGTACTGGTCCTGGGCGTTGAGGCCACCCCACTCGAAGTAGTTGGCCGTGGCTGCTCGACCCCGGACGTAGCCCGGCCCGCCGGCGCCGCCGCCGACCTCGAGCATGCCGCCGGTGACGTGGTGGGAGAACACGAACTTGAACTTGGCGTTGCTGTTCTCGAGAACGTTGCGGAACCAGAAGTACTGCTGTGAACCCAGCGTCCAGTTCCATTGGTCGCCGTCGTTGCCCACCTCGTTCGGCGTGGAGTCATTGCACACCTCGCCGGCGGTTCCGCAGTTGTAGGGCATGTTCATCGTGTATTGGAACGGGTCGAGCACGACGAAGAGCGCGTCGCCCCATTGGAAGGAGTAGTAGTCCTCGCGGAGGTTGTCGCGCTGGGAGTCGTGAGGGTCGGCGCCGATCCGGTCAGGGGGTCGGTGTTGCCGGTGTAGAACCCGTTCGGCCCCTGGTCGACCGGAGTCGGGATGAACTCCTTGCGTGCCTTGATGCTGTTGATCGCCTTGCTGGCGGGCATGTCATCAAGGTTCCAGCCCTCCTCGTCCTCGTGGTTGCCGCCCATGACGAACAGCGGTGAGGAGTGTCCGAAGGCCCCCGAGGAATCCACGCGGGTCTCGTAGACCTCGTCGGCTCGGGTCTGCGTCGTGCTGTCGTTCTACAGGTACTCGTCGCCGAGGTCAAGGACGAAGTCTGGTTGGTCCGCCGCGCTGTTTCCGACGATGGGATCGAAGATGCCGGCGTTACCGAGCTTGGCCGCGATGTTCGGCCCGGGATCCCGATGTGGGAGTCCGCGACGATGTCGAAGGTGAACGGCTGACCCCTGGGTTGAGCGGTATGGAACGTGAACTGGGGGCGCGCCTCGACCACTCCGGGCCTGTTCGGTTGGATGTAGCGGGTTCGGTAGAAGTAGCGCGTGTCGGGCTGGCAGGCCGGCGATCTCGACCTCATGCGCTTCGTCGGCCGGCGCCGTCAGCGTCGGCGTCTGATTGGTGTACACGCCGGAGGTGGTGCCGTATTCGAAGAAGATGCTGCACGGTCATCGGCGGGAACGATGCTCACCCTCACCGAAGGTGTCGTCGGAGTGCCCGAGGAGCTTGGCGTCAGACGAAGCTGTTCTTCGGAGCCGGCCTTCGCTGGCGCTGACGAAGAGCGCAGCAGGAACGAGCAGCGTGCTGGACAGCAGGAGTGCGAAGAGTCGCCGCTGCCGTGACCTGCCGGAGCCACCACGCTGAGGCGCGCTGGGCGTCATTGCTCGAGCGGTAAGCCGGAGGACCCATGAATCAAACTCCTCTTACAACTGTCCCCGCCCGTACAGGACCGTTGAAAGAGCGAATGAGGGTCAGCACCGGCAGCAGGGCCTCAGCCACCTCGGTCGCGCGTTCCTCGTCCGCGAACAGGCCCGCGCCCTCGATCACCTCGAGCCACACGTCAGGGAACGTGCCACCATCTCCCGGCCCATTGGTCGGGGAAGGGATCGCCTGGGCCGCCGAGTTCGTACGGGGTACCCCGGCGCGACGCCGCGCCGAAGCCGAGGCCGCGATCGCAGTCATCGACGGCCTCTTGCTCCTGCGCCAGCTCGCGGGCCCGGAGGCCGCGCGGCGTGCGGCCCGCACGATCGGGATACGCGCTCGGCGCTGAGCCGGTGCGAGCCTGCGCTCGTTCGTTCCACCTCGCGCATCGTGCGCGATTTGGACACCAGCGGCGGGTGCCGATTGCCCTTCATCCGTGCTGGGGTTACGGTCGGCCGGGGCGGGTGAAGGGGGAACCACACGATGATCTCTATGACACCTCGTTGGTTGCGCCGTGGCGTGCAGGTCGCCGCCATCGCAGTCTTCGCGTTGGGGCTCAGCGGCTGCTACCGGCCACTCGCGGAGAGCTACCAGAAGAACGCGCCCAATGATCGGCCGTGGTGGTGCAACTCGAAGGGTGGAGAGGGAACCCACGGGTCGCAGTACTACATGGACCGCGGCATCACGAAAGGCCCGCTCTCGTGGGCTGACTGCCTCGAGCTCTCCAGCGACCTCGACCAAGCCTCGGCGTACGCGCTCCAGTGGCCGACGCGGGGCGAGGCGGAAGCGGCCGGGTGGAAGGCGTCGGTGAATTACGCGATGGGAATGGGCACCCATCATGCGCTCGGCAATCCGTTGCAAGGCAGCTTCGATCCGACGAAGCCGAACTTCCTCCAGTACGACGGCAACGGACCGAACGCCAAGCTGGTCGGCATGAGCTGGTACGTGAAGAATGGTCCGGACGCACCGCCCGAAGGGTTCCCCGGCAACAACGACTGGTGGCACACCCACGAGAACCTGTGCATCTCGAACGCCACGGGGCTCGTCATCTTCGACGGCCCGTGCCAGACGAGTCAGGACGGCGCCACGGTCTACCTCGGTGACTACTGGATGGTCCACGCGTGGATCATCCCCGGGTTCCTGTGGCCCCATGACGTGTTCGTCGGGCACCACCCGTGCTTGCTCGCCTCCGGCCCGGCCGCGCCCGACGATCCGTGCTGGACGTCCGACGGCAGCATGATGATGCCCTGAGCACGATGTTGGGGTTCGTGCGTTCGACGGACTGCAGGCGTGCCAAGGTCACCACGTGGATGAATCAGGAGCTAGGAACAGACTCGGTCTCTCGCCGTCCGTGACCGACTGACACCGCGTCGACCTCGGCGCCGATCAGGGTCGCCAGCGCTCCGAGGTAGAGCCACAACAGGACGACGATGATCGAGCTGATTGACCCGTATCGCTGCGACAAGCTCGAGAAGTTGGACGTGTACGCGGCGAAGAGCCCCGATCCCGCGAGCCAGAGCAGAGACGCGACGATTGGACCCGCGGTAACGAACCGGTCGGCGTGATAGCCGGCCGAAACGTGATACAGCCCGCGCACGGCGAGGGCGAGGAACACGGCGAGCACCGGCCAGCGAAGGATCCCGACCGTGAGCGCCACGCCACTCGGCACGGACGCGATCCGGCCGAGCTGAGGCGGAAGCACAGTGATGAGCCACACGGCGACGAGAACGACCACGACCACGATGAGGGTGACCAGGAGCGCCAAGCCGCGGCGACGAGCGAAGCTTCGCGCACTGCCGGCATCGTTGATCACCGCGAGGCCGCGGAGCAGAGCGGCTGTTCCGGCCGACGCACTCCAAAACGCGATCACAATCCCGACGACCGCGGTGATGCTCACGTTCAGCCCGCCGGCTCGGCTCGTGGCGCGCAGCTGCCCGGTCAGGAACGAGCGGGTCGAGGAAGGCAGGGCACTGGCGAAGCTCTGGACCTGCTTCGTGATCTGCTCCGGATCGGCGAATATGCCGTACACGGCGGTGGCCGCGACGAGCGCCGGAACGAGCGCGAGGAAGGCATAGAACGCGACCCCGGCCGAGACGAGCGTGAGCTCGTCGTCGCGCGCGAGGTCTTTGACGTGGAGCGCCTTCGCCAGGATCTGCTGTACCGCCGAGGCCTCGCGTCGGTCGTCGTTCATATCCCTCCTCTGACCGACTGACGACCGATGGTCATGCTCGGAGCGGCGCTCAGGAGCTGGTACCCGCGCTCGACCCGTTGACACTTGCTCCCGGGTCGCCGAGCTCGAGACTGAACTGTGTGGTCGAGACCGCGCTTGCCGGGTTCCCCAGCGCAGGCGACGGCGCCGCACTGATGAGCAACCGACGCTGGTTCCTTTGCCACTCGCCGCGCCAGTCCGCGCTGCCCGAGGCTTCGGGCCGCTGAATCAGGTCCCAGGACTTCAGACGCGACGCGTACCACTGCAAGACGGCGCGTGGAGTCGCACTCGACACTTCGAAGCTCTGCACCGTGACACCCTTGTCATGGCTGCGGCCGCCGGCCGCGCTGCTTCCCGGATATCGAGGGATCGAATCGAACGCTCCCTTCGAGAAGGTCGATGTGTGAGGCGCGGGCTGGGTGGATCCGGAAGATCCGCCCGAGTCGCATGCTGCAGCGACGGATGCGCAGAGCAACACGCCGATGCCCATCACCACGAGTCGGGCCGGGCGCGGATGTGCCATGTGCGCCGTGACCGTCACCCCCGCAGCGCGACGATGAGGTCGTCCTTGGTCATCGACGAGCGACCCTCGATGTCTCGCTCGGCCGCGAGCCGTTGCAGGTCCTCGAGGGTGCGATTCTCGTAGGGCATGCCGGGGCGGTGGAGCGGGACGTCAGGATCCATCTCGTCTGTGACCCGAGTCGCGGCCTCGGCCGCACCAGAAGCAGCTTTCGCGATCCGGTCTCCGCCGTGTTCGACGGCACGTTCGCCGCTCGTACGGGCTCGTCCGATCGTCTGCTCCGCCTCTGATTCCATGGAGTGCAGATTCGCACTCGTGTTCCGCTTGACCCGTCCGGTGACGCGTCGGCCTCTCACGGAAAGGCGGTCGAGTGCCGTGAACAGCCTCGCGGTCAGCTGCCCTTCATTGGGCAGCAGCTCGGCGTCACTCCGGCCACGGGCCTTCGCGACTGCGAGGTCGACTGCGCCGATGACCGCGTGCGCTCCGTCCGAGACGACATCGGTAGCGACGTCGACGGATCCGCGGCCGGCCTGTACAGCGGAGTCGGCCGCGGCCCGGCTTGCTTCGGCTGCTTGTTCGGCTGACGCTCGGACTGTTGCTGCATCGTGTTCGATCTTGCGCGTGGTCATTGTTCAACCTCCTGGCGTTCGGTGGGGCCCTGTGAAGCAAGTGCGGTCGGGCAGCGGGTGTTCACCGCGTGGATTCGCACGGGTACGCCTGATCGCTGTGCGAGCTCGCGAGCAAGACGAACAGCACGGTCGTACTCGTTCTCGACCGTTCGCTCCGTGAACGCGCCCGACAGAAACACCACCCACTCGTCGGCGAACCGGTTGTAGACGTGAACCATCGCGGGCGCGGAACCGTGGATCACTTTTCGCTCCGCACTCCCTTCCGGGATGTCACAGGTCACTCGTGTGTTACCCGGTCGGCGGGCTCCAAAAACGCCGTGCGGTTCCTCGTTGGGCGCACCTCGCGCACGACACGGGGGTTGGTCTGCTCCGAACGCGGGTACGGCCAGTGCCATGGAGCCCTGGCAGACACGGCTTCGAACTGATCAGCCCGATCGGATGACGACCACGATCTCGATCACTCTCGGCCAGCGAGCGGCGCGGTGAGCGCGCAGTGGCGGCCCACGGTCCTGCGCGAATACGCGCTCATCGTGGACGGGGAACGCGGCATCGTCGTCGGACCGCGGGGCGAGATGGTCTGGTTGTGCTTTCCACGATGGGACAGCCCGGCGGTGTTCGCCTCGTTGATCGGCGGTGGCGGCGGCTATCAGGTCACGCCGAGCGGCGCTTACGTGTGGGGCGGGAGCTACGAGCCGGAAAGCCTGATCTGGCGCAGCCGCTGGGTGACGGAGTCGGGTGTCGTCGAGTGCCGCGAGGCGTTGAGCCTCCCGGGGCGGTCGGACCAAATGACGGTGCTGCGGCGTGTCAGTGCGCAGCAGGGCGCGACCATCAAGGTGCAGCTCGCGCTGCGGAGCGACTTCGGGCAACGGGGGGTTCGCGACCTCCAGCTCGGTGACGACGGTGGCTGGCGTGGCGAACTCGACGGAATGCGCTTCTGCTGGACCGGGGCGGCCGATGCCGTGGTGCGGACGGACGATCGCCACCACGATCTCGATCTCGAGCTACGGCTCGCCGCCGGCGCGAGCAAGGACCTGGTGTTGACCCTGTCGGCGAGTGGCGCGCCCGAGGGCATCGACCCCGACCGCGCGTGGGCAGCGACCGAGGAGGGATGGCGGCGACACCACCTCGGCAGCACCGAGCTCATCGCGGACCGCGACGTGCACCACGCCCATTCGGTGCTCGCCGGATTGTCGAGCAGCTCGGGG
Organism: uncultured Acidimicrobiia bacterium; assembly: GCA_963819945.1. GTDB lineage: Bacteria > Actinomycetota > Acidimicrobiia > IMCC26256 > JAENVU01 > Chersky-806. The sequence continues at coordinate 74,552 of CAWFYD010000006.1, forward strand.
GCCATGGTTGCGGCGGCCACCATGGGGCTCCCCGAACGCGCGCAGAAGGGTCGGAACTACGACTACCGCTACGCGTGGATCCGCGACCAGTGCTTCGTCGGCCATGCTGCGGCCCACGGTGCCAACCCGAGCCTGCTCGACAACGCGGTTCGATTTGTTGCCGGTCGGCTGCACGACGACGGTCCGAAGCTCGCACCCGCGTACACCGTTGCGGGGACACCGGTCCCCGACGAACGGCAGCTCGACCTCGCCGGGTACCCAGGAGGAGCTGACATCGTCGGTAACTGGGTGAACGGTCAGTTCCAGCTCGATGTCTTCGGCGAGGCGCTGCAGCTCTTCGCCGCCGCCGACGAACATGACCGGCTGGAAGCAGACGGATGGGCGGCAGCCGAGATCGCCGCCGAGGCGATCGCAACTCGCTGGCGAGAGCCGGACAGCGGGGATCTGGGAGCTCGATCCGGCTCCCTGGACCGAGAGTCGCCTGGCCTGTGCCGCGGGTCTGCGCGCAGTCGCGCGTCGTCCGCGAGCCGGGAGCGCCGCGGCGCGGTGGGAAGCGCTGGCCGACATGCTCGTTGCCGAGAGCTCGCGACAGGGCTTACATTCGACTGGCCGCTGGCAGCGGAGCCCGAGCGATCCCCGCGTTGATGCATCACTCCTGCTCCCAGCGATTCGGGGCGCCGTCGCCCCTGACGATCCGCGCAGTCACGCCACCCTGCGCGCCGTGCTCGAAGACCTGACGGAGAACGGGTATGCCTACCGGTTCCGTCACGGGGATCAGCCGCTCCATCGAGCGGAAGGCGCCTTTCTGCTCTGTGGCTTCCTCGTATCCCTCTCGCTCCTCGACGAGGGCGATGTCACCGGCGCGGCGCGCTGGTTCGAACGCAATCGCGCCGCGTGCGGGCCGCCGGGCCTGTTCACCGAGGAGTTCGATGTCGCCCAGCGACAGCTTCGGGGGAATCTTCCCCAGGCGTTCGTCCACGCGCTCCTCATGGAATGCGCGCAACGGTTGGCTGCTGCGGGCGCCGGATAGTCGGGCGGGACGCCGAAACGCCCGGATAATCCGTCGGCTGCCTGGGTAGGTTCGACGTAACCGCGAGCAGCACTCGGAGGGAACATGGAAGACGGACGCGTCGCACTCGTGACCGGTGCATCGGCCGGGGTCGGACGGGCCACGGCGGTCGCACTGGCCGAGCGGGGCTTCGATGTCGCGCTGCTCGCCCGCGGTCGGGCGGGCCTCGAAGGCGCGGCCAAGGACGTGGAGTCGAACGGGGGCCGAGCATTGATCCTGCCGGCCGACGTCTCGGACTACGGAGCCGTCAACGACGCGGCCTCTCGCGCCGAAGCCGAGCTCGGGCCGATCGAGGTGTGGGTCAACGACGCCATGACGACGTGCTTCTCGCCGGTGTCGGAAACGCAACCCGAGGATTTTCGTCGCGCCGTCGAGGTGACGTTCCTCGGTCAGGTTTGGGGGACGATGGTCGCGCTCGAACGGATGCGGCCACGCGACCACGGATCGGTGGTCAACGTCGGATCCGCGCTCGCGTTCATCGGCATCCCGCTGCAAGCCGCGTACTGCTCGTCAAAGTTCGCGTGTCGCGGATTCTTCGAGTCGACGCGCGCAGAACTGCTTCATGATGGGAGCAACGTCCGGCTCTCCATGGTCCACCTTCCGGCGGTGAACACACCCCAATTCGACTGGTGCCGCACGACCATGGATCGGCACCCGCAGCCGGTACCGCCGATCTACCAGCCCGAAGTCCCCGCGAAGCTCATCGTGAAGGTCGCGCTCGACGGTCGCCGCTCGAAGATCATCGGCGCGTGGAACAAAGTGCTTGTCGCGGCCGGGCAGGTGGCGCCGGCGCTGGGAAATCACTACGCCGCGTTCGGGGCCTGGGACACCCAGCTCACGGACCAGAGGATCCGGCCCGATCGGCCGGACAACCTGCGTGCTCCGGTCGATGGCGACAGCGATGGGGGCGCGCACGGTGCTTTCGACGCGCGTGCCGGTGGCTCGCTGGATCCCAGCTTCCTGAAGTCGCTTCCCGAGACGGCGCGCACCTTCGCTGCGGCGGCGCTCGCTGATGTACGAGATCGAGCGCGCCGCATCACCGAGCGTCGGTGAAGCGCGGAGCTCGTCCGAGCGGTCGAACGTCGGGCCTCCAGTTCCTACGCGTCATCTGGGGCGCGTTCCTGCTCGTGAAGCCGGGACGGGCGCTGGCCTTGCTCGGTGCTGCGGATAGCGGTCGCGGGTCGCGAGGAGTACTGCGGATCCTCGGTGCGCGGCACCTGCTCGAGGCCGCCGCGGAGCGTCATTGGGGGAGCACCGCCCGGAAGTTCGGCGTTGGTGTCGATGCAGCACACGCCGGGACGGCGCTCGGCTTCGCGATGCTCGATCGCCGGTGGCGGAGAGTGGCGCTTGCCGACGCAGCAGTAGCCGCGATCTTTGCCAGCGCGGAGGGACTCGGCGCACTCGAGCGTGAAGCCGGCCCGTGAGCTTGGCCGGCGTGCGTGCGTCGTCAATGACCCCGCTGAGCACGCCGCGCTCGGAACCACCCGTAGGCCAGCGCAAGGCCGGCAAGAAGCGCTTCGAGCAGCTTGCGAGCCCGAGTCCGGGGCGTCGGGCGCGCCGGCCCCGGCGTCATCTCCCGCTCGCCGTGTACAGCGGCTGATTCGTCAAGTTTCTCCAGCGTCGGCTGCTCGTACTGCGCGACCGGAGGTTCCGTGCGCTGCTCGCGTTCCCTGACGAAGCCTCCTGCCCGGAGATCCCGACAGATCTTCCAGGCCGCGAGCCGCGACGAGCAGAGGAAGCACGAAGACCAGCACGCGCAAGGTGTCGGTCACGGGGACGATGTCGACCTGGAGCTTCGCGGCGATGATGTCCTGGCCACCGGCCGCGGTCAGCACGACGAAGAACGTCAGGACGCCCGCACCGATCGCGGTCCGCACCGGACGGTCGCTCGGACGGTCCAGCAGATGGTGCTCGGCGTGGTCGTGCGTGAAGCGCGCTTCGAGGAAGGGCCAGGCGTAGAGCAGGGCGAAGGTGATTCCCGGCAGCACGATCGCGGGCCAGAACACCTCGGGGATGCTGTAGGTCCCGATGTGGAGGAACCACGGCGGGAACAGGCGGATGGCACCTTCGGTCCAGCCGAGGTACCAGTCCGGTTGCGCGGCGGTGGAGACCGCGGGCGCTTCGAACGGTCCGTAGAGCCAGACCGGGTTGATCTGGACGAGGCCGCCGAGGAAGCAGAGCACCGACGCGACGAGGGTGAAGAGCCCGATGCTCTTCATCGCGTACGTGGGCCACAGCTTCGAACCGACGACGTTGTGCTCCTTTCGGCCGCGGCCGCGGAACTGGGCGTGCTTCTGGCGCCACAGGATCGCGAGGTGGACAGAGAGCAACCCGAAGATCGCGAGCGGGACGAGCAGGATGTGAATCACGAAGAGCCGGCGCAGGATGTCATGGGCCGGGAACTCGCCGCCGAACACCAGGAACGCGAGCCAGGCGCCGACCACGGGGATCGACAGGACGAAGGAGTAGACGACCCGAAGCCCGGTCCCCGAGAGGAGGTCGTCCGGTAGCGAGTAGCCGGTGAATCCGTTGGCGAGGCCGAGGAGCAGCAGCGTGACACCGACGATCCAGTTGATCTCGCGCGGCTTGCGAAACGCACCCGTGAAGAAGATGCGGCACAGATGGGCGACGATCGCGGCCAGGAAGAGCAGTGCCGCCCAGTGATGGATCTGTCGCATGACGAGCCCGGCCCGGACGTCGAAGCTGATGTGGATGACGGACTGGTAGGCCGACGACATCCGGGTTCCGAAGAGCGGCGCGTACCCGCCCCGGTACGTCACCTGCTCCAGGCTCGGATCGAAGAAGAACGAGAGGTAGATGCCGGTGAGGACGAGTACGACGAAGGAATAGAGCGCGATCTCGCCGAGCATGAACGACCAGTGGTCCGGGAACACCTTGTTCAAGCTCTCCCGGGTGAATTTGGACGAGCCGATCCGCTCGTCGACCCATCGGTTCAAGCGCCGGATCATGTGGAGCCCCGGTGACGCGCGATCGTGCCCGGAGCGCTCGTCATGGCGCCTCGACCCGGTGACATGCGCTCGAGGCTCTGGAGCCACGAGACGAAGAGCGCGAACACGCCCACGAGCGTCGCCATGCCGCCGAAGCCCCACATGACGACTCCGGCCAGCTGCTGATCCTGCAGCGCCCCCGCGGTGCCATGGCTGTACGAGGGATACCAGGCGGTCGCGGCGACCGTCATCATCAGCCCCAGCGCGTTGGCCGGCAAGGTGGCGACGAAGAGGACGAGGACTCCTCCTCCTCGACGGGATCGGCGCCCGGCACCGAGCGCGGCCCACCAGAGCACCAGGGCGGTGAAGAAGAAGGATGCGTGCTCAGCGGCATGAATCGCGTCGTTGCGCAACGCCGCGTCGTACACGGCGGGGAGGTGCCAGGCAGCGACTGCTCCGATGTGCACCACGAGCGCCAGCACAGTCCACGCGGCCCAATGGGTTGTCACGCGGCGCGGTCGGTACTGCCGGCGCACGAGCGAGGGAACGTCGTTCGGTGTGGCCTCGAACGCGTGACCGAAGGCGATCAGTGGAGCTCCGACGGCGATCAGCGGCGCAGCGACCGTGATCAGCAACACGTGCTGCACCATGTGCGCAGTGAGGCTCGTGTCGGCGAGGCCGTCAAGCGGTGAAGCGAGGGCGACGATGAGTGCGGCAAGGCCCGCGGCGAAGCACGCCACCTTGGCCGGGTGCACGAGACGCCCCGGCCCCGCCGCGTCCCAGGCGCGCACGATCCCCGCGCCGTACAGCGCTCCTACCGCCAGAATCACCGCGAGTGGCCCGAGCTCAGCCACAGGCGTGGAGGAAGCGGACGACGGTGCCCTCGCCGACGATCAGGACGAGGTTGAACATGGAGGACCCGATGCCGAGCAGACCGAGGAAGCGGTACTGCGAGGCGAGGCTGCCCTCGTCGGATCCGTCTCGCCGGCGGAAGACGAACATGGCGGAGGCGAGCGAGATGAGGCAGGCGACGACGCCGACGGCTGTGCCGACGTGGAGCGGCCAGACGGCGATCCCGTGCGTGCAGGCACTCGACGGACCGATGCGGTCCCGACCGCGTACGCGGCGTAGGTGGCGGAGAAGACCAGATGCACCAGCCAGGCGAGCACCGGGACGCCAACAGCTGCCCATCCGATCAGGGTGATCGCTCGCTCGTTGGACCGGACGTCGACACTCATCGGATGTGGGCCGAGATGAAGAGCGATGAGAAGACGAGGATCCAGACGACGTCGACGAAGTGCCAGTAGAGCGAGAACACCTCGACGCTCGTGTGGTGCTCGGGATCGATGAGCCCGCGCCAGACCTTGTACTGCACCACGATGCTGATCAGCAGACCTGCGAACACGTGGAACGCATGCAATCCGACAGTCACGTAGAAGATAGAGCCGTAGGCGTTGGTGTTCCATCCGAAGTGCAGGTACTGGAAGTCGACATAGGTGTTGACGAGGAACGCCGCACCCATCAGGAAGGAGAGCGCCAGCGCAACGCGGAGCACCCCGTTGTGGCCGCGGACGACGGCGGCATCCGCGGCGAAGATCGGGATGCTGCTGGCCAGCAGGATCGCGGTGAACAGCCAGGCGCGGAAGTCGAGCTTGGGCAGCTCGAGGTGCCCGATCGGCCAGGTGTGCGAGGAGGCCCGGAGGAAGAAGTACGTCGCGAGCAGGGCGAGGAAGAGCATCGTCTCGGTGGCGATCAGGACCGCGATGCCCCAGAAACCCCGGCCATAGCCCGTCCTTCGCGCGGGTCGGCGGCGGGACGGAGACCGTGCGCGGCGTGCGGGCCACCGGTTCGAGCATCGCGGTCATGGTGTCTCCGCCGTCCGCCACGCCCAGCGCAGCAGTCCGACTGCTGCGAGGGCTCCGCCGACGATCCCGATGAGCAGGGCCTGCACGAGGAGTGCGACGAACAGCACGGCGACGCCGCTGGCGAGCACGAACGGCAGGTACGTGTCCTTGGGGATCTCCATGGTGTCGGCCGGCTCCGCGCGCAACCCGCTTGTCAGCGGAGTCTCCTTGCGGAGCGCGCCTTCGCGGCCGAGCGCTCGCGTCGCGCGGTCGTCGCCTGACGTCGACACCGGTAGCGGATCCTGGTCCCAGAGCGGGTGTCGGCTCTCGACGATGGGGATCTGGGCGAAGTTGTAGTCCGGTGGGGGAGACGAGGTCACCCATTCGAGCGAGTCCGCGCGCCACGGATCCGCCGGGGCGGGTTCGCCGTGCCGCTTGCTCCAGACGAAGTTCACGAGCGTGAGCAGGACGCCGAACGCGAACACGAATGCCCCGATGGTGGCGAGCAGGTTCAACGCGTCCCAACCGAGCCCGGAGTGGTACGTGTAGATGCGGCGGGGCATCCCGAGGAAGCCCAGGATGTGCATCGGGAAGAACGCGAGGTTGAACCCCACGAACATGGTCCAAAAGCTGATGGTGCCCAGACGCTCCGAGAGCATCCGTCCCGTCATCTTTGGCATCCAGAAGTAGATGGCGCCGAAGATCGGGAACACGACTGCACCGTTCAGCACGTAGTGGAAGTCCGCGACCACGAAGTAGCTGTCGGTGACCTGCCAGTCGAAGGGAAGCACCGAGACCATCACGCCCGTGATCCCGCCGATCAGGAAGATCAGCATGAAGCCGAGCGCGAAGAGCATCGGCGTCGTGAGCTGGACGATGCCGCGCCACATTGTCGCGATCCAGGCGAAGAACTGGATCCCGCTCGGAATGGTGATGACGAAACCGACGGCGGAGAAGAACGACATCGCGAGGGGCGGGATCCCCGTCGCGAACATGTGGTGGACCCAGACACCGAAGCTGATGAAACCGATCGCGACGAGTGAGGTGACGACCCACACGTAGCCCGCGAGCGGGCGGCGCGAGAAGACCGGGATGATCATCGAGATCATGCCTTGGGCCGGCACGAAGAGGATGTAGACCTCGGGATGGCCCCAGAACCAGAAGAGGTGTTGGTACAGCAGCGTGCTCCCGCCGAGCGCGGGCACGTAGAACTGTGTGCCGAAGAGGCGGTCCAGCTCGAGGAGGCCGGCCGCGGTCGTCACGACGGGGACCGAGAACACCACCATGAACGAGAAGACGACCATCGACCAGACGAAGACGGGCAGCCGGTTCAGCGTCATGCCGGGCGCGCGCATCTTGAAGGTCGTCACGAGGAAGTTGACCGCGCCGACGGTGGTCGAGATGCCGACGAAGATGACTCCAAGACCCCAGAAATCGAGGTTCGCGCCGGCCGAGTACACCCGGCCGGTGAGCGGTGTGTACGCGAACCACCCGCCGTTTGGGGGTGCGCCGATGAGGAAGCTGGCGTAGAGGAAGATGCCGGCGAAGAGAAAGATCCAGTACGAGAAGGCATTCAGCCGGGGAAACGCCATGTCGCGGGTACCGAGCTCCATCGGGAGCAGGTAGTTCCCGAATCCCGCGAGGACGGGCGTGTTGAACAGGAAGATCATCGTGGTGCCGTGCATCGTGAAGAACTCGTTGTACGCCTCGGGGGGGAGGATCCCCATGTCCGGGCCGGCGAGCTGAACTCGCATGACGAGTGCGACGATCCCCGAAGCGAAGAAGAAGACGAACGCGGTGTAGATGTAACGCATCCCGATGCGCTTGTGATCCACGGTCGTCAGGAAGCCGATGATCCCGGGTGGGTCCTGCCATGCATCGTCGAGCTGTTCGTCCGTGATGCGGGTCGGATCTGAAGGTCGGACTGCAGTCGTCGTCATGGCTACTTCAGGCTCTCCAGGTAGGCGACGATCGAGCGCACGTCTGCCGGCGCGAGTGACAGGGGCGGCATGTGTGCGCCGGGTTTGAACTGCTGCGCGTTCACGATCCAGCGCGAGAGCTTCGCCGGGGAGTTCTCTACCGCACCGGCGCCGATGGAGCGCCGCGAGCCGAAGTCCGTAAGCGGCGGGCCCCTCCGTCCCTGCGCTTGGGTCCCGCGCACGGTGTGACACCCGGCGCAAGATTGGGTCTGGAATGCGAGCGCGCCCGCGCGGCGAGCTCCGATGCCGGTTGCTCGGGTGGATTGCGATGGGCTGCGACCCAGCGCTCGTAGAAGCCGGGCGGATCGGCATGGACGTACAGGGCCATGTTGGCGTGCTGCAGGCCGCAGTACTCCGCACACTGACCCCGATACACGCCGGACTTCTCGATGGTGAACCGGAAGTAGTTCGGCTGACCCGGGATGAGGTCGACCTTGCCGCCGATCTGAGGTACCCAGAAGCTGTGGACCACATCGGTCGAAGTCAGGCGGATCTCGATCGGTGTCCCGGTGGGGAGATGGAACTCGTTCCCCACTCGTATCCCCGTGCCCGGATAGCGAACCTCCCACCACCAGTCATGACCGATGACACTCACCTTCAGTGGTGAATGGCTCGGCTTCCGGAGCGCTGCCGTGGTTTCCACGGTGACCACCGCGACGACCAACAGGACGACGACGGGCATCACGATGCCACCGAACCAGACGAACGCACTGTCGGTGATGCGTGATGAGCGACCGTGATCGGTCTTCCGGCCGCGCAGCACCGCAACGATGATGAAGCCGGCGACGAGCAGGTAGACACCGGTGGCGAGGCCGAACATGATCCACCACGCTCGGGCGATGTGCTGCGCCTCGTTGCCGTCAGGATCGAGCATCGAAGGCGAGTCACCGCTGCACGACGCGAGCGCCACCGAGCGCGAGTGCCACGGCGACGGCGCGGATGCTGCGCCGGCTCACCGCGTCCACCACGCCGGTCCGACCGGCTCGGGAAAGTCCCCGAGGGCCCGGATCACACCCTCGTCGTCGATCTCGATCGGCAGTCGTGGGAGTGCACGAGCCGCGGGGCCCGAGGTCGGCTCCGCGTTCGCCAAGACGTCGAACGCGGACTGGTGACACGGGCAGAGGAGCTGTTGCAACTGAGCCTGATAGAGGCCGACCGGGCATCCGGCGTGCGTGCAGATCTTCGAGTAGACGATGAAACCCCGGGTGTCGCCGCCCAACGGGGTCGCGGACACGTCGAGCCGGATGAGCACCGCCTGTCCGTCTGCAGAACCGGGGTGGCCCTCGGGGAAGACGGTGACCAGTCCACCGGTGGGTACGTCGTCCGCCTGCACCGGCTGGCCCTGCTCGTTGACCAGTGCCAATCCCTTGCGCCACGGCGTGTGGCGCAACGGACCGTCGGGCCGCGGCCCGAGGGAGCGAAGCGGGAACACCGCCGCGGCCATCATGGCGCCCGCTGCTGCGAGCAGGCTGCCGAGCAGCAACCGGCGGCGCGTGAGCATTCCGCCGCGCTCGAAGTCCTCGTCGGTCGCCTCGCGTTGCGCCGGGTCGGCCCCGAGCACGGGCCTCGGTTCGACGTAGGGGCCATGGGGAAGAAGGCGATGCGCCCAGGTGACGAATCCGATCCCCAGACCACCGAACGCGATGCCGAGCAGCGCGCCTTCGAGCTGGGGGTCGCCGCCGGTCGAGTAGACGTAGGTGACCGCAACAGCCGCGACCACACACGTCAGAAAGCTCGCGACCGAGATCCACTCGGGCCAACGCATGCCTTCTGCGTCGCGCTCGTCGTCGCGCCTCATGTGCGCGTTCCGATCCATCGGGTCGCGAGCAGCAGTGTCCCGAGCCCGAACACCATGATGGCGGCTCCCTCGGCCAGCGGCCCGAGGTGCCAGAGCGCGTACCCACCGCGATCGCGGGGATGTGCGAGGTACTTCACGTACGCGACCGTGTCGTTCAGCTGCTCGTGATCGAGGGCAGCAGTCCCGAAGGCCGGCATCTGGCCAGGACCGATGCGAATGGCTTCAGCCGCCTGGGTCGGTGTCGCCGCAAAGACCGGAGGCGCGGCGCGCTTGAACAGCGCGCCACCGACGCCGGTCGAGTCGTGACACGCCGCGCAGTTGAGCTGGTACTGCGTAGCGCCCTTCGCGACGCGAGGCAGCCGCACGATCCAGCTGGGGGATCTCGGGCGTCGACTCCCCGGTGAGCGCCACGACGTAACGCACGAGCGCCCGTATCTCAGCGGGGGTGTACTTCGGATCCTGGCGCTCAGGAGTCGCACCGGGACTCGACAGCGGCATCCGGCCCGTCGACACCCAGTAGTCGACGCCCGCCGCTCCGGCTCGTTCCAGCGACGGGCCGCGCTCCGTCCCGCGGCCGTCGGCGCCGTGGCAGACCGAGCAGTCAGCGAGGTACGTGCGGCGCGCCGACCCGATCGGTGGTTCGCGCAGCAGCTCGTTGCGAGTGTTGCTCCGAACGAGAGGGCCGCGATGAGTGTGGTCATTCCGAGGATCGCGCCGGGGACGACGAGCCGGAACCCTGCGGGGGAGACGGCGGAGGACGGCGGGAAGCCTCACGTGCCTCCTCTCCTGGAAGGACGAAGCACGCGGTGAAGCCGGAATCGAGCCTTGTCCGAGTCGGACAGTGCTTGACGGGTGCAGACCCGGGCGCGCACTGGGAGGGCCTACCGCGTGTTCGGGCCGGTCAAACCAAGCCGACCGAATTCAGCGATGGCCGATTCGGCAGCGCATGGGACTCGACCACGCATCGCGCCCGCTCGGGGCTTCGCTACGTGGGGTGCAACCGCCGGGTGTCAGCCTGAGGAGCATCGTGCGCCGTCGGGATCTCACAGCGATGGATCTCGACACCGTCGATCTTGATGATCCGGATGTTGGGCTTGCCTGAACGCGCCCTGGAGCACCCGGACGGGCTGCTTTCCGGATGGGATCGGCACGATCGCGCCGCAGACCACGCAGAAATCCAAGCCGTTCCGATGTTCGACCATGACTCCTCCAGACGCGGGAGTGATTCACAGCACCTACACGGCCCCGATGAAACGGTACCAGGAGATCAGTCGTCTCACGGTCCGGTGAGGGTGTCCCGCAGGCCTCACGGCGGCTTGGCCTGGCGCGACGTCGATCGCCTCGCAGCGTGCGTGATGTCGGTGCGTGGATTCACGCGTGGACATGCCTCGCGAGCACTCCGATGGGGCTGGTGAACAGCTGGTTGCCGAGCTCTTCGACATCGCGGTACACCGCGAGCGCCCCCGCTTCGGCCAGCTCGTGACGACTGGAACCGCCGCTCTCGACGCACACGCAGCCCATGCCCGCCGCCGTGGCGGCGTGAACGTCCCAGACGGTGTCTCCGACCGCGAGCGTCAACACGGGGTCGATGTCGCCCGTGTCCCGGGCGGTCTCGAAGATCGCGGGATCCGGCTTTGAGCGTGGGACGTCGTCGGCCGTGATCGCGGCGTCGATTGCATCGTCGGCGGCCAGCGTCGTACGCATGTCCTCGAGGTCGTCTTCGGACGCCGAGCTCGCGAGGACCACCACCAAACCGGTCTCATGGATGCGGCGTAGCAGCGTCCCGGCTTCGGGGAACGGGCGCATGTCCGGCTTCAGCGCGGCGTAGTGGCGGTCGTGGGCCTTGTCAGCACCCTCGAGTGAGTGGCCGAGGAGCTCCGGCACCAGGCGGTCGCCCCCCATCCCGATCAAGCGGTGGATGGCGTTCATGGGCGCCCACTCGCCCAGCTCACGCAGCGCCCGCGACCAGGCGAGCGTATGCAGGTAATTCGTGTCGAGAAGTGTCCCGTCACAGTCGACGAGCACGCCGGCGCGACTCATGGCCATCGTCGAGATCTACCCGGGATCCGCGCTCGGCAACCCGAGTCCGGTCGGTGAGCGACGTGGTCCCGGTCCGTTCGCCGTGGTCGCGGTCGGCAATGCGCGAGGAACCGCGAGCCTCCAAGGCCCGAACCTTGCTCCGCAGCCACTGCGCGTCGGCGACGGCATGCCCGCCGTAGTCATTGTTGAAGTAGGCGTAGACGTCGACGCCGCCGTCGAGCCAATCGTGCATCCGCCGGGCCGGGCGCCAGAGCCGTCTTCCGCCGTAGCGACCCCGGTACGTCTGCTCCACCGCCCGCGGGCCGTGGAACCGCAGAAAGGTCCACGAGGTCGTCAATATCCATGGATGGTCGGGTAACAGGTCGTGGACGCAGAGTGCGGCTCCGTGGCGCTCGAGCACCGCGTAGACGTCGTCGTGGAGCCACGACGGCTCCCGTAGCTCCACCGCCCAGCGCACGTCTGCGGGCGCCACGGACAGGAACTCGTCGAGTCGTTCGACGTTGCGCTTCCACCGCGGTGGGAGCTGCACGAGCGTCGGGCCCAGCGCGGGGCCGAGTCGGCGCACTCGGTCGAGATGGTTCGGCAGCCATCGGGGCGCGTCCCGAAGCTTCATGCGGTGCGAGCCGAACGCGCCGAGCTTGACTGCGTAGACGAAGCCCGGCGGCGCTTGACCGGCCCATCCATCGACCACATCAGTCGTGGGAAGCCGGTAGAACGTGTTGTTGATCTCCACCGTGTCGAACTGGGTCGTGTAGTAGCCGAACCAGTCGCGTCGACGAAGCGTCTTCGGGTACACGACGCCGCGCCAGTCCTGGTAGGCCCAGCCCGAGCACCCGATCCGGGATTGTCCGCGCACGGCCGAAGGTTGCCCGCCTCCTGGTGCGCGAAACCAGCACGGTGCGTCACGGAGACCGCTTGTTCAGGATTAGCCGCCTCGGCCGTCGGGTACGAAGGCGTCCGATCGGGAGGAAAACTTCGTGACCAAGGCAGGAGATGCGACATGAAGATCGGCTACTCCCTCTCGAGTGAGGAGATGGACCCCACGGACATGATCCGCTGGGCGCGCAAGGCGGAGGAGGCCGGGTTCAAGTCGTGCGCCATCTCCGACCACTTTCATCCGTGGACGGATCGACAGGGGCAGAGCCCGTTCGTGTGGAGCGTGCTCGGTGCGCTCACAACCGTGACCGAGATGCGCCTTGCCACTTCGGTGACGTGCCCAACCGTCCGGATCCACCCGGGGATCATCGCTCAGGCGGCCGCGACGACCGCGGCGATGGCGCCCGGACGCTTCACGCTCGGGGTCGGAAGCGGCGAGAATCTCAACGAGCACATCTTCGGTGACCGTTGGCCCGAGGTGGACGTGCGACTTGAGATGCTGCGCGAGGCGATCGAGGTCATGCGCCGCCTGTGGACCGGTTCGCGAGTCTCGCATCACGGCGAGCACTACACCGTCGAGAACGCAAGGCTGTACACCGTGCCCGACGAGTCGCCCCCGGTGGTGATCTCCGGCTTCGGTCCGAAGGCAGTCGAGCTCGCGGCAGAGATCGGCGATGGTTACTTCGGGACCTCTCCGGAGAAGGAGCTGCTCGACACCTTCGACGAGCACGGTGGTACCGGCCCGAAGCTGGGGTTGATGAAGGTGTGCTGGGGGCCCGACGAGGCGGAGGCCGGCAAGCTCGCGCGTGAGATCTGGCCGAACATCGGCCTTCCGGGCGAGCTCGCACAGGAGCTTCCGAACCCGGGCCATTTCGAGCAGGCAAGTGAGAACGTAAGTGTCGAGGATGTCGCCGGCTCGATCAGCTGTGGGCCCGATCCCGCCACGCACGTCGAGTCCGTCAAGCAGTACGAGGCTGCGGGCTACGACGAGGTGTTCGTCCAGCAGATCGGGCCGAACCAGGAGGGTTTCCTCAAGTTCTGGTTCGACGAGGTCGTGCCGCAGCTCTAGCCCCCGCGTTCGTGTCGCTGATTCAGTTGAGGGCATGTCGGGTAGAGCATGGTGAAACGACAATCGAAGGAGGAGCTCTCATGACCTCAGTCTGGATCTGGCGCATCACTGAGTACGACGAGTCGGCCGGTGCATCGAGTCGTGATCCACTCGCGGGTGTGGATCCGAGTGGATTCGATGTCCACGCGTCGGACGGATACATCGGCAAGGTGGACGAGGCGACCAACGAAGCCGGTCGGGGCCTGCTCGTCGTGGACACGGGTTTCTGGATCTTCGGGAAGAAGCGAATGATCCCGACCTCGTCGGTCGAGAGTGTCAAGCGCGCGCAACGTGTCGTGGTGCTGTCGGTCAGCAAGGACCAGGTCAAGGACGCCCCGGACTACGAGCAGGCTCGTCGCGACGAGGACCAGTACCGCGACGACGTGGAACGGCACTTCCACTAGATCCCACGCCCGGCGACGGAGCCTCTGGGGCGCACCGCTGATAGGCCGGGCGCGCTACCAGCGCAACAGTGCCCCGAGGCTCTCGTCGGACCAGGAGCATTCGGACGCGCCCGGCGAACCTGCGGATTCGACTCGTACGAGGTCGAGGGTCCTCGCCCTCGTAGGGGCTCAATGGTTTCGGAGCGCGGCGATGAGCTCGGACTTGTTCATCTTCGACCGGCCTTCGATGCCGATCTCTCGTGCCCGGTCCATGAGCTCGTCCTTCGTGCGGTCCTCGTAGTCCTCGCTGCGTCCACCACGGCGGCCGACCGCGGACCGCCCCTCCGTCGCTGACTGGTTGGCGATGCGAGCCGCCTTCTCCTTGCTGGCGCCCTGGTCGCGCAGCGCCTCGTACTGCTCGGGGTCCTTGACGGACGGTCCGGGGTCAACTCTGGGCATCGTGGCCCCCTTCTCGATCGGATCGGGCGACGGGGCACCCGATGTTGACTTCTTCTGCTGTTCCCCCGAGATGCCCGGGAGAAACATGTGACCGACGACGAACACCAGACGAGCTGCTACCGCTCCGCTCACGGTTGGACTCGAAATGTGCGCGGTCATTGGTTGCTGCTCGCGATCGCGCGGTCGGAGGAGCTCTGCGATGTGGATTGGGGCGCGTCCGGAGCTCTGCTCGATCTGTTCCCGGCAGCTGAACCCGTCGGTGACGATGATCTGGTCGGCGTCGAGCGCGCGCACCGCAGGCAGTAGCACGCGTTCCCCGACGCGGATCGAGACTTCGTAGTTCTCCGCCGCGAACCCAAACGAACCGGCCATGCCGCAACAACCCGAGTCGAGCACCTCGTGGTCCGCTCCGAGACGCTTGAGCAGCGCTACCTCCGCGTCCATGCCGAGCACCGCCTTGTGGTGACAGTGTCCGTGCACGAGTGCCCGGACATGCAGAGATGGCGGTTGGTAGCGCTGGCGCTCCAGGAACTCCGAGAGCAGGAGCGTCTGACTCGAGAGGCGCCGGGCGTCGTCGTCGTGGGGAAGCAGGTTGGTCAACTCATCGCGGAACGCCGCGACGCAGCTCGGCTCCAGCCCGACCACGGGCACCCCGGCCCGGATCCACGGCCGGAGCGTCCGAAGGGTCTGGCGCCAGAGCCGTTCCGCGGTGTCGAGCATGCCGAAGTCGTACAAGGGCCGGCCGCAGCACAGCGGGCGAGGTGGGATCTCCACCTTGTAGCCCGCGTGCTCGAGCACCTCGACGGCGGCCTGGAGCACGGAGGACTCGAGGTAGTTGTTGAACGTATCCGGCCACAACAGGACACGATCGGTTACGAACGGTGCGTCGGCACCGTGGGGATGGACCCGATTCGCTCCGGCACCGTGCTGCATGCGCGGTGTGGAGTAGGTCTCGGCGACGAACCGAGGGAGGTCCCCGTGGGTGACGATCGCGGTGCCGTCGTGGCGGGCACCCGGTCCGGTGCGGCCCGAGGTCCGGGCTCGGAACCAGTCCGTGAAGGTCGGCGACGCGAACCGAGGGATCGTCCGATCCGTGGCGACGCCGCCGGCTTGCTTCACGAGCTTCGATATTCCCGGTGCGTGAGCGATGGCGTTCGCGAGCCGGGGGGCTTTTGTCGCGGCACGTGCCCACCAGTAGATCAGGCCCATCGCGTACGCGACGCGTGGCCGCAATCGGCGGGCGTAGTAGTGAGAGAGGAACTCGGCCTTGTAGGTGGCCATGTCGACGTTCACCGGGCAGTCGGTCTTGCACCCCTTGCAGGCGAGGCACAGGTCGAGTGAATCGGCGACGGTGTCGTCACGCCAGCCGTTCAGCTCGTTGCCTCGCAGCATCTCGAACAACATGCGCGCCCGGCCTCTCGTCGAGTCCTCTTCTTCCCGGGTCGCCATGTAGCTGGGACACATCGTTCCTGAGTCGACGTCACGGCACTTGCCCACTCCGACGCACCTGGACGTCGCGTTCGCGAAGTCGAAGTCGTCGTCGGGGAACGCGAAGTGCGTCTTGACTCGGCGCAGGCGGGCATCCGGCCCCTTACGGAGGTTCTCGTCGGGCCGGTGCGGGCGCACGACCTTGCCCGGGTTCATCTTCCCGTCGGGATCCCAGACGTCCTTGAACTCGGCGAACGCACCGACGAGCTCCTCCCCGTACATCTTGGTCAGCAGCGCACCGCGCGCCTGCCCGTCGCCGTGCTCGCCGGAGAGCGAGCCCCCGTAGGACACGACCAGCTCGGCCGCGCGATCGAGGAACTCGCGCCACTGAGTGACCCCATGCACCGTGTCGAGCGTGAAGTCGATCCGGCAGTGGATGCAGCCCTGGCCGAAGTGCCCGTAGAGCGCGGCTTCGTATCCGAACTCGGAAAGCAGGTCCCGGAAGTCGCGGAGGTAGTCGCCGACCCGTTCGGGTGGGACCGCGGCGTCCTCCCAACCGGGATGGCTCTCGGGCATCCCCGGTACGTGCGCGGTTGCGCCAAGGCCCGACTCGCGCACCTGCCAGAGCTTGCGCTCCTCCCAGGGGTCTTCGAAGAGCTTGGTGGTCGGAGCGTCTGCGCACTTCGAGACGGCGTCGATGAGAGCTTTCGCCTGCGCGTCGCTCTCGTCCTTGGTGTCGGCTCCGAACTCGACCAGCAGGAAGCCCTCGCCGTCCGGCAGCAGGTCGACGTCGTCGGGATGCAGTCCCTTCTTGCGCATGAAGTCGATGAGCTTGGCGTCGATGCCCTCGAGGCCCACCGGACGGTGCTCGCGCACGAGCGGCACGTGGTCGCCGGCCCGGTAGGCGTCCGGGTATCCGAGGGCTACGAGGGTTCGCTTCGGCCTCGCATCGATGAGCCGGACTGTGGCGTGCAGGACGACCACGCACGTGCCCTCCGTCCCGACGAGCGCCTTCGCGACGTCGAAGCCGCGGTCGGGGAGCAGCCGGTCGAGGTTGAAGCCCGAGACCCGCCGGGGGATGTCGGGGAAGCCGGTACGGAGCGCGTGCTCGTGCTCGTCTCGGAGCTTGCGGAGATGGCGGTAGATCTCGGAGCGCCGGTCCGTGCCCGAAACAATGCGTTCGAGCTCGGGCTCGGATGTGGATCCGACTGCCATTCGGTGACCGTCGTAGGTGAGCACGTCGAGCTCGACGACCTGGTCCGCCGTGAGTGGGCCCGGCCCGTAGAGCTCGGCCATCACGGAGTGGATGCCACAAGAGTTGTTGCCGATCATGCCGCCGAGCGTGTTGCGGTCATGGGTGGCCGGGTCGGGCCCGAAGGTCAGGCCGTGCTCTTCGGCGGCGTGCCGCAGATGGTCCAGGTTGCAGCCCGGCTCCACCACCGCGATCCCGGCATCGGGGTCGATCGAGCAGATCCGGTTGAGGTACTTCGAGAAGTCGATGACGACCGCGACGTTGGTGCACTGCCCGGCGAGGCTCGTGCCGCCGCCGCGACTGGTGATCGGTGCGCCGTGACGCCGGCACGCGGCGACCGCGGCCACGACGTCGTCGATCGTCCGGGGGACGACGACGCCGACCGGCACCTGGCGGTAGTTCGACGCGTCCGTCGAGTAGGCAGCCCGGCTGCCGACGTCGAATCTCACTTCACCGTCGATCGCCGCGACGAGCTCGGCGGCGAGCGCTCTCGCGTCGTCGTCAAGCAAGTGGGAGAGCTCTACCGGCGTGACGGTGTCCATGCCCTCGAAGTGCCGCGGGCTCGTCATGGTCTGCAGCCGGTCACTGGCGGTACCTCTCGGCATCGGAACGTTTGAGCTCGATTCCCAGGCCGGGCCGGCCACGATCGGGCCGCAGCGCGCCGTCGACCGGTTCGAGCACACCGTCGAAGAGCATCGACTCGATGCGCACGTGATCGGCGAAGTACTCCGCATGTCGCAAGTGCCAGACGCCGGCACACGCATGTGCGCTGACTTGGGGTGCGGTGTGCGAAGAGAGATCCATGCAGTGCGCGTCGGCGAGCGCGCCGACGCGCAAGAAGGACGTGATGCCACCACAACGGGTGACGTCCGCCTGGAGGCAGTCGACCGCACCGGCGTCGAGCATGCGGCGGAAGTAGGGGAGGTCGTAGCCGTACTCGCCCGCCGTGACGTCCATGCCGGCAGGCGCGCCGTCGCGGATCAGCCGGAGCCCATTGAGATCGTCGGAGCTCACTGGCTCCTCGAACCACGAGACGCGCTGATCGGCGAAGGCGTGCGCCATGGCGAGCGCCTGCTTCCGGGAGTACGAGCCGTTCGCATCGACGAACAGGCCGATCTCCTCACCGATCGCGTCGCGGGCTGCCGCGACCCTAGGGATGTCCGCATCGGGGTGCCGACCCACTTTCATCTTGACGGCACGAAGGCCCTGGTCGGCCCAGGCGCCGAGCTGATCGACGAGCTCGCTCTCGGTCGCGCTCGTGAAGCCGCCACTGCCGTAGACCGGGACCACGCGATGGATCGTGCCGAGGGCGTCGCCGACCGATACCTCCAACAGCTTGGCCTTGAGGTCCCACAACGAGATGTCGACGGCCGAGATCGCCGCGCTGACCACGCCGGCCCGGCCCTGGTTGCGCACCGCCTGGGCCATGGCCGACCACGTCCTCCCGACGGCCATGGGGTCGGAACCCTTCACGACAGCTGCCAGGGTGTCGTGCACCACCGCCGCGGCCGCCGGCGGCGCGTAGCAATAGCCGATGCCGGCGGTCGCGCCCGCAGTGACTTCGACGATCACGATCGTTGTGGAATCCCAGGTCAAGGTCCCGTCCGACTCCGGCGTCGGGGTGGGGATCGTGAACGCCGATGCCTCGACGTTCTCGACCGCGAGTCGCGTATCGCCGCTGCTCACCGCTCGTCGGCCGGTTCCGCGCCGCCACGGACCTTGGCAAACATCTGGGACGCCAGCGCGCGGGCACTGTTCTCGATGACCTTCACCGCGTCAGGATCGCCGCGCACGAGTGACTGAGCGACTCCTTTGGCCTGCTCGAAGGTGACGTGAGCGGGCAGCGGGGGCACGTTCTTGTCGGTGATCACATCGAGGACGACGGGTCGGTCCGAGGCGAACGCCTCGTCCCAGGCGGCTCCGAGCTTGTCGGGATCGTCGACGCGCATGCCGCGGAGACCGAGCAGGTCCGCGTACCCGGCGTAGTCCATGTCTTCGAGCAGCTGGCTGGTGTCGTAACGCGGGTCTCCGGCTTCGCGCATCTCCCACGTCACTTGGTTGAGATCGTCGTTGTGCAGGATGAGCACGATGAACGACGGGTTCTCCCATTCACGCCAATGCCGTTTCACGGTGATGAGACCGTTCATCCCGAGCATCTGGAACGCGCCGTCTCCGATGGTGCACACGACCGGCCGATCGGGGAACGCGAACTTCGCCGCGATGGCGTACGGCATCGCGGCCAGCATCGTGGCCAGCTGGCCCGAGAGGTTGCCCATCATGTTGCGGCCGAGCTTGATGTGGTGTCCGTACCAGTCGGCCGTCGTGCCGGCGTCTGCGGTGACGATCACGTCGTCGGGGAGCCGCTCGTTGAGAGTATGGAAGACGAGCCGCGGGTTCACGGGGTCCGCCTTGGCCTTGGCGGCGCGCGCGACGGTGTCGTTCCACTTCTGCATCCCGTTCGCGATGCCCTGCTGCCAGCTCAGGTCCGGTTGCTGCTCGAGGAGCGGGAGCAGTGCGGCGAGTGTGGTCTTCGCGTCGCCCCAGAGGTTGACGTCCATGGGATAACGCAGGCTCAGGTGTCCGGGGCTGAGATCGATCTGCACCCCGCGCGCCTGCCCGCTCGGGGGGAGGAACTCGCTGTACGGGAAGTTGGTCCCCACCATGAACAGGGTGTCGCAGTCCTGCATCATGTCGTAGCTCGGCTTCGAGCCGAGTAGCCCGAGCTGCTGGGTGTGGAACGGCACGTCGCCGGGAACGGCACCCTTGCCGAGCAGCGCCGTGATGAGCCCGGCGCCGAGCCGCGCCGCCACCGCGAGGACCTCCTCGGTCGCGTCGAGAGCGCCCTGACCGACCATCATCGCGACCTTCTCGCCGCGGTTGAGCACTGCCGCGGCGGCGTGGAGATCTTCGGGTGGCGGCGCGATCCGGGTGGACGAGTGCCCGATCCCGGTGCGAGAGACAAAGTGCTCGAGGGTGGGCTCTTCCATCTCCAGGTTCTGGACATCGGCCGGCAGGACGACCACCGTGGGCTTCCGGTAGGCACGCGCGATGCGGATCGCCCGGTCGACGACCAGCTGGGCCTGCATCGGGGTCGTGACCGCCTTGACGTACTCGGCCACGTCGCCGAAGAGCCGCTCCATGTTCAGCTCCTGCTGGAAGTCGCTCCCCATGGCGACCCGCGCCTGCTGACCGACGATCGCCACCACGGGCTGGTTGTCGCTCTTGGCGTCGTAGAGACCGTTCATCAGGTGCACCGCGCCCGGGCCAGAGGTGGCGATGCACACGCCGATCTCGCCGGTGAACTTCGCGTGCGCGCACGCCATGAGGCCGGCCATCTCCTCGTGCGTGGGTCGGATGTACCGGAAGTCCTTCTGGTCGCGTTCGGCCCGACCGAGGGCACCGTCGAAGCCGCCGATCCCGTCTCCGGGGAAGCCGTAGAACCGGTGCAGGTCCCACGCGATCAGGCGGTCGATGACGAAATCGCTGACGGTGTACACGTTGGCCTCCAATCGGCCCCGAAGGGTGTCGCGAGTGGCGATGAGATTCGATGGCGATGCCCGGAGGCGGCCACGCAATCGCCGACGCCGCCTCCGCTGCGTCTCCTGACCGACCTACTGGCCGTACCCCGTGTCGGGCGGTCGCGAAACCGACCGGTCCATGACTGGTGCGAGCGCGGTAGTGCGCGCGGGGGGAGGGTAAGACGCCACATGTGCGGAGCGACCTCTCGGACGATCCATTCGTGGGGACCGATGGCTGATCTCGACTCGCTCGAGATCATGGGCCGCCTCGCGCTCGCCACCGTTCTCGGGCTGGCCATGGGTCTGGAGCGGGAGATCGACGGGCACGAGGCGGGAGCCCGGACCCATGCCCTGTTGGCTCTGGGCGCGGCAGTGTTCGGGTTGATCTCGGTCGGAGCGTTCGACGATTTCATCACCTCGGGGTCTCGGACCAACGTGCGGGTCGACGTCACCCGGGTGGCTTCTTACGTGGCCGCGGGCATCGGGTTCCTGGGCGCCGGATCGATCATGAAGCGCTCCGACGGCCCGAAGGGTCTGACGACCGCGGCGTCGCTCTGGGTCGCGGCGGGGTCGGTCTCGCGGCCGGGCTCGGATTCTGGGTCGGTGCCGTCGGTGCCGTCGGGCTCGCGCTGCTGATGCTCGTTGCCGATCGTCCGCTCTCACGAATCAGGAAGCGCCGCGAGTCACGGCAGGCCGACGAGGACACGTAGGTGTGCGCGCCAGAGCGGGCCGGCTCCGTGTCGGACTCTCGATCATGAGGAGCAATCACGCGCTCGTCTTCTCGCGCATCCGACGGAGCATGGCGGGGCCTCCGGTGGTCAGGAAGCGCACGATGAGAAGCGCGGCGAGCGTCAGGAAGACGATGTTGAGCACGGTCGTGTAGTTCCAGGAGATCGAGTGTTCGACGACGCGTGCACTGCGGTCGGTCGGGGTGAGCCCGAGCACCGAGAAGAGCACCTCCACGACATAGCTCGCGCCGACGATCGTCGCGTAGAAGGTCGCGAGTAGGAACAAGCTCATCTTCCAGCCGTAGTACTTGCGGTAGATGTTGAGGATCGGCAACACGATCAGGTCCGCGAAGATGAACGCGATCACTCCACCGAAGCTGATGCCACCGTTCCAGAGCACCGCGGCGAGCGGGACGTTCCCGACCGAGCACACAAAGCTCGCGATCGCGACGAGGGGACCGACAACGGGCCCCCACAGCTGCGCGGCCAGGGGATGGTCGACGAGGAAGAAACGCCTCCAGAACGTCGCCGGTACCCAGGCCGCGAGCGACCCCGCGATCAGCAGACCGATCACGATGTCGCCCCAGATCGAAACCCAGTCCATGACGAAGAAGTGGCTGATCGCGGTGTACCCGCGCGCCGAGGTGACCCGAGACCAGATCGAGCCGTCCTCTACGGCCATGTCGCCCATCGCGGCGTGGCCTTCCATCCGTCCCGCGATCCCCTTCTCCGCTTGCTCACGCGCATCGTCGACGAGCTGGGTGCGTAAGAAGATGCGGAAGAGCACCGCGAGGGTCGCAATCATCAGCGGGCCGCCGATGAACTCGGCGAGCGTGAACTGCCAGCCCATGAGCACCGCGAGGATGACCCCGAGCTCGATGACCAGGTTGGTCGAGGCGAACTCGAACGCCATGGCGGCCGTGAAGTCGGCGCCCTTGCGGAAGATAGATCGGGCGAGCGCGACGGCGGCGTAGGAGCACGACGATGACGCCGCCCCGAGCCCTGCCGCGACGACGAGCGTGCGCGGCGAGTCGTCAGGGAGCAGGCGCGTCATCTCGCGCTTCGACACGACAGCCTGGACGACCCCGGACAGGGCGAACCCGAGGATCAGGCCCCAGAGGATCTGCCACGCCATGGCGGCCGCCAAGTCGAGCGCATGTCCGATCGCGCCGAGCAGGTCAGCCACGGGCGCTCGCTCCAGTCGCGACGGCGAGCTGGCCTGAGACTGCACCTGTCGCCCGTGCCGCGAGAAGCATCTACGGCTCTGTACCCGACCCCGCGCCGGACCGAAACCCGCTGCGCCGACATCGGCTTCCGGAAGCGATCCGAGGGCACTGGGCTGTGCGCTGGGGGAAGCGGTGACGCGACTTGACGGAGCGCGTACTCGCGACGCCTGTCCGGCGGCGAACGGCCGTCGCCGCGAAGTTCGCGGTCACCGCTGGCTGGTCCAATGCGCTCCGCGCGATCGCCTGCGCAGAAGCGCCGAGGTCACCGCGTGGGGCCGAAGACCCGGATCTCCACCGCACCGACGTTGCCGCCGCTCGACTTTGCGATGTCGAAGCGGAGCCGCCGGCCGGTCGCGTCGAGCGCCGCGAAGCGGGGTTGGGCAATGGTGCCGGCCGGGAAGGCTGCGGACGGAGTGCCGCCGTCGACGGTGACGGTGTACGTGTCGGTGATCGAGGAGCCGTCCGCCATCGAGCGGGTCAGGAACTCGACGCCGCCGATCGGTCGGCTGGCGCCGAGGTCGATGGTGATGAATGCCTGGTCGCCGTCACCGCGGGTCGCCCACTCAGTTGACGCATCTCCATCGAGTGCGTTCGTCGCGGCGAAGGACTTCGAGAACTCGGACGATACGTCGACGACGGTGGCTTCACGCGCGATGTTCGGTCCGTGGTCGGCCTCCGGTTGCGTGGTCTTCGCCGCGGGGATGCTGAATGTGGCGACCTGGGATCGGTAGAGCGTGCCGTCCGCGGTGGTCCCCTGGACGACGTAGTGGTAGGTGGTGCCGGCCTCGACGTTCGGCAGCCGCACGTCGTGCTGTTCGATACCCGTGCCGTTCATGGAGAGGCTGTTGTTGAACCGGCCGAAGGCACCGGTCTTCCCCCAGACGATGGCGCAGATCATGGGCTCCGTCGTCGTGACATGGAAGATCCCGCGACTCGGATCGCTCGGGTCGCGTTCGAACGCGACCTTGCTGCCCTGCACGTTTGCGAAGGGTTGCACGCGGCTCGAACCCGTGTCGGTGCTGTCGCTCCCACACGCTGCGAGCGTGACGAGCAGGGCCACGACTACGACGATCGAGCGCTGCCGCGGTGACCCGGCCCGCGGCGATGCACTCGGTGTTCTCATCACCGTGACCATAGTGACCATGCCCGTGGGTGCGGCGGTCGCCTGAGTGCCGTCGCCGCTTGCTCGCCTTCACAGGTCGCGCGGCGGATTGACCGAGTCACTCGACGCCTTGCTCAACGGTGGTCCTCGTCGCGGAGCATCCGTGCGGTCGGTTGGTCGTCGTGGGCGTCTCCGAACGCCGCCGCCGCGATCGGTTCGCGGGAGTCGAGGCGGGCTTGGATGATCTCGACCCAGGCGGGTCGATCACGCCCGGCCGGATGCGATGACCATCGGCTGGCCGACCGTCACGTGGCCGTCGGCAACGAACGGTTGCCAGCGCTCGACGACTTGTCGTTCCATCGCCTGCTTCGCCGCCTCGGATGCCCCGGCCACCAGTGGCCCCATCGGAGTCAGATTGATGTACTGCCACAGAAACTCGGCCGGAGCCGGGAGCCGGAGCGTCGACGTCTTGACGTCGGCCGAGACGTCGTCGAAGCCGGCGTCGCGGAGGAGATGCGTCAAGGCGTCGGGGTCGTGCATGGAGAACACCGCTCGGACGAACCCGCCGAGGTCGGCATTGATGTGCTCGACGATGGCTTGCTCCATCAACTCGAACGGCGGCTGGATGGTCCCCGGCGTGTTGACGATCACTCGTCCGCCCGGGCACGAGCACGCGGTGCATCTCCGCCAGCGCCGCCGGCCGGTCTTCCATGAACATCAGACCCATCTGACACAGGACGACGTCCGAGGAGTCGTCGGGGCGTGGCAGTGTCGCCGCGTCGCTTACGTGCCATTCGATGGAGCAACCGGCCGGCACCGGCTGTCGACCTCGCCACGTCGATCATGTCGGGCGCGACGTCGATTCCGGTCACCGAACCCGTCGGTCCGACCTGTTCCGCCGCGAGTCGGGCGATGACGCCGGTTCCGCACGCGACATCGAGCACGCGGTCGCCTGGACCGAGTGCGGCGGTGCGGAGCAGCTCGCCGGAG
Organism: uncultured Acidimicrobiia bacterium; assembly: GCA_963819945.1. Lineage (GTDB taxonomy): Bacteria > Actinomycetota > Acidimicrobiia > IMCC26256 > JAENVU01 > Chersky-806. The sequence continues at coordinate 99,300 of CAWFYD010000006.1, forward strand.
ACGGGTGTGGCGATCGCCGGGACGAAGTAGCGCTGGTAGTTCTCGGCGCCGGTGCCGGTGAAGCGGCGGTACGAAGCTGTCGTCATCGGATTCTCTCCTTCGTCGGAAGTTCGGTCGGGGAGGTGGACCGGTCAGGGCCGGACCATCGGGGCCTCGGAGGCATGGCGGGCCCGGAGCTCGTCGTCCCAGCCGCCGTTGCAGTAGGTCGTGACCGAGCGGATCTGGCCGTCCTCGACTTCGCACAGGTGGATCCGGCGGGCGGTGATCGCGCCGCGCGGCGTGTGTTGCGTCTCGACGTGCTCGGTCACGAACCCGGAGCTCGTCGGCACGGTGCGTACGACCTCGACATCGACCGGACCCTCCGCGATCGAGCGCAGCTGAGCCGTGAACGCCGCGCCGGGTCCCTCGAACTGGAACCGCCACATCGGAGGCAACAGGTCGAAGAAGGTGTCGGGCGCGAACAGGTCGTCGCGTGCTTCGAAGTCGGAGAAGCATCGGTGGAACTCGGCGCTCAACCGATCTGCGACGTTCTCGTCGAGCGTGGCAGGCAGGCCTGCGTACGGTCATCGTCGTTCCTCCCTGGGATTCGGAGTCGGCGATTGGTTTCGCCGATGCGTCGACGGTACGGGCGCACCCGGCCTCGGGCATCGCCCGAACACCCCATTTCCCGTCGTCGCAACCATGGGGTGAACGCCCCACGGCGTGCTCAACGCGCCGGCGATCGGTCAGAGAAGGTCGTGCTCGTAGGCGTACGCCGTGGCCGCGGCGCGGCTCGTCACGCCCGCCTTCGCAAAGATGTTCTCGACGTGACGCCCGACCGTGTGCTCGCTGATCACGAGCTCCGCGGCGATCTCCCGGTTGGTCTTCCCGGCGGCGATGTGGAGGAGCACCTCGCGCTCGCGTGCAGGACAACGAGCGGCGTTCCGTCAGCCGATCTCGCGCGTCCCGGCTGGATCACCGAGACCTGCGGCGAGGGACTGCAGCCGATCGAGATCGGGGTCGGCGCCGAGCTCGATGAAGGCATCGCGTGCGTTCTCGAACTCCAGCGCAGCCGTCGTACGGTCGCCGAGCGCGGCGCACGACAACCCGAGCAGGACCGCCGTGCGTGCTGCCTCGTAGGGCATGCGCAGGTGTTGCCAGGCCCCGGCGGCGGCGCGCAGGTGCGTCGAGCGCGACCGTCGGGTCACCCTCGACCAGCAGCACCGTGCCCATGCCAGTCGATGCCATCGCTCGCAGGACCTCCGACGTCGAGCCGGCCGCGATCTCGGCGAGCTCGTCGGCCGCGGCGCGGGCCTCGCTGATATCCCCGGTGACCCGGAAGACGTCGATCGCGGCCGCGAGCAATGCGGGTCGCTCGAGCATGTCGCCGACCTCTTCGATCGCCCGACGAATGATCGCCGCCGCGGCGTCGTCATGACCGCGTGCCAGCTCGAGCAGTGCCAATCCCGGCATCGGCGGGCAGCCGCTGCGGCTGGCCTGTCGGTACTCGCGATCGGCTTCGTCGAATGCCCCGACGAGGCGATGCATCTCCGCCGATTGGTAGTAGGCCAACCCGAGGGCGGGGTGGGGAGGATCGGTGAGGCGTCGGCAGGCCGCCGCGATCGTCAGGAGCGCGTCCTGCCAGTCGCCGGCGGCTTGCTGGAGCTGCGCTCGGTGGACCAGACACTGGCCGCGATACGGGACGAGGTCAGGTTGACGTTCGCACCAGGCGCTGAGTGCCCTGGTCCACTCGGAGGCGCGAGCAAGGTCGAACACTCGCATGCATTCGAGAACGACCGCGCAATAGACGATCCCCGCGGTGATCGGTCCGGTCTCACCGGCTGTCACCGACACCATTGCCTCGTCGAGACGGGCGGTGCCCGCCGCGATCGCACCTCCAGCCAGCAGCGCTTGGCCGTGGCCCAGGGTCGCCAACGCACGTACGTCGTAGTCGTCGAAGCGGTCGCCGATCTCGGCCGCTTGCACCGCCATGGCTCCCGCCGCTGTCGTGTCGCCGGCTTCGAGCGCGCCCAGCAACGCGGGGACGAGCAGGTAGGCCGCGTGCGGCGCAATCGACGCCGGCGGACTCGACGATGGTTTCGGCACGTCCGAGCCAGCCACCGGCTTGTGCCATCTCGCCGCGGAGCAGCAGGCACAGCGCGAGCCAGAAGCAGCAGCGGGCGGCGTCCTCGGGATCCCCGATCGCGAGGTAGGAACGATGTGCATCCTCCCATGCGATTTCGCTCGCGGCGTCGTTGCCGATGAGGTAGGACGCGACTGCCAGCCGTTCGAAGTCGTCTGCTTCCAGAAGCCCGGGCGGCGCGGAGGTGAGCGTCTGGTATGCCTCGGTCCAGGCCTCTCGTCCGAATGCCTCGCGGCCTGCTTCGAGCGGATCGGGCATGGTGGAAGTCTCTCGCATGAGCTCCTCCTCCGCATCGAGCAGCTCGAGGCGGGGCCCGCAACTATTCCGCGCGAGTTGCGGCGACGGGTTGGGTGCTCACGGCTGGCGACCGAGGAACGCGACGAGCCGGTCCGTGGCGCCGGCGCCGTCGGGTACTTGGATCGCCGGGTCGAAGCCAGCGAACGAGCGGATGTCGTCGCTGACGATTCCTCGGGAGAGCTCGAGAATGAAGACGGCGAGCTCATCGGGGAGCGCCGCGGCCTGTCCCGTCGCGTGGGCGATGTCCCACGAATGCGTCGCCGTGTCGAGCAGGTTGATGCTGATGGCTGCCGTCGCGGGCATCGGACCCGCGCCGACGTTCGCCTCGCCGTCGAGCCCGCGGGTGGTCCATGCCGCCAGGGTGCGGTCGGCCTCGGTCCGGAACTGCGTCCCGACGTCCCCCTCGAGCGGGATCGCATTGACGTCAGGCAGGAGCGGCCGCCCGGCGGCACCGCAACCCATGTTGATGACGACCCCCGTCGTGTGCGCAAGGAGATCTCGGACCGTCCACTCCCGGCACGGGGTCGGGGTGTCGAGCTGGTCGGACCGGACGCCCGAGATGACCGAGCTCGCGTGGTCGAACGTCTGGGAGAGCGCGTCGAGCATTTCCACCGTGGATCCTCCTGGTTCGAGTGCTTGCGTTGCGGGAAGCTATGTAAGAGGATACTTACATGAGTTCGGCGGCAGCACCAGACCCAATCGACGCGGTGGCACACGCACTCGCCGACGGCACCCGTCGTGGGCTCCTGCGGCTGGTGCGTGACGGCGAACGCGCGGCCGGCGATCTGGCCGCCGCATTTCCGCAGATGAGTCGGCCCGCGGTGTCGCAGCACCTGCGGGTGCTCCACGACGCGGGGTTGGTGAGCATCCGACCAGACGGCAACCGCCGCTACTACCGCGCCCGGAGAGAGGGGCTGGCTGAGGTGTGGAGGTACATCGACGACATGTGGGCCGACCGTCTCTCGAAGCTCAAGGATGTCGTCGAGCAGGCCGAGCGGGCCCAACCTTCGAAGCAACACTCACCCCGGAGGGACCGATGACCGACACGGCCGGCGCACTGACCACCATCGAGCAGACGGTGCGGATCGCGGCACGACCCGAGACGATCTGGAGCTACTGGACCGACCCTGATCGCCTCGCCGAGTGGTGGGGAGGCGAAGCGGAAGTCGCGCTCGTACCCGGTGGTCTGCTTCGGGTCGTGATGGAGAGCGGGCCGGTGATGCGCGGCACCTTCGTCGAGCTCGATCCGCCCCGCCGACTCGTGTTCACGTTCGGGTGGGAGCAGAACGAGGGCCAGCCGCTCGCGCCAGGGTCGACGCGCGTCGAAGTGACCATCACGCCTGACGGCGACGACGCCGTCGTTGAGCTCCGCCATTTCGAGATGCCGACGACCCACGCGGCCGACCACGAGAAGGGGTGGCGTCACTTCCTCGGCGAGCGCCTTCCCGCTGCCGTCGCGTCGGCGGAAGTGCCGCGTCGACCGGGGACGTCGCAGTGACCGTCGATGTCGAGACCGAGATCGTGATCGGACGCCCGATCGAGACGGTCGCGACGTACGCGTCGGACCCCTCGAACGTCCCCGATTGGTACGTCAACATCGAGTCGGTCACGTGGGAGACACCCCCACCGGCCGCGGTTGGGTCGCGAGGTGGCCTTCGTGGCGAAGTTCCTCGGTCGGCGCCTCGCCTACACCTACGAGCTGATCGAGCTCATCCCCAATGAACGACTGGTGATGCGAACCGCGGAGGGTCCGTTTCCGATGGAGACGACCTACACCTGGACCCGAACCGGCAACGGCGCGACACGTATGACGCTGCGGAACCGCGGTGAGCCGTCCGGGTTCTCGAAGTTGGCCGCCCCGTTCATGGCGACGGCGATGCGGCGGGCGAACCGCAAGGACCTCGCCCGGCTCCGAGCGGTCCTCGAGGCTGGCCCCGCCCCGACGTGATGTTGCGTCCCGCGTGGTGCTCCCCGCCGCACCTTGCCTACGTCAACAGGCGAACGACCGGGCGCCGCGGACCCGCGGGTGTGAAGACCAGAGCGATCTTCCCTTCAGGCGGCCCGTGGGACCGTCGATGGTGGGCAGGTGACGATTGGCTATTCGGATGAAGTCGACCGGCTGTCCTCCGGGAGCGAGCCCGACGGGGTCACGACTGATCTGACCGGCCACTTGCTCGAGCTGGCCCGGACGCGGACCGGGATGGATCTGGCCTGGGTGTCGCGCCTTGTCGATGGCCGGGAGGTCGTCGAGCGGCTCGCGGGGGAGAGCGACCGGTTCGGACTCGCGGCCGGCGATTCGAGGCTGCTGGCCGATTCGTACTGTGCGCGGGTGCTCGACGGGCGGCTCGACCAGGTCGTCGAGAACACGCGTGCCGATCCGGTCACGGCCGGATTGGCGGTCACGCACGAGCTGGGGATCGGGTCCTACATCGGGGTTCCCATCGCCGGGCCCGACTCCAAGCCGTCGGGCATGTTGTCCTGCATCAGCGCGGTCGTGACGACGAACGGGGACGCGGAGGTCCGGTTCTTGGAGCACCTCGCAGCGGCAATCGCGGAGCTGGAGAACAAGGCTCCGGTCGCGGACTGGCAGCGTCGGATCCGTGATCGCGTGGGCCGGGTGCTGCGCGGCGGACATCTCACCGCGGTGTTCCAGCCGATCGTCGATCTCCAGGCCGCCCGGGTGATCGGCGCGGAGGCCTTGGCCCGATTCCCAGCCGAGCCGCTACGCCCCGACATCTGGTTCGCGGAAGCTGAATCAGTCGGGCTGGGCATCGCGCTCGAGCTGGCCGCAGTGAACGCCGCGCTCTCGCGGTTCGACGAGCTTCCGGACGACGTCTACCTGTCAGTGAACGCATCACCCGCACTGATGCGCAACGAGGACTTTGTGGTGCTGCTCGGATCGGTTGACACGCGACGGATCGTGGTCGAGCTCACCGAACACGCCGAAGTCGACGACTATGAGGAGCTCGGCGCGGCGATCGACCGGGTCCGCGGGCTCGGAGCTCGGCTCGCGATCGACGACGTGGGTGCCGGGTTCTCGAGCTTCCAGCACGTGATTCAGCTCCGTCCCGACATCGTGAAGCTCGACATCGCCATCACCCGAGACGTCGACACCGATCCGGCGCGTCGAGGTTTGGCCCGCGGGCTGCTCAGCGTCGCGCATGACCTCGGCGCGACCGTCGTCGCCGAAGGCGTCGAAACGCAAAGCGAGCTCGACGCGCTCGTCAACCTCGGCATCGACGCCGCGCAAGGCTTCCTCCTCGCCCGACCCGGCCCGCTCCCGTTGCCCGAACCGCAGGCGCGACCCACGCCTCGCCTGCCCGACGCGGCCGAGCAGCTCGGTGACGAGACCGACGCGCTGTCGTTCCTGGCCCGCACGTGGTTCAACTCGAACGACCTCGAGACCGTCACTCGGCCCCTGCTCGACGCCGTCCTGGACCGGACCGGGCTCGAGACGAGCTACCTCACCATTCGTGACCCCCGCACCGGCGCGCTCGAGCACCGTTACGTTCGGAACTCCGGCACCATCGATCTCCCCGAAGGTCTTGTCGTCCCCTGGGACGACACGCTGTGCAAGCGGTGTCGCGACGCGGAGATCAACTGGACCGCGGACGTCCCCGCCGACCTGCCCGGCTGCGACGCGGCCGATGCGCTCGGTGTGCAAACGTTCCTCAGCGTTCCGGTTCACGCGCAGGACGGCACCGAGATCGGCACGCTCTGCGCGGCGTCCACCCAAGCCCGCTACCTCGGTGCCTCAACCGTCGCCGAGGTCGAGCTCATGGCCCGCCTCATCGCCGATCGCCACCGAGGCTGATCGCGAGCGCGGGCCCGGTGGCTGCGTTTCCCGCTCGGGGAATGCGTTCGACTCGCGCCGGGTTCCCAGGGCTGTGACCGAGAACGGAGCGGAGCCGATGCTGATCACCGGGCTCGTCGGTGTCTACGACGCGGACGGGGGGATCGCCGGCGAGGCGAAGTACGTGATGGGCCATCTCCTGGGACGGCTCGAGTGCGCCCTCTGCGACATCACCCACGGGCCGCTCCGACGCAAGAAGGCTTTCGATGCCTTCCGGGCGCGCGTCGGGGTGCCGTTCGACGTGGTACATCGCAACGAGCGCAACTCGGAGGTGGAGCGTGCGACCGGAGACGCGCTCCCGTGTGTGGTCGCCGTCACCGACTCGGGCATCGTTACGCTGCTGGACCGGGCCGCGCTCGAAGCCTGCGGCGGCGAAGTCGGTCAACTCGAGCGCGCGCTGGCCGCGGCGATCGCGGACCGATCCCTGGTGCTGCCGACGCAGTGACTCGCCGTTCCGCGTGCCGGGAGCGGCGTCAGCCCATGAACATGGCTTTGGCGGGAGTGATGCGCAGGACCGTGCGCTGCTGCTCGTTGAGGCTGTCGACGAGGGTGGCCGGATCGAGGGGATCGGTGCCGCCCATCCGGGCGAAGACGAGCGCGGTCAGCTCGGCCCGCAGCGGATCCGCGTCGATGGTCTCGGCCTCGCCGTAGATCACGAGATGGGCGCGTCCATCCGGCACGGTGACCGACACCTTGGGTTGGCGCCGAGCGTTCTTCCACTTCGCGGTGTACGCCTTGGCCGAGATCAGCAGCCGGCCCTCGTCGTCGACGACGTATCCGACCATCGACTGTTGGGGTGAGCCGTCGGCCCGCCCGGTGGCGAGCACGGCCCAGAGATGGTCGTCGAGGTACTTGCGGTGGTCGGGGTCCCAGCTGAATGTCATGCCGGCGCTCCTTCGGGTCGGGTGGTGTCGGGTCGGGTGGTGTCGGGTCGCGTGGTGTCGGGTCGGGCGGGCGCCGGATCGGTGGTGGCGAGCCCGAGGACCTGGTGCATGACGGCGCGGAGCGCCTCGGTCGGTTCGTCGACCGGCCCGGCGCAGCGCCACGCGACGAAGCGGTCCGGACGGACGAGGACACAGCCTCGGTCGGAGACCTCTCGTCGGCGGGTCCAGGTGCCGAGCACGTCGTTGTGCTCCTGGCCGAGTGCCACGGGGAACGGACGGATCTCGACGCCGAGCTCGGTCCCCGACCGTGATCGCCGCCTTCTCCCAGTCGGCCCCGTCCGCGCCGGTGATCAGGGTGAAGCGGTCGTAGGCGCAGAGGTCCAGCGTCGAGATGTCGTGGGTGTCGCGCCCGAGCCACGCGTGGGGCAGCGCCGCACCCGGGTGCGTGGTCGGGTGGTAGTGCAGCTCCGGATCCTGTGTGTACGGCGGGAACGGCGTGCCGTCGTCGACGATCGCGCCGGACTCGTAGCGCTGCCCGAGCTCCACGCCGTGCGCGTTGAACTGGGCGTTCATCGTCTCGAGCCCGGCGAGCAGCTCCAGGCGCACGGATTCGCCGTCGGGACCGAAGATCTCGTCGAGGTGCTCCGTCGCGGCTTCGGGGGAGCGACCGTCGAGCACCCCCATCGGGCCCAGCCACGACAACATCTCGCCGACGCTCTGGTTGGCGCGGTCCACCACCTGGCGCCCGACCGGCTGACGCTCGGCGTCGTAGGTGTCGAGCAGACCGTCGCCGGCGCGGCCGTCGACGACGAGCGCGAGCTTCCAGGCGAGGTTGTAGGCGTCCTGGATCGACGTGTTGCTGCCGAGTCCGTTCGCCGGCGGGTGGCGGTGCGCGGCGTCACCGGCGATGAAGAGGCGCCCTCGTCGGTACTGCCGCGGCGACGACGTGGTTGAACTCCCACTGGCTGATGTGCTTGATGCGGACGTCGACCTCGGGATCGCCGACCGCCGCGAGCACCCGGGGCATGACCGCTGTCCTCGGTCAGGTCGTTCGGCTTCTGGCCCTGGCGGACGAAGATCGTGCTCCACTCGTTCCACGGCTCGATGCAGGTCCAGATGCTCACGATGTCGTCGCTGCCGGGGTTGCAGACGACGAACAGCGCGCCCGATCGGTGCGCGGTGTACTTCGCGAGGTCGGCCTCGATCCAGACGGTGATCGCGTTGCCGAGACCGCTCTCGCCTTCGAACTCGAAGCCGCCCTGCTCGCCGACGATCGTGCGGGCGCCGTCGCACCCGATGACGTACCGGGCGACGACCTCGAACTCCGCGCTCCCGTCGCGCGGGCGGACCCGGACGGTGACGGCGTCGGCGTGCTCGCGCAGCGAGACCACTTCGTGGTGGAGCCGGATGTCGGCGCCGAGGTCGCGGGCGTGCTCGAGCATGATCGGCTCGAGGATGTGCTGGGGGATGTTGCACATCTCGCACGGGCTCGCGGCCCGGTACTCGCCGATCCGGTCGTCGCCGGTGCCCCACGTCATCATCCGCGACAGCTCGCGCCCGGAGAACGAGGTCGCGAAGACCTGCTTCCCCATGAGGTGGTGCGGAAGGGCTCGGGCCATGACGCGTTCCTCGATGCCGAGGTCCCGCAGGATCTCGACGGCCCGCTGGTTGGTGATGTGCGCCCGCGGCGAGTTCGCGGTGCGCGTACTTCGTGACCGTCAGCGCGTCGATGCCGGCCCGGGCGAGCAATGACGCGGCGGTGAGTCCGGCCGGTCCGGCTCCGACGATCAGCACGTCGGTCGTCAGGGTCTCCATCGTGGCTCCTTCGCTGGTCGGCCGACCAGCGAAGTATGCGAGCCGAAGACTCGCTTGTCAAGTGACCTACGGATCACTCGGGGACGAACAGCCGGGCCATGAGGTCTGCGTGCCGATCGATCGCGGCGGCGTGCGCGGGATCCACCCCGGTGAGCTCGCGGCACTCGGGTGCGACCGCGAAGATCAGTGATCCGGCGCCGAGCAGCGCGTAGTACGCGTGAGGGGCGAGGTCGCGACCGGATGCGGCCCCGATGCCGCCGAACCCGGCGATGTCGGAGAACCGCGGCTCGAGGTGCGTTTCCACCAGCCAGCGCATGCGGTCGTCGTCGTGGCGGCCGGCGTCGACCATGAAGTGGAACAGCTCGGGATGGGCCGCGGCGAAGTGCACGTAGGCACGGACCGCGGCGCGCGTGCCCGCGAGGCGATCCTCCCGGGGCGCTCGACGCGGCCGGTCGGGGAGGGTCTCGCCGAGCTGGCCGAAGATCCGATCCGCGGCCGCACGCCACAGCGCGTCCTTGGATTCGAAGTGGTACGTGACGAGTCCCTGGGTGACACCGGCGCGCGCCGCGATGTCGCGCGGTGCTCGACGCGCCGAAGCCGTGCTCGGCGAAGGTCTCGACGGCAGCATCGACGATGCGGGCGCGGGTGGCGTCTCGTTGCTCGGCTCGGCTCATGCGGACGATCTTACTGGTCACTTGACAAGGGAAGGCCGACCCGACATGATTGGCTGGTCGAACGAACAGCCAACGAAGGAGTCGCCCAGTGAGTCGCATCGATCCGCTTCCCCGGGAGGCGCTGCCCGACCTCGCACCGGTGTTCGGCGCCTACGAGCAGATCATGGGCTTCGTGCCCAACACGGTCTTCACGATGGCCCGGGTGCCGGGGCTCGTGGAGGGCTACGCCGGCCTGGCGCTCGCCGCCGCGATGAACGGCCTGATCCCCGAGTCGCTCGCGCAGATGGTGGCCAACGTGACGAGCGCGGCCGGTGGGTGTCGCTACTGCCAGGCCCACAGCGCCGCGCACGCGACGAAGCTGGGCGTGCCGGACGAGAAGCTGGCCGAGCTGTGGTCGTTCGAGACCAGTCGAGCACTTCGACGACGCCGAGCGCGCCGCCCTCCGCTTGGCACTGCACGCGGGGCAGTCGCCGAACGCGGTGACCGACGAGGACTTCGCCGAGTGCCGCCGGTTCTACTCGGATGAGCAGATCACCGCGATCGTCGCGGTCTGCGCGTTGTTCGGATTCCTCAACCGGTGGAACGACACCATCGGGACGACGTTGGAGGAGACTCCCCGTGCCGTCGCGGACCAGGTGCTGGCGTCGCAGGGCTGGACCGTGGGGCAACACGCATGAGCCGGATCCAGCCGCTGTCCACCGACGAGCTCGCCGAGTACGCGGAGGGCTTCGCGCTCATCGAGGGCTTCATGGGTTTCGTTCCCAGCTCGCTGCGCACGATGGCGCGGGTCCCCGGACTGCTCGACGGCATGACCGGCCTGTCGAGCGTCGTCTTCCTCAATGACCTGCTCCCCACCGCGCTCAAGCAGCTCATCGGCTTCATGGCCAGCGCCGGCGCCGGGTGCCGGTACTGCCAGGCGCACACGGCGGCCCACGCCGCCCACCTGGGGGTCGAAGCCGAGAAGCTGGCGGAGCTGTGGTCGTTCGAGACCAGCGAGCACTTCGACGACGCCGAGCGCGCCGCCTTGCGCCTCGCGCTCCACTCGGGGCAGTCGCCGAATGCGGTGACCGACGAGGACTTCGCCGAGTGCCGCCGGTTCTACTCGGATGAGCAGATCACCGCGATCGTCGCGGTGTGCGCGTTGTTCGGGTACCTGAACCGGTGGAACGAGACCATGGCGACGACGTTGGAGGAGACTCCCCGCATGATCGCGGACGAGGTGCTGGCACCGCAGGGCTGGACCGTCGGACAGCACGCGTGAGTCTCCCGCCCACCACCGTCACCCTCACCGGAACGGGCGTCCCGTTGCCCTCGCCCGGGCGAGCGGGACCGGGCACGCTCGTGCGGTACGGCGACGTCGCGCTCCAGTTCGACGCCGGGCGGGCGACGGTGCTGCGGCTGACCGAGGCGGGTGCACCCCCGCACGCGCTCACCGCGCTGTTCGTCACGCATGTGCACAGCGACCACGTGGTCGACCTCGCCGACGTCGTCCTCACTCGGTGGATCTTCACGCAGCTGCATCCCGTCGGATCCGCTTCCGGTGATCGCACCGGAGGGCAGCGCCGCCCGTTTCGTACGACGGATGCTCGACGCGTACGACGACGACGTGGCGTTGCGGATCGAGCACGTGCAGCCGGAACCCCCGACGTTCGATCTCCGGACCTTCGATGCACCGACCGAACCGACTCCGGTCTGGAAGTCCGATGACGGTGCGGTGACGGTCGACGCGGTCGCGGTGCATCACGAGCCGGTCACCGGAGCGGTTGCGTACCGGGTGACGACCCCGACCGGCGTGGTCGTGGTCTCGGGTGACACGCGGGTGTGCCGCGAGGTCGAGCAGCTCAGTGCCAACGCCGATGTCCTCGTCCACGAGGCGTGCCGGACGACGGCGATGCGCGACGCGATCGCGGGCACCTCGTTCGAGACGATCTTCAGCTACCACGCGGACACCGTGCCCCTCGGGGCCTTGGCCGAACGGGCCGGCGTCCCGCACCTGGTGCTGACGCACCTCATCCCGCCGCCCGCGAACGCGGCCGAGGCCGAGGCGTTCGCCACCGATGTGCGTGAGGGCGGCTACACCGGCCGCGTCACGGTGGGCGAGGACCTCACGACCGTCTCGATCGATTCGGGGTCCTCGCTCGCGCTGATGCGGTGTCGCGCCGATCGTGCGCCATGATGCGGGTCGCGAGGTCGCGATCGGCGGCCCACTGGTGATGAGGGGTACCCGATGGCGTTGCAGGTGGTTGGGGCCGGGGTCGGCCGGACCGGGACGCATTCGTTGAAGATCGCGCTCGAGCAGCTGCTCGGCGGGACCTGTCATCACATGGTCGAGATGTTCGAGCGGCCGGACCAGGTGGCGGCGTTCACCGCGGCGATCGACGGCGAACCGACCGATTGGTCCGCGGTGATGGCGGACTTCACCGCGATGGTGGACTTTCCCGGTTCGTTGTTCTGGCGGGAGATCGCGGCGGCGTTCCCGGATGCCCCGGTGCTGCTCTCGACGCGTGACGCGGAGGGTTGGTACCGCAGCGCGTCCAGCACGATCTTCTTGTCGTTCGATCGGACCCCGCCGGAGCTCCGGCCGTGGATGGATGCGATCCGGCGCGGCCTGCGCGATCGCTTCAGCGACGACTTCGAGAACAAGGACGCCATGATCGCGGCGTACGAGGCCCACAACGCCGCGGTGCGGGCCGAGGTGCCATCCGAGCGGCTCATCGACTGGACGCCCAGCGATGGGTGGGCCCCGATCTGCGCGGCGTTGGACGTGCCGGTGCCCGACGAACCGTTCCCGGTGACGAACACGACGGCGGACTTCCGCGCCATGATCGGCCTCGACGCCGGGCAATAGGACTACGGAGCCGGCGCGACGAAGCGGTTGCGGATGGTGCCGATGCCTTCGATCCAGGTCTCGAGCGTCTCACCCACCTGGAGGAAGCGGGGCGGCTTCGACGTGACCCCGACCCCGGCCGGCGTGCCGGTGAAGATCACGTCGCCGGGGAGCAGCGGCAGCACCGCCGACAGCTCGGCGATCAGCCGAGGCACCGAGAAGATGAGGTCACTGGTGCGCGAGTCCTGCACGGTCGTCCCGTCGATCGAGCAGCCGAGCCCGAGATCGTCCGGGTCGGCGACCTCGTCGATCGTGACCAGCCACGGACCCATCGGGCCGAACCCCCGGTAGGACTTGCCGAGTGAGAACTGGCCGCCGGCGGCGAACTGCACCGTCCGCTCGGAGATGTCCTGGCCGACGGTCAGCCCGGCGACGTGCGCCCAGGCGTCGGCCTCGGCCACCCGATCGGCCTGCGTACCGATGACCGCGACGAGCTCGACCTCCCAGTCGACGGTCGCGCCCGCCAGCTCGACGTCGGCGAACGGACCGGTCAGCGAGGCCGGGTACTTCGTGAACGTCGCCGGCACTTCTGGCACCGCCATGCCGGACTCCTCCGCGTGGCGACCGGTAGTTGAGGCCGATCGCGAAGACCTGGCGCGGCTCCGGCACCGGCGAACCGAGGTCGGCCTCGTTGTACGGCGCGGCCGCAGAGAGGTCGGCCCCGGCGACGAATGCGGTGAGCGCGGCCCAGTCGTCGTAGAGCGCCTGGACGCCGGGCCCGAACCGCCCGCCGGACGCGGTGGCGAGATCGATGGCGCCGTCGTCGGTGATCAGGGCGGCGCGCCCGTTGAGGTTGGCGAGCTTCATCGCGGTTCCGTTCGTCGGCGAGTGCGTCGGAGGCGGGTAGGGTCAGCATGTTGATCAGTCGATCAAAGATCTGTCAACCGGGCGGATCACGGCGACGAGGTTCCCGAAGTGGCGAAGGACCCGGCGAAGCTCGAGGATCGGACCCGGCGACCGTCGGCCGACCCGACCCGCGACCGGATCCTCGCCGCCGCCGCCGACCGGTTCGCCGAGCGGTCCTTCGACGGTGCGACGACGCGTGAGATCGCCGCGTTGGCCGGCGTGGCCCAGCCGCTGCTCAACTACCACTACCGGTCCAAGGACGAGCTGTGGCGCGCGGCGGTGGACTCGCTCTTCGAGTCCCTGGCCAGCTCGATGGCGGCCCACCTCGAGGAGCTGCGCGACGTCGACGCGCTGACCCGCGCCAAGCTGCAGGTGCGCGAGTTCGTCACCTTCTCGGCCCGCCACCCGCAGCTCCACCGCATCATCACCCAGGAGTCGAAGTCCGACGGGGCGCGCCTGGACTACCTCGTCGAGCACCATGTGCGCCCGCTGTACGAGGGCACGGTGGCGCTCTTCGAGCACCTGGTGCGCGACGGCGTCGTCCCCGACATCCCGCCTGCGCACCTGTACTACATCCTCACCGGAGCGGGGCCGACGATGTTCGTGCTCGCGCCCGAGTGCCGCCGCCTGACCGGGCTCGATCCCGAGTCCGACGAGGTGATCGAGGCCCACGCCGACGCCGTGTGCACGCTGCTCTTCGGCCAACCCTGACCGGCCGCGCCGCGTCCGTGGCGGAGCCCTTGACAGAACCCTGATCAACTGATCAGGATGGGCTGATCGGGGGATCACGATGACCGCGCTCGGCAAGCTCGACGTCCACGCCCACTACCTGCCCGAGCCGTACCGGCAGGCGCTGGAGCGCGCGGGCTACACCCAGCCGGACGGCATGCCGCAGATCCCGGAGTGGTCGGCCGAAGCGCACGTGGCGCTCATGGACCGCCTCGGGATCGCCGGCTCGCTCCTGTCGGTCTCGACCCCCGGCGTCCACCTGGCCGACGAGGCCGCGACGCGCGATCTGGCCCGCGAGGTGAACGAGGCCGGCCGCCGCGCGGTCGTCGACCATCCCGGTCGCTTCGGGCTCCTGGGTTCGCTCCCACTCCCGGATGTCGATGCGGCCATCGCCGAGATCGCGCACTGCATCGACGCCCTCGACGTCGACGGGTTCGTCCTGCTCACCCACGTCGGCGGCACCTATCTCGGCGACGCGGCCTGGGACCCCGTGTTCCGCGAGCTCGACCGGCGCGGCGCGGCGCGTCCTCATTCACCCGACGTCACCCGTCTGCTGGGAGCACACGTCGTTCGGGCGACCGCGCCCGATGCTGGAGTTCCTGTTCGACACGACGCGGGCCGTCGTGAACCTCGTGCTCAACGGCACGGTGGCGCGCCACCCGAACCTTCGCCTCATCGTCCCGCACGCGGGCGCCACGCTGCCGGTCATCGCCGACCGCGTCGCCGCCTTCTCGCTCATGCTCGATGTCGACCCTTCCGTCGACGTGCTCCGCGACCTCGCCAACCTGCACTTCGACCTCGCCGGCATGCCGATCCCGCGCCAGCTGCACGCGCTGCTCGCGCTGACCACGCTCGATCACCTCCACTACGGCAGCGACTTTCCGTTCACTCCCGACTTCGTCGTGGAGATGGCCGGCGAGCGGCTCGACTCGGCGGGCGATCCGCCCGGCTCGCTCACCGACGCGTTGCGCAACAACACCGAACGGCTCTTCCCCCGGTTCGCTGCGGACCGTTGATCACCCGTCGTTGAACACCCCCGAGAGGACCTCCCGATGAACCACCAGATCGAGCTCGGCTACCTCGTCCTCGAGCTTCCGGAGCCCGACACGATCACTGCCGTGCTGGCCGATGTCGTCGGCCTCGTTCCCGGCGAACCCGCGGCAGGTGCGCTGACGTGGCGGGACGACGATCGCGCGCAGCGGCTCGTCGTGCAGACCGGGCCGGCCAATGACGCGGTCGCCGTCGGCTTCGAGGCCGTCGACGCCGTCGCCTTCGATGCAACCGTCGACCGGCTCCGGGAGATCGGAGCCGACATCGTCGACGGCACCCAAGACGATACGACGGCGCGGCGGGTCAGCCGCCTGGTCCGCACGACCTCCCCGTGGGGGGTAGCCGTCGAGCTCGTGCTCGGGCTCGAGGACGCGGCGACGCCATACTCGTCGCCCATGGTGCCGGGCGGCTTCCTCACCGAGGGTGTCGGGTTCGGGCACGTCGTGTTCGTCACGACGGCCTTCGACGAGTCGGTCCGCTTCCTGACCGACGGCCTCGGACTCGCGCAGTCCGACTGGATCGAGACCGAGCTGGCTCCCGGGATCGACCTCGAGGTCCGGTTCTTCCACTGCAACGCCCGCCACCACACCGTGGCACTCGCTCGGGCGCCATTCGAGCTTCCGCAGTGCCTGCACCACGTGATGTTCGAGACGAATTGGCGCGACGACGTCGGCGCCGCGTTCGACCGGGCCTGGGAAGCGGAGCTGCCGATCCCGAACGGGCTCGGACGGCACGACAACGACGGGATGTTCAGCTTCTACCTGCAGACCCCCGCCGGCTTCCAGATCGAGGTCGGTTACGGCGCCCGCGTGGTCGGCGACGACTGGGACGACGACCGCCTCTACCACCGCATCAGCGCCTGGGGTCACCAGCCGCTGCGGCAGCTGTGAGCCGAGTGGAGGATCGGCCGGCCGTCGCCGAGGTCGACTGCGACGTCGCGATCGTCGGCGCCGGGCCGTCCGGCCTCGTGCTCGCGATCCTGCTCGCGCAGGTCGGACGCTCGGTCGTCGTCCTCGAGCAGTGGCCGGCGCCGTACCTCCTGCCGCGCGCGGTGCACTTCGACGACGAGGTCGGTCGCCTCCTGCAGTCATGTGGCATCGGTGACGAGCTCCGCGCGGTGTCCGAGGCTGCCGAGGTGTACGAGTGGCGCAACGCCGCCGGGACGACGTTGCTCCGCTTCGGTCGCATCGGCACCGGTGCGTCCGGCTGGCCATTCTCGTCGATGTTCTGCCAACCCGAGCTCGAGGCGTTGCTCGAGGCGCGCGCCAACTCGTTGCCGACGATCGATGTTCGTCGAGGGGTTGCCGTCGACGCGCTCGAGCAGCACGAGGATCTCGTTACCGTCGGCACCAGCTCCGGCGACCGGGTGCGGGCTCGCTACGTCGTCGGCTGCGACGGTGCGAACTCGACCGTGCGCGAGCTGCTCGACATCGGCGTCGATGACCGGGGCTTCTTCTACGACTGGCTGATCGTCGACGTCGTCCTCGACGAGCCCCGGGTGTTCGATCCCATCAACCTCCAGATCTGCGACCCGAACCGCCCGACCACCGCGGTGTCGGGTGGGCCGGGGCGACGGCGGTGGGAGTTCATGCGCCTGCCCGACGAGACGCGTGAAGAGCTGAACCAGGAAGCCATGGCATGGATGCTGCTCGAGCCCTGGGACGTGCACCCGGGGAACGCGCGCATCGAACGTCACGCCGTCTACACGTTCCAGGCGCGAGTCGCCGATCGTTGGCAGGACGGGCGCGCCTTCCTGGCCGGCGACGCCGCGCACCTGATGCCACCGTTCGCGGGCCAGGGCATGTGCTCCGGGATCCGCGACGCCGCGAACCTCGCGTGGAAGCTCGACCTGGTCCTGACCGGTCGAGCCGCGCCCGAGCTGCTCGAGACGTATGAAGCGGAGCGTCGGCCCGGCGCAGTGGCGGCCATCGACTTGTCGATCGCGCTCGGTCAGGTCATCTGCGTCCCTGACGCGGCCGACGCCGCGGCGCGCGACGAGGCCATGGCCGCGGCCGTCACGGGTGAGGTGTCCGAGGTGGCCGGACAGCCGGCTCTCGCCTCCGGTCTCGTCCACCCGAGCTCTCCGCTCGCCGGGGAGCGGGTCGCGCAGGCGAACGTCGGCGGTCGATGGTTCGACGACGTCTACGGCGCGGGATGGCGCCTCGTGACCGACGATCCCACCGCTCGCGACCTCGAGCCCGACCTCGTCGACTGGCTCGGCTCCATCGGTGGTGCCGTGATCGATCTCGCGGACACCGCGCCGGACTTCACGACCTGGTTGCGCGAGCGCGAGGTGCGTTGGGTCCTCCAGCGACCGGATTTCCACATCTACGGCACCGCAACGGACGTGGACGGCGCACCGCGCGCACCTCGCGACTCGCCGATCCGCGACGGGGAACCCACCACTGATGGCGACCTGCGAACGCGTTCGGGCCGCACGCCCGGACACCTACGTCCACGCTACGACGAGCAGCGCGACGTCGGCGAGGTCGAGATCAACTACGCAACCGCCGGGACGCGGCCCGCGCTCCGCTGATCCCGGCGACCGAGTCTGGTGGGGATACGAGCAGGCATGCCGCTGCTGGCCGAGCACTTCCAGCGTCGCGGTCGACCTCCGCGGCAGGCCTCCGGACCCGGTCGTTACACGCTCGACCTCATCGGCAACGACCTCGTCCGGTTCATCGACCGCGTCATCGGACGGCCGACGATCGTTGCCGGCCTCTCGTCCGGAGGAGTGCTCTCTGCGTGGCTCTCGGCGTACGCCAAGCCCGATCAGGTCGTCGGCGCCTACTACGAGGACCCGCCGCTGTTCTCCTCTGACGTTCGGCCCGCGGTCGGGCAGAGCATCCGCCAGGCGATCGGCCCGATCTTCGCGGTCATGGCCAAGTACCTCGGCGACCAGTGGTCGATCGGCGACTGGGACGGGATGATCGCGGCGCTCCCGACCGAGCTGCCCGAGTGGATGACCATGCTCGCGGGTGCGTTCGGGATGGGGGACGGAGGACCACCCCAGGAGCTCAAGGAGTACGACCCCGAATGGGGTCGCGCCTTCTGGTCGGGCGCGTTCTCCGCGTCCTGCGACCACGAGCGCATGCTCCGGTCCGTCAACGTCCCGGTGCTCTTCACCCACCACTTCCGCACGATCGACGAACCGACGGGCGCGCTCATGGGCGCGAGCTCGGACCTGCAGGCCGCGCGCGTACGACAGCTCGTGACCGATGCGGGACAACCGTTCGAGTACGTCACCCTGCCCACCACTCCGCACTCGCTGCACGGCAGCGACCCGCAGCGCTACGTCGACACCTTGGTCAGCTGGGCGGACACGCTTCCGAAGCCGGCTGCATCACCGGCTGGGCGCGTGTGAGCGTCCTTGCGCGCGAGGTACCCGACCGTGACATGATGGCGCGAATAAAGTTTCTTCCTGGGGATCGGGCGCGTCGCGCCGCCTCCTCGGGGGATCAAGGGGGGACCATGGTGACTGCGCAGCGTTCCGTGAGCGTCCGCATCCTGGTGGTGGTCGCGGTCGTCGCGATGCTCGCCGCCTGCAGCAGCAGTGGCGACGGCGGCTCGTCGAGCATCGGCCGGCGGGACCACGACGACCACGATACCGTGCCCCGGTGACCCGATCAAGATGACGTCCATCCTCAGCCTCTCGGGTCCGCTCGTGGTCGGGAGCACCGACCCAGGGCACGCAGGACGGAACCGAGGTCGGGCTGAAGGCGGTCAACGGCACCTGCCAGCTCGGCCGCCCGCTCGAAGTCGACCTCTGCGACGACAAGTCATCGCCGAACGGCGCCACGCAAGTGCGGTCGTGAAGCAGCTTCCAACGGGTCGCTGGCGCTGTTCGGCTCCACCGGCAGCTTCGAGACCGGCACCACCGCCGCGAACCTCCCCGGCATCCTCGGTGCCGGCGCCAGCGTGTTCGACCTGACCAACCCGAAGGCCTTCGCCCCGATCTCTGCGCTCACGCTCGTGGTCGGCGGCGCGTCCGCGTCCTCCGCCGCCGGCGCGAAGAAGGCGCTCATGGTGGCGATCGACTCGAGCATCACCCGGACGTTCATGGGCACGGCAGTCGACGTCGCCAAGGACCTCGGCGTCGACATGGACGTGCTGTGGGTGCCGCCCGAGACCACGGACTGGGCGCCGGTCGCCGCGCAGGTCGCCGAGCGGGACCCGCAGGCGATCGGAGTCGCGCTCCCGTCGATGGTCCCGTTCATCAACGCGCTCGACGCCGAGGGGATCACCCCGACGGACGTGCCGATCCAGACTGCGGTCACCCTGCTCCCGCCCGAGCAGATCGAGCAGCTCGGGTCCAAGGCCGACGGCATCTACCTGGTCACCCAGGTCACGCCGGCGACCGACACGGACAACCCGGGCGTGAAGCAGATGATCAAGGAGTTCGACGCCGCGGGCGTCGACGTCGACCCCGGGCAGAGCAGCCCCGCCGTGGTGACCGCGTGGTCGAACGTGCACATCTTCGCCGACATCGTCGGCGACCTCCCGAAGGAGCAGATCGCCTCGCTCGACTCGGACGCGCTGGTCGACGTGTTCAAGAACGCGCCACCGGTGAGCCGCCCCGAGTACGCGCCGTTCGACTTCAGCAAGAACGCGTATCCGGACATCGCCGCGCTCTCGGGCCTGCGTCTCTACTCCCGCGAAGCGATGGTCCTCAAGGTCGAGGACGGCGCCTACAAGTCCGTGACCCCGTTCGGCGACGCAACGAAGCCGTTCAAGCTGGAGAAGTGACCGGTGCTCGCCACTGAGCTCTTCAGCGAGGCGACGCTCCGGTTCGTGCTTGCTCGGCGCGGCGACCGGTGCGCTGACCGCGCTCGTCGCGCTGGCGGTCGTCATCGTCTACCGGGTGTCGGGCGTCCTGAACTTCGCCGCGCCGGCGCTCGGCGCGGTGGGCGCGTTCGTCTGCTACACGCTGCGCGACGACCACGGCTGGGCGACGGCGCCCGCGCTCGTCGTCGGGCTCGCCGTCGGCACCGCGCTCGGGCATCCTGACCTGGGCCGCGCTCGCGCTGCTGCAGGGGACCGTCGTTGCTCAGCCGGCTGATCGCGACGCTCGCGCTGCTCAGCGCGGCGCAGAGTGCGATGTTGGTGATCTGGCCCGATCAGGTGAGCCAGCCGCGTTCGTTGCTGCCGGATCGCTCGATCGTGCTGTTCGGCGACGTTCGCATCACCCAGGACCGCCTCATCCTGATCGGGTTGGCGCTGGTGCTCGCGGTGATCCTCGGGTTGGTCTACCGCTACACCTTGTTCGGTCTCGCGACGTCGGCCGTGTCCGAGAGCCGACGGGTCGCCGCGATCGCCGGGTGGGCTCCGGCGCCGAGTCGAGTTCGTCAACCACCTCATCGCCGGATTCCTGGCCGCGCTCGCCGCGATCCTGTTGGCGCCGATCCTCACCCTGAACGGCGCGATCCTCTCCGTCGCCCTCCTGCCCGCGCTCGCGGCCGCGCTCGTCGGGCGGTTCTCGTCGTTCGCGATCACCGTGGCGGCGGCGCTCGGGATCGGGATCCTGCAGAGCGAGGTCTCGCTGTTCCAACCCGACCTCGCGAGCGGGATGGGGGTCTGCGCCGCGTCGCTCACCGGTCTGTCGCAGGCCGTGCCGCTCGTCATCATCCTGATCGTCGCCGTGCTCTCCGGGCGGCTCCGTCCGGCGCGCGGCGAGAGCGTCGCGCGACTTGCCGCTTGCCGGGCAGCGGTCGCATCACCCGGGTCGCGCTCGTCGTCGCCATGGTCGTGGGTGCGGTGCTGGTCGCCACCGCCGAGAGCTACGCCGACGCGCTGATCACGACCTTCGGCATGGCCATCATCGTCGCGTCGGTGGTGGTCGTCTCCGGCTACGCCGGCCAGCTCTCGCTGTGCCAGTACGCGCTCGCGGGCTTCGGTGCGTGGGCCGCCGCGAGGGCGGCGAACGACCTCGGCGTCGGCTTCCCGATCGCGTTGGTGATCGGGGTCGTGGCGACCATCGGGGTGGGCGTGCTCGTCGCGCTCCCGGCGATCCGGACGCGCGGCGTCACGCTCGCGATCGTCACGCTCGCACTCGCGCTCGTGTTCAGCTCGTTGATCTTCCAGAACGCGAGCATGACCGGCGGCTTCGAGGGCATCGGGATCGCGAGCCCCGAGATCTTCGGCTGGGACATCAGCGCCGGCCTCCACCCGCAGCGCTACGCCGGCATCATGCTGGCCGCGCTGGTGCTGGTGTCGCTGATGGTCGCCAACCTGCGGATCGGCGCGACCGGCCGCCAGATGATCGCGGTGCGCAGCAACGAGCGGGCCGCGGCCGCGCTCGGGATCAGCGTGGTCGGGGTCAAGGTCTACGCGTTCGCGGTCGGCGCCGGCATCGCCGCGCTCGGCGGCATCCTGCTCGGGTTCCGCGAGGGGAGCGTGCAGTTCGCGAACTTCAACGTGTTCGGCTCGATCCTGCTCGTGCAGTACGCCGTCATCGGCGGACTCGGCTGGATCTCGGGCGCGGTCGCCGGTGCCGCGGCCGCGCCGGGCGCGCTCGCGGAGCAGATCACCAGCGAGATCTTCCCGAACCTCGACAACGTCGCCGCGTGGCTCGCGATCTTCAGCGCGGTCGGGGTGATCCAGCTGCTGCGTCGGGCGCCCGACGGGACGGCCTCGCTCGTCGCCAAGCGGTTCGCCCGCTTCTTCAAGCCGGCGGAGCACGACGTCGGCGGAGCCGCCGATCGACGCTCGAGGCCGCGCCGACGGCGCGGGGCGTCGAGCTGGAGGTGCACGGCATCACGGTGCGGTTCGGTGGCGTCGTCGCGGTCGACGACGTCTCGTTCAAGGTGACGTCCCGGCGAGGTGGTCGGGCTCATCGGTCCGAACGGCGCGGGGAAGACGACGCTGCTCGACGTCGTCACCGGCTTCACGAAGCAACAGTCCGGCACGGTGCTCCTCGACCACGTCGATGTCTCCGCGTGGACGCCGGAGCGGCGCGCCCGGGCCGGCATCTCACGCTCGTGGCAGGGCGTCGAGCTGTTCGACGAGCTGACGGTGCGCGAGAACCTCCTCGTGGCCGAAGAGCCCCGGGCGCTCGACGAACTACCTGCGCGACCTGGTCTGGCGCCGGCGCCGGCGCCTGCTCGGCCTTCGGCCAGTCGGTCGTCGACGACCTCGGACTGCGAGCCGCACCTCGACAGCCACCCGCGCACCCTTCCGCACGGGATCACCAAGCTCGTGGGCATCGCCCGAACGATCATCTCCGATCCCGCGGTGATCCTGCTCGACGAGCCCGCGGCGGGCCTCGACGCGGACGAGAGCAACGAGCTCTCCGATCTCATCCGCCGCATCGCGGCGCGGCACTCCGTCTCCGTCGTCGTGATCGAGCACGACATCGCGCTCATCCTCAAGACGTGTGATCGCATCGTCGTGCTCGACTTCGGCGAGAAGATCGCCGAGGGTTCGCCGCAGATGATCCAGCAGGATCCCGCCGTGATCCAGGCCTACCTCGGCGAGCCCACCGAAGCCGAAGCGGCAACCCATGTCGACGAGCACCGGCGCAGTCGCCATGACCGCGCTCCTCGCGGCGGAAGGACTCGTCGCCGGCTACGGCGACGTCACGATCATCCGCGACGTCGACCTCGAGGTTCGGGCCGGAGAAGTCGTCGCGCTCCTGGGTCCGAACGGCGCGGGCAAGACGACCACGATCCTGACGCTGGCCGGCGAGATCCGTCCCCGATCCGGACGGGTGCTGTGCCTCGGCGTCGACGAGACCAACACGCCCACGCACCTGCGGGCCCGGGCGGGCCTGGCCATCGTCACCGACGAGCGCGCGGTCTTCATGCGGATGTCCGTCGCCGAGAACATCCGGGTCTTCCGCATCGTCCGTCGGACGCGGTCGTCGAGCTGTTCCCCGAGCTTCGCGACCACTTGGAGCGACCGGTCGCGTTGCTGTCCGGCGGTCAGCAGCAGATGCTCGCACTCGGGCTCGCGCTGTCACGACGAGCCATCGGTGATCCTGGCCGACGAGCTCTCGTTGGGCCTGGCGCCGATGCTCGTCGATCGCCTCTTCGAGGTCCTTCGTCAGGCCGCGGACCACGGCGCGGGCGTGCTCCTGGTCGAGCAGTACGTGCACAAGGCGATGGCCATCGCGGACCGTGTGTACGTCATGGACCACGGCCGGATCTCGATCACCGGCACGTCGGAGGAGCTGAGCACAGCGGGTCGACGAGATCCAGTCCTCGTACCTCTCGGGGACCGAGACGGAGTCGGCGCCGTCGTGACGTCCGTCGATGGCCGGGCCGCGGCCCTCCTCTAGCCTTTCCGACGATGGAGCCGCAGATCGCCGCCGAGACCCCGGACGAGGATCCGCTGCGCGAGCAGCTGCTCGACGCCGCGGCCAGGGTCTTCGCCGAGAAGGGCTACTTCGGCGCCAAGATCATGGACATCGTCCGGGCGGCGGGCCTCTCGAGTGGTGCCGTCTACGGCCGGTTCGACTCGAAGGACGAGCTCCTCATGGAAGCGGTGCTGAGCCGGGTCGAGAAGAACGCCGTCGGCCAGAGGTTCGAGGGCAAGACGGTGGGCGAGATCGTGATGGATGCGAGCCGCACCGACGGCGCGCTCGACGACGCCGAGGCCACCCAGCTCGAAGCATTCGTCGCGGCCGCGCCGCGAACCCAAGCTCGCCAAGGCGATCGCCGAAGCGAGAGCGCGATGGCGCGTGACGATCGGCGAGCCCTTGGCCCAGCAGGCCATCGCCGAGGGCGTGGCCAGCCCGGACGCGGACTTCGACTCGATCATCTACTTCCTCGAGTCGCTCAACCTGGGCCTGCTGGTCCAGCGGGGCGCGGGTCAGCTGCCCCCGGACCCGGAAGCGTGGGCCCGGTTCCTCGGGCGCGTCATGCGATCGATGGGCCAGATGACGACGAAGACCGACCGGCCGCAGGACCAGAAGTAGCGGCGTTCGCAGTCCGCTGGTCGGGCGCGTCCATGGTCGTCGGTCCTGGCCGACCCGGAGGATCAGGCCGTAGCCGTCACACGTTGAAGCGGAACTCCACGACGTCGCCGTCGGCCATGACGTAGTCCTTGCCCTCGATGCGGACCTTGCCCCGGGCCTTCGCCTCGGCCATCGATCCTGCGTCCACGATCTCGTCGTAACCGACGACCTCGGCCTTGATGAACCCGCGTTCGAAGTCGGTGTGGATGACCCCCGCGGCTTGCGGGGCGGTCCAGCCCTGGTGGATGGTCCACGCCCGGGACTCCATCGGTCCCGCGGTGAGGAACGTCTGCAGCCCGAGGGTGTGGAACCCGACCCGCGCCAGCTGATCCATGCCCGGCTCGGTCTGGCCGACGCTGGCGAGGAGCTCGGCGGCGTCCTCGGCGTCGAGCTCGAGCAGCTCGGCTTCCAGCTTGGCGTTCAGGAACACTGCGTCGGCCGGGGCGACCAGCGCCCGCAGCTCCGCCTGGCGTTCCGTGTCGGTGAGGCCGTCCTCGTCGACGTTGAAGACGTAGATGAACGGCTTCGCAGTCATGAGCGACAGCTCGCGCAGCAGCGACACGTCGATCCCGGCTGCTTCCGCGCCCGAGAACAACGTGGTGCCCGACTCGAGCAGCGCCTGTGCCGCGAGTACCGCGGCGAGCACCTTCGGGCTCGGTCTTCTTGCCCTTGATCTCCTTCTCGATGCGCGGGACGGCCTTCTCGATGGTCTGCAGGTCGGCGAGCATGAGCTCGGTCTGCACCACCTCGATGTCGTCGGCCGGATCCACCGCGCCCGAGACGTGGATGACGTCGTCGTCGGCGAAGACGCGCACGACCTGGCAGATCGCGTCCGCTTCGCGGATGTTGGCGAGGAACTTGTTCCCGAGACCCTCACCTTCACTCGCGCCCTTCACGATGCCGGCGATGTCGACGAACGAGACCGCGGCCGGGACGATCTGCTTGCTGGCGAAGATCCCGGCCAGCACGTCGAGACGGGGGTCGGGGAGCGGAACGACGCCTACGTTGGGCTCGATCGTCGCGAACGGGTAGTTCGCCGCGAGCGCTTCTGCCCGCGTCGAGCGCGTTGAAGAGCGTCGACTTGCCGACATTCGGCAGTCCCGCGATACCGATCGTGAGCGCCACGGGAGCGAACCTACCGCCTCAGGGTTCCCGCCAAGGAAGCTCGACGACGAAGCGTGCGCCACCGGCGGGGCTGGCGTCCTCGATCGACACCTCGCCTCCGTGAAGGCTCACGTGCTCGGCCACGAGCGCCAGACCCAGGCCACTGCCCGGAGTTGTTGACCCGCTTGCCCGATGCCGCGCCGCGGAAGAAGCGAGCGAAGACGGCATCCCGCTCCGACAGGTCGACGCCCGACCCGTCGGTCGTCGACCTCGATCCGCATCGTCCCGTCGACGCGGGTGACGGAGATCTGCGTGAGTCCGTCTGCCATGCGTCTCGGCATTCGCGACCAGGTTGGCCAGCGACCCGTTCGAGCCGGCGCTTGTCGATGAGCACTCGGTTCGCAGCAAGCTCGTCGTCGATGACGAGCTGGGCGCCGTTCGCGTGGATCGGATCGATCGCGTGGCGCATGAACTCGCCGAGCTCCACCGCTCCGAGGTCCAGCTCGTCGACTCCGGCATCCGCTCGGCTGAGCTCCAGAAGGTCCTCGAACGAGCTGTCCCAGTCGTCCGATCTCGATGTCGAGGAGGTCGAACGCGGAGCGGGCCCGCTCGGGAAGATCGGTGCGTCGGGCCCGCAGGACCTCGACGGTCGTCGCCAGGGTCGTCAGCGGCGATCGGAGCTCGTGGCTCACATCGGCGACGAATCGGGTCTCGCGCTGGATCCTGCTGCTCGACGCTGTCGACCATCTCGTTGAACGAGGTCGCCAGCGAGTCGAGGTCCGGGTCCGCATCGCGGGCCAATCGGGTGCGGAAGTCGCCGCTCGCGACCCGTCGCGCCGCGACCGCGATCTCGGTCACGGGACGCAGAACCCGTCGGCTCATCCAGAATCCCAGCAAGCCCCCGAAGACGATCGCAAGTGCTCCTCCTGCGAGCAGCGCGGTACGGATCACGCGGAGCGTGCGGTCCAGCTCCGCGAGGACGAAGGTCTCGTAGTAGTCGGCACCGACCGATGGAAGCGGAACGCCGGCGACGAACACGGGGCGATTGTCGAGTCGGAAGCGCTGTTGCGCCGGTCGTCCCCTCGGCGATCGCGGCTCGAACCGCGGCCGGGGGCATCGTCGAGCGCGCGCGGCGACGTGTGGAACCACCGGCCGTCTACGAATACCGAGACCTCGGAGTTCGGAGTGCGCTCGACGGCGTGGAGCGCATCCTTGACGCTCACGCCCTCTCTGGAGGTCGTCGCGAAAGACCCGGGCGTCAACCGATGCCTGGTGCACGAGCGATCGCTCGCGTTGCTGCACGAGATAGTGCTCGGCGAAGAGGTACGTCACCAGTGAGAGCACGCCCACCAGGAGCGAGGCTTCCGAGCGCGAACCCCGCCGTCACTCGAAACCGAAGGCCGCGGACGCGACGCGACCGCAGACGGGGCTTGTGGGCCGGGTTCGCTCATGACTGGAGCTTGTAGCCGAGACCTCGGACCGTGACGATGAAGTCGGGCTCGGACGGATCCGATTCGATCTTCGTGCGCAACCGGTGGACGTGGGCGTCGACGAGGCGCGCGTCACCGAAGTAGTCGTAACCCCATACCCGCTCGAGCAGCTGCTCACGGCTCAGGACCAGACCGTCGTTGCGTGCGAACTCGCACAGGAGATGGAACTCCGTCTTGGTCAAGACGACTTCCTCGCCATTGCGCGGGACGATCCCGGCCGCGGGTCGAACCTCGAAGTCACCGAACTTGAAGACCTCCGAATCGGACCGCATCGACGGGCCGGCATCGGAACGGCGCAGCAGCGCTCGAATCCGCGCCGAGAGCTCTTTCACCGCGAAGGGCTTGCGGACGTAGTCGTCGGCGCCGGCTTCGAGACCGGCAACCACGTCGTGGCTGTCCGAACGAGCGGTGACGATGACGATCGGCACGTCGCTCATCCGCCGAATCGCTCGTACGACCTCGAATCCGCTCATCCCGGGCAGCATCAGATCGACCAGGACGAGCTCCACCGGACCGGCGGCCAGGAGCTCGAGTGCGTCTTCGCCGTTGGCGGCCTCGGCCACGCTCCAGCCTTCGTCCTCGAGCGCCATCCGCATGCTCGTCCTGATGCGGTCGTCGTCTTCCACCGCCAGAATCCGAACCGACATGTCCCCTAGTTTGGCGACGCTGACGCACGCGTGCACACCGGCGCTCCGGAACACGCACGCGCCACGGGCAACGGCGATGCGTGGAGTCGGCCGGGGTGCCGGCGTCACGAGTGTCCCGCACGGCGGTCCCCCGTGACCCGATGTCGCCCGAAAGAAAGCAGGAGCGGGGCTGCATCGGCCCCGCTCCTGCCCCTAGGTGATTCCGGACACCGGGGGGAGGGAGTTCGTCGGTGTCAGCGTACAGCATCTCTGGTGTGGGTGCGATTCGAGGCGGGACCCGCGCGAATCCGATGACGAAGCGCTCCCGATCGGTGCGGCCCCGTCGCTTCGTGCCGTCGTGTCGAAGCCGCCGTCGGGGCCATGCGGGCTCGGGGACACCTCGGTCAGCGCAGGATCGCGCCAAGCGCAGAACCGCCACACCTTCGTCACACGATTCGCGCCACTCCGCATTGACCGTCCCGATACGTTCGGTCAAGAGCGGCGGAGCAATCGCGCCGCTGACGACTCCCCGCCGGGATACCTGCCCCCCGGCGGGGAGTCGCTCGTCCGGCGGGAAGTCGTTCGTCCGGCGTGGGGCCGATGCGCCGTGGGTCCACGATCGTCCTCCTGGCCGCGCCAGTGCCGACATGCCGGCGCATCCTGTCGCAGCAAGAACGGGGACGCGACGAGGGGCGGGGTCTCCCGGAGACCCCGTCCCTCGATCGGTCTTGCACGTGCGGTGTTCGGTTACGGAAGCTCGAGTACGAGCGAACCGCTGCCGATGGTGATCTTCTTGAGGCCCTTGGCTGCCTTGGTCTTCACCTTGTCCGGCTTGCCGTTCTTTCCGGGCTTGACGGTGGTCACGTCGAAGCAGCGGGAGATGTCGATGACGCCGCCCGCGGCGAACGCCACGGCGTACGCCGTGTCACCGGCGAACGAGCCGGTCACGATCGACGTGGCCTTGCCGGCCTCGCCAGTCGCGGGGAGGCTGAAGCCGCTGAGGCTGCCACCCACGTTGGCGAACGTGATCTTCGAACCGTTGGCCTTCGCGCCGTTCGGCTTCCACACGGTGTCAGCGGTGAACGCCGAGGTGCCCGGCGTGGCCAGACCGGTGCAGGTACCCGGCTCCGTCCCGGTGCTCGTCACGACGCCCTTGGACTTGCCGCCGTTCATGAAGGTACCGATCGTGCCGCCACTCGAGCTGCACGACGTGCTCTTCGTCTTGGCGACCGTCGTCGACGGGATCAAGTTCGGTGCCACCACACTGTCCTTCAACGGTGGCGTGATCTTCACTTTGGCCGTGATCTGGCACGTGACGTTGCCCGTCGCGTTCCCCAGGTCCGGCTTCCCCGCACTCGCCGGCCCCGCGAACGCCGCAACGCCCCCGAACCCGAGTGCGACGGCCAGAGCCGTCATTCCCATCTTTCGAAACATGCCTCTCCCCATAAGTTGCCAGCAACTTGCCTCTGCACGGTGTGCGCTGCCAGCCTGCGCCCGCCCGGTCGCGAGGCCGCGCGCATCATGTGTTGAACGTGTGACAAGACATCGGCGCGTCACGTCTCCGTTGATGTTTGCGCGCGGCCAGTGTGCGAAAGCACCGAACGTGGCAGCGCGAACGCAGATGGAGTTCATTGGCTCGCCGAAGGAGGCGCGAGCCGCGGCGGTGAGATCGCGCGGGGTGCCGGTGTGCCATCGACGCGGCACCTGAAGGTGCGTTTTGTGCGCGTCAGCCGCCGGGAGTCGGGGCCGGGGAGTAGATCAGGTCGAGCGTTCGCTCGACGTGGCGATGCACGTCCTGGATGGATGTGCGTCCCTGCGACCAGGATCTGAGCCGGGTGACCATCACGCTGTTGGCGGCCTCGATGATCGCGGCGGCGGTGGCTTCGTCGGTGGAGGACAGGGCGTCCATCAGCGCACCCAGGTTGAGCGCCGCGAACTCCTCGAAGAGCGCGCGGGCGTTCGGGTCCGTCGAGCTCTCGAGCACCGTCACCGCACGAATCATCTGCGGATAGCGCTCGAACGACCGGACTGCCCGCCGCATCAGCCGTCCGCAGGCGCGCTTCGTCGCTCTCGGCGGCTGCGCTCGGGGCACGTCGGCGCGCCGCCGGGAAGTCCCGCGCCCACTCCAGGAGCGCGGCCGCGTACAGGTGCTCCTTGGAGGTGAAGTAGCGGTAGATCGTGGCCAGGGCGACGCCGGCCTCGCGGGCGACGTCGCGCATCTGGATCGCGTCGTACTCACCCCGCTCGAGCAGCGTGTTTGCCGCGCGCACGATCCGCTGCCGGCGCTCCTGCTGGCCACGGGGCAGTGACGCGGGGTCGCGGAGGGTGATCGCCATTGCTCGAGCCTAGAACAAGAACCTGGTACTAGTATCGGATTATGGTTTCTACGAGCACGAGCGGCCCGGCAGCAGCCTCGCTACACGATCATCTCGGCGGACACCCACGCCGGCGCGAACCACGAGACCTATCGCGAGTACCTGGACCCGGCGTTCCACGACGACTTCGACGCGTGGCGGGGGAAGTACAAGAACCCGTGGAAGGACCTGCGCGACAACGACCTGCGCGTCCGCAACTGGGACGATGACCGGCGGGACGCGGACCAGCTCGCGGACGGCGTCGTCGGCGAAGTGATCTTCCCGAACACCGTGCCGCCGTTCTATCCGGGCTTCGTGCTCTTCGCGGCTCCGCCCAAGCCGGACGAGTACGCGCACCGTCGGGCAGGGATCCAGGCGCACAACCGCTGGCTGGTCGACTTCTGCGGCCGCAAGCCCGCACAGCGCGCCGGCATCGGCCAGATCTTCGTGAACGACATCGACGACGCGATCGAAGACGCCACCTGGATCAAGGAGCACGGACTCCGCGGTGGGGTGCTGCTGCCGACGGTCGCACCCGACGTGAACTGGGTGAAGCCGCTGTACCACCCGGACTACGACCGGCTGTGGGCTGCCCTGGCGGACCTCGACGTCCCGGTCAACCTGCACGCCGGCACCGGCTCGCCCAACTACGGGCGCTTCGCCTCGGTACCCATGATCATGATCGCGGAGGTCGGCTTCTACGGGCAGCGCGCGTTCGTGCACATGCTGCTCTCGGGCGTGTTCGAGCGCTTCCCGAAGCTTCGGTTCGTCATGACCGAGGGCGCGGCGTCCGCGTTCCCTCCCATGCTGGAGCAGCTCGACCACATCATCGAGAGCGTGCGCAACGGCGAGATCGGCGAGCTGAAGTACACGGCGGAGAACGCGCTCCCGCGCTCGGCCACCGAGTACTTCCAGCAGAGCTGCTGGGTCGGGTCGAGCTTCCCCGGCCCCGACGACTGGGCGGCCCACACCGTCATGGGTCCGGGCCGCTACATGTGGGGGAGCGACTATCCCCACGACGAAGGCAGTGCGCCGTACTCACGCGAGGCCCTGCGCGCGGTGTTCCACGCCGTCCCCGAGCCCGAGCTGCGCGACGTCCTGGCCGGCAACGTCGCCAAGCTCTACGACTTCGACCTCGACGCGCTCGCGCCGCTCGCCGCGCAGTACGGGCCGACGGTCGAGGAGCTCGCGACGCCGCTCACGGCGCTTCCGGAGCAGCCCAACGCCGCGCTCCTCAAGGCGGTCAAGCGCAAGGCAGCCTGACCGCGACGGCGCCGGGTTGTCGGCCTCAGGCCCGGCCGAGGATCATGCCGCTCGTCGGCACGCCGGTCCCCGCGGTCACGAGCACGTGCTCGACGTCGGCGACCTGGTTCACCGCGGTGCCTCGCAGCTGGCGCACGCACTCGGTGATGCCGTTCATCCCGTGGATGTAGGCCTCGCCGAGCAGCCCACCGCTCGTGTTGATCGGCAGCTCGCCGCCGAGCGACAGCCGCTCCACCGTCGCGAAGTCCTTCGCCTCGCCCCGGCCGCAGAACCCGAGCTCCTCGAACTGCATGAGCACGAACGGCGTGAAGTGGTCGTAGACGAACGCGGTCGAGATGTCGTCCGGGCGGAGACCGGACTGCCGCCACAGCTGGTCCGCGACGACGCCCATCTCGGGCAGGCCGGTGAGGTCGTCGCGGTAGTAGCTCGTCATCATCTCGCCGTCGCCCGCCGCACCCTGCGCGGCCGCCTCGACGACCGCGACCGGGTGGCGCAGGTCCCGGGCGCGTTCGACCGACGTCACCACGAGCGCGACCCCGCCGTCGCTCTCCTGGCAGCAGTCGAGGAGCCGGAGCACCGGCTCGACGATCCAGCGCGACGACTGATGGTCCTCGATGGTGATCGGCCGTTCGTAGAACCACGCCGCCGGGTTCGTCGCCGCGTGCGCACGGTCGACGACGGCGATGCGCCCGAAGTCCTCGTTCGTGACGCCGTACGCCTCCATGTACCGGCGCGCGTGCAGGCCCACCCAGCCGGCCGGCGACAGCAGCCCGAACGGCCCGTACCACGACAGCCACAGCGGGAGCCCGCCGCCGCCCATCGAGCCGCCGATGTTCCCGAAGCGCATGCCCGAACGCTCGTTGAACGCCCGGTAGCAGACGACCACCTCGGCGGTTCCGGTCGCGACCGCCATCGCCGCCTGCATGACGGTCGCCGCCGACGCGCCGCCGCCGTACGGGATGCGGGCGAACATCGAGAGCCGCTCCATGCCGAGGTTGCGGGCGACCTCCATCTCCTCGCTCGAGTCGAGCGTGAAGGTCACGAGCCCGTCGACATCGGATGCCGCGAGCCCGGCGTCGTCGAGCGCGGCGAGCACGCACTCGCACGCGAGCTGCAGCTCGGTGCGGCCCGACTCCTTGGAGAACTCGGTCTGGCCGATCCCGGCGATCGCGGCCTTCCCGGCGAGCGTGCTCAACCCGCACTCCGAGGCAGCCCGACCTCGGCGGTGCCGCCGACGTGCTCGCCGAGATCGTCCATCGCGGTGAACGCGACAGCCGACGACGGTCTCGTCGCCGTCCTCGCGCACCTCGGTCACCTGGCCGGTGTAGGTGAGCGTGTGCCCGGGGTGCACCGGCACGCCGAGCCGGATCGCGAGCTTGCGGATCCTCGCCTCCGGGCCGGCCCAGTCGGTGAGGAACCGGCTGCAGTAGCCGGTGTCGGAGAGGATGTTCATGAAGATGTCGGGTGCACCCTGCGCCTGCGCGTACTCGCGGTCGTGGTGCACGGGCATGAAGTCGCGGGTCGCGATCGCACCGGCGGCGATCACCGTCGCGGTCACGTCGATCACGAGCGGCGGCAGCTCGTCGCCGACCCGGACGGACGTCGCGTCGACGCTCACGACGCCACGACCCGGAACACCGGCAGCGTCAGATCACCCTCGAAGTCCTCGTACCCCACCTCGACCGGCGCGCCCATCACGTCGTCGGCCGATTCGACGCCGACGAGGTTCGCGACGAGCCGCCAACCCTCCTCCAGCTCCACGAGGACGACGACGGGATCCGTCTCGAACCACGGGTACTGCGGGTGCCGCATCACCACCGCCGACAGGATGGTCCCGCGCCCCGACGACTCGATCGCGGTCCACGCCAGCGAGTGGCACCGCGGGCACATCGGCCGCGGCGGATGGCGCAACGCGCCGCACCCGTCGCAGCGCTGGACGAGGAGGCGACGATCGCGCAGGCCGTCCCAGAAGAACTGGGTGTCGGGCGACGTCGACGGCGCGAGCCGCGTCGGCAGGGTCACGACCCGCCCCCGTCGGCGAAGAGGCCGCTCGGGTCGAACTTCAGGATGCGGAAGATCTGGCGGCCGACCCGCGCACCCGCCGCGTCGGTGTACGTGGTGACCCACGTGACGAAGCGGCCGGCACCGATGCGAGTCCGCTTCTCGGCCGAGACGGACTCGAGCACGGTCTCGGCCGACACGACGTCGCCGAGGTGCAGGTAGCGGTCGATCTCGAACTCGGAGTTCGTCGCGAGCGTCCCGACGAAGCCGGCCGCGTCGAGCAGCTCCAGCACCTTGGCGCCGCCGCCCTCGACCGGTGAGCCACCCCGCTCCCGGATGCCGGTGATCTTCGGCGTCGCCATCGTCCAGGTCTGGAGCATCAGCGGCGGCGCGACGATCTCGCCGTGACGCGACGCCGCGGCCGCGGCGGCATCGACGTACACCGGGTTCTCGTCCTCGAACGCGGCCGCCCAGTGCCGGATCATCGGTTGGTTCACCGGGATCCGGCGCGACGTTCGGCCCGCCGGACCCGATCGGCTGGCCGACGAGCGCCGCGAGCGCGTCGTCGAGGTCGGAGGTGCTGGTCACGAGCGGCTTGCTAACACACGCCGGCGCGCCGCGAGAAGTCTCGGCGCTCGCCGAGACCGGACGTTGGTTCCGCGACGCGCCGCGCTCAGCTCGGTTCGATCGGTGGCGGTTGTCGTCGTGGTCGTCGTCGTGGTGGTGGATGCGGGCGGCTTCCCAGGCGGGAACGTGACGCCGCACGCCTCGAGCGCGGCCTTCCACGCAGCCACGCGGGCAGCCGGGTTCCTCGCGGCGCCCGGCCGGACGGACCGGGCCTGGTTCGCGAGGCACTGTCGCTGCTCGGCCGTCAACCAGGGCACATGATGGTGATGCCGCCCCTGGCCGTGACCGAAGTGCGGGCCGGGCGCGGCGCCGGCGATCCCGGGCCCGACGGACACGCCGAGTAGCACGATCGCCGCCATTGCTGTTACTCGCCCGATGCGTGTGGACATTGGTGGGCTCCTCCGCCTGGGCCTCCCACCATCCCCGTGCATTCTCATCGGCACGCCGACCGCGAATTCTGAAATCGGCGCTCAGGCGTCGATGGTCAAGAGCTGCCAGCGGCCCGGGATGCCCTTCAGCTCGTGTTCGCCGCGGTCGGCCAGCGTGCGGCCGACCGACCCGAGGAGGCTGATCCTCGCCGACGCACCCGACGGCGGTTCACCCACCGCGAGATGTTCGAACCCGAGCAGCTCGCCGACGGACCCTCGCCGGAGAGTCGCGACGATCAGCCGGTGATGGCGTCGAGCGTCTCGGCGGACGGCGCGAAGTAGTAGGAGCCCGACGCGGGAGTGGAGTAGTCGGTGATCGCGTCGCGCGCCTGGCCGTTCATGCCGTACATCGCCTCCATGCGCTCCCGCATCGGCGCCTGCTCCTTGCAGAAGCCCATGAAGTAGAGGCCGATCGTGCCGTCGTGGAACGCGTACGGCGTCGAGCGCCGCACCATCTCGCCCCGCTTCGGAGAGCCGTCGTCACCCGTGGTGCCCTCGCGCAGCTCGACGTGCGAGAGGTGCGACGTCGGGACCTGCGTCCCCAGCTTGGTCGAGTCTGCCTTCGTGCGACCGAACACGTTCTCCTGGTCCTCGAGCGACAGACCGTTGAAGTAGTCGAGGTCGTGCACCCACCGCTGCGCGATGCAGAACGAGCCGCCCGCGCCGGGCTGGCCGTCGGGCACGATCCCGCGATCGTGCTGGTCCTCGGGCTCCGGGTTGCCGGTGCCGTCGATGAAGCCGGTGAGGTCGAGGCTGTTGCGATAGATGAACGTCGGCGTCTCGCGGGCGACGGTCATGTGGCCCTCCACCGCAGTGCGGAACTTCCACTGGGTCTCCCAGCAGAGGTCCTTGTCCGCGGAGTGGACCCACAGGAGCAGCTCCTCCTGCGTGCCCTTCGCGACCTTGCCGTCCGGCGACTCGTAGCCGGGGTACGCCTGGAAGTCGTCGGGCATCTCGTCGGTGAGGTCGGCGAGCAGCGTCGGGCCGAAGAGGATGCACACGTTGATCGGCACCGTCACGCCGGTCTCCGACCCGGCGGCGCGGGCGTCGCGCAGGGCCGCCTTGATGACCCCGAGGTCGGCCCCGTCGGTACGGCTCATGTGGGTGTACCACTGGTACTTCTCGAGGTTGGTGAGGATCGCGTGCTGCGGGTTCGGCATGGGATGGCTCCAGGGCGTCAGGGTGCGGGGCTCTCGTTCTACCAAAGAGCCCGACGGCGCGTCACCCGGGCGGGGAGTGGAATTCTTCTGCCGCCGGCGGTCGATCTCGCGCCCTGCCGTTCGTCTGAAGGCGACATGACTGCCGGCCCCGCCGCGGGGACCGGTCGACACCCTGTTCGACGCCACCGATCAGGTAGACAACGACCGTTGCCGCGACGGCGGCTCTGCCCGACCGATGGAGGCACGATGAGAAGGCGACGCCGAAGCCCGCCACTCGGAAGGCCGTTCCCAAGCAGGCCACCCGGAAGGCCACGCCCAAGCGGGCTCAGAGCCAGGCCGATCGATCGCCGGGGCCGGACTCGGCCGATGGCCACGATCTGATCCGCGTCGTCGGTGCGCGCGTGAACAACCTGAAGGACATCAACGTCGAGGTCCCGAAGCGCCGGCTGACCGCGTTCACCGGGGTCTCCGGCTCGGGCAAGAGCTCGCTGGTGTTCGGCACGATCGCCGCGGAGTCGCAGCGGCTGATCAACGAGACCTACAGCGCGTTCGTGCAGGGCTTCATGCCGACCCTGGCGCGGCCGGAGGTCGACCTGATGGAGGGGCTCACCACCGCGATCCTCGTGGACCAGGAGCGAATGGGCAGCAACCCCCGCTCCACGGTCGGCACGGTCACCGACGCGAACGCGATGTTGCGCATCGTCTTCAGCCGGCTCGGCCAGCCGCACATCGGTTCGCCACAGGCGTTCTCGTTCAACACCGCGACGATCAGCGGCGCCGGTGCCGTCACGTTCGAGAAGAGTGGCAAAAAGACACGAGAGAAGCGCTCGTTCACCCGGATCGGCGGCATGTGCCCGCGCTGCGAGGGCACGGGATCGGTGACCGACTTCGACTTGTCCCAGCTGTACGACGACAGCAAGTCGCTCAACGAAGGTGCGCTGATCATCCCCGGCTACAGCATGGATGGCTGGTACGGCCGGATCTTTCGGGGCTGCGGCTACTTCGATCCGGACAAGCCGATTCGCAAGTTCACGAAGAAAGAGCTGGACGACCTGCTCTACAAGGAGCCGACCAGGATCAAGGTCGAAGGCATCAATCTGACCTACGAGGGCGTGATCCCGAAGATCCAGAAGTCGATGCTGTCCAAGGACGTCGAGTCGATGCAGCCGCACATTCGCGCCTTCGTCGAACGCGTGGTGACATTTTCCGTGTGTCCGGAGTGCGGCGGCACCCGGCTCAACGAGGCCGCCCGGTCGTCCAAGATCAAGAGGCTCAACATCGCCGACGCCTGCGCGATGCAGATCAGCGACCTGGCCGAGTGGGTGCGTGACCTCAAGGAGCCGTCGGTCGCGCCGCTGCTGGAGTCGTTGGGGGAGACCCTGGACTCGTTCGTGGAGATCGGGCTGGGCTACCTCTCCCTCGACCGGCCCACGGGGACGCTGTCGGGCGGCGAGGCGCAGCGGACAAAGATGATCCGCCAGCTCGGATCGTCGCTCACCGACGTGACCTACGTGTTCGACGAGCCGACGGTCGGGCTGCACCCGCACGACATCGCGCGGATGAACAACACCTTGTTGGCGCTGCGAGACAAGGGCAACACCGTGCTCGTCGTCGAGCACAAGCCGGAGACGATCGACATCGCGGACCACGTCGTCGATCTCGGCCCCGGCGCGGGTACGGGCGGTGGCGAGGTGGTCTTCGAAGGGACCGTCAACGGGCTGCGGGCCAGCGGCACCATCACCGGCCGGCACCTCGATGACCGTGCCTCGCTCAAGGAGACGGTGCGGACGCCCACCGGCGCGCTGGAGATTCGGGGCGCGACGACGCACAACCTGGCGGACGTCGACGTCGACATCCCGCTCGGCGTCCTCGTGGTGCTGACGGGAGTGGCCGGCGCGGGGAAGAGCTCGCTGATCAACGGCTCGGTGTCGGGCCGAGAGGGCGTGGTGACGGTCGATCAGGGCGCAATCAAGGGTTCACGGCGGAGCAACCCGGCGACGTACACCGGACTGCTCGATCCGATCCGCAAGGCGTTCGCGAAGGTCAACGGCGTGAAGCCGGCGCGGTTCAGCTCCAACTCCGAAGGCGCCTGCCCGAACTGCAACGGCGCCGGGGTGATCTACACCGACTTGGCGATGATGGCCGGGGTGGCCACCGCGTGCGAGGTCTGCGAGGGGAAGCGGTTCCAGGCCGAGGTCCTCGAATACAAGTTCGGCGGCCTGGACATCAGCGAGGTGCTCGGCATGTCGGTCACCGAGGCCGCGGACTTCTTCGCCGACGGCGAGGCGAAGACGCCGGCGGCCCACAAGATCCTCACCCAGCTCGTCGACGTCGGGCTCGGCTACCTGCGGATCGGCCAGCCGCTCCCGACGCTGTCCGGTGGCGAGCGACAGCGGCTGAAGCTCGCCACCCACCTCGCGGAGCAGGGCGGCGTCTACGTCCTCGACGAGCCGACCAGTGGCCTCCACCTCGCCGACGTCGAGCAGCTGCTCGGCCTACTCGACCGGCTGGTCGACTCGGGCAAGTCGGTCATCGTCATCGAGCACCACCAGGCGGTCATGGCGCACGCCGACTGGATCATCGACCTCGGTCCGGGCGCGGGCCACGACGGGGGCCGGATCGTCTTCGAGGGCACACCCGCCGACCTCGTCGCCGCGCGGTCGACTCTCACCGGCGAGCACCTCGCGGCGTACGTCCGCCCCTGAACGAGGCCCGTTAGGGTCAGGTCGATGGCACGTGAGGTGGTGACGGGGTACTGCTGGCCGCAATCGGTGGGCGCGGGCGAGCAGGTCGGGCTGCACATGTCGTCGGCCGCGGGGCGGCCGGTGCGCGTCGAGGTAGCGCGCGTCGGCGGGCAACGCGACGTCGTCTTTCGTTCTGACGCGGTTGCGACCGATGAGCACGAGACGCCGAAGGACGCGGCCTCGCAGGGATGTGGTTGGCCGGCCGCACTCACGTTGGCCGTCGACCCGGCGTGGCGATCGGGCTACTACGAGGTCGTCATGGAGATCGACGTCGGCGAAAAGGTCCGACGTGATTACGCGTTCTTCGTCGTCCGGCCCGCTCCGGGCTCGCGCGTCGTGGTCGCGCTGGCGACCAACACGTGGCACGCCTACAACGACTTCGGCGGTCCGAATCTCTACACCGGCGGCACCCAGGTCGCGATGCAGCGGCCGATGGCCGCGGGCTACCTCCACAAGCCGCCGGGGAAGGGCCGTCGCGTCACGGGGACAGGTGCGCCGGACCCCCAGAACGCGGCCCACGTCGGCTACATCCAGCTCAACCATCTGTCGGGTTATGCGGGGTCGGCGGGTTGGCCGGACTGGGAGCTGCCCTTCATCGAATGGGCCGAGCACGAAGGGTTCGAGATCGGCGTGTGCACGAACGCCGATCTCGAGGAGCACCCCGAGGTGTTGGACGGCGCCAGCTTGTACCTCTCGGTCGGTCACGACGAGTACTGGTCGAAGGGCATGCGCGACACGGTCGAAGCGTTCATCGCGCGTGGCGGCAACGCGGCGTTCTTCTCGGGCAACACGTCGTTGTGGCAGGTGCGCATCGAGGGCGACGACCACGACGTGATGGTCGGGTACAAGGGCTTCCTGAAGCAGGACCCGCTGATGGGAACGGACCGCGAGGCCGAGGTGACGACCTTCTGGTCCGACGTGATGGTTGGTCGGCCCGAGAACCACATGACCGGTGTCTCGTTCACCCGCGGGGGCTATCACCGCATCGGACGCAACGTGAGCAATACGTGGTGCTCCCCTTCCACGTGCTCAACTAGTACGTATTGCT